>JAIXXB010000041.1 GCA_027490955.1 Rhodobacter sp.
CGCGCCATTTGTTCGTCCGTAAGCCAGTAAAGATCACTCATTTGACACCCCCAAGGTGACACAAATGAATCAGTGAAAACTGGCCATGACAAGAACTTTAATGGGTTCTGACCCTAGGTTTTGAAGTTCTGGATGGCGTTAGTAAGAAATGCAACTTATTGGTTACTGGTGAACTCGATGAGGCACAATTAGTAGAGGGCGAAACAAAGTCTAGCAAGTGGAGGAAAGCAGAAGAGATGATTGCGGGTGGAATGGATATTCGCATCATTAGCCCCAGGGATTTTGAGGCGCTTTTCAAATAATAGCGAATTATTCGGGCTTAACGCTTACCCCGCCTTCTCCTCCAGCGCCATCCATTCTTCCTCAAGCGCCTGAAGGGCCGCTTGCAGTTTGGCCACCATCTCAGAGGTTTTGCCAAACTTTACAGGATCGCGGGTGAACAAGGCGGGGTCTTCCAAAAGGGTGGACAGTTTGGCCAATTCCGCCTCGCCCTTGGTGATCAGGTCTGGCAGGGTTTCAAGGCGCTTGGCCTCGGTGAAGGTCAGCTTCGATTTGGGCTTAACAGGCGGCGGGGCAGATGTGGGGGCAGCCGGTTTCTTGGCGGCATTGTCAAAGGTTTCTGTATCAAACCCGACAACCCTTTGCCGCGCATAATCGCTCCACCCGCCCGGAAAGGCGGTGGCGCGGCCCTGCCCTTCCAGCGCGATTGTCGTCGTGGCAATGCGGTCAATAAAATCGCGGTCGTGCGACACCAGCAGCACTGTGCCGTCATAGTCAGACAAGATATCTTGCAACAGGTCCAACGTTTCCACGTCCAGATCATTCGTCGGCTCGTCCAGCACCAAAAGGTTCGATGGCAGGGCCATCAATTTCGCCAACAGCAGCCGCGCCTTTTCGCCGCCCGAGAGGGATTTGACAGGCGCGCGGGCTTGGGATTCGTCAAACAGGAAATCTTTAAGGTAAGCGACCACATGTTTGGGCCGCCCGCGCACCATCACCTGATCGGATGCGCCAGAGACGGCCATCAGCGGATCGCCCACCAGATTGTCCCACAGCGATGCCTCGCCATCCAGCCGCGCGCGGGCTTGGTCGAACACCGCGATGTCAAGGTTGGTGCCCAGTGTCACAGTGCCAGAATCGGGGGCGATTTGGCCTAGCAGCAATTTCAAAAGGCTGGTCTTGCCCACGCCATTGGGGCCGACAAAGGCCACGCGGTCGCCGCGCAGCACGCGCAGATCAAAGTTTTTCACAATTGGCCTTGCGCCAAAGGCCAGCGAGATATTGATGGCCTCGATCACCTTTTTGCCCGATGTCTGGCCCGATTCAATTTCCAGCATCGCCGTGCCTTGGCGGCGAATCTGCGCCGCGCGTTCGGCGCGCAATTCGGCCAGCGCACGCACGCGGCCTTGGTTGCGTTTGCGGCGGGCAGAGATGCCCTCCACGGCCCATTTCGCCTCGGCCTTGATTTTGCGGTCTAGCTTGTGGCGCGCCTCATCCTCTTCGGCCCAAATGGTTTCGCGCCATTCCTCGAACCCGTCAAAGCCAGATTCGCGGCGGCGCACCATCCCGCGATCCACCCACAGGGTTTGGCGGGTAAGCTTGCGCAAAAACGCGCGGTCGTGAGAAATCAGCACAAAGGCCGCGCGGGTGGTGGACAGCTCCTCCTCAAGCCATTCAATCGCTTGAATGTCCAGATGGTTGGTCGGCTCGTCCAGCAGCATCAATTCGGGCGCTTCGGCCATCAGTTTGGCCAGCGCAGCGCGGCGACGCTCGCCGCCCGAAGCGGTGGCGATGGGCGTGTCGGGGTTAAACTTTAGCCCATCGGCCAGCATCGGGATTTTGTAGTAATCCTCATCGGCAAGACGGCTTTGCGCGAATGCGCCCAGCGTGGCAAAGCCCGCCAGATCGGGGTCTTGCTCCATATAGCCGACAGTCACACCCGGCGGGATCGAGCGCAGGCCCGCATCCGCCTCGACCAGACCTGCCATCACTTTCATCAGCGTGGATTTGCCCGCACCATTGCGGCCAACAAGGGCGATACGATCGCCTTGCTGCACGGCCAAATCCAGCCCGTCAAACAAAGGATTGCCGCCAAAGGTCAGCGAGATTTGCGAAAGCTGTAAAAGGGGTGCGCGTGCCATGCGGGCGGGTTAGCGGCGCGCGCGGCAAAGGTCAACTGCCATCCATAAACAAACAAGGCCCCGCTTGCGCGGAGCCTTGCTGACACCAGAGAGGTTTGCAATCACCCAGTTCTGGCGGCCAATCTAGGATTGGACTTAAAGGCTGGAAATCCAGCGACACGACTGCGTATCGCAAAGGCGGGCTTTTGTCAAGCTAAACTCCCAGTCCGGCACGGACGCACGCGCGCACTTGTGTCATCGTCTCTTCATCCAAAACCCGAACATCATAAATCCGTTGACCACCTTCCTTGCCTTGAAACAAAAGACGCAATCGATGAAAAGCAACTGTCAGTACAATATCACCCTTAACCCACATCGAGGGGCTGGAATAGGGATCGGGCAAAGGCGGATCAAGTGTGATTTGCAAATGATGCGGCAAAATAGGATTTGGGGCAACAGTACTTAATGGAACAATTGAGCACAGCAGATTTCGACCCGGAATTTTGGGAGAAAGCACAATTGCAGGGCGGCGCTTGACCATTTCAGGTGCGCGAAAGCCCTCGGAAAGGTCAACACGCAGGATTGTTCCAGGTTGCGGATGGGTCGTTAAATGCATCTTTAGATTGTTTATTGGATTTACGATGTAGTCAAGAACAACCCACCTCTCCCATAGCTTGCACAAGCCCCCCCTTCCCGCTAAGGCAAGGCCAACAGGAGGTGGCCCATGATCCCACGCTATTCTCGCCCCGATATGGTGGCCATCTGGTCGCCCGAGACCAAGTTCAAGATTTGGTACGAGATCGAGGCCCATGCCTGCGATGCGCAGGCCGCATTGGGCGTTATTCCAAAGGAAAACGCTGCCGCCGTTTGGAAGGCGCGCGATGTGGTGTTTGACGTGGCCCGCATTGACGAGATTGAGGCCGTGACCAAACATGACGTGATCGCCTTTCTGACGCATCTGGCCGAACATATCGGCGCAGAGGATGCGCGCTTTGTCCATCAGGGCATGACCAGCAGCGATGTTTTGGACACCACGCTGAATCTGCAATTGGTGCGGGCGACAGATTTGCTGCTGATCGGCATGGATAGGGTTTTGGCCGCGCTGAAGGCCCGCGCCTTTGAACATAAGGACACGATCCGTATTGGCCGCAGCCATGGTATCCATGCCGAACCCACCACGATGGGCCTGACCTTTGCCCGCTTTTACGCGGAAATGGCGCGGGGGCGCGTGCGGCTGGAACGGGCGCGGGAAGAAATTGCCACAGGGGCGATTTCAGGCGCAGTCGGCACCTTTGCCAATATCGACCCCGCGGTCGAAGATCATGTCTGCAAAATGCTGGGGCTTGTCCCCGAACCGATTTCCACCCAAGTCATCCCGCGCGACCGCCATGCGATGTATTTTGCCACGCTGGGGGTGATTGCCTCTAGCATCGAAAACATCGCCATTGAAATCCGCCACATGCAGCGCACCGAGGTTTTAGAGGCCGAAGAATTCTTCTCTGTGGGCCAAAAAGGCTCTTCCGCGATGCCGCACAAACGCAACCCCGTATTGTCAGAAAATTTAACGGGTCTGGCCCGCCTTGTGCGCATGTCGGTGATCCCTGCTTTGGAAAATGTGGCCCTGTGGCACGAGCGCGACATTTCGCATTCCTCGGTCGAGCGGGCGATTGGGCCAGACACCACCATCACGCTGGATTTCGCGCTGCACCGCCTTGCTGGACTGCTGGAAAAGCTGGTGATTTACCCAGAAAACATGGCCAAAAACATGAACCAATTCCGCGGCCTTGTGATGAGCCAGCGCGTGCTTTTGGCCCTGACGCAGGCGGGCGTGTCGCGCGAAGATGCCTACCGCCTTGTGCAGCGCTGCGCGATGAAGGTCTGGGAACAGGGCGCAGATTTCAAAACCGAGCTTTTGGCCGACCCAGAGGTGACCGCCGCCCTAACGCCCGCAGAAATTGCGGAAAAGTTCGATATTGCCTATCACACCAAACATGTCGATACGATTTTTGCCCGCGTTTTTGCGCCCTAGCTTGGCCCGCTTAGGGCGGTGTTAACCGCGCTGTGCGACTGTGCTTCCAAACACAGGGGAATCGCATGACAGATCAGGGTTTTGGGCAGTTCTTGGGGCAGATTGAACCAGCGCAGCGCTTTGCGCCTGCCCCCCTTGCCTCCGCCGCCCCTGCCGCCCCCGCCCCGCGCAGCCTGACGCGGGCGCAAAAGGCGGCGGTGATTGTGCGGTTTCTGATTTCGGAAGGCAGCAGTATTCCGCTGCAAAGCCTGCCAGACAAAATGCAGGCAGATTTGACCCAAGCGATGGGCCAGTTGCGCCTGATTGACCGCACCACATTGGCCGAAGTGGTCGAAGAATTTCTAAACGAATTGGAACAGGTGGGCCTTGCCTTTCCCGGCGGGTTGGAAGGCGCGCTTGCCGCGATGGACGGGCATTTGGGGCCAAATGCGGTCACCCGTTTGCGGCGCATTGCGGGCAAAGCCTCGCATGCCGACCCATGGGATCGGATGGTTGGCCAAGACACGGGCAAAATCCTGCCCTTGATCTTGAACGAAAGCATCGAAGTGGGGGCGGTGATTTTATCCAAACTGCCCGTGCCAAAGGCGGCCGAACTTTTGGGCAAAATGCCCGGCCCGCGCGCGCAGCGCACCGCCTATGCCGTCAGCCAAACCAACAAAATCGACCCCGAGACAGTGCGGCGCATCGGCGCAGCGTTGGTCGCGCAATTGGATGCCGAACCTGCCCGCGCCTTTGACACTGGCCCCGTGCAGCGCATTGGCGCGATTTTGAACGTGGCCGCCGCCGCCACGCGCGAAGATGTGATGAAAGGGCTAGAGGCGACGGATGCCAGCTTTGCCGAAGAGGTGCGCCGCGCAATTTTCACCTTTGTGCATATTCCGCGCCGCGTGAACCCGCGCGATATTCCAAAGGTGATCCGCATTGTCGAACAGCCCGTTCTGGTCACCGCCCTCACCGCCGCTGCCGCCAAACCCGACCTTGCCGATGGGGTCGAGTTTTTCCTTTCGAATATGTCGCAGCGCATGGCCCAAGGCATCCGCGAAGATATGGCCGCGCGCGGGCGCGTAAAGGAAAAAGATGCAGAAGAGGCGATGAATGCCGTGGTCAACGCGATCCGCGAGCTTGAATCGGGCGGCGAATTGGCCCTGATCCAAGAGGAGGAGGAAGACTAGCAAAACACGCCCATCCCCGCGCGGGCATCTTTTGGCACCCCCCGCCAAAACCCCAATGCGCCAGCCTTGCTAAAGGTGGCAGCCGCAATTAGGGTGCGGGTCTGTCCCAGCATTTGCGCGGGCGCAATTGGGAAGATTGATGACCGCGGCCCTACCTGAACCCACGCCTGAACCTGCGCCACAGGCCACGCCTGTCTTTGCCGTGCCCGCTGGCAAAGCCTTTGCAGGCAGCGGCATTGCCCTGTTCATCGCGGGGGTGTTTTTATTCTCGGCCATGGATGCTTTGGCAAAAGATTTGCTCGCCCAATCGCCTGCCTTACAAGTGGTCTGGCTGCGCTATGTGATCCAAGCCCTTGTCATCACGGCCATTTTGGCCCCGCGCCTGTCGCAGCGCAGCCCCCATGCCATGCCATTGCGCACCGCGCATCCTTGGGGCCATTTCATTCGTGCGGTGTTTCAAGTGGGGGCGACAGGGTTTTTCTTTGCCTCGCTCACGCATATCGGCCTTGCCGAAGCGACCGCGCTGGCCGATACCAACCCCGTTTTGATCACCCTTGGCGCGGCGCTGTTTTTGGGCGAAAGACTGACACGGGCGCGCATCTTGGCTGTTGTGATCTCGATGATCGGCGCGCTGATCATCCTGCGGCCTGGATTTGGGGTGTTCACCCCTGCCGCCCTTTTGCCCATTGGCTGTGCGATTTGCTTTGCGGGCAATGCGCTGATGACGCGGCTTTTGGGGCAGAACGAGCCTGCTTGGACATCGCTGTTTTATGCCGCATGGTTTGGCACGGCGATGCTGGCGCTGTCACTGCCCTTTGTCTGGCAACCTTTGCCGATGGATGATCTGTGGCGCTATATCCTGCTGGGGCTGATTGGCACGGCCAGCCAAGCGGCGGTGATCATGGCCTTTTCGCGCAGCGAGGCAGGGCTGCTGGCACCTTTTGGCTATTTGGGAATTGTCTTTGCCAGCGTCTGGTCGACGCTGATTTACAGCGCGCCGCCCGATGCGCCCACCCTGATCGGTGCCCTTGTGATTATTGGCGCTGGGCTTTATGTCTGGGCCAATGATCGCGCCCGAAAAACGGTCTAAACACCCATGGCCTTTGCCCGAAAAGCCCTTGATTTTGCACAAAATATCGCGCTGCGCAGCGCTATTTTTGCCCTGCTTTTGGTGCCCTACCGCCTGCGCGTGCGCGCCATGGGGGCTGTGGTGGAAAAGATCGTCTCGCCCTTGGCAGGTTACGGCAAACGGGTGGAAGATAACCTTGCCCTGATCCTGCCTGATTTGCCAAAATCCGAAGTGGCGCGGCTGAAATCGCGCGTGGTCAATATGGCAGGGCGCACCTTGATGGAGGTCTATTCAGGGGCCCAGTTTAAGGCACATGTCGCCCAATCGCCGATTCGCGGCGCAGGGATCGAGGCGATTTTGCAGGCGCGCGCGGCGGGGCAAGGGGTGATCCTTGTTTCGGGGCATTTTGGCAATTACGATGTGCCGCGCGCGGTGCTGTCGGCGCAGGGCCATAGCGTGGGCGCGCTGTATCTGCCCTTTCGCAACCCCTATTTCGATGCGCATTACCGCGCCACCATCACCGCCATCGGCGCGCCAATTTTCCCGCGCGGGCGCAAAGGCGTGTCCGATATGGTGCGCCATTTGCGCGCGGGCGGCTTGATGGGGCTGCTCAATGACCAGCGCATCGCCCATGGTGCAGATCTGACCTTTTTCGGCCACCGCGCCAAAACCGCCCTATCGGCGGCGGAAATGGCCCTGAAATACAATTGCCTGCTGATCCCCGTCTATGGGATACGCCAAGAAGATGGGCTCAGTTTCGAATTGCTGATCGAGGCGCCCATCCCCCATTCCACCCCCGAACGCATGACCCAAGCGTTGAATGACAGCCTAGAGGCGCAAGTGCGCGCGCATCTAGACCAGTGGTTTTGGGTGCATCGGCGCTGGATGTAGGCGCTGGATTTAGGCGCTGGATTTAGGCGCTGGCGGCGCTATTTCAAAACGGCGCTGGCAACCACTTCGGCAGGGCCTTTGCGCTGAATGATCACAACAACAGGTGCTTCGCCCGCCGCGCGCGCGCGCATGTTCAACACGCCCTGCCCCGACCAATGGCCCAGATTTTCCCATTGCGTGACGATGTTATGATACGCAATCTCGCGGCCCTCATTTTCGCCCCGTTCGATCCGCACCGTCGCTTGCGGCCGATAGCGCACCATATCCACCACAAAATCACCCGAAATGGCGCTGCGCGGCGTGGCCGAGATGACCACATCCTCCCCACTGCGCATCAAGGTCAAATCCACCAGCGTGCGGGCGGCGGCAATTTCCGCCGCAGCCTCGGCCCCATCATGGCCCTTGACGCGCGCACTGCCCGCCACAATCATCTGCGGCGTATAGACCATGTTATCTTTGCGCGCCGCCGCATAGCGGCGCTGACGCTTGGTAAATTTTTCTTGGGCGAATGTATCTTGCCAGCCAATATAATCCCAGTAATCCACATGCAGGGCCAGCGCGATCACCCCCTCTTGCTTTGACAATTCCTTCAGCAGCGCATCGGCAGGCGGGCAGGACGAACAGCCTTGCGAGGTGAACAATTCAACCAAAACCCCTTGGGTCGAGCTTTGCTGCGCCGATGCGGGCATGGTCAACAGCGCCAGTCCCATCGCCCATGCAACCTGTCTAAATTGTTTCATGTCTATCACCTATATTTATGCCCTATTTAGCCCCAAACCCGCGCTTTGGCCAATCAAGGTTTTGCGAGGCCCGCGTGGCGGCGCAGCTTTTCGCAGGCTATGCCAGATTTTCTGCAAAACGCTCTGGATTTTCGGCATACAATTGCATACAATGGCAGCAACTGGGATCATCCCCTAATCGGAGAAGAAAATGACCGTCACCGTTGGACATGACAGCAGCAAAACCCGCCAAACCCTGACTGCGGGCGGCAAAAGCGTGGCCTATTACTCGATCCCTGCCGCGCAGGCTGCGGGCCTTGGCGATTTTTCGCGCCTGCCTGCCGCGCTGAAGGTGGTGCTGGAAAACATGCTGCGCTTTGAAGACGGCAAAACTGTCACAGTGGAAGATATCCGCGCCTTTTCCGATTGGGGCAAAATGGCGGGCAAAAACCCGCGCGAGATTGCCTATCGCCCTGCCCGCGTTTTGATGCAAGATTTCACGGGCGTGCCTGCGGTGGTGGATTTGGCCGCGATGCGCGACGGGATCAAGGGGCTTGGCGGCAATGCGCAGGCAATCAACCCGCTTGCGCCCGTCGATCTGGTCATCGACCATTCGGTGATGATCGACGAATTCGGCACACCGCGCGCCTTTCAGGCCAATGTTGACCGCGAGTATGAACGCAATATGGAACGTTACGTGTTCCTGAAATGGGGGCAAAACGCGTTCAACAATTTCCGCGTCGTGCCACCTGGCACGGGGATTTGCCACCAAGTCAACCTCGAATATTTGGCGCAAACTGTGTGGACGGACACAGATCAAAACGGCAGCGAAGTTGCCTATCCCGATACATTGGTCGGCACCGACAGCCACACGACCATGGTCAATGGCATGGCGGTTTTGGGCTGGGGCGTTGGCGGGATCGAGGCCGAGGCCGCGATGCTGGGCCAGCCTGTTTCCATGCTGATCCCCGAAGTGGTGGGGTTCAAACTGACGGGCCAAATGATCGAGGGCACCACCGCCACCGATTTGGTGCTGAAAGTTGTGCAGATGCTGCGCAAACATGGCGTGGTGAACAAATTTGTCGAATTTTATGGCGAGGGCTTGGATCATCTGCCCCTTGCCGACCGCGCCACCATTGCCAATATGGCCCCCGAATATGGCGCAACCTGCGGTTTCTTTCCGATTGATGAGGAAACCATCCGCTACTTGCACGGCACGGGCCGCGACGAGGCGCGCATCGCGCTGGTCGAAGCCTATGCAAAGGCAAACGGCATGTGGCGCGGGGCGGATTACAACCCGATTTACACCAGCACTCTGCATCTGGACATGGGCACGATTGTGCCCGCCATTTCTGGCCCCAAACGCCCGCAAGATTACCTTCCCCTGACCGAGGCCAAGGCCAGTTTCGCGCGCGAAATGAATGACAGCTTTAAACGTGCCATGGGCGCGGAAGTGGCGGTCGAGGGGAAAGAGTATACCATGTCGTCAGGCAAGGTGGTGATTGCATCGATCACGTCTTGCACCAACACCTCGAACCCCTATGTGATGATTGGCGCAGGTTTGGTGGCGCGCAAGGCCCGCGCTTTGGGGTTGAAAGCAAAGCCTTGGGTGAAAACCTCATTGGCACCTGGGTCTCAGGTCGTGTCGGAATATCTGAACGCGGCCAATTTGCAGGATGATCTGGATGCCGTCGGCTTTAACCTTGTGGGTTATGGCTGCACTACCTGTATCGGCAATTCAGGCCCGCTGGACCCAGCCATTTCGGCGGCGATTGCCTCGGGTGATTTGGTGGCAACCGCCGTATTGTCGGGCAACCGCAATTTTGAGGGGCGCATTTCGCCTGACGTGCGCGCGAATTATCTGGCCAGCCCGCCCTTGGTCGTGGCCTATGCGCTGGCAGGCGATATGAATATTGACCTGACAACCGAACCTTTGGGCATGGGCACGAATGGCCCTGTTTATTTGAAAGATATCTGGCCCACGAATAGGGAAATCGCAGACCTTGTTCACGCCACTGTCACCCGCGCGGCGTTTATCAAAAAATATGCCGATGTGTTCAAAGGCGATGCGAAATGGCAGGCGGTGCAGGTGACCGATTCGGAAACCTATGATTGGCCGCCAGAATCCACCTACATTCAAAACCCGCCCTATTTCCAAGGCATGGCAAAAACCGCAGGCACGATCAAAAACATCAAGAACGCCCGCGTTTTGGCAGTTTTGGGTGATATGATTACCACCGACCATATTTCACCTGCGGGCAGTTTCAAAATTGGCACGCCCGCGGGCAAGTTCCTGTCGCAGGCGGGTGTGCCCGTTTCGGAATTCAACAGCTATGGCGCGCGGCGCGGCAACCATCAGGTGATGATGCGCGGCACTTTTGCCAATATCCGCATCAAAAACGAAATGCTCGATGGGGTTGAAGGAGGCTATACGCTGGGCCCAGATGGGGTTCAGACCAGCATTTATGATGCCTCGATGGCCTATCAGGCGGCGGGCACGCCTTTGGTGATTTTTGGCGGCATTGAATATGGCGCGGGATCCTCGCGCGATTGGGCGGCCAAAGGCACGGCGCTGCTGGGGGTCAAAGCGGTGATTGCCGAAAGTTTTGAGCGTATTCACCGCAGCAACTTGGTGGGTATGGGCGTGGTGCCGTTTGAATTTACAGGCGGCGACACGCGCAAAACCCTTGGCCTTACGGGGCATGAACAGGTCAGCATCGAAGGTCTGGAAGGCGATCTGAAACCGCTGTCCACCCTGCCCTGCCATATCACCTATAATGATGGCACCACCAAAACCATCCAGATCAAATGCCGAATCGATACCGAGATCGAGATTGAATATGTCGAACACGGCGGCGTGCTGCATTATGTGCTGCGCGATCTGGCCGCGCGCTAAGGGCGGCGGCATCGCCTAAAAAAGCGGCCTTTCGGGGCCGCTTTTTCTATTTTGCGCCCCGCTTGGCACAAAGCGCTTCGCAATTCACCAAAGATTAAAGTTACTGCGCCAGAACACAGCCAAAGTCGAGTGATCCCGCATCTGACGAGGCTGTGTAATGAGTGATGAGATTTCCCTTGCCAGTATTGGCGCACAAACCCGCGATGCGGCGCAACTGACCAAATCTACGATCGAGAATATCACCCAGATCAACTGGCAGATGAATATGCTGGGCCTGAATGCGCGCATCGAGGCGGCGCGCGTTGGCCAACTGGGCGCGGGCTTTGCGCTGGTCGCCGATGAGGTGCGCAAAGTCTCGGGTGAGATTTCCGATATTGCCACGGGGCTGGGCAGCCAATTGACCCAGCGTTTGACCGAACTTGACAGTATGGTCACCGAATTGTCTGACAGCGCCGAAGGCACAAGGCTGGTCGATTTGGCCTTTACCGCGATTGATCTGATTGACCGCAACCTTTACGAAAGATCATGCGATGTGCGCTGGTGGGCGACCGATGCCGATTTGGTGGCGGCCTGCGCGGGGGCAGATGCGGGGCAGATCGCGCGCGCAGCGCAGCGACTGGGCGTGATATTGGATGCCTATACAGTCTATTGCGATATTTGGCTGTGCGATTTGTCGGGCAAGATTTTGGCCAATGGCCGCCCAAAGCGCTTTGCCGTGGCGGGGCAAAGCTTGCCCAACCCTGCGCTGATCGCCCAACTGGCGGGCGAGGCAGGGCGCGAAGGCTTTGTTGCAGGCGATGTGCAGCCAAACGCATTAATGGACAATCGTCCTACAATGGCTTGGGCCGCCTATCTGCGCCAAGGTGGGCATGAACAGGGCGCGCCGATTGGCATTTTGGTCACGCAGTTTGATTGGCAACCACAGGCAGAGGCGGTGCTGGCCTCGTTACGCTTTGGCACGCAGGGGGTGGATTTGCGCGCCATGCTTTGCGACAACAAGGGCCAAATCTTGGCCCAAAGGGGCGCGCATATTGCGCAAAGCCCGCCTGACATCAGCCAGTTGCGCAACGCAGGATGGCATAAAACCCCTGATGGGATGATCGGCGCGCATCAGACCGAAGGGTTTGAAACATGGCGTGGCAAGGGCTGGTTCGGGGTGGTGCAACAACTGGCCAGTTAGCAGCGCAATTCCACCGATGACACGGGCCATAGGGTAAAGGCCGCACCCGCATCGCTGCGGCAGGTCAGAATCGGGCGGTTATAGCCGTTGTTGTGAAACAGACATTCCACCACATCGCCCGCCTGATCGCCTGTCATCAAATTGACCACTTCAAAGGCGGGGCCAAAGCCCATCACAACATCGGGCGCGCTGCAGGTTTTGATCACCACCTCGCGCCCCTGCGGCACAATCAGCGCAAGGCTGTTTTGCAAGGCAGGCGCGGCCCCCGCTGTGCGGCCCACAATCTGATAGCTGCCCGCAAAATAAATCGGCCCGGGCGTGCCCGTTTTGGCATTCACAAGGGCGGCACTTGCCGCAATCAAGGCGCAACCAAAGGCAAACTGCAGGGCGATGCGCGCGCTCACGGCGCTTTGGCCTTTTCAAACTCGGGCAGGAAACGCTGGGTGAAATCATCGCCCACCAAAGGGCCGATAAAGCGGTAGGCCACAGTGCCATCCCCGCGGATGATAAAGGTTTCTGGCGGGGCGGTCACCCCCCAGTCCAGCCGCATCGCGCCCTTTGGATCGGCAATCACCCCTGTAAACGGGTTGCCATCTTGGGCCAAAAAGGCCAGCGCATCGTCGTCCTTATCCATCATATTCACACCATACACCTTTACCCCGCTTTGCGACAATGCTTTCAGCGTGGGGTGTTCGGCGCGGCAAGGCGGGCACCAACTGGCCCAGAAATTCACAATCACCACCTCGCCCTGCGCCAAATCGGCGGCGGTAAAGGCGGGAATGCTGGGCAAAGTGCCCGTGCCCAAGGCAGGGGCAGGCCCGCCGATAAAGGTGGACGGCAGATCATTGGGATTGTCGCGCTGCAAGCCCAAATACATCGTCGTGCCCAAGACCACGAAAATCAGCAGCGGCAGAACAATCAGCAAGCGATTCATCATGGCGTTTTGCCCACCCGCGCCTCAACCTCGCGCAGCGCGCGTTTGACGCGCTTGCCCTGCCAAATCGACAATGCCACCAGCCCCGCAATCAGCAGGGCCGAGCTGAGATAAGACCAAATCACCGCATCGGCGTATTTTCCCAAATCAGGCATCATGCCAAACGCTCCCCCCCTGATCTTTCGCGTGACAACAGCGCAGCCATGCGGCGCGCGCGAATTTCGGTGCGGGTGCGCAGCAAGACCAGCGTGACAAACAGCAACACAAATCCCGCGATGCAGACCAGCAGCGGAAACCAATACACATCCGAGACGTTTTCCTGTTTGTCCAGCGACAGGCTGGCCCCCTGATGCAGCCCTTGGTTCCAAAACAGCACCGCATAGCGCGACAAAAACGCGAAAACACTGCCAACAATGCACAAAACCGAGGTCAAATCGGCCGCAGTGTCAGGGTCTTCGATCGCTTGCCACAGCGCGATATAGCCAAAATAAAACAGCGTCAAAATCAAAAACGATGTCAGGCGCGGATCCCATGCCCACCATGTGCCCCACATCGGCTGGCCCCAAATCGCCCCCGTGACAAGGCCAATCAGCGTAAAGGTCAGCCCGACGGGGGCCGCCGCCTTGGCCGCCAGCGCCGAGACATGGTGGCGGCGGATCAGCCAAATCAGGCTGGCCACCAGCATCATCATCCATGCCGAAATCGACATCATCGCGGAGGGCACATGCAGATAGATGATCTTGACAGTCGATCCGAACTTGGCTGCATCAGGGGTCAGAAAATACCCCCAAAACAGCCCCGCCCCCAGCAAGGCCGCAGAGAGGCCCGTCAGCCAAGGCAAGGCCAAGGCCGAGGTTTCCATAAACTTTTTCGGGTTGGCATATTCCCAGATCGACATTGTGTTCCCTATTTCAAATTGGCCCGAATGGCCATGCTTGCCGCCAGTGGCAGCCCCGCCCATGCCCCCGCCGTGATCGCCGCCAGCGCCGCCAGCGGCGTGCCAATTTCCGCCCCCATGGCCCCCGCCTTTACCACTTCGGCCCCGAAGATTAAGGTAGGGATGTAAAGCGGCAAAACAAGAAGTCCAAGCAAAAGCCCGCCGCGTTTCAGCCCCACAGTCAGACTTGCGCCAAAGGCCCCGATCATCGACAGCGCAGGCGTGCCAATGGCCAAACTGACCAAAAGCCAAACATAGCCCTCGCGCGGCAGGTTCAACAGCAGGCCCAAAACAGGGCTGACCGCCACCAAAGGCAGACCCGTGGTCAGCCAATGGGCCAGCGCCTTTACCGCCACCACCCCGCCCATGGGCAAGGGCGATGTGGCCAGCAAATCCAGACTGCCATCTTCAAAATCCAGCGCAAACAAACGATCCAGCGACAAAAGCGCCGCCAAGAGCGCGCCCACCCAAAGCACCCCCGCCGCAATCAGCGCCAAAGTGGCCGGCGCAGGGCCGACGCCCAAGGGCACAATCACCGCCACCATCAAAAAGAAGGCCAGCGACAGGCCAAATCCCCCGCCCGCACGAAAGGCCAGTCGCAGATCGCGCAGCAAAAGCGCCCTCATAAAAACGCCTCATCAAATTGGCCCGATAAAACGGGCACCTGCGGGCCTGCGCGATAGGCGGTGATGTCCAGCACATCGGCGGCAAAGCCCAAATCGATATGGGTGGCGATCAGCGCCGCGCCCCCTGCGGCCAAATGTGCCGCAACAGCGAGGCCAAACAGCGCCACCGACGCCGCATCCAGCGAGACTGTCGGCTCGTCCAGCACCCAAATGCTGCGCCCCGTCACCAAAATCCGCGCCAGACCAAGGCGGCGCTTTTGCCCCGCCGAAAGCTGACCCGCGCGGCGCTGGGCCAGCGCCTCTAAGTGCAGAGATTCCATGGCAAAACCCGCCAAATCCGTGCCATAGACCTGCGCCCAAAACTGCAGATTCTCGGCCACAGTCAGCGTTGGCTTTACCCCATCACTATGCGCGCCATAGGCGATGTCCTCCTCGCCCCCTGTCAGACTGCCGCCTGCGATGGGTTGCAAACGCGCCACCGCGCGCAGCAAGGTGGTCTTTCCCGCCCCATTGGGGCCGCGCAAAATCAAGGCGCGCCCTGCAGGCAAGGTGAAAGACAGGCCCACCAGCACCATCACCCCCGCCCGCGCAATCGACAAATCCTGCGCGGTCAGCATGTCAGGACACGGGCAAGAGGCAAGCGGCCACGTGCCGCCCTTCGCCCAGCAGCACATTATAGGTGCGCGCCGCGGCAGGGGTGTTCATCGGCTCTACCCCAATACCCGCCGCGTCCAGCGCTGCGACAAAGGCAGGCGGCACAGCGGCAATATCGCGCCCTAGCCCCAGCAGCAGCACATCAATTTTCCCCGCCAGCGACAAGGGCGCGGATGTATCAGCCAGCCCCCCCCAAGCGCCCGCATCCCAAGGGGTGATCAGGCTTGCCCCGCGCAGCACATGCGGGCCCACCCGAAAAAACCCCGGCCCATAGCCTTCAATCGCCAGCGCCGCACCATAGCTGATTTCGGTCAGCCGCATGCGTTACGCATCCACGTTGGAAAATTCGTGCGTGCCGCCCTTTTTGGGTTTGTCGCTGCGATCCAGCCCAATCATCAGCACGATGTTTTTGGCGACATAGAGCGTGGAATAGGTGCCCACAATCACCCCAAACAACATCGCAAACACAAAGCCACGGATCACATCGCCGCCAAAGATGAACAAAACGATCAAGGAAATCAGCGTGGTCGATGCCGTCATAATCGTACGCGAGAGGGTTTCATTGGCGGTCAGGTTCATCATCTCGCGCAGTGGCATGGTTTTGTATTTTGCCAAATTCTCGCGCAGTCGGTCAAAGATCACCACTGTATCGTTCACCGAATAGCCCAAAATCGTCAGCAAAGCTGCCACGATGGTCAGGTCAAACTTCAACCCCAGAACCGAGAAAATGCCCACAGTCACCACAACGTCATGGATCAGCGCCGCAACAGTGCCCACGGCAAATTGCCATTCAAAGCGTACCCAAACATAGATCAAAATCCCCAAAGACCCTGCCACAACGGCCAGCAGCGCAGACCAGATCAATTCGGACGACACTTTAGGCCCAACCGATTCCACCGAAGGAAAGGTGATCGACGGATCAACCTGTTGCAGCGCAGCTTCCACTTTGGCGATCACTTCGGGGGTGACCACCTCGTCGCCCTCTTGCGCCTCGATTCGGATCATCGCCACGTGCTGATCGTCACGGAAAGAGGGATCGAACACCTCGGTGATGGTGATATCACCCAGACCCAGACCATCCATCGCCGCGCGATATTCGCCCACATCGACCACTTGGGTGCTTTCGGTGCGAATCGTCGTGCCGCCTTTGAAATCAACCCCAAAGTTCAGCCCAAAGACCACCAGCGAGACCGCTGTCAGCACCATGGCCAAAACCGATGCGCCAAAGGTCACATATTGGGCTTTGAAAAAGTCGATGTTGGTTTTTTCGGGAACCAGCCGCAAACGCCAAGCCATGACTGCCTCTTATACGATGATGCGGGCTGGACGGCGCGCGTTCAGCCACAGGGTGATAATCAGGCGGGTGACATAAACCGCCGTGAACATCGATGTGAAAATACCAATGCCAAGGCTAATGGCAAAGCCGCGCACAGGGCCAGAGCCGATCCAGAACATGATGATGGCGGTGATAATGGCTGTCACGTTACTGTCCATAATCGACGAAAAGGCGCGTTCAAAGCCCAGTTCAATGGCGCGCGCGGGGGCTTTGCCTTCGCGCAGTTCTTCGCGGATTCGCTCGTAAATCAGCACGTTGGCATCCACGGCCATGCCCATGGTCAACACAATACCCGCAATGCCCGGCAAGGTCATGGTCGCCCCGATGGTGGACAGAACCGCCAGCAGCAGCGCGATGTTGATGGCCAGCGCGATATTGGCCATAACGCCAAAGGCACCATAGCAAGCGATCATATAGACAACCACCGCGATCATGCCGATGACGGCGGCCGTGCGGCCTGCGGCAATAGAATCGGCGCCCAGTTCAGGGCCGATGGTGCGCTCTTCCAAAAAGGTCATCTTGGCAGGCAAGGCCCCTGCCCGCAGCAAAACGGCCAGTTGCGTGCTTTCCTCGATGGTGAAATTGCCCGTGATAATGCCCGAGCCGCCCGTGATATGGGCCTGAATGGTGGGGGCAGAAATCACCTGATCGTCCAGAACAATGGCAAAAGGCTTGCCAATATTCTCGCCCGTATAATCGCCAAAGGCGCGCCCGCCACTGGGGTCAAAGCGGAAATTCACCGCAGGCTGGCCATTTTGGTCAAAGGCGGGCTGCGCATCGGTCAAATCTTCGCCGCCGACCACGGGGGTTTCTTCGATGATGTAATAGGTGCCATCGCCCTTGATGTCGGGCACCAATTTGTTGCGCGGGCCGGGATCGGCGCTGGCATTGCTGGTGATGCTGACCACGGGGTTAAAGGTGAGCTTGGCGGTGGTGCCAATGATGGCCTTTAATTCCGCCGCGCTGCCCAAACCGGGCACTTGGATCAAAATCCGATCATTGCCTTGGCGCTGGATCGTCGGCTCGCGCGTGCCAACCTCGTCCACACGGCGGCGGATGATTTCTAGGCTTTGCTGCAATGTGCGCGCATCGGTGGCGCTTTTTTCGGCATCCGACAATTGGATGACAATGGTATTGCCTTCGCTGGTGATGTCCAAATCGCTTTGGCCTGCCCCTGTTAGGGTGACCACGCTGTTGGTCAGCCCGCGCACCGCCTCAAGCGCGGCGGGCATGCCTTCGGGTTTAGACAGACCCACCCGCAGCACATCAGGGTTGGACGGCTCGCGCTTGATCGCGCCCGTTTGCTCGCGCAAATCGCGCAGGGCATCGCGCACTTCGGGCCACAGGCTGTCCATCCGCTGGGCATAGGCATCGGCCACCTGCACCTCGGCCAGCAAATGCGCGCCGCCGCGCAGATCGAGGCCAAGGTTCATCAGGTTTGATGGCAAAAAGCTGGGCCATGCCGCCAAGGCCGCAGGATCTGCCGCACCGCCCTCTTCTGCGATGGCCTGCGCGTCGTTATGCGCCTCGACCCGCGCGTAAAACATATTGGGCATTGCCGCAGCAATACCCCAAAGGGCAATCAGCACGATAGTCGTGCGTTTCCACAGCGGCATGATCAACATGATAAACGCTCTTATGCTTTTGCGGGTTCGGTTTTGTTCATCACCGAAACAATAGTGCTTTTCACGATTTTCACCGTCACACCCGTGGCGATTTCCACCTCGATCGTGTTGTCATCGCCAACTTTGGTGACTTTGCCCACGATCCCGCCACCTGTCAGCACTTGGTCGCCACGGCGCAGCGCATCGATCATCGCCTTCAATTCTTTCATCTTTTTCTGCTGCGGGCGGATCAGCAAGAAATACATTATCGCGAAAATCAACACCAAAGGCAGGAAAGAGGCGATGGCCGAACCTTGGCCAGCAGCGCCTGCAGTTTGGGCAAAAGCGGGGGTGATCAACATAACATATCCCTTGGTTGCAGAGCCGCGCGCAAAGGGCAGCCCAAAGTTTTCAGTTGCGCGCACCCTATAGGCGCAGGCGGCGATAGGCAAGGCGCTGCGGTGCGCCCTTGGATTGGGGGCGTTCACATATCGGTGCGCAGGCGCTGCGGGCAGATGGGGCGGCCCGATCACAGCAGGGCTTGCCAATCGTCGGGCGCAGCAGGCCCTTTCCCGCCGCCCGCAGATGCAGTATCACGGCGCAAAACCACAGGTGGCCCATGCACGATATCAAGCACATCCGCGATTTTCCCGATGCTTTTGACGCAGCCTTGGCGCGGCGTGGATTGCCCGCCGCATCGGCGGATATTCTGGCGCTGGATAATGCGCGGCGCGCGGCGATTTTGGCCGCGGAAACGGCGCAAGCAGCGGCCAATTTGGCCGCCAAAGATGTGGGGGCCGCAAAGGCGCGCGGGGATGACGCCGAATTTGACCGCCTGCGCGCGCAAGTGGCACAGTCCAAGGCCGAGATCGCCGCAAAAACCGAAGAGGCCGCGCAAAAAGACGCGCAGTTGCGCGACATGCTTTTGCGCATCCCCAACCTGCCGCTGCAAGACGTGCCCTTTGGCGCAGATGAGGGCGGCAATGTGGAAATCCGCCGCTGGGGCACGCCGCGCAGTTTCAATTTTCAGCCCCGAGAGCATTTCGATATTCCCGCCGCCAAGGCAGGGGTGGATTTTGAAACAGCGGCAAAACTGTCGGGCACGCGCTTTGTGGTGCTGCGCGGGGCCATCGCCCGCTTGCACCGCGCTTTGGGCCAATTCATGCTGGATTTACACGTCACGCAGCACGGGCTTTCCGAAACTTGGACGCCCGTACTGGTGAAGGAGGAGGCGATGTATGGCACCAATCAATTGCCCAAATTCGCCGAAGACAGCTATCAAACCACCAATGGCTGGTGGCTGATCCCCACATCCGAAGTCACGCTGACCAATACTGTCGCAGGCGAGGTCTTGGATGCATCCGCCCTGCCGATGCGCCTCACCGCCCTGTCGCAATGTTTCCGTTCCGAAGCGGGCAGCGCGGGGCGTGACACCACGGGCATGCTGCGCCAGCATCAGTTTGAAAAGGTAGAGATGGTCACGATTTGTGCCGCCGATCAGGCGCTGGCCGAACATGATCGTATGACCGCCTGCGCGCAGGCCGTGCTAGAGGCGCTGGAAATCCCGTATAGGACAGTTGTTCTGTGCACGGGTGATATGGGCTTTGGCGCGCAGAAAACCCATGATCTCGAGGCGTGGCTGCCGGGGCAAAACAAATACCGCGAGATCAGTTCGGTCTCCACCTGTGGCACATTCCAAGCGCGGCGCATGAATGCGCGGGTGAAAACGGCGGGCAAACCTGAATTTGTGGCCACGCTGAACGGATCTGGCCTTGCCGTGGGCCGCTGCCTGATTGCGGTGCTGGAAAATGGCCAACAGGCCGATGGGTCGGTTGACCTGCCCGCCGCGCTGCACCCCTATCTGGGCGGAAAGACGCGGCTGGCGGCGGATGGGGCGCTGATCTAAACAAGGATCACGCCGCCCCCAAACCCAACAAAAAAGCCCCCGCAGCACATGGCTGCGGGGGCTTTTTCACATATCAGCGCATCAGATGATGGTCACAAAATCACTGCTGGTCAATGCGATTTGGCCGCGCAATTCGATCGAGAAATCAGCCAGACCATCGCCATTGGTATCGCCGCGCAGAATCGTGTTGCCTGCCTCGTAATGATAGCGCAACTCGCCCGCGTTAAACCTTGCAGCGTCGCCGTCCCCCTCGCGGGTAAATCCGCCATATTGAATGCCCGCATAATCAAACAGCTGATTACCCGTGACCACTGTATTGGCATCGAATGTCAGATGAATTTTGTCATCGGTGAGAACAAAATCCATAATCACATCGCGGGTGGCGCGGGTGGTGCCACTGTCCGACGCGGCATTAAACACAAAAACATCAGCCCCGCGGTCGGGTGGGTTAAAGCTAGCCCGATGTTCATTGCCATAAAGCACATCTTTGCCGCCGCCGCCTGTAATGCTGTCATTGCCAGCGCCGCCCGAAATGGTTTCGGCGCGTGCGCTGCCAATGATGGTGTCATTATCCATGCCAGCTATCACCTGTTCAAAGCCCACGATACTGTCGACATTGGTTGACAGTGTCGGAACCGTTTCGACCAAATTGTTTTGGCGCAAAGTTCCAGCGTTAAGGTCCAGAAGCCAGCCATCCCCATCACTGCCGAGTTTCAGCAAATCATTGCCTGCCCCGCCATCAATGGTGTCATTGAACAGGTCATCTTGACCTATCAAAAAATAATCAGACCCCGCAGCCAGCGTGTAGCGATCCAGTCCATCGTCCTCTTGCACAAAGTCGCTTTTGGCACCGCCCGTCAGGGTGTCATTGCCAATGCCCATGGAAACCATGGCGCCAATCTCGCCCGTCGTGGTGGTCAGCAGATCATTCCCAGCGCCCATATGCGCGCCAACGCTCGTGCTCATGAAAGATGGGTTTTCATAAGCCTCACGGAACACGCCTGACCGAAGCCGATCAAGCAGAGGCGATGGCAAAGAAAAATCGGTATTGATGCGGCCAGTATTGGTCAGCCGATCATCCCCATCCCCCATGTAAATGCCAGATTCGGTGTTGCCGCTGTTGGACATTGTATCGTTGCCGCCTTGCAGATGCACAACGCCCTCAATAGTGCCCGAGTTGGTCACCGAATCGCGCGCGGCCGATCCGATGACAGCAAATTCCCGATCTCTGGTCATGTCGCTGAGGCGGAAAACAGTGTCCCCATCGCCCAAGATGATGCCCGAGTTGGTCAGGGTCAGGCCTGTCAAACTGGAAACCAGAACATCCACACCCGTGGCCCCCGCCAGCGTATCCGTATAATCGCCATCGCGGTTGCCATCGATGCGGCCCGTCACGGTATCAAAAGGTGTTTTCACCTCGATCAGCCCAACGATCACCCCCGCATTGGTGACTGTGGCACCATGCCATGCATTGGACACATTGCCCCAAATCACCCCAGTGCCAGTGTTGGTCAGCGCCATTCGGCCCGCAGAAAACACCGCCCCTGTATAGGTGTTCACATCGGTAAAGCCAGGCTGATACAGAGAGGTGTCATTTCCACCAATCACGCCTGAATTGTTCACAGTCAGCGTGTTAAAGCCCATCGACAGAATGCCAGACCCCGAATACTGGCCAAAACCCGCATTGGGGCCAGAAATCACGCCTGTGGCATTGTTATTGATGGTCACAGCGGCGGTCGACGCCCCGTTTGTCCAAGAATTCAGGTTCGTGCCGCCATTCGCGCCCAATTTGGTTGCAATATCAAAGATCTCGCCCGAGCCGAAGTAAATGCCAACCGATCCGCCAGAAATCAGACCATTGTTGGTGACTGTGCCGCGGGCCGTTGAAATCAGACCATAATCGCCGCCGTACAGCGTGCCTTCCACCCCGACTGTCACTGTGTTGGACGTGGTGCCAAAGCCGTTGAATAGGCCCGCGCCAGCAGCAGCATCTGCGCTGCTGACGGCCTGATCGCGCAAATCTACGCTGCCGTTGATGTTCAGCGTCCATACGGCGTTGTTGACAGAGTTACCTTGGGCAAAAATACCCGCCGACAGCGACATCAGCGATGTATCGGTCACATGCAACAATCCGCCCGCCGCAACATTGACTGTATGCGCGCCTGTCAGCAAGGCTTCAGCCCCGACCGAGCCGAAAAAAGTGGTGCGATATTCATTCGCAAGGATGTTAAAGGTGGTCATGGTATTCCTAACTTTTACGATGACCTCAATTTCGATGCAAAATGTATGCGAACGTATAAAATTTGCGGCAAATGAAATTTAACCTTTCCCAATGCCGCTTTACCATGTTCTTTGTGGATAAGTGGGCCTGTCTGGCCGAGATGCGGGATCGGCAGCGCAGCGCCCATCACCTTGGGCGCGGCCGCGCGCTTGTCCTGCGCTGGGGTCGGGGGGCGCTGCAAACAGGTCTTGATCCACGGCGGGCTTTGGGGCGTAGTAGGGTATGAACAAAAAATACATCCCCCCCGCCGTCACCTTGGCTATGGGTCTGGCCTTTGCCGCCGCCCCTGCCTTTGCCCCCGAGTTTCGCGGCTATGCAGCGGGGCAATTGCCCGTGGCCATCGCGCGCCATGCGGTGCAACCTGCCGCCTATGCCTTTTCGATTTGGGGGGTGATTTTTCTGTGGCTGCTGGCCAGCGCCGCCTTTGGCTTGCGCGCGCGCGCAGATCACCCCGCATGGGCGCGCACCCGCCCTGCCCTGATCGGCGCAATGCTGCTGGGCACGGCATGGCTGTTTTTGGCGGCATCGAACCCGCTTTTGGCCACTGTGGTGATTTTGGCCATGGCGGGCTGTGCGATCACGGCATTTTTGCGGGCAGATGCGGCGGTTGACCGCTGGCTGCTTTGCGCCCCCTTGGGCATTTTTGCAGGGTGGGTAAGCGCGGCTGCGCTGGTCTCGGTGGGCATTATGCTGGGCGGATATGGCATTATGCCCCACCCGATGGCGGCCTTGGTGATGGTGGCGCTGCTTGTGGCGGCGGCAATGTTCATCCAATCGCGCCAGCCGCAGATGCCCGTTTACGGGGCCACTGTGGTTTGGGCGATTGTTGCAGTGGCGGCAGTGAACCGCAGCGAATACCCGATGATCGCGCTGGCCGCCCTTGCCGCCGCGCTGATCATGGCTGCAGGCACGGCATGGCTAGGGTTGCGGCGCGCCTAATCCTTTGACCAGCCGCCATCGATATGTTTGCGCAGGCGCGAAGGCGTGTGGAATTTGGGGTTTTTGAACGGGTTCTTTTCGCCTTGGCCGCGGAAGGTCAGGCGAATGGGCGTGCCGGGCAAATCGAAATGCTGGCGAAGCCCGTTGACCAAATAGCGTTTATAGCTGTCGGCCATCTCGTCCGGATGGCTGCACATCACGATAAACCCCGGCGGGCGCTGTTTGACCTGCGTCATATAGCGCAGTTTGATGCGGCGGCCTTGCGGGGCGGGTGGCGGGTGGCTTTCCACCATCGCGCCCAGCCACGTGTTCAGCCGCGCGGTGGGCACACGGCGGTTCCACACCTCATGCGCCTTAAGGATGGCGTCATGCAAACGATCCAGCCCGCGCCCCGTTTTGCCCGACACAGTAATCAGCGGCGCGCCGCGCAGTTGCGGCAGCAGGCGTTCGAACATTTCCTTCAATTCGGCCAGTTTTTCCTGCTTTTCGCCCTCTAGATCCCATTTGTTCACCGCAACCACCACAGCGCGGCCTTCGGTTTC
Organism: Rhodobacter sp.; assembly: GCA_027490955.1. Classification (GTDB taxonomy): domain Bacteria; phylum Pseudomonadota; class Alphaproteobacteria; order Rhodobacterales; family Rhodobacteraceae; genus Cypionkella. The sequence continues at coordinate 23,836 of JAIXXB010000041.1, forward strand.
GGCGAAATCAGCGATGCGCAGGTCTTGCACCTCGAACGGGATTTCGGCGTCCAGCAGCACCACGACCACCTCGGCAAAGCGCACGGCGCGAATGCCATCAGACACGGACAGCTTTTCCAGCTTTTCGTTGATCCGCGCCTTTTTGCGCATGCCTGCGGTATCGAAAATCTTGATCGGCGTGCCCATCCAATCGGCGCGCACGGAAATGGCATCGCGGGTGATCCCCGCCTCTGGCCCCGTCAGCAACCGGTCAAAGCCCAAGATTTTGTTGATCAGCGTCGATTTGCCTGCATTGGGGCGGCCAATCACGGCGATTTGCAGCGGCTTTTGCAGCGTGGGGCGAAAGGATTCGACATCGGCCTCGGTCTCGGCATCCTCATCGGAAATATCCACCTCGACCTCGGGCGCGTTTTCCGCCTCGCGCTCGGCAAATTCGCCTTCAAGCGGGCGCAGAACGGTATAAAGGTCATCCATCCCTTCGCCATGTTCGGCAGACAGGCGGATCGGCTCGCCCAGACCAAGGCTCCACGCCTCGATCGCGCCCGCATCCCCTGCCCTGCCCTCGGCCTTGTTCACGCCCAAAACCACCCGCGCACCCTTTTTGCGCAGGATATCGGCGAAGACCTCGTCCGTGGCGGTGATGCCCGTGCGCCCATCTACCAGAAACAGGCAAATATCGGCCATATCCACCGCGCGTTCGGTCAGGCGGCGCATACGGCCCTGAAGGCTGTCATCGGTGACATCTTCTAGCCCTGCCGTATCAATCACGGTAAAGCGCAGATCGAACAGCTTGGCATCCCCCTCGCGCAAGTCGCGCGTCACGCCGGGCTGGTCATCGACCAGCGCCAGCTTGCGCCCAACAAGGCGGTTGAACAGGGTAGATTTGCCCACATTCGGGCGGCCAACGATGGCAAGGGTAAAGCTCATGTGCGGTATCCTGACTGCAAGCGTGTCCCTTACACGTCAATCAGCCTAACGGAAAGCGTGAAGTTGCCCGTTTTGCCCCATGACCAGCAGCATACCGCCCACCAGCGCCGGCGCAGATGCCGCGCCCGATGGGATTTCCGCCTGCCCCACAATCGCGCCAGAGGCAGGATCGAACAGGCGCAGCGTGCCATCGCCAGAGGCAACCACGATATGCCCGCCCGCCAGAACAGGGCCGTAATGGGCCGTGATGGCCTTCATCCGCTTGGGCCTTTCGTTTTTGAAATAGGGCATGGTTTGCGCCCAGATCACCGCGCCGTCACCCGCCGACAGGCGCACAAGCCGCGCCTGATCATTCACCACAAAGACCGATCCGCCCACCACCAAAGGCGCATTCAGCGCGCCTTCGCCTGCTGTCCAAATCCGCTGGCCCGTGGCCGCCGAAAGCGCCGCCGTTTTACCCGCCGCAGAGCCGACATAGATCGTGCCGCCCGCCACAACAGGATCGCCCGTCACATCGCCAAAGCCCGCATAGGCGCGGCCCAAACGCTCGCCCGCGATGCCCGCTGTCCACAATGGCTCGCCCGTAGGGGAAACTGCCGTCAATTGCCCTGCCGAATAAGGCAGATAGGCCGTGCCGCCAGACACGGCAATGGCCCCCGCGCCCAACATGCCGCCCGCCCGAGGCGCGCCATCGATCTGCCAGAGAATGCGGCCCGTGCCTGTGTCCAGTGCCGCCGCCGATCCGTTACGCCCCAGCGCATAAACAATGCCGCCTGCCACTGTGGGCGGGCCAGAAAGCGCGCCATCCAGCCGCTGACGCCATTGCACCGCGCCCGAATTTGCCGCCAACGCCAGCACTTCGCCTGCCCCCGTGGTCACAAACACCGTGCCCCCGCCCACAGCCAATCCGCCGCCCGACACCTCGGCATTATTGTCAAAATCAGGCAAGACATTGGCCTGCCAGATCACCGCGCCCTCCATGGTCAGCGCTGTCACGCCGCCGCCCGCATCCATCGCAAAAATCCGCCCGCCCGAGGCCACGGGGCTGGCAGCAATGCGCGCGCCGCGACTGTTGCCTTGGCCGATCTTCACACTCCACACCCGCTGCGGGGCCGCCGACAGCGTGCCATGCGGCAGATTATGGCTGGCCGATGCCGCGCGATGCGTCCATTCGCCAATGCTGCTGGCGCGCGGCAAGCTGATTTTCGCAGCGCTATTGCCCGCCTCGGCGGCAGGCGTGGCAGGGCTGCCATCTTCGTTCAAGGTTTGCTCTAGCGGGGTGCGCACCGAAAAGCGCGGGCCATCCAGCACAACTTCACGCTCGCATGCGGCCAAGACAAACAGCAGCGCAAGGCCCAGCCCCGCCCCCCGTTTGCCAGCGAATTGATAGCCCATCGTAGAATCCCCCTTTGCGCTGTCATCTTTGGCACATGCCAAAGGCAGCTTTACCCCGCGCTAGACTCAGCGCCCGCGATTTGCGGCACTGACCCCCCCAGCGCCACAATGGCCTGCGAGGCGCGCGCAATCAAGCCATTTGGTGCAGCCTGATCTTGGATCAGCGCCGTCAAAGCAGCGATGGCATCCTCGGTTTTACCCTCTTCGATGAGCAGATAGGCCAATTGCTCGCGTGCAAGCAGATCAAAGGCGCGGCCCTTAATCGCTTCGAGCGCGCTGCGCCGTTCGGCCAAGGGCTGATCGGCCCCTGCCAGCATCACGCGGCGCAGGCTGGCCAGATCGCGGTACAATTGCGGCTCTTGGCTATCGGCGATGACATCGGCCAGTGCCGCCAGCGCGCCTGCCTTATCCGCCGCAGGATCAGAGGCCAAAATCAGCGCTTTTAGCGCCTTTTGGCTGCCTGTGGCAGGCACGTCGGCAAGGGCGGCCGCGCGGGCCGCCTCCTCGCCCAAATCCAGCGCATCAAGCAGCGCATCGCCAAAGGCCTGCGCCGATGCCGCATTGCGCGCATTGGTATATTCGCGCCACGCCGTGCCGCCCACGACCAGCACCACCAGCAGCCCTGCAATCCAGCCATATTTGCGAAAGACGGCAAAGAGGCGGTCGCGGCGCACCTCTTCGGTGACCTCGTCGATAAAGCTGTCGGGATTGCTCATAGCGGGCCTTTATTTCTTGGGCTTTGCGTTGCGCCCTTCATATACGCAAGCGCGCCGCCTTGCCAAGCCCCCGCCCCCAGATGCGCCAGCCTTTGCCGCGCCCCTTACCGCACCCTTTGCCGCCCCGATTTGCGCATCACAGCGCAGGGCGCGCGCAACATTCTGCCGCAATCACGGCCTAATTTAACCACAGCTTAAGCTTAGCCAGACACAGAATATCTGCGCGGCGGCCCAAATCCTGACCAAAGCCCGCAGGCAACCGCCGCTGCCAACCGATAACGAGTGATCTATGGAACTTGCCCTTCTTGCCAATGTCTTGCTGTTTGTCGGCTCTTTCGCGCTGAATCTGATCAATGATCTGGGCAATGATACGCCTGATGACAATAACGACGACGATGCCAGCTATGACTTTTCGCAAAAGGGCACCGATGGCAATGACACGGTGTCGGCGCAGAATGAAAACACCAAATTCACCCTTGGCGCGGGTGATGATCTGCTGTTTGGCTCGGCGGGCGATGATCTGGGCCTGATGGGCGAGGGCGACGATACGGCCGCGATGGGCGGCGGCGATGATCTGGCCTATGGCGGGGCGGGGGATGATTCGGTCTGGGGCGCGCTGGGCGATGACACGCTTTATGGCGACGAGGGCGATGATACGCTGTCGGGCCTTTCGCCGCTGTATGGCGGGCTGGACACGGCCACCACCGCCGATGGCCATGACAAATTATTTGGCGGCGCGGGCAACGATCATCTCATCCTTGGGCGCGGGGATGAGGGGGCGGGCGGCGCAGGCAATGACGTGTTCGATCTGGACATGCGCTGGAGCGATGGCGACGAGCGTATCTTTGTGCATGATTTCCAGCGCGGCGCAGATCGGCTGAACATCATCTATCCACGCACATTTGACAGCGCAGGTGCGCCTGTGGTCCCCAATTTGACCATCGAGCTGTCGGCCAATGGGCAAAACAGCCTGATCCGCCTTGATGGGCGCGTGGTGGCCACCTTGGCGGGGGTGGTGAACCTGACTTCGGCCGATATCACGCTGGTGCCCTCTTCGGTAACTGACAGCAATTACCAACCCGCCAATTATGCCGAAGAACGCTTTGGCACGGCGGGGGCAGATACGTTCAGCGCCGGCAAAGGCACGGGATATTTTGCCGAAAGCGGCAATGACAGTTTCACAGGCTCTAGCGCATCTGATTATGCCGATATGGGCGCAGGCAATGACAGCGCCGATATGGGCGCGGGCAATGACAGCGGTTTGGGCGGGGCGGGGGCCGATACGCTGCTGGGCGGGGCGGGCAGCGATACGCTGCTGGGCGGGGCGGGCGTTGACCGATTGGATGGCGGTTTGGACAATGACCGCCTCTATGGCGGCGATGGCGGCGACTCCCTTTTGGGGGATGGCGGCAGTGATACGTTGGACGGCGGGCAAGGCGATGACGGGGTCTTTGGCGGCCTTGGCAATGACCAGTCCTTTGGCGGCGATGGCAATGATCTGATCGAAAGCGGCGCAGGCAGTGACCAGCTTTATGGCGGGGCGGGCGATGACAGTTTGCGCGGTTATGGCGTGGGCGGGGACAACAGCTCGAGCGCGGCGCAAAATGACGGGTCAGACACGCTCAGCGGCGGCGATGGCAATGATGTCATTTGGGCTGGCGCAGGGGATGTGGCCTATGGCGGCGCGGGGATTGACCGCTTTTTGGTGACCGAGCCGCAATTTGGGGCAACTGGGCTGACGCGCATCGAAGATTTCGCCGCAGGCGAGACGATTGTTGTCAATTACCTTGCCGCCGATGGCGCGCCTGTCATCACGCTGTCGCCCTCGCCCGTGGCGGGCGAGGTGAATATTCTGGCCGATGGCAATGTGATTGCCCGTGTGGTGGATAAGGCCGGCGCATTGACGCTGGGATCCATTTCGCTGGCCCCAATCACGCCATAAGCTTTCACAAACTGGCCGCATTTGGGTCACGCTTTCACCGCAGCCCATCGTTAAATTTGGGTAAAGCTGCATTTAACCCTTGCGAGTGAACCATGGATCTTTCCTCTATCCGCACGGCGCTGAACGGATTTTCCGATGCCACCCCCGTATCGCCGCCGCATCAGCGCGATCTGGCCGCCGCGCCATTTCTGCTGGGGGCAGAGGCGCGGGTATTGCCTGCCCAATCGCCCACTGCGCTGGATCATCTGCTGGATTTGAACGCGCCAGAGGCGTGGCACCCCGAGATGATGGCCGATTTCACCCAAGACGATATTGTGGAAATCGACTATCCCTGCGGGCAAGATGAACCTGAGCTTGCGCTGAATTACAACGTGGCCTTGGCTGCCACTGAAATCTGGCTGGACGGGGTGGTTGTCGCCTTGGTGCAAATGCGCCAAGGCGAAGGCCCGCTGAAGGCCAGCGCGATCCGCCTGATCCCCGATCTGGGACTGGCGGCCGAATGGGGCGCGCGGTAACTTTTCTTCCGCGCTTTGGCCCCGTTGCAGGGGGAGTATCGGGCGCAATGTGGGGCGGCCTTTATTGGGCCGCCACCTCTGCAAGCCCGTCTTCCTCGCCCGCCGATTGGCGCGCCCACATGGCGGCATATTTGCCCCCACGCGCCAGCAGTGCCTCATGCGTGCCAGATTCGGTAATAACCCCGCCCTCCAGCACAAAAATCGCATCTGCATCGGCAATGGTGGACAAGCGATGGGCAATCATCAGCACCGACCGCCCCTGCCCCATTTCGCGCAAAGACACCTGAATATCCTGCTCGGTTTGGGTATCTAGGGCGGACGTCGCCTCGTCCAGCACCAAAATGGGCGGATTTTTCAGCAAAGTGCGGGCAATGCCCACGCGCTGCTTTTCCCCGCCAGACAGTTTCAGCCCGCGCTCGCCGACAGTGGTGGCGTATCCTTGGGGCAAAGAGGTGATAAAATCGTGGATTCGGGCGGCTTTTGCCGCTGCCTCGACCGCGCTGCGCGGGGCATCTGGGTTGCCATAGGCGATGTTGTAATAAATCGTATCATTGAACAAAACCGTGTCCTGCGGAACGATCCCAATCACCTGATGCAGCGAGGTTTGCGTGACATCGCGCAGGTCTTGCCCATCGATGCGCACCGCGCCGCCCGTCACATCGTAAAAGCGGAACAACAGCCGCGCGATGGTGGATTTGCCCGCCCCCGATGGGCCAACAAAGGCCACCCGCTGACCAGGTTTCAGGGTAAAGGACAGACCTTTGAAAATGGCGCGGTCCGCATCATAACCGAAATGCACGTCATCAAAGGTCACCTCGCCGCCTGTCACGACAATAGGCTTGGCATTTGGCGCGTCATTCACCTCGGCAGGTTGGCCCAGAAGGCCGAACATCTCGCCCATATCGACCAAGGCCTGACGGATTTCGCGGTAAACTGTGCCCAAAAAGCCCAAGGGCATGGTGATTTGGATCATATAGGCATTGACCATCACAAAATCGCCCACAGTCAAACTGCCCGACTGCACGCCAAACCCCGCCATCACCATCACGGCCACAAGCCCCGATGTGATAATCAGCGATTGGCCCGCATTCAGCAATGACAGCGAATAGCCTGTCTTGACCGCCAGCCCCTCATAGGCGGCCATAGCACCATCATAGCGCTGGGCCTCGCGCGCCTCGGCGTTGAAATATTTGACAGTTTCAAAGTTCAGCAGGCTATCGATGGCCTTTTGATTGGCATCTGAATCCTGATCGTTCATCTGGCGGCGAATTTTCACCCGCCATTCGGTGATTTTAAAGGTGAAGGTCACGTAAAGATAAATCGTGCCCACGACCACAACCATATAGGCCCAGCCGAAATACAGCGCAAAGAACAGCGAGACGAGGATCAACTCCAGCGTCAAAGGGCCGATGGAAAACAGCAAAAAGCGCAACAGAAAATCCACGCCCTTCACCCCGCGCTCGATAATGCGCGACAGACCGCCCGTTTTGCGCGTGATGTGATAGCGCAAAGACAGGCGGTGAATATGGGTAAAGGTTTCCAAGGCCAGCGCCCGCAAGGCCCGCTGGCCCACGCGCACAAAGACCGCATCGCGCAATTCATTGCCCAACACCGAACCCAGCCGTGCAAGTCCATAGGCCACTGTCAGGCCAATCGCGCCCAGCATCATCACCTCGGCAGGGGCGGCCCCTGCCCCCAGCGCATCCACCGCCAGCTTATACAGGTAAGGCGTTGTAAAGCCGACCAATTTCGCCGCCATCAGCAGCAAAAGGGCCGCCACCACGCGGCGTTTCACCCAGCCCTGCCCTTCGGGCCACAGATAGGGGATCACGCGGCGAATGGTCACCCATCCGCTGGCGGGCTTTTCGGGAATATCGGCAGAGGTCGCGGTGTTTTTGCGCATAGGGTCCTACTGGGGGGCACTTTTGATTGCCCCTACCTATGCCCGATTGCGCCAAAACGCCAGTGCCCCCGCCATGCGAGGGCACTGCATTTGCGCACAGGTCTGCGGGCGCTATTGCAGGGTTGGGATGGTAAAGACTTGGCCCGGATAGATCAAATTGGGGTCTTTGATCTTGTCCTTATTGGCCTCATACACTTGGATATACATCAGCCCATCGCCAAAGGTCGCCTCGGCAATGGCCCACAGCGTCGCCCCCGTGGCGATTTCCACCACTTTGGGTTCGGGGGCGGCTGCGGCCAAGGCTTCGGGCGCGGCTTTGGTGATTTGCATTTCATAGCGCGAGGTGACCTTGCCGCTGGCGTCCAATTGGTCGGCGCGCAGCGTGTGATCGCCCGCCGCGACCCCTGCCAAAACAGCGTTAAAGCTGCCATTACCCGTGATCGGGGCCGAGGCCGTGTCGACATTATCAACATAAAGGCGCACCACCGCCCCTGCTGCGCCACGCCCGCCCACGCGGATCAAATCGCCGTCATAGGTGACAGTATCGATGGTGATATTGGCCAAATCTGCCCCGTCCACCACGGCCACGCCCTGATCTGTGACTGTCAGCGCGGCGCTGGCGGTGGTTGGATCCAGCACGACCCGATCTTTGCCTTCCACTTCCACCCCGTCGGTGGCCTTGGACAGCACTGTCAACACGCGCGGCTTATCGGATGCGGCCAGCGAGAACAGGCTGGTATAGGCCCCCGCGCTGTCGGCCATGGCAAAAGCGGCCTCTGCCCCGTCAATGCGCAGCGAGACGCGCGCACCCGCTTCGGCCGCGCCCGCGATGGTGGCATTGCCGTCAGGCTCTATGCGCACAACGTCCAAAGTGGGGGCCATACGTTCGGCCGCAGGGGCAGGTTCGGCCGCAGGGGCAGGTTCGGCGGCGGGGGCAGGGGTGGGTTCGGCGGCAGGTGCAGGGGCAGGCGCAGGTTCGGCGGCAGCCACAGGTTCGCCCGCAGGGGCAACAGGCGGCGCGCTTTGCGTGGCAAACCACAGCGCAACTGCGGCGGCAATCACCACACCCGCCCCAGCCACGATTTTTACAGCGTTGCTTGAAATAACCGCCATGCTACCCTCTCCTGTCTATCGCAAATGTCGTCTGTGTAGTATTCCAGATTTTAGCGCCTGCAATATCATGTTTTATCGCAAAACCACGAAGGAAATAGCAATGGCACAAACAAGCCTGTCGATCTGTGTCTTTTGCGGCGCAAAAACGGGGCATAACCCCGCCCATGCGCAGGCGGCGCGCGATTTGGGCGCGGCATTGGCCGATATGCGGGCAAGGCTGGTTTATGGCGCGGGTGATGTCGGGCTGATGGGCATTTTGGCACGCAGTGCCATGGCGGCAGGGGCGAAATGTTTGGGCGTGATCCCGCAGCATCTTTTGAATCTTGAGGTGGGCAAGCGCGATTTGACCCAATTCATCGTCACCGAAAACATGCATGAGCGGAAGATGACCATGTTTTTGCAAAGCGATGTCATCGCCCTGTTGCCGGGCGGGGCGGGCAGCCTTGATGAGTTTTTCGAAGTGCTGACTTGGGCGCAAATCGGCCTGCACCAAAAGCCGATTATTTTGATAAATATCGATGGCTATTGGGGCCCGCTACTTGCACTTGTTGACCATATCATCGCCCATGGCTTTGCCGCGCCCACTGTGCGGGGGCTGTTTCATGTGGTGGATGATGTGGCAGGCTTTCGCGCGGCGGTGCAAAGCCTGCCCCCAGCATGAAGGGGCATTCCCCCTATTGCCCTGCACAGATGGTGCCTGCCTATGATGATCTGCCCCGTATGGCGCAGGTTTTGCTGGCCCAGCAGATGGGCGCAGGCAGCGTATTGGTTCTGGGCGCGGGTGGCGGCAATGAGATGGCCGCACTGGCGGCCGCCCGCGCAGATTGGCGCTTTGTTGGGGTGGATCCTTCGGCACAGATGCTGGATTTGGCACGTTCCAAATGCGCTGCTTTGTCAGATCGTATCACCTATATTCACGGCACAATCGAGGCAGCCCCACAGGGGCCTTTTGACGGCGCAACCTGCATTTTGACGCTGCATTTCTTGCCCAAAGAGGAAAGGCTTGCCACATTGCGCGCCCTGCGCGCGCGGCTCAGGGCGGGGGCGGCGCTGGTGGTGGCGCATCACTCTATCCCTGCGGGCGAGGCAGGGGTTTGGTTGCCCCGCTTTGCCGATTTTGCCGCAAACAATGGCGCTGTGGGGCCGACGCTGGCCAATGGCGCGCAGGCACTGGGCAAGGCTTTGCCCATCTTGACCCCTGAGGAGGATATGGATGTGATGCGCGCGGCAGGTTTCGGCGATGTGGCACAATTCTACCACGCCTTTACCTTTCGCGGCTTTGCGGGCTTTGCGCAATAAAAAGGCCCGCGCGCGGCGGGCCTTTCGGTGCAGACTGCTCTGCTTACATCTTGGCAGCAACCGCTTCCCAATTGACCAATTTATCCAAGAAATTGGTCAGATAGGCAGGGCGCTTGTTGCGGAAATCAATATAATAGGAATGTTCCCACACATCACAGCCCAGCAAAGCGGTTTGGCCAAAGCACAAGGGGTTCACGCCGTTTTCGGTTTTGGTGATTTTCAGCGCGCCGCCCGCATCTTTGACCAGCCACGCCCAGCCCGAGCCGAACTGGCCCGCCCCTGCGGCGGCAAAATCATCCTTGAACTTTTGGATCGATCCAAACGCCTCTACCAGCGCCTTTTCCAAGGCACCTGGCATCTTTTTGCCCTCTCCTGGCCCCATCACTTCCCAAAACAGGTTGTGGTTCCAGTGCTGGCTGGCATTGTTGAAAATGCCCGATTGGGCCACCGCACCCGCCGCATAGGTGCCGCGCACGATATCCTCCAGCGATTTGCCTTCCCATTCGGTGCCAGCAATCAGTTTGTTGCCGTTATCAACATAGGCCTTGTGGTGGATGTCGTGGTGAAATTCCAGCGTCTCGCGCGACATGCCCAAAGGGGCCAGCGCATCATGCGAATAGGGCAGATCGGGAAGGGTAAAGGACATATCAAGCTCCTAGGTTATGGCTGCTGTACATAGAAGCGCGCGCAGCCAATTGGTCAAGGGGCCAAGGGCGAAATTTCATCTATGCCCAGCTTCGCGCTGGCCTAAACCTTTTTGCAGGTGCCGCGCGCCTCAAATTCGTTGGAATAGCCCGTGGGCTTGGCCTGCACGCGGATTTTCATACTGTCTTGGGACAGGGTGGCGCGGTATTCGATGCGCGCCCTTTGATTGCCTGCGCGGGTGTCAACCGACCAGCGAAACAAAATGCCAGAGGCTGTGGTATCGCCCACTTTGGCATTGACGCTTTGCGTGCCGAAATGCTGCATCACGGCGTCTTCGACGACAATTTCGCGCGCATCGGCGGCGATATGCACATACATATCCTGCGAAATCCACCCCGTGCGCCTGCCCGTTTCCTTTAACGTGCAGTAATAGTTTTGCGCAAAGGCAGGGGCGGCAATGCCAAACCCCACTGCGCAAAGCACGGCCACCAGATATCGATTTGACGCCATTTTATACGCTCCCTGCGGCATTTTTCAACCTCAGGTTACGAATGTCGCCCCAGCATAGCAAGCCTAAATCTCTGTGCCCGGCCTTGCGGCATGCGACAGCAGATCGAACACATATTGCGCGACCGAGCGGAAACAGATCACCGTGGCATTGCCCCCTTCCAGCCAAAAGGCTGCGGGCACTTGCGCAAGGCGGGTGCGGCGCAGCTCGTTCGGGGCAAGGGCGGCGAAATCTGTGGGGGTAAGTTTGGCCAACACCGATTGCGCCATACCCTCTACGGCAAAAACCGCGCGCGCGTGTGACACATCCAGCGCCAGATGGTGCTGGCCTGCCAGCGCCTGCGCAATCGCCTGCAGCGCAGCAGGCACATCAGCCTGCGGCATCAGCAGCAAATATTCATCGGGCGACATCCATGCGCAGCGTTTGCCGTCGGCGGCTGTTTCAATGCCGCGCTGGGGCGGGATGGCGCAGCCCGTGGCGGCCTTGATCGCCGCCGCCAGCCCCGCCAAATCCTGCGCCGCGCGCAACGTGATCATGCCCAGCGGGCCAATATCGCGGATACGGGCATAGCCCGCAAAGACAGCCCCGTTCAGGGCAGATGCGGCTGCGCGATCAGACATCTTGTTTCGCCCCCTCTTTATCATAAAACACGGGGTCAACGACCCGCGCCTTTACAGTGCCGCCCGTGACTGTATTGAAGGCAACCTCATCGCCCAAACGGCCCAGACCGCCGCGGATCAGGCCCATGGCAATCCCGCGTTCTAAAGTGGGGCTGTAATAGGTCGAGGTCACGCGCCCTTGGGTATTGCGCTGGCCATTCGCATTCACGCCATCAGCGATGATATAGGCACCATCGGGGATCACGCTGCCATCAAGGGTTTCAAAGCCAGCCAGTTTCCAGCGCGTCTCGCTGGCCAGATAGGTGCGCATTTGCCCGCGTTTGCCCAGATAATCTGGCTTTTTCTTGGAAATGGCCCAGCCAAGGTTCAAATCTTGGGGAATAACTGTGCCATCGGTTTCATCGCCAATCATGATAAAGCCCTTTTCGGCGCGCAGCACATGCAGCGCCTCGGTGCCATAGGGCATCATACCAAAATCCGCGCCCGCCTGCGCCAGCGCCTGCCACAATCCCGCGCCATGGCCCGCAGGCACGCTGATTTCATAGGACAATTCGCCAGAAAAGCTGATGCGATAGATGCGCACGGGATAGCCGCCCAGCGTGCCTTCTGACCAGCCCATAAAGGGCAGCGCCTCGCGCGAGACATCCATCCCGCCCAAGGCTTGCAGCACATCGCGCGCCTTGGGGCCAACCACGGCAATTTGGGCGTATTGTTCGGTCAGGTTCGCCGTATAGACCTGCCAATCCCACCATTCGCATTGCAGCCAATCTTCCATCCACGCATGGATGCGATCTGCCCCGCCCGAAGTGGTATGGCACAAGAAGGTATCTTCGGACAGGCGTGCAACAACGCCGTCATCGGATAAAAAGCCTTGCTCGTTGCACATCAGCCCATAGCGGCAGCGGCCCACGGGCAGGTTTGACATGACCCCTGTGTAAAGCATGTCCAAAAACTTGCCCGCATCAGGCCCTTTGACCACAATCTTACCAAGAGTCGAGGCGTCAAGCAGGCCAACATTGGTGCGGGTGTTCTTCACCTCGCGGATCACAGCTTGGGCGTGGTTTTCGCCCAAACGCGGGAAACAATAAGGCCGCCGCCACAGGCCGACAGGTTCGAAATAGGCGGCCTGCGCCTCGTGCAGGTGATGCATCGGGGTGCGGCGCAGCGGCTGAAAGATATCGCCCCGCGCCTCGCCCGCAAGCGTGCCAAGGGTGACGGGCGTATAGGGCGGGCGGAAGGTGGTGGTGCCCACAGAGGGGATATCTTTGTGCAAAGCCTGCGCCAAAACAGCAAGACCATTGATATTGCTTAGCTTTCCTTGGTCTGTGGCCATGCCCAGCGTGGTGTAGCGTTTGGTATGTTCGACCGATTCATAGCCCTCGCGCGCCGAAAGTTGCACGTCGGACACTTTCACATCGTTCTGGTAATCCAGCCACATTTTGGCCCGCGCCGTGATGCTGGCCGCCTGCGGCATGATCCAAATCGGCAAGATCGCGCCATCGCTGCGCGCCTGCGCTGTGGCGGCTTTGGCAGGCTTGCCCTTGTGGCCCATATCGCGGGCGGCTGTGGCCCCTGCGCGGGCGGCATCAGTCAGGGCGGCGGCGGCATCAAGATGGCCATTGGCCGCCCCCGCCGCGATGACCATCGGCGCGCCATCGGCCCCTGTGGGCGGACGGGCGCTGTCTGGGCGGAACATGACCATGCTCTCGTCCCAAACCACTTTGCCGCCGCAATGCGAATACAGATGCACCACGGGCGAATGACCCCCCGACATGGCCACGCAATCACAGCCGATGGTTTCCAGCACAGCGCCTTCGCCAGCGGCAAGGCAGACCTCTACCCCTGTGACGCGGCGCGCGCCCTTGACCTTGGCCACGCCGCGCCCTGTTAGAATACGCAGCCCCAAGGCTGCCGCGCGCTGGGGCAATTCCCCCGTGACTTCAACCCGCGCATCAATAATGGCAGGCACAGAAAGGCCCGCCTGATGCAGGGCAATGGCCGTCAGATAAGCGTCATCATTATTGGTCACAATCACGCTGCGATCGCCCGCCGATACCCCGTAATTGACCACGTAATCGCGCAAGGCAGATGCCAGCATCACGCCCGGTATATCGTTGCCCGCAAAGGATAATCCGCGCTCTATAGCGCCTGTGGCGGTGATGGTGCGCCCTGCGCGAATGCGCCAAAGACGCTGGCGCGGCAGGGCGGCTTTGGGCGCATGGTCGGTCAGCCTTTCGGCGGCCAGAATATAGCCGTGGTCATACAGGCCCACAGCCGTGGCGCGGCGGCGCAAGGTGACATTGGGCATGGCCAGCAGGGCTGTAACCGTATCGTCAATCCAATCGCTTGCCGCTTGGCCATCGATCACATCGCCATCGACAGGCGCGCGCCCACCCCAATAGGGTGATTGTTCCAAAAGGATAACTTTGGCCCCTGCCGTGGCCGCGCTGAGCGCGGCTTGCAAGCCTGCAATTCCGCCGCCCACGACCAGAACATCGCAAAATGCATAGGCCTGTTCGTAGTCATCCGCATCCTTGGCGCTGGGCGCAGGCCCAAGCCCTGCCGATTGGCGGATGATCGGCTCGAACAGGTGTTTCCACGCCGCGCGCGGGTGGATGAAGGTTTTGTAATAAAACCCCGCAGGCAAAAACCGCGCGGCGTAATTGTTCAAAACGCCAATATCAAACTCTAGGCTGGGCCAGTGGTTTTGGCTGCGCGAGGTCAGCCCGTCGAACAATTCGGTCTGCGTGGCGCGCTGGTTCGGCTCTAGGCGCGCGCCTGTGCCAAGGGTCAGCAGGGCATTGGGTTCCTCGGCACCAGATCCCACCACGCCGCGCGGGCGGTGATATTTGAAACTGCGGCCCAGCAACATTTGGTCATTGGCCAGCAAGGCGGATGCAAGGGTATCGCCCGCATAGCCCAGCATCTGGCGGCCATTAAAGCTGAAACGCTGGGGCGCGTTGCGGTCGATCAGGCGGCCACCGCCGAAAATCTGGGGGGGCAAACGGGCGCTCATGCGTAACCCTTCCATTCTGGACGTTTCTTTTTGATGGCGGCGATCAGGTCAGCGGGGGGCTGGGATACCTGCGCGGGGTAGGTTCCAAACACCTCTAGCGTGGCGGTGCAGCGGGCGGCCAAAAACCATTTGCCGCAGCCATATGTGTGCCGCCAACGCTCAAAATGCACGCCTTTGGGGTTTTTGCGCGCAAACATATAGGCCTCGAATTCTTCGTCCGAGGAGTCGGGGCCAAAGCGTTTCAGATGCGCCTCGTATCCGGGGGACAATTCGGTTTCCTCGGCGCGGATGCCGCAATAGGGGCAGGTTAGGGTCAGCATGAGTCGCTCCCACAAAAGAAAAGATAATTGGCCGCAAGGTCGCCAAAGGCCCATTGCAGCGTGGCCGTCAGCGTGATGCCCACATCAAAGGCGCGCACAAGGGCTGATCGGCGGTCAGATCGGGCGATCAAACGCTCGACCAATTCCAGATGATGGTCGCGCTCGGGCAAAGACAGGGGCGGTGTGCCGATATGTTCGGCGCGCAGCACAAGGATCAGCGCCTTAAGCAGGTCAAGCTGGTAGGTCTGCCGAATGGCCGCCGCCGTGGCAAAGGCGACCAAGATCAGCCCCGTGCCAAGCCCGCCCGCGCGGCTGAAAAAGCCAGCCGATCCCAAAAGCAAGGCGGCAATGGACACAGACAGCCAAATCGCCGCAGCCCCCAGCACAAAGAGCCGCGCCTTGCGAAAGCGTTTTTCATGGCTGCGCAAAATGGCTTCGATTTGAGAGAAGGTTTTCATCGGCCCTGCCCCCGCCCAAAACAGGTGGGCCAGCCCCCCTGCGTCTTTGGGGCGCCAAAGCTGCCGCCCCCCGCGATAGTGGGGCCAATATGAAAGCATCGGGTCAATGCGCCACCCCTGCCGCAACGCTCTCGTCGATAAACTGGCCTTCTTTAAAGCGCCACATATTGAACGCCTCTGCCAAGGGGCCAGGCTCGCCCTTGGCCATCAGTTCGGCCATGGCCCAGCCAGAACCTGGGATTGCCTTAAACCCGCCCGTGCCCCAGCCGCAGTTGATAAAGCAATTGGTCAGCGGCGTTTTGGAAATGATCGGGCTGCGATCGCCCGTCATATCCACAATCCCGCCCCATTGGCGCAGCATTTTCAGGCGGCTTAGCATAGGGAAGGTTTCAATCAGCGCGCGCAGGGTTTCTTCGATATGGTGGAACGATCCGCGCTGGGTAAAGTTGTTAAACCCATCCGTGCCGCCGCCGATGACCATCTCGCCCTTGTCAGACTGGCTCATATAGCCATGCACAGTGTTGGCCATGACCACCACATCCATGCAAGGCTTAATCGGTTCAGAAACAAGGGCTTGCAGCGCCACCGCCTCGACGGGCAGGCGGAAGCCCGCCATATCGGCGACTTGGCCCGAATGGCCCGCCACCACGATGCCCAGTTTTTTGCAGCCGATAAAGCCGCGCGTTGTCTCTACCCCCGTGACCGCGCCGCCCGCGCTGCGCACCCCTGTCACTTCGGTTTGCTGGATGATGTCCATGCCCATATCGCTGCAGGCGCGGGCATAGCCCCAAGCCACCGCATCATGCCGCCCAGTGCCGCCGCGCGGCTGCCACAGCGCGCCCAAAACAGGATAGCGCGGCCCATCGATGTTCAGGATCGGGCAAAGCTCTTTCACGCGCTGGGGGGTGATGAACTGCGTCTCTACCCCTTGCAGGGCATTGGCATGGGCCGTGCGCAGATAGCCGCGCACCTCGTGATGGGTTTGCGCCAGCATCATCACCCCGCGCGGGGAAAACATGACGTTGTAGTTCAAGTCTTGGCTCATCGTCTCATACAGGCTGCGCGCCTTTTCATAGATCGCGGCAGACGGGTCTTGCAGATAATTCGACCGAATGATCGTGGTGTTGCGCCCCGTGTTGCCGCCCCCAAGCCAGCCTTTTTCGATGATGGCGACATTGGTGATGCCAAAATTCTTGCCAAGGTAGTAGGCCGAGGCCAGCCCATGGCCACCTGCGCCAATGATAATGGCATCATAGCTGGGTTTCGGTTCGGGCGAGCGCCACGCCCTTTCCCATCCCATGTGATGCTGCAGGGCCTGTTTGGCGATGGCAAAAACCGAATAGCGCGACATCAAGGCCCCCTAGGCTGGCGAAAGGCTGGCGAAACTTCGCGCCCTTATCCTACAGATGCGCGCAAAGGTTCAAGACACATGCGGCAGATTGGCGATAAATGCGACATCAGCGGCGGCTTGCGACAATTCGCGCAAGCTCACGCCTCGCCCCTTTTCGCCAGCCGCGTTTGGGCTTATCTGAAAGGCAGCATAGGGGGCGCGATGGCAGGGATTTGGTTTTGGGGTGTGGCGGGGGCAATGGGCTTTGCCGTGGCGGCCCATTTGCTGCGCGCGCTGGCGCGGGGCGGCGCTGTGGCCGAAGCAGGGCCGATGGCGCTGGAACTGTATAAAAGCCAACTGGCCGAGGTCGAGCGCGATCTGGCCAAGGGCACGCTAGAGGCGGGCGAGGCAGAGCGGTTGCGCATCGAAGTGCAGCGGCGCATGTTGGACGCCGCCAAAGCCGCCGAAACAGGCGCGCCGCAAGCGGCAGGTTTGGGCCAAAGGCTGGGTTTTGGGGCCATAATCGCCGCGCTGGCGGGCGCGATCGGGCTGTATTTCACCCTTGGCGCGCCAGATTACCCAGATTTGCCCCTGTCCAAACGCCTTGCCCTTGCGCAGGCCGCCTATGGGGCGCGCCCCAGCCAAGCCGAGGCCGAGGCCGAGGCCGCCGCTCCGCCCGCACCCGCCAGCGAAGCTGACCCCGAATTCATGGCCCTGATTGAGCAATTGCGCAGCGCCGTGGCCCAGCGGCCAAGGGATATCGAGGGCCTTACCCTCTTGGCGCGCAATGAGGCGCAGCTTGGCAATTTTGTCGCCTCTCGCCGCGCCTACGAGGCATTGCTGGCCGCCAAAGGCCAAGCGGCCAGCGCCGATGATTACCTTGGGGCGGCGCAGGCGATGATTGCGGCGGCGGGCGGCATTGTCACCGCCCAAGCCGAGGCGGCGCTGATGCAAACCCTGAAATTAGAGCCTGAAAACGAACTGGCCCGCTATTTTGCAGGGCTGATGTTTGCCCAAACGGGCCGCCCCGACCGCGCCTTTGAGTTGTGGGAGCCGCTGTCGCTCAAGGGCACGCAAGGCGCGCCGTGGAGCGCGCCGCTGGCCACGCTTTTGCCCGAAGTGGCCGCAGCGGCAGGGATCAACTACACCCCCCCTGCCGATCTGGCGCAAATCGGCCCCGATGCCGCCGCCATGGCCGCCGCGGCGGAAATGACCAGCGAAGAGCAGCGCAGCATGATCTCGATGATGGTCACAGGATTAGAGGCGCGCCTGCTAGAGGCAGGTGGTACGGGCGCAGAATGGGCGCGGCTGATCACATCTTTGGGGGTTTTGGGCGAGATGCCGCGCGCCGAAGTCGCGCTGCGTGCGGCCCGCGCGGCCATGGCCGATGACCCTGCCGCGCTGACGCTGGTCGAGGCTGCCGCCGCCCAAGCGGGGCTGGCCCCTTGATCTGCGACGACATCCATGCCTTTGCGGCGGTGATTCCCGCACAGCGCGCCATCGCGGGGCTGGATTTGGGCGAGAAAACCATTGGCGTGGCCCTGTCCGATCTGCGCCAAATGGTCGCAACCCCGATCGAAACCCTCAAGCGCGAGAAATTCACCGCCGATGCCGCCAAGCTGCTGGCCCTGCTTAGCGCGCGCCACGCGGGGGGCATCATCCTTGGCTTGCCGTTGAATATGGATGGGTCAGAAGGGCCGCGCGTGCAATCGACCCGCGCCTTTGCCCGCAATTTAGAACGGCTGACCCCCCTGCCGATTGGATTTTGGGATGAGCGCCTGTCCACCGTGGCCGCGACCCGCGCCATGCTAGAGGCCGATCTGTCGCGCAAACAGCGCGCGCAAAGGGTGGACAATGTGGCGGCCTCCTTTATCTTACAAGGCGTGCTGGATCGGCTTCAGCATTTATCGCGCGAGGGGTGAATGGGCGAAGACATCTGGCAGCGCAGCGAAATAGACAGCCCCTGCGTGAAGATTTGCGTGATTCATCCGCAAGCGCGGATTTGCGTGGGTTGCCTGCGCACGGGCGATGAAATTGCCATTTGGTCGCGGATGACACCCGATGCCCGCAGCAAAATCATGGCAGAATTGCCCGCCCGCAGACCGCTTCTTGGGCAGCGGCGCGGTGGACGCGCGGCCCGTTTGGGCGGAGCCGAGTAAGGGGCATCTGCCGCACAGGCCCTGCAGCCCGCTGCCCAAATTAACGCCCGCCCTGCAGGGTTTTACCTTGAATTAAGGTTCTGGGGTTAGGGGATAAGGCGCAGCCATAAAGGATCGCCTTATGCCCAAAACAGTTTCGATCAAGACGGCCCTCATTTTAATTGTGGCCTGCGCGGCTTTGACCATGGGCGCCTTAATCGGCACAAAGTTTATGACGCAATGGGCGCGCGATGCCAATGATGCCGCGCGGGCCAATTTGGCAGATTTGCACGTTATTATGACCGAAATCGATGTGACCTTGGTGCAGGCGCAGGCGGCCGAAAAAGGCTTTTTGCTGCGCGCCGACGAGGCGACATTTCAGCGGCACAATGATTTCATGGGCTATGTCACGAAATTGATTGGGCAATCTTATCCCTTATTGGCCGCAGCGCCCGACCATGAAGATAATGTTCAACTGATGAACAGGCTGGCCGATCTTGTTCAATCGTACAAGTCAACCTTTGATCTTTATGCACAGGGCAAACGCCGCTTGGGCCTTGCCCCCGATACAGGGCTGCAAGGCGCGCTGCGCAGCGCAGGCACGGCTCTGGAAAAAGCGCTGGATCAGGTGACCTTGGCGCCAGATATGCGGCTGAAACTGATGACCATGCGGCAAATTGAAACCGAATTCATGCTGACGGAAAATGCGGCGAATTTGGAAAAAATGCAGGCCGTCATCGCGCAAATGCGCGCCATTCCCACACTCTTTTATACCAATGCCGCCCAGAAAGACCAAGTTATTGCAAAGTTAAGCCAATATGAGGCTGCTTTTGCAGATTATGTCACCGAACGCTTGGCAGCGGCTGATTTGCGCGCGCGCCTGTCATCGGAATTTGAAAAAATCGATCCAGCGCTGATTGCATTTTTCGACAATTTTGCCGCCGCCGAAACGCAATTGCAAACCAATCTAAAGGCCGAAGAGGCATGGGTCAGCAGCTTGGCGATGGCCCTTGCCGCAGGGGGAATCTTAACATTTGCCGCCCTGTCTTTTTGGCTGTCGATGCTGATTGCGCGGCCCTTAATGACCATTGGCACAGCGCTGGATCGCATGCGCGAAAATGATTTCAGCTTGCCTTTGCGCCCAAGCCGCATCACCGAAACAGCCGCCATTGCGCTGGCCTTTGCCGCCTTTCGCAGCGAAATGTCAAAGCGCAAAGAGATAGAGGCCGAAATATCCGAGGTGATCGCCGCCTGCGCGGCGGGCGATTTCTCGCGGCGCATCCATCTGGACGACGGGATGCAAGACCCCAGCGGCCTGATCCATGGCGTCAATGCCATTGGCTCTGCGGCGCAAAAGGGCATTGGCGATGTCTTGGCCATGATCGAAGCCCTATCGCAGGGGGATTTGTCCCATCGCATGTCTTCAGATCATCAGGGCATCTTTTTGCGCATTTCGGCGGCGGCGGATGCGCTGACCAACACCTTGTCGCAGATCGTCACCAATATGACCGCCACCAGCCAAAGGTTGAACCAAACCTCGGAACATATTGTGGGGGCCAGCCATATCGCCTCGCAGCGCGGGCAAACCTCTGCGGCCTCGCTCGAACAAACTGCGGCCGCGCTGCAGCAATTGTCCAACACAGTGAATGACACCGCCGCCAGCGCGCAAAAGGCCGAAGAATTTGTGGGCGGCGCACAAAGCCGCACCGATGATGCTTACCGCCTTGCAGGCGAGGCGCGCGCCGCCATCGAACGCATCCGCGATTCGTCAAAGGCCATCGCCACGATTGTGGATTTGATCGAGGATGTCGCCTTTCAAACCAATCTTTTGGCGCTGAATGCGGGGGTAGAGGCCTCGCGCGCGGGCAATGCGGGGCTGGGTTTTGCCGTGGTCGCATCCGAAGTGCGCAATTTGGCGCAGCGCGTGTCCGATTCGGCGGGCGAGATCAACAAATTGGTGCGCGCCAGCCAAAAACATGTGGGCGATGGGGTGGATTTGGTTGTGCAATCGGCGGCCTCTTTGGCCTCGATCCGCGATATTGTCGGCAATGTGGTGTTGCGCGTGGGCGAGATTGCACAAAACACCCATGGCCAGTCGCATGGGATTGCGGAAATCAATATTGCCGTGGCGGCGCTGGACCGCGATGTGCAAAGCAATGTCGCAGGCCTTGATGAAACCGTGGCCGCGGGCGAGGCCCTGCGCGCCGAATCCCTGCGGCTTAGCCAATTGGTGGGGCATTTCAAACTGCCCGCCCCTGCCGATGGGCAAAACTGGCCCCTTGCCGCAGAATAGCGCGCAGGGGATCGCAGCGCGCAGCGCAAGCTGCGCTAAAGGCCTAAGGCTTTGCGCAGCATGTTCAGCGCGACCAGCACCAAAAACACCGCAAAGGCGCGTTTGAGAGGCGCAGGATTCATCCGATGCGCCAGCGCCGCGCCCCAAGGCGTGGTGATATAGGTGGTCACAATCACCGCCGCAAAGGCGGGCAGATTAACGGCGCCAAGGGTGAAGGGCGGCGCATCCGCCACAGGCAGGGCCAAAAAGCCCAGCATGGCAGGCACGGCAATAATCACCCCAAGGCCCGATGCCGTGGCCACCGCGCGGTGAATCGGATAGCCATAGAGCGTCATCAAAGGCACGCCAAAGGTGCCCCCGCCAATGCCCATCATCGCCGAGGCCAGCCCAAGCGCCCCTGCGATTCCCGCGCGCGCAGGCTGGGCGGGCAGATCATCGCCCAGCCGCCAATTTTCTCGCCCAAAGGCCATATACAGCCCCGCCAGCCCCGCCAAAATGCCAAAAACCCCCTGCAGCGCGCGCGAAGACACCTGCGTGGCAATCGCCGTGCCCACCAGCGCGCCCAGCACCACCATCGGCGCGAAAGAGCGCAGCATCGCCACATCAACCGCCCCTTTGGCATGATGCGCCTGCACCGATCTGACCGAGGTAAAGACAATCGTGGCCAGCGATGTGGCCACGCAGACCTGCATCAACTGCCCGCCCGTATAGCCCAAATGCCCCAGCGCATAAAAGAAAGCAGGCACCAGCACGATGCCGCCGCCCACCCCCAAAAGCCCCGCAACAACCCCCGCGCATGCGCCCACCACCAACAACAGCGCCAACATTTGGATCAGATCTGCAATTTCAGGCATGGAAGGCTCCTTTTGCGGCAGGCTAACAGGCGCGGGCCGGCTTGGCCATATCTGGTTGACGGGGCCGCCAATTGGTTGCAAAAGCGCGGTTTTGCACGGGGATGCTGCCATGACAGACCGCAAAGATTTGGGCCCTGCCCGCGCGCTTTTGCGCCCTGCGCTGGTTCTGGGGCTGATGTCGCTGATCGGGCCTTTTGCGATGGATATGTTCCTGCCCGCCATGCCGCAAATTGCCGCCGATTTGGCCAGCTCGCCGCAGATGGTGCAGGGCACGATCACCTTTTATCTGGCCGCCTTTGGCGCGGCGCAACTGATCTGGGGGCCGATGGCCGACCAAATGGGCCGCAAACCGCCCCTCTATGCGGCACTGGCCATCTTTGCGCTGGGATCGGTTTTGGCGATATTCGCCCCCACCGCGCCCATGCTGATTGCCGCGCGCATGGTGCAGGGGCTGGGGGCTGCCGCGCTGATGGTGATTCCGCGCGCGATTGTGCGCGACATCTCGCGCGGGGCTGATGCGACACGGCTGATGGCGCTGATGATGCTGGTGTTTTCGGTATCGCCTATGCTGGCCCCGCTGACGGGCGCGGGCCTGTCGGCGTTGTTTGGCTGGCGCGCGGTATTTGCCGCGCTGCTGATCGCCACGCTGCTGGCGCTGGTCCTGCTGCATTTCGCACAAGAGGAAACGCACCCCCCTGCTGCGCGCATCCGCGCCACACCTGCGGGCATGTGGGCGGGGGCACAGCTTGTGCTGCGCGACCGCGCCTTTGTGGTGCTGACAGGTCTGGGCGCGGCGGGCATGACCAGCTTTTTCCTGTTTCTGGCCGCAGCCCCCTTTGTTTACACAGGGTTTTATGGCCTAAGCGAGACGCAATTCGCGCTGGCCTTTGCCGCCAATGCGGTGGCCTTCATCGGCGCGGGCCAGCTTGCAGGCCGCCTTGGCGCGCGCTTTGGCGCAATTTCGGTGATGCGCGGGGCGGCGGCGCTGTTTGCGCTGGCCACGGCGGCACTGTTTGGCCTGACGATTCTGGGCGCTGCGCCCTTGGCCGCCTTTATTGGGCTGCTGGCACTGGGCAATGCGGGGTTGGGGCTGATTATTCCAACCTCGATGGTCATGGCGCTGGAAGATCAGGGCGAACATGCAGGTCTGGCAAGTTCGATCGGGGGCACCTTCCAAATGCTGCTGGGCGGGGGGATGACGGCGCTGGCGGGCGGGATATTGTCCGATCAGCCTGCGCCTTTGGCAGGGCTGATAGCCGCTGCCGCAGCCGTGACGCTGGCGCTGTCATGGGTGGCAAAACGGGGCGCGCGATAGCGCCTAAGCTGCCGCTTGCGCGCGGCTGACTTCGGCCAAGGCGGCATCCAAAACCTCTAGCCCTGCGCCCGCGCGCATCGCTTGGGTCGACAGAACACGCCGCCACCCGCGCGCGCCCGCAGCCCCTGCAAATGCCCCCAGCATATGCCGCGTGATCTGGTGCAAACGGCCACCCTGCGCCAAATGCGCCGCGATATAGGGGCGCATCGCATCAATGGCGGCAAAGCTATCGGGGGCAAAGCCATCGCCCCACAGCGCATCGGCCCCTTGCAAGACGCAAGCCGTGTCGTGATAGGCTGCGCGGCCCACCATCACCCCATCAAGCCCCTGATCCAAAAAGGCTTTTACCTGCGCAAGCGAAGTGATGCCGCCATTGATCGACAGGCGCAGCGATGGGAACGCGTGCCGCATGGCCAAAACCAAATCATAGTCCAAGGGCGGGATTTCGCGGTTTTCTTTGGGCGATAGGCCCTGCAGCCATGCCTTGCGCGCATGAATAATCACATGGCCCACGCCAACGCTGGCCATGGCGCGCAAAAACGCGGGCAGGGCATCGGCAGGGTTTTGGTCATCCACCCCGATACGGCATTTCACAGTCACGGGCACGGCGCTGGCCTCTTGCATGGCGGCCACGCAGGCGGCGACCAAGTCAGGCTGCAACATCAGCACGGCCCCAAAGCAGCCCGATTGCACCCGATCTGATGGGCAGCCGACATTCAGGTTCACCTCGTTATAGCCATAGGGGGCGGCAAGGCGCACGGCATGGGCCAGTTCGGCAGGGTCAGAGCCGCCCAGTTGCAGCACCACAGGATGCTCGGCCCCGTCAAAGGCCAAAAGCCGTTCGCGCGGCCCGTGGATCACGGCCGCCGCTGTCACCATTTCGGTATACAGCCACGCCCGCCGTGAAAATTGGCGGTGAAACATGCGGCAATGCCGATCTGTCCAATCCATCATCGGGGCGACAGAAAGGCGCGCGTCAAAGGGGGCGGGCTGCGTCATAACCGCGCTTTACCGCAGGCGCGCCAAAAGGTCTAGGCTGGGCTGGCCCGTAACGGGCAGGCCCGCAGCAGCCTGATAGGCCGAAATCGCGGCATTGGTTTTTGCGCCAATCACCCCATCGGGCGTGCCGATATCATAGCCCAAAGCCGCCAGACGTTGCTGCAGCGCGCGGCGCTGCTCGATGGTCATGCCTGCGCTGTCAGGGCCAAAGCCCGCGCGCAGCGGCCCTGCCCCTGCAAGGCGGTCGGACAAATGTCCTACGCCAATCGCATAGGATTGCGCGTTGTTATAGCGCAAAATCACATGGTAATTGCCATAGAGCAAAAAGGCAGGCCCACCCGTATGCAACAGCGTGGCCGCGCCCGATCCGCGCAGCGGGCCGCCATCGGCCCCCGTCACGCCAAGGGCGGCCCATTCGGCGGCAGATTTGCGCGCACCAGATAAGGCGGCAGGCGCCTGCACCTCTTGGCCCCAAGGTTGGCCGCGCTGCCAACCCGATTTGGCCAGATAGGCGGCGGTCGAGGCCAAAGCATCGCTGGGATCGCTGCCCCAAATATCGCGCCGCCCATCGCCTGTAAAATCAACGGCATAGGCCAGATAGCTGGTCGGCATAAACTGGGTATGGCCCATCGCCCCCGCCCAAGAGCCCAGCATATTGCCCGCCGCCACATCCCCCGCTGCAACAATGCGCAGCGCCGCAATCAGTTGGCTTTCAAAAAAGGCCCCGCGCCGCCCGTCAAAGGCCAGCGTGGACAGGGCCGAAAACACAGGCACATCGCCCATGCGCGTGCCATAAAAGCTTTCCAGCCCCCAAACGGCGGCCACCACATGTGCAGGCACGCCATAGCGCGCCTCAATCGCGCGCAAAGTGCCGCCCATGCGCGTCAGGGCCGCGCGCCCTTGGGCAATGCGCGCGTCCGAGGCGGCAATGGCAAGGTAATCTTCCAAAGATCGCTTCACCTCGGTCTGATTGCGGTCTTTTTCCACCACTTCGGGGATAAAGCGCGCCGTGCCCATGGCGCGGGCCACCACATCGGGCGATATGCCGCGCGCGTTGGCACGGGCGGCAAACCCCTGCACCCATGCGTCAAAGGCAGGGTTGGCGGCCGCATGCCAGCGAAACCCAGCGGGCGCGCGCGCCGCCCCGCCGCCAACGCCGCCCGCACAGGCCGCCAGAAAAGCCCCCATACCCAGCAAGGCCAGACGGCGCGACATGGCCGCAGTTTGCGCTTGGTTTTTCATAACACGCGGTCTCCTGTAAACTTACCTCAGCATATAGCATAGATCATGGGCAAAACCACCACTGCTCGCTTGCTCCGAACAGATGTCTGGCATAGAAGAGGGCAGCATAGCAAAAGGCGGTTTCATGCGGATTTTGATCACAAATGACGATGGTATCATGGCCGAAGGGCTAGAGGTGCTGAGCCGCATCGCAACCGAGATTGCTGGCCCAAAGGGCGAGGTTGTCACCGTCGCCCCTGCATTTGAACAATCGGGGGTCGGCCATTGCATCAGCTATACCCATCCGATGATGATCTCGAAACTGGGGCCGCGGCGCTATGCGGTCGAGGGCAGCCCAGCCGATTGCGTTTTGGTTGGTGTTTATGAGGTGATGGGCGGCAAAAAGCCCGATCTGGTGCTGTCGGGCGTCAATAGGGGCAATAATTCGGGCGAAAATGTGCTGTATTCAGGCACAGTGGGCGGCGCGATGGAGGCCGCGCTGCATGGCATTCCCGCCATTGCCCTGTCGCAATATATGGGCCCCAAATCAGACAAGCTGGCCGATCCTTTTGATGCTGCCAGCCTGCATGGCGCAGCGGTGGTCCGCAAAATGCTGGATCATGCGATCTGGGATGATGCCGATTACCGATTGTTCTATAACGTCAACTTTCCGCCCGTGGCAGCGAGCTATGTGCGCGGCAGCAAGGTCTGCGCCATGGGGTTTCGGCGCGATGTGGCCTTTGGGGTGCAGGCGCAAATCTCGCCTTCGGGGCGGAAATTTCTGTGGATCAAAGGCGGCGGGCAGCAGACCCCTACCCTGCCAGGCACCGATGTTGCAGCCAATCTCGAGGGCTATATTTCAATCACACCCCTGCGGGCAGATTTGACCGCCCATGCCAGTTTAGACGCGCTGGCCGCGGCGCTGGGCTGACCGATGGCGCGCATTCCCCCCATTCCGCAGCAACTGGATATGGCGCAGGTATGGGCCAAGGATGGGCGGACGGCGGGCGCGCAGCCCAGCAGGCCAGATGGGCCAGAGGGGCCAGAGCCGCCCGATGATGTGACCACGGCCAAAATGCAGTTCTTTTTGGCGCTCCGCTCGCGCGGGGTGAATGATCCGCGCGTGCTTTCGGCGATGGAACGGGTAGATCGCGCCTTGTTCGTGCGCGGCTTGTTCACCGCCCGCGCCTATGAAGATGTGCCCTTGCCCATTGCCTGCGGGCAGACGATCAGCCAACCCTCGGTGGTGGGGCTGATGACCCAAGCTGCCGAGATTACCCCCCGCGATGTGGTGTTAGAGGTGGGGACAGGGTCGGGCTATCAGGCGGCAGTGCTGTCGCATTTGGCGCGCAGGGTCTATACAGTGGATCGCCACCGCCGCCTTGTCGCCGAGGCGCAGGGCCTGTTCGATCATCTGGGCCTTGGCAATATCACTGCGATGACAGCCGATGGCTGCTATGGCCTGCCAAGTGCCGCGCCCTTTGACCGCATCATCGTGACTGCCGCCGCCGAAGACCCGCCAACCCCGCTGCTGGCCCAATTGAAGGAAGGCGGGATCATGATCGTGCCTGTGGGCCAATCCGATGCCGTGCAGGGCCTGATCAAGGTAACGCGCCGCGCGCAAGGCTTTGAGTATGAAGAGTTGCGCCAAGTGCGCTTTGTTCCGCTGGTCGAGGGGCTTGGATCAGAATAGAGTGTTGCTATATACAGAACAATCACGACGATAAGAGGCCGATATGACCGACCAGACGCAGATCGCACAAAGATTTCATCATAAGCGCGCGCTTGGGCTGATGGCAGTTCTGCTGCTGACCGCCTGCGGCAATGGGCTGGATTGGGATTTGCGCAGTGGCGGGATCAACACGCGCGAGGCGGCGCTGGGGGCCACAAGCGCGCCGCCGCGCGGGGATGCCAATGGTCTGATCACCTATTCAGGCTATCAGGCCGTGCAGGCTTCGGGCGGGGAATCGGTGGGCGATATCGCCGCGCGGCTGGGGTTGAACGGCGAAGAATTGGCGCGGTTTAACGCGCTGAAGGTCACAGACCGCCCCCGTATGGGCGAGGTTTTGGTGCTGCCCACGCCGGTGGCCACGGCCCCGATGGCGGGCGGCGGGCTGGATGTTTCGGCCATTGCCAGCTCGGCGCTGGACCGCGTGCAAACCAGCACTTTGGCCCCTGCGGGAACACAAGGCGCGCCGCTGGCCCCTGCCCCCTTGGCGCCAGAGCCTGCCCGCCACAAGGTGCAACGCGGCGAGACGGCCTTTGGCATTGCGCGCCAGTATAATGTTTCGACCAAATCCTTGGCACAGTGGAACGGGCTTGGCCCCGATCTGTCGGTGCGCGAAGGGCAATATTTGATTATTCCCGTGGCAGGCGCTGCAGCCCCCGCGCAAGATACGGCCGAGCCGGGCGCAGGCTCGCTGACGCCTGTGCCGCCTTCGGCCAGCGCGCCGCTGCCAGACGAGCCGACCATCCCCGCAGCCGAGGCCAAGGCCAAGGCCGACGCGCCCGCTGCAGACCTGTCGGGCAATGTCAGCGCGGCATCGGCGGCCATGTTTGCCATGCCCGTATCGGGAAAAATCATTCGCGGCTATGCCAAGGGCAAAAATGACGGCATCGACATTGCCGCCGCAGCAGGCACGCCTGTAAAAGCGGCAGGTGATGGCACGATTGCCGCCATTACCAAAAGCACGGCAGGCACGCCCATTGTGTTGATCCGCCATTCTGGTGGGATGTTGACAGTTTATGGCGGGGTCGATGGTCTGAGCGTGGCCAAGGGCGATGCGGTCAAGCGCGGGCAGACCATTGCCAAGGTCGGCGCAGGTGATCCGTCCTTTTTGCATTTCGAAGTGCGCAAAGGCGTGGAATCGGTCGACCCGATGGGCTATTTGCAATAGCGCCATCTGTGCAGGGGTTGGCGGGGCCAGCGCGGTTGGACTGGCGCGGTTGGGCAGGCGCGCTGGGCAGTTAGGGCGGGGCAGTTTGGGCTGGGCTGATCGCGCTGCCTATGGCTGGATTTCGCTGCGGATCAGCAGCTTATCAATGCGCCGCCCGTCCAAATCGATCACCTCAAAGATATAGCCTTGCAGGGTGATCGCCTCGCCCAACTCGGGCAGACGGCCAAATTGGTGCAACACCAGCCCTGCGGCGGTATCATATTCACCCGCCGCCTCGCGCGGGATGGCCAGACGATCGCATAACTCGTCGGCGGGCATCCATCCTGCCACCAAAAGGCTGCCATCGGCGCGGGTGACAATGGCAGGCTCGCCCGCGCTTTGCGCAGCCTCTGCGCCCGTGATCGCCTCTAGCACATCGGCGGTGGTGATAATGCCTTCGAAATGGCCATATTCATCATAGACCAGCGCCATATGATCGGCAGATTTGTGCAGAATTTCCAGCACATCCAGCGCATCGGCAAGGTCGGATACCACGGGCACTTCGCGCACAAGCGCATTGATATCAAGGGTTTCGCGGCGCGAGACGATATTGAACGCATCTGACAGGCGCACAATGCCCACCACATCACCGCTGGCATCCATTACGGGCATGCGTGGGCGGGCAATGCGGCGCACGGCGGCAACCGCCTCGGCCCCTTTTGCGCCCGCCTCAAGCATTTCGACATCTTGGCGCGGCGTCATCAACACCCGCGCGGTGCGATCGCCAAGGCGCATCACCCCCGCCATCATCGCATGTTCTTCTTCCTCGATCACGCCGCCTTCGCTGGCCTCGGTCAGCAGAACATGCACCTCTTCTTCGGTGACGCGGTTTTCCGTCCCGCCGCGCACGCCCAAGATCCACAGCACAGCGCGCCCCGAAATATCCAGCATCACCACCAAAGGCGTGGTGACAAAGGACAGCGCCATCATGGCAGGGGCCATGCGAATTGCCACGGCTTCGGGGTTGCGCAGGGCCAATTGCTTGGGCACCAATTCGCCAATAATCAGGCTGACATAGGTGATGGCCAGCACAACGCCGCCCACGCCCATGGTTGCGGCCCAATCGCCGCCCACCCCGTGCGAGATCAGCCAGCCTTGCAGACGCAGGCCCAGCGTGGCCCCCGAGAGCGCGCCCGAAAGCACCCCCACCATCGTGATGCCAATTTGCACAGTCGATAAAAACCGCCCCGGACGCTGCGCCAAAGTCAGCGCCATCGCCGCCCCGCGCGAACGTGCTGCCATAGGTTTCAGCCGCCCCGTGCGCGCCGAAACAATCGCCAATTCCGACATGGCCAAAACGCCGTTCAGCACGATCAGCGCCAGAATCAAGCCAATTTCAAAAAACATCCGCGGATCAAAACCCTGTATTGCAGGGGGCAAACATAGGCGGTTGGCCTTTATTGCGCAAGGGTCTGGCCCTTTTGGGCGGCAAGGGCGCAGAAAAACTGCCATGCCACGCGGCCCGACCGCGCCCCGCGCGTCACCTGCCATTCCAGCGCCGCGCCGCGCCACTCGTCTTGCGGCAAATCCATGCCATAGGCGCGCAG
The DNA here is from genome assembly GCA_027490955.1 of Rhodobacter sp. Lineage (GTDB taxonomy): Bacteria > Pseudomonadota > Alphaproteobacteria > Rhodobacterales > Rhodobacteraceae > Cypionkella. Next base: position 53,846 of record JAIXXB010000041.1, read on the forward strand.
ATAACCCGCAATCATCGCCAAATACTCATCCTGATCGCAGGGGTGAAAACCCAGCCACAGACCAAAACGATCTGACAGCGATACTTTTTCCTCTACCGCCTCGGCGCTGTGAATGGCGGCCTGCGCCTCGTTTTCAATCATATCGCGCGGCATCAGATGGCGGCGGTTCGATGTGGCATAAAGCACCACATTTTCAGGCCGCCCCGCAATGCCGCCATCCAGCACCGCCTTGAGCGATTTGTAATGCTGATCGCCCACATCAAAGGAAAGATCATCGCAAAACAGCACAAAACGATAGGGCGCTGCGCGCAATTGGGCCAGAAGGCGCGGGATAGAGGGCAGATCGTCACGGGCAAGTTCGACCAGTTTCAGATCAAACCCTTCGGCGCGCAGCGCGCTGTGTATCGCCTTGACCAGCGAGGATTTTCCCATGCCCCGCGCCCCCCATAGCAGGGCGTTATTGGCAGGCAGGCCGCGGGCAAAGGCGCGGGTATTGTCCAGCAGCGTATCGCGCGCGCGGTTGATCCCCACCAAAAGCGGCAGATCAATGCCCGCAACATGTGCCACAGGTTCCAGATAATCTGCCCCGCGCGCGCCTTGCCCGTGCCACAAAAAGGCAGGGGCAGCAAAATCAGGCGCGGGGGCTGGCGGGGGCGCAAGACGCTCTAGCGCCTGCGCGATGCGTTCCAGCAGGGCCTCAGTCATCGGCGGTGACGTCCTCATCCACCCAAGTGCCATTGGCGCGCTCTTCCGCCTCGCGCTGGCGTTCAAACCGCGTGATCAGGAAAATGGAAATCTCATACAGCGGATAGACGGCGGCAAATAGGATCAACTGGCTCATCACATCGGGCGGGGTGACCACGGCGGCCACGAACAATATGGCGACAATGGCGTATTTGCGCGTGGCTTTCAGCCCTGCCGCCGTCAATATCCCTGCCTTGCCCAGCAGCGTCAGTAACACGGGCAATTGAAAACACAGCCCGAACGCCATCACAAAGGTCATGGTCAACGACAGATAGGCCTCGACGCTGCCCTGATAGACCACGCCCGCAGGGGCTGTCGCCAAACTAGACCCTTCCATCGCGGCCTTGAACACATCTTCAAAGCCCAAGAAAAACGAAAAGGCAAAGGGCAGAATGATGAAATAGGCAAAGGTCGCGCCGACAATAAACATGATCGGCGATGCCAATAGAAATGGCAAAAACGCCGCCTTTTCATTGCGATACAGGCCCGGCGCGACAAAGCGCCAAAGCTGAAACGCAATGATCGGAAAGGCCATGGCAAAACCGCCCCACATGGCGATTTTGATCGCCACAAAGAATCCTTCTTGCAATTTGACCAGAATGAATTGGCACTCTTGGCCGCGCGCCTCTAGCGCGGTGCACATCGGGATCGACAAGATGTTGAAAATCTTGTCCCAAATAAGATAGCCCAGCAAAAACGTGCCTGCAAACGTGGCGATCGAGACCAAGATGCGATAGCGCAACTCTTTGAGATGTTCGATCAGGGGGGCGGCGCTGTCTTCGACAGTGTCATCGACGGTGTCGGATTGGCTCATGTCGGGTCAGCCTTTTTGCGCGGGGTTTTGGTGGGGGTTTTGGTGGGGGTTTTGGTGGGGGAAGGCGCCTGTGCCTGTGCCGCTGTGGCAGGGGTGGGCGGTGCGGATGCGGGCGGTGCGGATGCGGGCGCTGCGGATGCGGGCGCTGGTGCAGCCGTATCTGGCGCGGGGGCCGTTTCGGCCGCTGCGGCAGGCGCGGGGGTTGCAACTGGCGGCATTGGCGGCGGTGTCAGCGGTTTGGTTGCTGGTTTGTTTGGTTTCAGCGGATCCCATTTTTCAAACTTGTCGGCGGCCGCGCGCACCTTATCCAGCCCCATCGCCGCAGGGGATGTGGCCGCGCGCATATCTTTTGCCACGTCAGATACGCCCGATTCCTTGGCCGCTTGCTCCATCGCGCGGGAAAAATCGCGCGCCATCGCCCGAATTTTCCCCGTAATGCGCCCCAACTGGCGAAACATTTCTGGCAAGTCCTTTGGCCCGATGACGATCAGCGCCACCACGCCAATAATCATCAATTCGGCCCAGCCGATATCCCCAAACATGGCCTATCCTTTGGCTATTAGCGGCTGTTATGCTTTGTCTTTTGCGGCGAGGTCTTTTTCGGCGGGCGTCACGTCTTTGGCCGCTTCAGCCGCTTCTTTTTCAAGTTCGGCCGTGCCGTCAGAAACACCCTTTTTGAAGGCGGTAATACCCTTGCCCACTTCGCCCATCAAATTGGCGATTTTGCCGCGCCCGAACAGCACCAGCACGACAATGGCAATCAGCAGAATTTGCAATGGACCCATTTGCATCGTTTGTCTCCTTAGCTGCCCCGTGCAGCGATAGCGTGTAACTTGCGCCCGATGGGCGGGGTTGCGCAAGATAAACCCACGCTTGATTGCCGTTTAACTGACATATATATGTCAGTAGCTTGACAGGAGATCGCCATGCAAAAGGCGCAGAACCGAACCGACCGCCTGTTTGATCTGATCCAAACCCTGCGCGATGGGCGGTTGCACCGCGCGGCGGATTTGGCGCAAAAACACGCCGTCACCGCGCGCACGATTTGGCGCGATATGGATGCGCTGCGCCAAACGGGGCTGGCGATAGAGGGCGAGCGCGGCGTGGGTTATATCCTGCGCATGCCGCTTGCGCTGCCGCAAATGATGTTGACCCCGTCAGAGATGGAGGCCCTGCGCGAGGGGCTGCGCGCCATTGCCGCAGGGGCAGATGCAACCCTTGCCAAGGGCGCGCGCAGTTTGGCCGCCAAAATCGCCGCCATCACCCCTGCCAGCGCCGATAAGGCCGATTTATTTGCCGCCAAACCGCCCCGCGCCGCGCGCACCCCTGCCTTTGTGCCTGCCCTGCGCCGCGCCATCCGCGCGCGCGCCCTTGTCAGCATCAGCCATATCGAGCCGACCAATATCCTGTCGCACAGCGATATGCGCCCGCTGTTTTTAGATTTGAAATCCAGCATTTGGACATTGACCGCCTATTGCGAAACCGCGCAAGCCTTTCGGGTTTTGCGCCTAGACCGCATTCAATGGGTCACCCCCCTGCGCGAGGTATTCGCGCGCCAAGCAGGTCGCGAATTGGCCGATTTTCGCGCGCTGCAACAGGCGCCTTAGGGCTTTTGGGCAAGTCAAAGGCGAATAGGACATTTGCTTTGCACCGACAGCATCGCCGCCTCGGCAATCTCGGATGCGCGCAGCCCATCGGTGGCATCAGGTGTCACAGGCCGCCCCGTGGCCACCGCCTCGGCAAAATCCATGATCTCGGCGCGGTAGGCTTCGGCATAGCGCTGGAAATAGCTGAAATAGGGTTTTTCGCCCGTCACACCCTGATGAGTTGACAGCACAAGTTGCGATTGCGCCAGATTGCCCACGGCCGCCTGCCCCAAAGTGCCCAACACCTCTAGCCGCTGGTCATAGCCAAAGGCCGCGCGCAGCGAGTTCAGCACAGTCACATGGGTTCCGCGCGCCATGCGGATTGTGGTGGTGGTGGTGTCCACTTGGCCCACAGTCAGATAATCGGGATTGATCAGCGCATCAGCCATCACATAAACCTCGGCCACCTCATCGTCTAAAAGCCAGCGGATCAGGTCATAATCATGCACCGCTGTTTCCTTGATCAGGCCAGAGGAATGGATAAACCCTTCCACAGGCGGCGCTTCGGCATCGCGCGAGATGATCAGCACCTGTTCGGGCGTGCCAATTTTGCCCGCGGCGATGGCCTGTTTCAGCGCGATGAAATGCGGATCAAAGCGGCGGTTGAACCCCATTTGCACAAAGCTTTCGCGCCCTTGCAGCGCGGCAAGGCAGGCGCGGGCGCGGCCGATGTCGTGATCGATGGGCTTTTCGCAAAAGATATGCGCCTGCGTTTGCGCCGCGCGTTGCAGGTAATCGGCATGGGTGCGCGGCGGGGTGGCGATGATATAGGCGGCAATGGAGGCATCCTCAAAGGCGCTGTCCATATCCACCACCCGCGCCCCCGTGGCCGCCGCCAGCGCGCCCGCGCGCTCGGCCGAAGGATCGACGATAAAGGCCAGTTCCATGCGCGCATCAGTTGCAAGGTTCATGGCATGGGTGCTGGCCATCTCGCCTGCTCCGAACAGGCAAATGCGAAACTTTTTCATGGCGTATCTCCTGCTGCGGCGCTGCGATCGGCGTAAAGGGTGGCATCGGCGCAGCAGGCCCAGACGCTGGCAGGCCAGTGCGGATCATAGCCCGTGGCCTGCGCCAAACGGGTAAAAGCGCGGCGCTTGTCCGCCCCCCACAGCAGCATGGCCGAAGCCCGCGCTTGCGCGATGGTGGCAATGCCCACAGTCACGCCATGGCTGGGCACCTGATCTAGGCTGGTAAAATCGGGAAATGTCACCAGATTGTCGCGGCGCGTCTGGTCTGCCAGCGGCACGATGCGGGTGCGGCTGGCCATATCCGCGCCTTGCGGGTTAAAGGCGACATGGCCATCCCCTGCCCCACTGGCCAGCAAAAACAAATCAATCCCCCCTGCTGCGGCGATGCGCGCATCATAGGCGGCGGGGTTGGCAGGATCGGGCAGCCAGATATGGCCCTGATCAATGCAGTGAGGGGGGGCAAGCTCGGCGTTCAAGACGGCCAAAATTTCCTCGCGGGCAAAGCGGCGGCAGGAATAATGCGCGTTTTCAGGGACATGATCCATCGCGGGGGTCAGATAGTCATCCATCATCACGATAATCAGCTGCGACAAATCCAGCCTTTGCGCGCGGGCAAGGCGCGACAGCGCAGCATAGACAGGGCGCGGGCTGCGCCCACCGGGGCAGCCCAGCAAAAACGGGCCTGCGCGCGCCCTCAGACGCGCGGCAATATCCTGCGCCACCGCCAGACCAAGAGCATCGGCTGTCTCAAGGATCACCACGCGGCGGCTCATTGCAAGGCATCCCTCAGAGCGTCTTGCAGAAAGTCCAAATTGCGGCGGGCCAAAGCCTCGGGTGTTTCGCTGGCCCCGATTGCGGGGTCTTGCTCGACGATCACCACGCCCGCGTAACCACGGCGGGTCAACAGCGCCAGAACCGCCTTGATATCCACCGCACCATCTGGCAGCGCGCACATCACCCCCTGATCAAAAGAGGCATTGATCCCCAGCGCCCCTGCCAGCACCCGCGCGCGCACCGCAGGATCGACATTTTTCAAATGCACAAAGCCGATCCTGTCCCAGACTTTGGCCATATAGCCCAGCACATCCTGATCCCAAAATCCGTGGTGACCCGTATCAAAGCACAGGCTGACATCGGTTTCATCCAGCATCCTGTCAATCTGGGCCTCGCGCTCGATACAGGTGCCGACATGGGGGTGGATATGCAAGGTGATGCCATAATTCTCGCGCATCAACTGACCTGCCATTTGGATCATGCGGATGACGCCGCGCCATCCTGCCGCATCCACCACACCTTGCGCATGGGGCGGATAATACTCGCTTTCATCCATCAAAATCAGATCGCGCGCGCCAAGGGCGGGCAGCAAACGGCCAAAGCGGTGTAGCGCCTCGATCAGCACAGGCGCGCTAGCAGGATCGGCCAGCGTGTGCACATGCGCAGCCCCTGCAAGGGTCAGATCGCGCTGGCGCAGCGCCGCGCCAAGGGCAATGGGATCTTGCCCCAAAAAGCCAAGCGGGCCAAGTTCCGTCACCCGATAACCCGCACGCGCCACAGCGTCCAAATAGGCCGCAGGGGTGATTGAATTGCCTTCGGGGTAGAAAACCCCCCAAGAGCAGGGCGCGTTTCCAATTTTCAAGGCGCGCATTCCTTTCATTGCATGGCATATATCTATGCAAAATAACGCTAGCATGTGCCCAAAAGGGTGCAATTGTGCCCAAAGTCACGTTGCTTTTGCGGCCAAGCTGGGGCCAGTATGGCATAGGGGGGAAGATGGGACAGCGCGACACGCAATCGGAGATAGAGGTCGCGGCGCGGGCAGTCGACCATCTGGGAACACGCCGCTTTTATGATTCCCTCTTGGATCTTTTGGGCACAGCCGCACCGCATGATTTGGCCGCACTTGTGCGCTATTCCCGCGCAGCCCCGCCAGACCTGATTATCCCGCGCATCGAGCCGACCGAGGCGATTATGGCCTATTACAGCCATTACTACGCCTTTGACCCGTTTTATGCGCTGTGGAAAAACGGCGGCGAGACGGGGGTTTACCGCCTGCGCGCCATCGAGGCGGGGATTGGCCGTTCGGCCTATGCGCGCGAATTTCTGACGCAAATGCATATCCATGACGAAATCGCCGTGTTTTTGCCGCCCATTGGCGATGCTTCGCCCACGCTGATCCTTGATCGGGCCAAGGGCAATTTTCTGGCCAGCGAAGTGGCGCGCATTCGGCGTTTGTTTCCGCTGCTGGCCTCTTTGCACAGCCGCCATCTTGCCACCATCGCCACCACGGGGATGGACAGTGAAAACTCTCCCATCGGGCCAGAACGGCCGCTGCGCTTTGTCGATCAGCACGGGCGGCAGATTTTTGCCACCGCCGCTTGGGCCGAGCAGGCCGCCGACCCCGACATCGCCCAAGCCTTGCAGATTGTCGTCGCGCGCGGGCCTTGCACAGTGCATCTCAAAGGGCAGATGGCGCTGCGCCGCACCCAATTACCACCCGATTTTGGCCCCGCGCCCAGCGGCTATTGCGACGAAATCTCGCCCGACAGGCAGGCAGGGGCCGCCGCGCCCACCACAGATGATTTGCCCGCCCGCCTTGCAGACCAGCTGAGCGAGCGCGAACGCACAGTGGTCTTGCTGACATTGCAAGGCCATCCCGTCATCGAAATCGCCCGCCGCATGGGCCTGTCGCGCGGCACAGTCAAGAACTATCGCCTGACAATCTATCGCAAATTAGACATCACCACCGAACGCGAATTGTTTTTGGAATTCATGGCCGCCCAGCGCGGCGCCTGAACTTTGCCCGCGTAGCGGAGCCTCTTTGGGGCATCTTTGGGGCATGTGCGGGCCCTATGCGGGGCATGACCAAAAGCACTATTTGCCAAACAAGAAAGCCGCCGCATGATGGGGCATATCGTGGCCCAAGCTTGGGGCCATAGGGTGCAAATAGGGGGCTGTGATGGGCAAATCAGTGCGGGTCGGCGTGATCGGCCTTGGGTCAGTCTCGGAAAAATATGTCCCCCATGTGCGCAGATTGGCACTCGAGGGTATGGCCTGCGAAATTGTCATCGCCTGTGATCTGCGCGCGGGCAAGGCCGAGCAGGCCCGCGCATGGGGCATTCCTGCCTTTACCACCGATTATACCGAAGTTTTGGCGCGCCCTGACGTAGATGTGGTGCTGATCTTGACCTCGATGCAAAGCCACGGGCAATTGACGCGCGATGCGCTGAATGCGGGCAAACATGTGCTGGTGGAAAAGCCGATGTCGATGGATTTGGCCGAGGCGGCCGAATTGGTCGCCCTATCCAAACAGTCAAAAGGCCATTTGGTCTGCGCGCCCCATGTGACCTTGTCGCAGACATATCAGGACATGTGGCGGCATATCCATCAGGGCGATATCGGCAGGCCGCTGACGGCGCGCGGATTTTACGGCTGGGCGGGGCCAGATTGGGACCCGTTCTTTTACGAACCCGGCGGCGGGCCAATGTATGACCTTGGGGTCTATAATGTAACCACGCTGACGGGCCTGCTTGGCCCGTGCAAGCGGGTGATGGCAATGACGGGCATCGCCATTCCCGAACGCATTGTGAACAATAAGAAAATGGCCGTGCAGACCGATGACAATTTTCAATTACTGATGGATTTTGGCAATCAGTGCTTTGCCGTGGTGACGACGGGCTTTACCATTCAGCAATATGATGTGCCGGGGATCGAGATTTACGGCACCGAAGGGTCGATCACCATGAAGGCCGAGGATTGGGATCCGCGCGGCTATCGGCTGTGGCGCAACCAAGATGGGTTCTGGCAAGATCATGACCAGCGCAACCGCTGGCCTTGGACAGATGGGGTGCGCGATTTGATTGGTGCTGTGCAAGAGGGGCGCAAACCTGTGAACGCGCCAGAACATGCCTATCACGTGCTGGAAGTCATGGTGAAATCTATGGAAAGCGGGCGCACAGGGCAGGCTTTGCCCATTGTCAGCAGCTTTACCCCGCCGCGGTTTGATCGCACGCGCGACCGGATCGCCCCCCATCTTGACCACGCGCCGGAGTGAGCCATGGCCTATAAATCCTCGCCCCGCCCTGTGTTTGATGGCCCCACCCCCATTCCCTATGCCAAGGTGACGCGGCATCTTTGGGGCGATGACGCCGCAGGGCGGATTGATGATTGGATTTATGTCTCGACCGACAAAATCCACCAATTGGTGTTTGGAATGCCTCCGGGGCAAGGGTTTCGCCATTCGGAAAGTTTTCGCACTGTCTTTGGCGCGGATGAGGTGCTGACAGTGCTGATGGGCACGATGATTATCGCCAATCCTGAAACGGGCGAAGTTCATCTGGTTCATACGGGGGAATCGGCCTTTTTCCAAAAGGATACATGGCATCACGCCTTTGCATGGGGCGATGCGGAATGTCGGGTGCTGGAATTTTTCGCGCCGCCCCCTTCGACGGGATCTTCGGGCAAATATGCCGCCACCCGCCCCTATGTGGCGGATTTCAAATATGAACGCAGCGCCCTGATCGGCCAATGGCCTGCCGCGCGCAAAACCGCCGTGGCGCAGGCAAAAATCACTGTGATCCGGCAAGCAGATTGGCTGTGGTCGATGGATGCGGGCGATCCACGGGTGCTGACGGGTATTTCCGCCTCGACCGATCAATTGACGGCGGGAACCTGCCGCATTGCCGCAGGCGGGCGCAGCGATGTGCGGGTGCATGGCGGGGCGATGGGCCTGTATGTGACCAAAGGGCGGGTCAATATCTTGCTGGAAGATGCCGAAACCGCGCCTGTATGGTTTGAATTGCAGCCGCAAGATGGCTTTTATATGCCGCCCAACGCGCGATACCGCGTGTTCAACATGGGCGGCGAGATGGCCGAATATCTGTTCGGCGTGGCCCCGCATTATCACGCGGAGGGGGCATGAGCGCCACGCCCTCCCCCCTTATGGCCCAAAGCTCTCACGCAGGCGCGGGGCGGGGCGATGGCGGCTTTGCCATCGGGATTGATGTGGGCGGCACAAAGGTTGCAGGCGGGATTGTCGATCTGCACACAGGCCGCATCCATGCCAGACGCCAAGTGCCAACCGATTTTGAACGCGGCGGCGCGGCCATTTTGGCCGATACTGTGGCCCTTGCGCGCGAGATAAAGGCCGAGGCGCAGCGTTTGGGCATTGCGGTGCCAAGCATGGGCGTGGGCGTGGCCGAATTGGTCGATGGCGCGGGGCGCGTCTTTTCCGACCACCGCATCCGCTGGACAGGGCTTGACGCCGCGCGCAGCCTGTCATCGGTTTTGCCCACTGTGATATCGTCCGATGTGCGCGCCGCAGCCTTGGCCGAGGCGCGACTGGGCGCAGGGCGTGGGGCGCGGGATTTTTATTTTGTCACCATCGGCACGGGGGTGGCGGGGGTTTTGGTGCTTGGCGGGGTGCCCTATGCAGGGTCGCGCGGCGCAGCATTGGTGATTGCCAATTCGATGGAACGCCACCGCTGCAGCGCCTGTGGGCATGAACACCGCCAGATGATCGAAGATGTGGCATCAGGCCCTGCGCTGGCGGCGGCCTATGGGGCAAAATCGGCCGAAGACGTGCTGGCGGCGGCGCGCGCAGGCGATGGGCGCGCCTTGGCGGTGATCGAGCATGCGACGGCCCAATTGGGGCGCGTTCTGGCGCTGTTGGCCGATAGTTTGGATCCCAGCACCATGGTGATTGGCGGCGGCTTGGGCTGCGCCGCAGGGCCATATTTCGATGCGCTATGCGCGCATGTGCGCGCAGGGCTGTGGGATGGGGTGCCCAACCCAATGACGATGACGCAGGCAGTCATGGGGCCAGATGCTGGGCTGATTGGCGCAGCATTGGCCGCAGAATTTACACCACAAGCGGCCAAAGAGCCGCATCTTTGCAACTGAACATAGGGAGAGAAAACATGTCAAACACCAGTTTTGCTGTACCTCGTCACATCAGTCGGCGCGGTTTCTTGGCCAGCAGCGCCGCATTTGGCACGGCGATGGCCTTGCCACCGGCTGCATTCGCACAGCAAGAAGGCCAGCTTTTGCTGTGGCTTCCCGGCGGATCAGAGCTGTTTTGCAAAATCCATACGGGCCTTTTGGAAGGGTTTAGCGCAGGGGCCAGCCTTGGGCCTGCCACCACCGTCTGCGGTCTGGGCCAAGATACAGAATTCACCCAATCGCTGATTGGGGCGATTACCGCGGGCAATCCGCCAGATATCTCGATGCTGTGGGATAGCCCTGTCTCGCTTGGCGCGCAGGGGGCCTTTATGCCGCTGGACGATATGATGAAAGGCTCGAAAATCCCGCTGGATACATGGCCTGCGGGTCTGTTGTCCTCGTGCCAATTCAAAGGGGTCACCTATGGCCTGCCCATCACGGCAGGGGTCTATTCCATGTGGTATAACCAAGAGATGTTCGAAGCGCGCGGCATGGCATCGGATCGGGCCTCTTTCCCCAAAACTTGGGCCGAGATGCGCAAAATGTCCAAGGAATTCACTGTATGGGAGGGCGACAAGCTGATTTCAGCAGGGTTCATGCCCAACCGCGTGCCCGAAACCATGGCGATTTGGTCGGCGCTGAATGGTGGGATGATGTTTGACGAGGCCAATCTGAAATATCAGATCGACAGCGAACAAAACATTGAAATGATGACCTTTTTCCTTGAATGGCTGGACGAGGAATATAAGGGCGATTTCAATTTGGTGGATCGGTCAGGCAATTTCCTTGACGGCTATCCCAATTCAACCACGGGCATGGGCCCTGCGTTCCGCGAAGGGCGCCAAGCGGGGATGCAATCGGGCTCGTGGCTCTTGGGTGATATCTTTGCCGATCCTGTCCCCAGTTTCGAACGCTGGAACCTTGCGGCCAATCCCATCGGCCCATCGGGCAGCACATCGGTGTCGGGCACATGGCCAAACTGGTTTGTCATCCCTGTCGGCTCGAAAAACCCACAGGCGGCCTTTGACTATCTCAGCTATCTGGCCATCGAAGGGTCGGTCGAATGGTATCAGCAGATTCCCGACGTGCCGACAAACAGCCAAGTGCAGCGCAAAGCCCCCGCAGGATTGGTGGAAAAGCGCGGCCAAGAGGTGGCCGATGACATCACCGCCTTCCTTGGCGAACAGGCTGCCGTGGTCACGCCGATGTGGAATTCGCCTGTGCAAAGCTTCTACACCGATCAAATCGCCCGCGCGGTCGAGAAAATCTATACCAAAGCCTCGCCCGTGAAAGATGCCCTTAGCGAGGCGCAGGCCGCCACGCAGGCCGAGTTGGAGCGGGTCTTGGCGGGCTGATGCCGATCACCGCACCCATCGCGCCGCAGGCAGCACCACTGCTGCCGCGGCGCAACCGCAAGGCCCAGCGCGCCGAGGCCCGCGCTGGCCTTTTCTTCGCGCTGCCATGGATCATCGGCATGACGATTTTTGTCGCCCTGCCGCTGATTGTGACCTTTTACATCGCACAGACCAAATTTCAGATCGTTGGTGCGCCCAAATGGGTGGGGCTGCAAAATTACGAAGCCTTGCTCCGCGATCCTGCCTTTTGGAAATCGGCGCAAAACACGCTGATTTTTGCGGCCATTTCCGTGCCGCTTAAGCTGATTATCGCCCTTGGGCTGGCGCTCTTGCTGAATCGCGCGACTGCCCTGTTGGGGTTTTACCGCACGGTGTTTTACCTGCCCTTCCTGATGCCTGCCGTGGCGGGATCGGTGGTGTTTATGCTGCTGTTGACCCCCAATGCAGGGCCTGTGAACATCGCGCTTGAGGCGATGGGCCTGAATCCGCCCGATTGGCTGCTTGACCCAAAGGCCGCGCTTTGGACATTGATTTTGCTCAGCCTTTGGCCCTTGGGGGTGGAAACGCTGGTGTTTTTGGGTGGTTTGCAAAACATCCCCAAAGACGTGTCCGAAGCGGCCGATCTTGACAGCCCAAAGCGCTGGCACAAATTGGTCTGGATCACCCTGCCCTTGATCACGCCCATGGTGCTGTTCAATCTGGTGATTGGCATTATCTATTCGTTTCAAGTCTTTACGCAGGCCATTGTGATTGGCGGCACCACGGGCACCCCTGCCGAATCCACGCTGATGTATATGGTCGTGCTTTACCGCGCGGCCTTTCGCTATTTCAACATGGGCCTTGCTGCGGCCATGGCGACAGTTTTGTTTGTGGTGGTGCTGATTTTGACGCTGCTGATTTTCAAAACCGCGCGCTCTTGGGTGCATTACGAAGGGGGTGAGACATGAGCAAACAGCGCAAAGCCACGCCCCGCGCGCGGTTGGCCATGCTGACCTATCACGCGCTGATGCTGGCGATTTCGGCGATCTTCTTGCTGCCGTTTTACTGGATGACCATTTCCGCCTTTAAAACCAATGCCGAGATTTTCTCCGACCCTGTCACATGGCTGCCCGATCCTATTCGCTGGGAAAACGTCACCTCGCTGCTGACGCGCGATGACTTTCCCTTTGTGCAACAATTCCTCAATTCGGTGTTTTATGCAGGCACTGTGGCGCTGCTGGTCTGCCTGTCATGCTCGCTTGCGGCCTATTCCTTTGGCTGTCTGCGCTGGCGTGGGCGCAATTTGGTCTTTGGCCTGACGATCTGCGCGCTGCTGATGCCCACAATCGTCACCTTCCTGCCTGTATATCTGGCATGGTCGAAAATTGGCCTGACGGGCAGCTATTGGCCATTGATCACGCCGTTCTTGTTTGGCGATGCGTTCTTTATCTTTATGCTGCGGCAATTCTTTATGGGCGTGCCGCGCGAGCTTTTGGATGCGGCGCGGCTGGATGGGGCATCAGAGTTTCGCATTTGGTGGCAAATCGTGATGCCACAACTGCGCACCCCGCTGATCATTGTTGGGCTGTTTGCCACTGTTTACACATGGAACGAATTCTTCATGCCGCTGATCTATTTGCAAGACCGCGAGGCCTTTCCCCTATCGGTTGGCCTGTTTACCTTTCAATCGCAAAGGGCGGTGGAATGGTCGGTGTCGATGATGGGGGCTTTCCTGACGGCCCTGCCGATGATCGTCTTGTTTCTGTTCACACAAAGACTGTTCCAGCGCGGCCTCAGCTCGACTGGTTTGAAATAGAAAGGAAGGCGAATGGGTGCGGTTCAACTGTCTGGCCTGCGCAAGTTTTACGGCGCGTTAGAGGTGATCAAGGGCGTTGATCTGGCGGTCAATGCGGGCGAGCTTGTGGTGTTTGTTGGCCCTTCGGGCTGTGGCAAATCCACCCTTTTGCGGATGATCGCAGGGCTAGAGGATGTGGATTACGGGCGCATCGACATTGCGGGCAAAGACGTCACCGAAGCCCCCCCTGCCCAGCGCGGCGTGGCGATGGTGTTTCAAAACTATGCGCTGTATCCGCATATGACCGCCTATGACAATTTGGCCTATGGGCTGCGGCGGGCAGGTCTGGCGCGCGATGCGGTTGACCAGCGGGTCAAGGAAACCGCCGCCTTGCTGCAAATCACCGAGCTTTTGCCGCGCAAGCCAAAGGCCATGTCGGGCGGTCAGCGCCAGCGCGTGGCCATTGGGCGCGCGATTGTGCGCAAACCCGAAGTGTTTTTGTTCGACGAGCCGCTGTCCAACCTTGACGCGGCATTGCGGGTGGAAATGCGCAGCCAAATCGCGCGCCTGCATCAAGAACTGGCCGCCACGATGATTTTTGTAACCCATGACCAAGTTGAAGCCATGACTTTGGCAGATCGGATTGTGGTGTTGAATGCGGGGCGGGTGGAACAAATCGGCACCCCGCGCGAGGTGTATCACCGCCCCGCCAACCTGTTTGTGGCGGGGTTTATCGGCAGCCCTGCGATGAATCTTCTGCCTGCCAGCTTGGGTGCGGGCGGGGTGACTTTGGCCTCTGGCCCCGTTTTGGGCGGCCCCACGGGCACGGGCGCGGCGGTGACCTTGGGCGTGCGGCCTGATCGTTTGTCACTGGCCCCGCCAGAGGCAGCCCATTTGTCGGGCGCGGCGAAATTGATCGAACATTTGGGCGATGAAACCATCTTGCATCTGCATCTGGATGATGGCGCGGCGCTGACGCTTAAGCTGGCAGGCGATGTCGCCGTGACGCTGGGCGCGCGGGTGCATGCCCGCATCGATATGACAGGTGCCTGCCTGTTTGGCGCTGATGGGCGCGCGCTGCGCCCCCTTCCCGCACCCTAAGGCCACCCCCATTCGCGGCCAAGCGGCCCGTCAAGCGGCCCGTGGCGCAAGGGGCACATCGCCCTTTGGTCTGGATCAATCGACCGATGGGAACACATGGCAGCGGTCGCGGCGGATCATCAGCCACAGCGCCGTGCCAGCGCTGGGCAAAAACACCCCCGGAACCGAGGCGGTCAGGCGAGATCCGTCATAATCCATCGCAAATTCAACCAAACTTTCGCGGCCCAAAAACCGCGCCCGCTGCACAGTGCCGCGCGCGGCCGTGCCATCTTGCACTGTGGGGTTTGGCCCGCGGCCTGCGCGGTCAAAATCAATCTTCAGATGCTGCGGGCGGATCACAATATCCACACTTGCGCCATCGCTATGACCGGGTGTCAGAAAAACGCCAAAGGGCGTATCGGTCAGCGCGCCGCGCGAGATGCCACGGATCACATTGATATCGCTGAAAAACCCTGCGGCGGCGCGGTCGATCGGGGCGTTGTAAACATTATAGGGCGCGCCGCGCTGCACGATGCGCCCTGCCCGCATCAGGGCAATTTCATCGCCCATGCGCATCGCCTCGTCAGGCTCATGGGTGACAAGCAGCACGGCTGCGCCTTCTTCCTTTAGGATTTGCAGCGTGGCATCGCGGATGCCGTCGCGCAATCGGTTATCAAGGCCCGAAAACGGCTCGTCCATCAGCATCACGCGCGGGCGCGGGGCAAGCGCGCGCGCAAGGGCCACGCGCTGCGCCTCGCCGCCCGACAATTCATGCGGATATTTCTGTTCAAACCCCAGCAGGCCAACCTTTTCCAAAAGTTCGCCCACACGTGCCGCTTTGCTGGTGTCGCCGCGCGCCAGACCAAAGCCGACATTACCCGCCACTGTCAAATGCGGAAACAGCGCGAAATCTTGAAACATCAGGCCCGCACCGCGCGCCTCGGGCGGCAGGTTGATGCCGCTGCCCACCACAATGCGCCCATCTATGGCGATAGAGCCCGCATCGGGCGTCTCGACCCCTGCAATCATGCGCAAGGTGGTGGATTTGCCGCAGCCCGATGGGCCCAGCAGGCACATCACCCGCCCCGCCGCGATATTCAGCGAGACATCTTGCACCGCCGCTGCCTTTGCCCCCGCAAAGCGGCGCGACAGCCCTGCCACCATCAGGCGCGGATGGGCAGTCACAGTGACGTCAGGTGCGGCTTGCGGCATTTTCCCTACAAAATCGCTAAGGTTCTTGCGCTGACTAGCAGGGCGCGGGCAAATCGGCAAGCGGGGCTAAAGCGTGGCGTTGATCGCCCCACCATCCAAAAGAATGTTTTGCCCCACGATAAACCCCGCCTTTTGGCTGCACAAAAACGCGGCCATCGCGCCGAATTCCTCTGGCGTGCCGATGCGCCCTGCGGGAATCTCGGCGGCGCGTTCGGCGTAAACCTGCGCCAAAGGCACGCCGCGCCGCGCCGCCTCGGCCCCGTTAAGCTGCGCGATGCGGTCGGTGTCATGGCTGCCAGGCAGAAGGTTGTTGATACATACCCCTTGGCCTGCCACCGCGCGCGCCGTGCCCGCCACAAAGCCCGTCAGCCCCGTGCGCGCCGCGTTCGACAGGCCCAGCGTCGCAATGGGGGCTTTGACCGATTGCGAGGTGATATTGACCACGCGGCCCCATTTTTGCCCCATCATATGCGGCAGGCAGGCCTGCATCAGGGCAATCGGGGCCAGCATATTGCCCTCGATCGCGCGCAAGAAATCCTCGCGCGCATATTCGTGCCACGCGCCTGCGGGCGGCCCGCCTGCATTGGTGATCAAAATATCAAAGGGGCCATGGGCCAGCGCCGCCGCGCGGCCGCTTTCGGTGGTGATATCACCCAAAACAGGGGTGACCGAGACGCCAAAGGCGCGCGCCTGCGCGGCCGTCGCCTCTAGCGCCTGCGCGCCTCGTGCGGTGATGACCAAATCCACCCCCGCCTCGGCCAAGGCCAGCGCGCAGCCGCGCCCCAGCCCTTTGCTGGCGGCGCAGACCAGCGCCCGCTTGCCCGCAATTCCCAAATCCATTTTATCCCCCGCTTTACCGCCCCCGCTTTACCCCGCGGCAAATAATCGGTATTGCGCGGGCATGGAAAACACAAGTCTGCCTGCTGAAATCGCCCGCCGCCGCACCTTTGCGATTATTTCGCATCCTGACGCGGGCAAAACAACTTTGACCGAAAAGTTTCTGCTGTTTGGCGGCGCGATTCAAATGGCAGGCCAAGTGCGCGCCAAAGGCGAGGCGCGGCGCACGCGATCAGACTTTATGAAGATCGAAGCAGATCGCGGAATTTCGGTTTCCGCCTCGGCGATGAGTTTTGATTTTCGAACCTTTCGGTTTAATTTGGTCGATACGCCAGGCCATAGTGATTTCTCGGAAGATACCTACCGCACCCTTACGGCTGTGGACGCAGCTATTATGGTGATCGACGGCGCAAAAGGCGTGGAATCGCAGACGCAAAAGCTGTTCGAAGTCTGCCGTATGCGCGATTTGCCGATCTTGACCTTTTGCAACAAAATGGACCGCGAGTCGCGCGATGTGTTCGAAATCATCGACGAGATTCAGGAAAACCTTGCCATCGATGTGACCCCCGCCAGTTGGCCCATTGGGGTGGGCCGCGATTTCATCGGGGCCTATGACATCTTGCACGATCGACTTGAGATTATGGATCGGGCCGATCGCAATCGCGTGGCGCAATCCATTCAGATCAGCGGGCTGGATGACCCGAAACTGGCCGATCATGTGCCAGCGGCGCTGCTGGCCAAACTGCGCGAAGATTTGGAAATGGCGCGCGAACTATTGCCCAAGTTTGACCGCGAGTCCTTTTTGAACGGGTCGATGACGCCGATCTGGTTCGGCTCGGCCATCAATTCCTTTGGCGTGAAAGACCTGATGGATGGGATGGCCGAATATGGCCCTGCCCCGCAGGCGCAAAAGGCGGCAGAGCGCGACATTTCCCCTGCCGAGACGCCCGTGACGGGCTTTGTGTTCAAAGTGCAGGCCAATATGGATGCCAAGCACCGCGACCGCGTGGCCTTTGTGCGCCTTGCTTCGGGTCATTTTGAACGCGGTATGAAACTGCTGCATGTGCGCAGCAAAAAGCAGATGGCCATTGCCAGCCCTGTGATGTTTTTGGCCGCAGACCGCGAACTTGCCGAAGAGGCTTGGGCAGGCGATATCATCGGCATTCCAAACCACGGGCAACTGCGCATCGGCGATGCCCTGACCGAAGGCGAGGCATTGCGCTTTACAGGCATCCCCAGTTTTGCGCCTGAACTTTTGCAAGTGGTGCGCGCGGGCGATCCGATGAAGGCCAAACATCTGGAAAAGGCCTTGATGCAATTTTCCGAAGAAGGCGCAGCCAAAGTGTTCAAACCGATGATCGGGTCGGGCTTTATCGTGGGTGTGGTGGGGGCCTTGCAATTTGAAGTGCTGGCATCGCGCATCGAACAGGAATATTCTCTGCCTGTGCGCTTTGAGCCCAGCCAATTTACCAGCGCGCGCTGGGTTTCAGGGGCCAAGGCCGATGTCGAGAAATTCGTGAACGTGAACAAGGGCCATATCGCCGTGGATAATGACGGCGATATGGTTTACCTGACGCGGCTGAAATGGGACATCGACCGCATTGAACGCGACCATCCCGAACTGCGCCTGACGGCAACGAAAGAGATGATGGTTTAGCCCCCGATCTGCGCCCGCAGCCTTGCCCGCCGATTTTTGGCGCGGCGCAGGCGCGGGGCGGTGAACAGATACAGCCCTGTGCTGCCAAAAATCACCAAAGCCGCCGCCACAATATCGGCAGGCCAAGAGCCAAGCGCGCCGCCCACCCAGCCATCGCGGTGCAGGCGTGAAAGGATCTTGCTCCAATAGGGTTTGGTGGCGATGCGATCACCCGTATTGCTGTATAGCGATAAAAAATAGCGTGATTTCACATAGACATAGCCCGTGTCTTGATCAACCATCGCCTCTAGATCCTTGGCGGCAAAGACATAGCCTTTGCGGCCATTTTGTTTGGTGCCGCCCATAGGGTCAAAGGCGGTATCTGGATATAGCGCTTGGACAATCTGTGCCGCCGTATCTTCGGTTTGCGGCGCGGCGGGCGCGCGCAAAATAGGGCCAGACACATCACTGGCGGGAAAGATCGATAAAATCAGCGACGAATGGTTCATATACAGCCCCGTCACGCCCGCAATAATGACCCAAGGCAAAATCATCACGCCCAGCCAAGTGTGCAGGCTGCGCATCAGTCTTTCAAATCCGAACATCTCAATTCCTTTTCTTCAGCCATGGGGGCGATTTGGCCCTTCCTTGACCTTTACCCCTATTTCCGCTATCGCCTAGGTCGAGGCAAGGGGCCAATTGCGCCTGTCCTCTATCCGCTCGGGCGCGGGAGAAGCGCCCTTTACCCGTGGGGCCACCCCCATTGCAAAGGACGTTATGACCAAGTTTTCCGACCTCGCGCTGGACCCGCGCGTATTACAAGCCGTGGCTGACGCTGGCTATGAAACCCCCACCCCCATTCAGGCGCAGGCCATACCGCACGCCCTTGCAGGGCGCGATGTGCTGGGCATTGCGCAAACGGGCACAGGCAAAACTGCCAGTTTCACCCTGCCGATGATCACCCTTCTGGGGCAGGGCCGTGCCAAGGCGCGCATGCCGCGCTCGCTGGTGCTGGCCCCCACGCGCGAACTGGCGGCCCAAGTGGCCGAAAACTTTGACGTTTATGCCAAATACACCAAACTGACCAAGGCACTGCTGATCGGCGGGGTTGCCTTTGGCGAACAGGATAAGTTGATTGATCGCGGCGTGGACGTGCTGATCGCCACCCCTGGCCGCCTGCTGGATCATCATTCGCGCGGCAAACTCTTGCTGACGGGCGTGCAGATCATGGTGGTGGACGAAGCCGACCGCATGCTGGACATGGGCTTTATCCCCGATATCGAAAAGATTTTCGCGCTGACCCCGTTCACGCGGCAAACCTTCTTTTATTCGGCCACGATGGCCCCTGAAATTGAACGCATCACCAACACATTCCTGTCTGGGGCGGTGAAGATCGAAGTGGCGCGGCAAAACTCCACCTCTGCCACGATCGAGCAAAAGCTGATCCAATTCACCCCCTCGCGCAAAGACAAAAGCTTTGCCGAAAAGCGCGCCGTGCTGCGCGCGCTGATCCGCGCCGAGGGCGAGGCCTGCACCAATGCCATCATCTTTTGCAATCGCAAGATGGATGTGGATGTGCTGGCCAAATCCCTGAAACAACATGGGTTTAACGCAGCCCCTATCCATGGCGATCTTGACCAATCCTTGCGCACCAAAACGCTGGACGGGTTCCGCGATGGCTCGATCCATTTGCTGATTGCCTCGGATGTGGCCGCACGCGGCCTTGATATTCCCGCTGTCAGCCATGTGTTCAATTTTGACGTGCCCAGCCACCCCGAAGATTACGTGCACCGCATTGGCCGCACAGGGCGCGCAGGGCGCGCGGGCAAGGCCTTTACCATCGCCGTGCCCTTTGATGACAAATATCTGGCCCAGATCGAAGCGCTGGTCAAACAGCCCATCCCGCGCGGCGATTTGCCCGAAGGCGCATTGGGCGCAGGCGAAAGCCGCCCAAGCCCGCGCGCGCAGGTGGCGAGCGAGCCTGAAACCCCGCGCACGGAACGCCCCCGCCGCACGCGCGGTGGCCGCAGCAAGGACAGTGCCCGCGATGGCACAGCCCTGCCCCTGCCGCCCAGCCCCGCGCTGCCCGCTGCCGAAGCTGCGCCCAGCATCGATGCCGCAGCCCGCGAAGATGCCTTTGCCGCCGAGACTGCCCGCACCGCGCCGCGCAAGGACGAGCGTCGCGAGCCGCGCCGAGACGAACGCAAGGACGAGCGCCGCGATGATCGGGGTGGCGAGCGCCGCTACCGCGATTATGACCGCGGCCCTGCCGTCATTGGCATGGGCGATCATATGCCCGAATTCTTGACCCGCAGCTTCAAAATCGAATCCCGCACCACCGAAGGCGAAGATCAAGCGCCCTCGCCGCAGGCTTTGGCCGAGGCCAATTCAGAAAACCACAGCGATCTTGCAAGCTAGGGCAAAGGGGGGCCTATGCGGCCCCCCCCCCGCGCTGCGCGCGCCCCCCCCAGGATATTTGGAAAAAGGAAAAGCAAAGGCGCGTCGCCCTTCTTCTTTTTGCAAATATCCTGGGGGGGGCGGGCCAGCGCGCTGGCCCGCGGGGGGCTAGCCCCCCTTTGCACGCAGGGCTATTCCGCCGCCAGACGGCTGACAACCACAGTCACTTCTGGTTTTTTGCCGATTTCCTCCATCGCCACTTGGCGGGCGATTTTGGTCATGGATTCGGACAGTTTGTCATCATCTGCCAGCAATTTGCGCCCTGCTGCCTCTAGATAATCTGTCAATTCGCCTTCCAGCACTTCGGCCCAAGCGCGGCCTGTTTTGCCGCGCGGCGGCAGGCCTGACAATTCCACCCATGCATCGCCCAGCGGGCGGTCATCTTCGTCCATCAGCACGGTCACCATGATGCGCCCGTTCAGCGCCATGCGGATACGGTCGCGCACGATGCCATCCATCGCGCCGATGATGACCGAGCCGTCCAAATAGCTGCGGCCTGCGTCGATATATTCGACCACTTTCGGCTCGTCGCCAGAGATATCCACCATCATGCCATTCGTCGCCACGATCGAGGCTATGCCAGACGCATGGGCGATGCGCATATGTTCGCGCAGGTGGCGATGTTCGCCATGCATGGGCAGCAGCATATCGGGCAGGAAAATGCGGTGGGCATGTTCCAGATCGGGGCGGTTGGCGTGGCCCGAGACATGATATTTGCCATTCGCATCGTCTTGAACATCCACGCCTTTTTCGGAAAGCCCATTCATAATGGTCAAAACGCCGCGCTCATTTCCGGGGATGGTTTTCGAGGAAAACAGGAACAAATCGCCCTCTTTCATCTCGATCCCCAGATATTTGCCGCGCGCCAGTTGCGCCGAGGCTGCGCGCCGCTCACCCTGCGATCCCGTCACAATCAGCATCAGGTTGCGGCGCGGAACCTCTAGCGCCTCTTCAGGGGTGATGGTACGCGGAAAATCTTTAAGAACGCCCGAAATTTCCGCCGCCGACACCATGCGCTTCATCGCGCGGCCCAAAAGGCAGATCGAACGATCTGCGGCTTTGGCAGCTTCGGCCAAGGTTTTCAGCCGCGCCACATTGCTGGCAAAGGTCGTGGCCACCACCATACCGCCCGCAGATTTGATCAGTTCGGACAAGGGTTCTTTCAGCGTCGACTCGCTGCGCCCTTCATGGGTGGAAAACACATTGGTGGAATCGCACATCAGCGCCTTGACGGGGCGCTCGGCCGCGATGGCGGAGAGCATGGCATCATCCCAGCCCTCGCCCACGATGGGGTTGGCATCGCGTTTGAAATCGCCCGAATGCACGATGCGGCCCAAAGGCGTGTCGATGATCAGGGCTGAAGATTCTGGGATAGAGTGCGAAACAGGCACAAATTGCACCTCAAACGGCCCCGCTTTGACCACTTCGGGCCGCGCGGCCACAGTGGTGATCGCGTCTTTGGGATGGCCTGCCTCTTCGAACTTCATCCGCCCAATCGTGGCGGTAAACTTGCGCATATAGATGGGCTTTTGCAGCCGATCCCACAGATGGGCCAGCGCGCCGATATGGTCTTCGTGGGCATGGGTGATGAAAATCGCCTCAAGGCGCGAAACATTCGCCTCTAGCCATGCGATATCGGGCAGGATCAAATCCACGCCGGGCGATGTGTCCATATCTGGAAAGGCCACCCCCAGATCGACCAAGATCAGCCGCTCGCGCCCTTTGGGGCCATAGCCATAGACATAGGCATTCATGCCAATTTCGCCAGCGCCGCCTAAGGGGAGGTATATCAGCCGTTCACCGCTCATGCTGTGTCCTTGTTATAGGTGTTGATCAGCACAAGTCCGTGCATCGTCAAATCATCTTCAATAGCGTCAAATAGATCGGTTCCTTGCGCAAACAAGGAGGCAAGCCCCCCCGTTGCGATCACTTTCATCGGCTGGCTACGTTCCAGCCGTACGGCGCGCACGATGCCTTCGATCAAACCGATATAGCCCCAATAAACCCCCGACTGCATACAGGCAACGGTATTCGTGCCGATGGCGCGCAAAGGTTTGGCCACATCGATATGCGGCAGGGCGGCAGCGGCCATGTGCAGCGCCTCTAGTGACAGGTTCACACCGGGTGCAATCACGCCGCCCACATAGGCGCCATCGGTGTCGACCACGTCAAAGGTGGTGGCCGTGCCAAAATCCACCACAATCAGATTGCCGCCGTGCCGATCAAACCCGCCCACAGTATTGACCAAGCGGTCAGGCCCCACGATCGTGCCTGCATCCACGCGCGGCGGCACAGGCAGGGCGCAATCAGCGCGCCCCACCACCAAGGGGCGGCAATTGAAATAGCGGTCGCACAAAACGCGCAGGTTAAACACCACCCGCGGCACGGTGGAGGAGATGATCGCCCCCGTAATGGCCGCTTCGGTTTTGGTCAGCATCAGCAGCGAGGACAGCCAAACGAAATACTCATCCGCTGTGCGTTTGTGATCGGTGGCAATGCGCCATGTGGCGATAAACCGCACCCCGTTCCAAATGGAAAACACCGTATTCGTGTTCCCGCAATCAATGGCCAGCAGCATCATGCGCCCCCTATCCGAAAAACACATCCGCCGCCGAAATGGCCATGCGGCCTGCGGCGGTGGTCAGTATCAGATTACCTGTTTCATCAATCGTCTCATAGCGCCCTGAATGGGCCACGCCATTGCCCAAACGCGCGGTGATACCCTCGCCCATACGGGCGGCATGGGCCAGAAAATCCATCCGCAGCGGGGCAAAGCCATGGGCCACAAACTGCGCCTCGCGGGCGGCATAGGCGCAGGCAAGATGGGTGAGGAACTCCTCGGGCGCAAGGATCAGCCCCGTCTCGGCCAAGACCGATGTGGGCAAGATGGCCCCTGCCTCAAGCGCGCCCAGTTCGGGATGCGCGGCAAGGTTCACGCCAAAGCCGATGGCAAGGCAAGGCAAAGCGCCGCGCGGGCTGCTTTCCAGCAAGATCCCCGCCACTTTGCGCCCCGACAGCAGCACATCATTGGGCCATTTAAGGGTGATGATCTCGCCCGCAACCCCCGCCGCAATCAGAGCGCTGCGCAAAGCTAGGGCGGCGGCAAAGCTGCGCAGCGCCATCTGCGCAGGCGGATCCAACGGGTGCAGGCATAGGCTGGCGTAAAGGTTGCCGCGCGGGCTGTCCCATGCGCGCGCGCGCCTGCCCCGCCCTGCGCTTTGGCTATGGGCCATGATCCATGCAGGCCCTTGCGCGGCCAAAGCGGCGGCATTGGTTGACGGCAGGCTGTCGAAAACGGCGCGGGCATAGCCTGTGGGCCAGCCCGCACCTTGCAGGGAATTAGCCAAGCAGCGCCTCGACGGCGGCAGTGGCAGGGCCTTCTAGCCCGAACAGGTTGATCGTGCCGGCCACAACCGCGATAGAGGCTGCGATGAACACGGCCCATTGCACGGCAGACATGCGGCTGGTGGCAGGGGCCACATCTGCGCCAAAATACATGAAATAGATGATGCGCAGGTAATAAAAGGAACCGATGACCGAGGCCACAGCCCCCGCCAGCGCCAACCATGCCATACCCGCCTCATAGGCTGCCAGCAGCACGCCAAATTTCCCCCAGAATCCCAGCATGGGCGGCACGCCAGCAAGGCTGAACATCAGCACCAGCACCGCCAGCGCCTTCAGCGGTTCTGATTTGGCAAATTGGTTCAGGCCCGCGATATCTGTCACCGCTTGCCCGCCCCGCTGCAGCGACAAGATAAAGGCAAATGTGCCAATGTTCATAATTACATAGATCGCCATATAGACCAGCATCGCCTGCACGCCCAAGGCCGTGCCCGCCGCAAGGCCCATCAGGGCAAAGCCCATATGCGCAATCGACGAATAGGCCATCAGGCGTTTGATATCGCGCTGGCCAATGGCGGCAATCGCGCCAAGGAACATCGAGGCGACCGACAGCGCGGCCAAAACTTGGCTCCAATCGCGGATCACCCCGCCGAACGCATCTTGCACCACGCGGGCAATCAGGGCCATGGCCGCAATCTTGGGCGCAGTGGCCAGAAATGCGGTGATCGGGGTGGGCGCACCTTCGTAAACGTCAGGTGTCCACATATGAAACGGCGCGGCAGAGACCTTAAACGCCATGCCTGCCAGCACAAAGACCATGCCAATGAGCAGGCCAATGGGGGCAGATTCTGTGCCCGCAGCGGCCATAATGGCGGCAAAATTGGTGCTGCCCGCATAGCCATAAACCAAAGACGCACCATAAAGCAGCAGGCCCGACGACAGCGCACCCAGCACGAAATACTTCAGCCCTGCTTCGGTGGATTTCACACTGTCGCGGCGCAGCGCGGTGATCACGTAAAGCGCCAAGGATTGCAGTTCTAGGCCCATATACAGCGTCATCAAATCGGCGGCCGACACCATCACCATCATGCCAACCACGGCCAGCGCGATCAAAATGGGGTATTCAAACCGATCCAATTCAGCGCGGGCCATATAATCTTGCGCCATCACCAGCACCACAGCCGATGACAGCAAAATCGCCACTTTGGCAAATCGGGCAAAGGCATCATCCACAATCAGCCCGCCAAAGCCCGCGCTTGCCGCGCCGCCCATGGCAAAACCAATATAGGCCGCAACCCCCACAAACACCGCCGCTGTCGCCCATGTCAGAACGCCTGTCAGCCTGTCCTTGCCCGTATAAACCCCCACGAGCAGCGCCAGCATGGCATAGGCGGCCAAGATCACCTCGGGCAGGACGGTGGCTAGATCAAAAGAAGTCATATGAATCGTCCTTTAATGCGTGGCAGCTTCGGCCAATTGCGGCACAGAGGCTGCGTAATCGGTGACCAAGGCGGCCACCGATGGGCCAATCAGATCGGTCACAGCGGCGGGATATACCCCCAAAAGCAGGGTCATAATGATAAGGGGCGCGAAAATCGCCCGCTCGCGCCGCGACATATCGGTGATGGATTTCAGCGATTCCTTGACCAGCGCGCCAAAGGTGACGCGCCGATACAGCCACAGCGCATAGGCGGCCGACAGGATCACCCCCGATGTGGCCACGACGGCCACCCAAGTGTTCACTTGGAAAATGCCCATCAGGGTTAGAAACTCGCCCACAAAACCCGATGTGCCCGGCAGGCCGACATTGGCCATGGTAAAGAACATAAACACCAGCGCATAGGCGGGCATACGGCTGACCAGCCCGCCATAGGCATCAATCTCGCGCGTGTGCATGCGGTCATAAATCACCCCCACGCATAAAAACAGCGCGCCCGAGATGAAGCCGTGGCTGATCATCTGAAACATCGCGCCATCCACGCCCTGTTGATTGGCGGCAAAAATCCCCATGGTGACATAGCCCATATGGGCGACCGAGGAATAGGCAATCAGCTTTTTCATATCGGTCTGCACCAGCGCCACCAGCGAAGTATACACAATCGCAATCGCCGACATCCACAAGATGATCGTGGTCATTTCGGCCGCGCCTGCGGGGAACATCGGCAGGCTAAAGCGCAAAAACCCATAGCCGCCCATTTTCAACAAAACCGCCGCCAGCAAAACCGAACCCGCCGTGGGCGCCTGCACATGCGCATCGGGCAGCCATGTATGCACAGGCCACATCGGCATTTTCACCGCAAAGCTGGCTAAAAAAGCCAAGAACAGCAGGGTTTGCACCCCGCCTGCAAGGGTAATGCCCAAAACAGTCATCGGCTCGGCTGGGAAATCAAACGCCATCAGCGTTGGAATATCGGTGGTGCTCGCCATCACGAACATGCCCACCATCGCCACCAGCATCAGAACCGATCCAAGGAAGGTATAGAGGAAAAACTTAAACGCTGCATAGATGCGGTTGGCCCCGCCCCAAATGCCGATGATCAGGAACATCGGGATTAGCCCTGCCTCAAAGAACAGATAGAACAGCACCAAATCCAGCGCGCAGAACACGCCCAAAATCATCGTCTCCAGCAGCAGGAAGGCGATCATATAGTCTTTGACGCGGTCGGTCACCGCCCAAGTGGACAGGATCGTCAGCGGCATCAAAAAGGTGGTCAGCAGCACGAAGGGCAAGGATATGCCATCCACACCCATCTTATAGGTCAGCCCCATAATCCAAGGGGCCTCTTCGACAAATTGCATGGCGGTATTGGCGGGATCGAACCCCACCAGCAGCAAAAGCGAGGCGGCAAAGCTGATGCTGGTCGCCAGCAGCGCCAGCACTTTGGCATTGCGCTGCGCGCCCGCATCATTGCCGCGCAAAAACAGCGCAAGGATCAGCGCCGCCACAGCGGGGGTAAAGGTGATAAGTGACAGAAGGTTATTCATCGCTTAACGCCCCCCAAACAGCGTCATCCATGTGATCAGGGCGGCAATCCCCAAAACCATGGCAAAAGCATAGGTAAAGACATAGCCCGATTGCGCGCGGCCCGCCAATCGGGTCAGGCGCGGCACAAGGCCCATCGCCACCCCGTTGAGCGCGCCATCAATCACTGCGCCATCGCCCTTTGTCCACAACTGGCGGCCCAGCCACATGGCAGGGCGCACAAAGATCACGTCATAAAGTTCATCAAAATACCACTTGTTCAAAAGGAACCGATACAGCGGGGCCTGCTGACGCGCCAGCGCGGCGGGCAGGCTTGGGTTTTTGATGTAGAATAGCCATGCCAGCGACAGGCCCAAAACCATGGCCACAAAGGGCGAGACTTTCACCCATTTCGGCACCTCATGGGCGGCATGCAGCACCTCGCTGTTAAAGGCGAATTTAGCTGTGCCAGCGGGGGCGGCACCCGATTCATGCGCATCCGCCTGTTCTGCGGCCTGCGCCTCGCCCTCAACTTGCGCCTCGCCTTCAACCTTTGCCGCACCCTCAACCTTTGCTTCGCCTTCGCTATGCGCGCTGTCCGAATGATGGGCGGCGGCAGGCTCCATCGCGAACCAATCGCGCATCTTCGCCTCGTCGCCAAAGAAATTGTTAAACCAGATCATTCCCGCAAAAATCGCCCCCAGCGACAGCGCGCCAAGCGGCACCAGCATCACAACTGGGCTTTCATGCGCGTGATCATGGGTATGGGCATCGCCGCGCGGCGCGCCGAAAAAGGTCATAAACATCAGCCGCCACGAATAGAAACTGGTCATCAGCGCGGCAATCACCAGCAAGGTAAAGGCATAGCTGCTGCCGACAAAGGCCGATTCAATCACCGCATCTTTGGACAGGAACCCTGCAAAGCCGAAATGCGTCAGCGGAATGCCCACCCCAGTAATGGCTAGTGTGCCGATCATCATCATCCAGAAGGTAAACGGGATCTTTTTGCGCAACCCGCCGTAAAGGCGCATGTCTTGTTCGTGGTGCATCGCGTGAATGACCGACCCCGCGCCCAAAAACAGCATCGCCTTGAAAAACGCATGGGTGAACAGATGGAACATCGCCACAGGATACATGCCCACGCCTGCCGCCACGAACATATAGCCCAGTTGCGAGCAGGTCGAATAGGCGATCACCCGCTTGATATCGTTTTGCACCAGCCCCACGGTGGCGGCAAAAAACGCCGTGGTCGCGCCGACCACCACGATCATATCGCGCGCATAGGGGGCCACCTCGTATAGTGGCGACATGCGCGAGACAAGGAAGACCCCCGCCGTCACCATGGTGGCCGCGTGGATCAGGGCGGATACGGGCGTTGGCCCCTCCATCGCGTCGGGCAGCCATGTGTGCAAGAAAAGCTGCGCAGATTTGCCCATGGCCCCGATAAACAGCAAAACACCAATCAAATTGGCCGCATTCCATTCGGCCCACAGGAAATGCAACTGCGTTTCGGCAAGCTGCGGAGCCGCTGCAAAAATGTCGTCAAACTTGACGCTGCCCGTCAGATAAAACAGCGCGAAAATCCCCAAGGCAAAGCCGAAATCCCCCACGCGGTTAACCACGAATGCCTTGATGCTGGCCGCATTGGCGGTTTCTTTTTTGAAATAGAACCCAATCAAAAGATAAGAGGCAACGCCCACCCCTTCCCAACCAAAAAACATCTGGATCAGATTGTCAGAGGTGACCAGCGCCAGCATGGAAAAGGTGAAAAACGACAAATAGGCAAAAAAGCGGGCACGATAGGCCTCGCCCGCGCCCCAATTCTCGTCATGGGCCATATAGCCAAAGGAATACAGATGCACCAAGGCAGAGACCGAGTTTACAACCACCAGCATGATGGCGGTCATCCGATCTACGCGAATGCCCCAATCGGCGGCCAAAGCACCAGAGTCGATAAAGCGCAAAACAGTGATGTGCTGCGTTTGCCCATCAAAGCCGATGAAAATCACCCAAGACAGGATCGCAGCCAAAAAGACCAGCGCGGTGGCCAGAACCTGCGCGCTGCGCTCGCCGATGATGCGCCAGCCAAAGCCAGCTAAAATGGCCCCAACCAGCGGCGCGAAAAGGATCATCTGTGCCATGGGTTAGCCTTTCATCACGTTTACATCTTCGACATCGATCGTGCCGCGATTGCGGAAGAACACGACCAAAAGGGCAAGGCCAATCGCAGCCTCAGCCGCGGCCACAGTCAGGATGAACATGGTAAAGACCTGCCCCACCAAATCGCCCAAATGCGCGGAGAAGGCGACAAGGTTGATGTTCACCGCCAGCAGCATGAGTTCGATCGACATCAAAATGACGATGACGTTCTTGCGGTTCAGGAAGATGCCAAAGATGCCAATGACGAACAGCGCCGCCGCGACAATCAGGTAATGTTCCAATCCAACCATGTTCAGTCCCTCTGGCCCTTTGGCCTTTTCATTCCGTGGTGCGCGCTTGCACGCACCTTACATCAGCGCCCCGTAGGCTGCGTGCTTGCACGCAGCTTCACAACCCCTGCCCCGATTTCACATCTTTCACTTCCATTGCCTTGGCAGGGTCGCGCCACATTTGATGCATCACGTTTTGGCGTTTCACATCGCGGCGATGGCGCAGGGTCAGCACGATTGCCCCGATCATCGCAACCAACAGCACCAGCCCCGAAAGCTGGAACAAAAGCAAATACTTATCATACATCAGCAGCCCCAGCGCGCGGGTGTTTTCCACCTGTGCGATGTCGGGGGTGACCGCGGCGCGGGCGGCCTCGGCCCCCACGGATGTTTGCCACGCGCCCACGCCCAGCACCAATTGCATGACGATCACCACGCCAATCAACAGGCCCAGCGGCGCATATTGCGACATTTCGCCCTTCAGCTCGGCAAAATCGATATCCAGCATCATCACCACAAACAAAAACAGCACCGCCACCGCGCCGACATAGACGATGATCAGCAGCATCGCGACAAATTCCGCCCCCAGCAGCACGAACAGCCCCGATGCCGACAAAAAGGCCAAAATCAGCCACAGCACCGAATGTACAGGGTTGCGCGCGAGGGTCACCATCAGCCCCGCCAGAACGGTGATGCTGGCAAAGGCGTAAAAGGCATAATCGGCCACAGTCATGGCAAGGTCTCCTCGGTGTCGGTAAAGACAGATTGCGCGATTTCCAGCGCCTTTTGCATTGCGGGCAGCGCGCCAAAGGCGGCGCATTGCAAGATAACTTCGGTGATTTCGCGCTTGGTGGCCCCTGCGGCCAGCGCTTGGGCGATGGTCGGGCGCAGCAGCGCCTCGCCTGAAGAGCCCTGCACCACCAGCCCCGTCAACACCACCAGCGTGCGGGTTTTCGCATCCAGACCTTCGGGATTATGCGTTTTGCCAAACCACGCCTCGGCCACATCTTTTGGCAAAGTGGGGAAGAGTTTGGCAAAGGCCGCCATATCCAAACCCGCCCCCAGCCCTGCAGAGGCGGGATTCAGGCCAGCGGCCATTTTCTGGCCCTGCTCCATCATCTGCGTGAAAAATTGGGTGAACGGGTCTGACATGGTGTTTGTGTGTTTACCGATAGGGCGCGTCGAGTTCGAGGTTGCGGGCAATCTCTGCCTCCCACCGCGCGCCGTTCGACAAAAGTTTTGCCTTGTCATAAAACAGCTCTTCGCGGGTCTCGGTGGCAAATTCGAAATTTGGCCCTTCGACAATGGCATCCACAGGGCAGGCTTCTTGGCAAAAGCCGCAGTAGATGCATTTGGTCATGTCGATGTCATAGCGCGTGGTGCGGCGCGACCCGTCCTCGCGCGGCTCGGCATCGATGGTGATGGCTTGGGCAGGGCAGACCGCCTCGCACAGCTTGCAGGCAATGCAGCGTTCCTCGCCATTGGGATAGCGGCGCAGGGCATGTTCGCCGCGAAAACGGGGGGAAAGCGGCCCCTTTTCATGCGGGTAGTTCAGCGTGGCCTTGGGCGCGACAAAATATTTCAACCCAAGGCCGAAGCCCTTTATGAAATCCCACAGCAGGAAATATTTCGTGGCGCGAACCCAGTCCACTTTAATGTTGGCGATATGCGTCATGTCAGCCCCCAATGGCCCAACGGGCCCAGAAGGTGCCCAAAACTTCGAACTTGGCCAAAAAGGCCACAATCACGACCCAGCCGAGCGACAGGGGCAGGAACACTTTCCAGCCAATGCGCATCAATTGGTCATAGCGGTAGCGCGGCGTGATCGCCTTGACCATGGCAAAGACAAAGAACAGCGCCGCCATTTTGATCACCATCCAATGCGTGCCATCTGGCAGCCCTTCGATGGGCGAGAGCCAGCCGCCAAAGAACAAGACCGCCATCAGCGCGCACATCAGCACCACGGCCATCAATTCGCCAATCATGAACAGCAAAAACGGCGTGGAGGAATATTCCACCTGGTAGCCTGCGACCAGTTCCGATTCCGCCTCGGGCAGATCAAAGGGCGGGCGGTTGGTTTCGGCCAAGGCGCTGATCAGAAACAGGAAAAACATCGGGAAATGCGGCAAGATATACCAAGACAGCAGCCCTGCCCCATCTTGGGCGCGGACAATTTCGGAAAAGTTCATCGACCCTGTCGAGATGATGATGCCGATGATGATCAGGCCCAGCGACACCTCGTAGGAAATCATCTGCGCGGCAGATCGCAAAGACCCAAGGAACGGGTATTTCGAATTTGACGCCCAACCGCCCATGATAATGCCGTAAACTTCCAGTGACGACACCGCAAAGACGAACAGAATGGCGACATTCATATCTGAAATCACCCAGCCTTCGTTCCATGGGATCACCACCCATGCGATGACAGGCAGAATGAACGAAAGCAGCGGGGCCAAGAAATAAACTGTGCGATCCGCCCCTGCGGGCACGACGATTTCTTTGACGATATATTTCAGAAAATCGGCAAAAGATTGCAGCAGACCAAAGGGGCCAACCACATTCGGGCCGCGCCGCATTTGCACGGCGGCCCAGATTTTGCGGTCGGCATACATCAAAAAGGCCAGCGCGATCAGCAGGCAGACGATGACCAAAAGACATTGCCCCGCCACAAGCAGCGCGATGCCAAGGTTGGTGCTGAGAAACTGATCCATCTTGTCCCTGCCTTTGTCTTATACCGTGGGCACACCGCGCGCGCCGCAGCCCTGCACCGCCACTTCGGCGTCTAAAGTTTTGCGACCCTCGGGCAGCGCCGCCGAGATGGTGTAAACCGCATCCCCGCGCCAAATACCACCCTGAAAATCAATGTTCGTGCGCACTTGGCGCGCAAATCCCGCCCCGCGGATCAGCGCATATTGCGCAGCCGCGCAGGCGGCATAATCGGCCACATCGCCCGCCCCATTGCCGCCGCGCATCGCCACAGTGAATTGCACCAAATCGCCATCCAGCAGCGTGGTTTGAATGCCCAGATATTCGGGGGCAGCCGCAGCGCCGCCGCGCGATGCAGGCGCAGCCGTGCAGGCGGCCAGCATCACTGCCGCCCCCGCCATGCCCAAAATCTGCGCCCGCGCCCCCATCATTCTGCCGCCAATTGCCCCGCATTGCGCG
This sequence comes from Rhodobacter sp., assembly GCA_027490955.1. GTDB lineage: Bacteria > Pseudomonadota > Alphaproteobacteria > Rhodobacterales > Rhodobacteraceae > Cypionkella. The sequence continues at coordinate 86,204 of JAIXXB010000041.1, forward strand.
CCGCTTCCAGCGCAGCCAATTCGCCCATCACTGTGCTGGCCCGCGCAATCGGGTTGGTTTGATAGAATTGGGTGAAGGCGTTTTTGAACGTAGCCTTGCCCATTTTCGCGGGCTTGAGCGCCTTGCCCGTGTTTTCAGGCACTGCGTCGATCGCGCCCAAATGCGGATGGGCGGCGATCATAGCGCTGCGCAGTTGCGCAAGGCTGTCCCATGGCAGGGTTTGGCCCATTTCAGCCGACAAAGCCCGCAAGATGGCCCAGTTTTCCTTGGCCTGCCCTGGCGCAAAGCCTGCGCGCAGCGCCAATTGCGGCCGCCCTTCCAGATTGACGAAAATCGCGTTTTCTTCGGTATAGGCCGCGCTTGGCAAGATGATATCGGCGCGCGATGCACCCCGATCACCATGGCTGCCTTGGTAAATCACAAAGGGGCCTGCCTTGATCTCGATCTCATCCGCGCCAAGATTAAAAATCACCTCGGCCCCTTCGATATCAGACAGGCCGTTCGGCGCAACTGCCCCCACATCCATCGCGCCTACGCGCCCCGCGGCCGTGTGCAAAATCATCAGTTTCGAGTTTGAATTTTCCGCCAGCTTTTGCGCATGGGCCAAAACCGCCTCGCCATCTGCTTCGTTGATCGCGCCAATGCCGACAATCACCAAGGACGGCGCATCGCGCGTGGCTTGCGAAATCTCTTTACTGGACAGCTCTTCTAGCGCTGCGCGGTCTGTGCCGACATGCACATAATCATAGGTCAAATCAACCGCTTCACCGACCAGCCCGATGGTCGCGCCATTGGCCCAAGCCTTGCGCAAACGGGCATTAAGCACGGGTGCCTCAATGCGCGGGTTGGTGCCGATCAGTTGGATCATTTTGGCGCTGTCGATATCTTCGATTTTGGCCGTGCCGACATAGGCGGCGCGGTTGCCCGCGGGCAGGCGCGCGCCATCTGTGCGGCATTCGGTGACGCCGCCGATTTTGTCCATCAGCGCCTTCAGGCTGAAGGCGCTTTCGACATTTGCCAAATCGCCCACCAGCGCCGCCAGTTTCTTGCCCTGCATCGCTGCCGCCGCTGCCGCCAGCGCCTCGGGCCACGTGGCTTTGCGCAGCTTGCCCTTTTCGCGGATATAAGGCGTGTCCAGCCGCTGGCGGCGCAGACCATCCCAGACAAAACGGGTTTTGTCCGAAATCCATTCCTCATTCACGCCATCATGGTTGCGCGGCAAAATCCGCATCACTTCGCGCCCCTTGGTATCGACGCGAATATTGCTGCCCATGGCATCCATCACATCGATGGTTTCGGTTTTGGACAGCTCCCACGGGCGGGCGGTAAAGGCATAAGGTTTACTGGTCAGCGCGCCCACAGGGCACAGATCAATGATATTGCCCTGCAAATTGCTGTCCAACGTCATATTCAGATAAGAGGTAATCTCGCTATCCTCGCCGCGCCCCGTTTGGCCCATTTGCGTGATGCCCGCCACTTCGGTGGTAAAGCGCACACAGCGGGTGCAGGAAATGCAGCGCGTCATTTTGGTGGCGACCAGCGGGCCAAGATCCAGATCATCGCTGGCGCGCTTTGGCTCGCGGTAGCGCGAGAAATCCACGCCAAAGGCCATGGCCTGATCTTGCAAATCACATTCGCCGCCTTGGTCGCAAATCGGGCAATCCAGCGGGTGGTTGATGAGGAGAAACTCCATCACCCCTTCGCGCGCCTTTTTCACCATAGGGCTGTTGGTTTTCACCACAGGGGCCTCGCCATTCGGGCCAGGGCGCAGGTCTTTGACCTGCATCGCGCAAGAGGCCGCAGGCTTGGGCGGCCCGCCCGCCACCTCGACCAGACACATGCGGCAATTGCCCGCGATGGTCAGGCGTTCATGGTAGCAAAAGCGCGGAATGGCGATGCCCGCCACTTCGGCAGCTTGGATGATGGTCATGGCGCCATCGACTTCGACTTCGATGCCATCAATGCTGATTTTCTTGAGGTTGCTCATCAGCCTAAACTCCGCTGCCTATGTGCTATGGCGGCTAAATCACCGCCCGAAAATTTCAATCGCGCCCCGTATATCCGCGCGCCTGCTATCGCGCTTTGCGGGGCAAAGTGCAAGGTGGATTGGCAAGGTTTGGGGCAGGAATTTAGGGTCAATTGGCCACCCGCAATAAGCTGCCCGTCAAGGTTTTGGCCGCCACTTCGGCGCGGGCCGTGGCGCAAGCGCTGGCCTCGTCCCCTTTGACAAAACCTGCCTCGGCCAGATAGGCATTGGCCAATTGGCGGATGCGCTTTTTCTCATCCTTATCGGCCAAAAACGCCTTGATCGCGGCCTCGTCATAGCCCTGCGAGACCGCATAAGATTGCAGCGCCATCATCTCGCCAAAGACGACAAACATGCGCGCGCTGGCCTTTGGGCAGGCTTTGCGCAAAATATCGCCCACTTGGGCGGCCACCAGCTTTTCGGTGACATGGGCATCCTCGCGCAAAGTCTGCGCGCGTGCCGCCACAGCCGAAACGGCCACCAGCGAGAATATGGCAAAAACAGTGGCAAAAACGATGGGTTTCATAGCGCGCTCCTTGGTTAAGCTGCGCCGATCTTGCCCCAATGGGCCAATGATAAGCGATAACGAGGGCGGGATTTGCGCGCTCATGCCACGCAGCCCCCTGCAAAGCGCCACGCAGGCGGCTCGCCGCCGCCAAAGCCTGCGCTGGAAAACTGGCCAAAAGCGGCGGGGTTCAATTGGCCGCCCTGCGCTGCGCAATAGGCCATGGCGGCGCGTTTGGCAGGCAGCCCATCGGAATAGGTCAGCGCCGCCGCCTGCCCGCTGACCAGCAAATCGCCGCCCAAAGTGGCAAAGGTAAACCCTGCAGGCGCATGGGCATCTGGCACAGCGCCCTGCCCGCCGCCGCATCCTGCCATCAGGCCCAGTGCTATCATTGCCGCCCTGCCTCTCACCTCACTCTGCCGCCATTGCGCCCATGCGGCCCGTTTTCTTGGCCTTGATACGATCTTCAATCTCGCCCCTGAAATGGCGCACCAGCCCTTGGATCGGCCAAGCCGCCGCATCCCCCAGCGCGCAAATCGTATGGCCTTCGACCTGTTTGGTAACCGACAGCAGCATATCGATTTCTTCCACCTCGGCCTCGCCGCGCACCAAACGATCCATCACGCGCATCATCCAGCCCGTGCCTTCGCGGCAGGGCGTGCATTGGCCGCAAGATTCATGTTTGTAAAACTTAGACAGTCGCCAGATGGCTTTGATCACATCGGTCGATTGATCCATCACAATCACCGCCGCCGTGCCAAGGCCAGAGCGTTGTTCGCGCAGCCAGTCAAAATCCATAATCGCATCTTCGCATTGCGCGGCGTTCAGCATCGGCACAGACGATCCGCCCGGGATCACCGCCTTGATGTTTTTCCAGCCGCCGCGCACGCCGCCGCAATGCCTGTCCAGCAATTCCTTGAGCGGGATCGACATCACCTCTTCCACCACGCAGGGGTTGTTGACATGGCCCGAGATGCCAAACAATTTCGTGCCCGCATTATTGGGGCGGCCAAAGCCTGCAAACCATTCGGGGCCGCGGCGCAAAATGGTCGGCACAACGGCGATGGATTCCACGTTATTCACTGTGGTCGGGCAGCCATAGAGGCCCGCGCCCGCAGGAAACGGCGGCTTCATGCGCGGCATGCCCTTTTTGCCCTCTAGGCTTTCGAGCAGGGCGGTTTCCTCGCCGCAGATATAGGCCCCCGCGCCGTGGTGCAGATAGAGGTCAAAATCAAAGCCCGATTTGGCAGCGTTCTTGCCCAAAAACCCCGCATCATAGCATTCGTCAATCGCGGCCTGCAGGGCCTCGCGCTCGCGGATATATTCGCCGCGAATGTAGATATAGCAAGTGTTTGCATTCATCGCGAAGCTGGCAATCAGCGCACCTTCAATCAGCGTATGCGGATCATGGCGCATGATCTCGCGGTCTTTGCAGGTGCCAGGTTCGGATTCGTCGGCATTGATGACCAGATAGCTGGGACGCCCGTCCGATTGCTTGGGCATGAAAGACCATTTCATCCCCGTGGGAAAGCCCGCACCGCCGCGCCCGCGCAGGCCCGATGCTTTGACCTGATCGATCAGCGTGTCGCGCCCGCGCGCGATGATTTCTGCCGTGCCATCCCAATGGCCGCGCGCCTTTGCCCCTGCAAGGCTGCGGTCGTGCATCCCGTAAAGGTTTGTAAAGATACGATCTTTATCTTGCAGCATTGGAATAGCCCCTTAAATTTGCCCAATGGGCGGTCTTGCGATATGCAGCCTTGCGGCTGCGAAATTCAACTGTGCACCCTAACGGGTGCGGGATTCGGCGCGGCGGGCGCGCCAGATAGAAAACACAAAGATCAGCGCCCAGATAAACCCCGCCAGTGCGAACAAATCGACCAGCAGCGCATATTTCAGCGGCCAGTCATATTGCGCGCCGATTTCTTGCAGCAGCATCCAGCCCAGCATCGTGCTGGCAATCGCAATCGCCGCGCGGCGCGTTTGTTTGCCCGAATCAGATGGCGTATCGGATGGTTTGGGGGCCATTAATGCTGGCCCCCATGGCCGTGTCCCTGCGCGTGGCCGTGGTCATCGCCTGCGGCAGGGGCGCTGCGCTCTACCCCCCCTGCCCCCAGCAAGACCCCGAACACCGCAAAGCTGAGCGCGCCGATCACCAAAGCGGCAGCCGTTTCGGCCCCGCCCACGCCGCCCGCCAAGCCAGCGGCCAGCGCCCCTGCGCCCAAGGCAACGGCCCAGCCCAAGGGCCAAGGGCCTGTTTCAGCGTCAAAATGCGGGTGATCGTCGCTCATCGCTTATCCTTAGTAATTGTTGGTTTTGGCACGTTCCAAAAATGCGGGAATGCCTTCTTTGGCAATCAATTTGGCCTGCGCCTGCCACTTGTCGCGGACAATGCGGCCACGGAAGGTGCCAAGGTGGCTATCCACCCAAGCGATCTCGTCCTTCGACCAGTTCGCGATTTGGTCATAGTGGTAAAAGCCCAAGGAATTGACCAGCTTTTCCAAAGCGGGGCCAATGCCTTCGATGATTTTCAGATCATCGGCCTTGCCGCCTTTTGGGGCCTTGAGCGTAGCAGGGGCCTTGCCCACCGAACCTGGGGCTGGGGCATCGTCTTTGGTCGATTTTGCAGCGGGTTTCGCTGCGGCAGCTTTTGGCGCAGCGGCAGCTTTTGGCGCGGCAGCAGCCTTTGGCGCGGCAGCGGCGGCCTTTGGCGCAGCAGCGGCGGCCTTTGGTGCAGCAGCGGCCTTGGGGGCAGCGGCGGCCTTGGGGGCAGCGGCAGATTTCACGGCGGCAGGTTTGGCGGCGGCTTCTGCCTTGGCGCTCGGTTTGGCAGCCGCAGGTTTGGCAGCCGCAGGTTTGGCAGCTGCGGCCTTTGGCGCGCTTGCAGCCTTGGCAGCGGCAGGTTTGGCGGCAGGTTTGGCGGCTGCTTTTGCGGGGGCGCTGGCGGCAGCGGCGGATTTCACAGCAGCAGGGGTAGCGGCGGCTTTAGCGGCAGGTTTCGCAGCGGGGGCGGCAGGTTCTGCGCCTGCAGCACCGCTGGTCTGGCCCTGTAATGCATAGCCCAGAACAGCCAGCAAAATGGCAAAGACCACCGCGCCGATAATGGCAGAGGTCAGCAGACCCATATGGCCCAGCACCAAGGACACGCCAAATGCGACGATCCCACCTGCCAAAGCCAGCCAAAAACTCAGTCCTAAAGTTCCGTTATTCATGCGTTACTCTCCTGACTATGCCGCTTTGCGGCTGTTTGACTTCCCTATCTTGGGGCTTTTCCCCTATTCGGCCTTTGCTTTGGCCGTTGACTTCGCCGCTTTCGCGGCAGGTTTCGCCACGCCACCCAGCCAAGGGGTGGTCAGAGGCACTTCGGTTCCGTCAATGCGTTTGACGGTATCGCCAAGATCGACCGCGCGCTGTGCAGATGCGTTATGCGCGGGGCGGTCTTTGGCATATTCGGTCAGCGAGGTCAGACCTGACAACGGTTCTGCCGCATAGCGCCCGTTTTGCGGGCCTGCCACGGGCACTTCGCCCGCCGAAAACCGCGCAATCAAATCGCGCAGCTTATCGGCGGTGAGATCTTCGTAATAATCCTTGCCGATTTGGGCCATGGGCGCATTGGCGCAGGCCCCCATACATTCCACCTCTTCCCACGAAAAATTGCCATCTTTCGACAGGGTATGGGCAGAGGGCGCGATCAATTCTTTGCAAACAGCGATCAATTCTTCCGCGCCGCAGATCATGCAGGATGTCGTGCCGCAAATCTGCACATGGGCGATTTTGCCCACTGGGGCGAGTTGGAACATGAAATAGAACGTCGCCACCTCTAGCGCGCGGATATAGGCCATGCCCAGCATTGATGCGACATATTCAATCGCAGGGCGGGTCAGCCAACCCTCTTGTTCCTGCGCGCGCCACAGCAGCGGGATGATGGCCGATGCCTGCCGCCCTGCGGGATATTTCGTGATCTGCCCCTGCGCCCATGCCAGATTGGCGGGGGTGAAGGCGAAACTTTCGGGCTGGTCGGGGTAAAGGCGGCGGAGCATTAGGCGGATTTCCTTTTGGTTTTGGCCTGTTCATCGGCTAGAATGCGCAGCGCATCGGCGCAATAATCGGCCCCCGTAATCCATTGCAGGGCGCGGCCGTCATTCACAACTTCAACATCAGCAAAGGTGGTTGGCACAGACAGGGTATGGAACCAACGCGAGCGTTTGATGATATCGGAAAAATCAATCAGCGCCGTCAGCCCATCGTCAAAGCGCACTTCCAGAACGGGGGTGTCCACGACTTTGATATCCAGAATATGGATTGGATTGGCCGCAGTCATCGGATCGTAGATCTGGTCAATTTTGGAAGTCATCCCACGTCTCCTGAAGAAACTGCTGGTTTTCCTTGGCCCATTCCAGCGCCTCGGTCAACGCGCGCCTGTCCATATCCCCTTTGATCACCGACAAATCCGAAATCCGCACCCACACCTCGCGCCGATCCAAGCCCCGCACGTGAAAATGCGGCGGGTTGTGATCCTGAAAGAACATCAAGATCACGCAATATTGCAGACGGGCGATGGTGGGCATATCTCACCGATCCACCTCGCCAAACACAATATCCATCGTGCCGATAATCGCGGCCACATCGGCCAATTGGTGGCCGCGGGCCAGATGATCCATCGCTTGCAGGTGCAGATAGCCCGGCGCGCGGATTTTGGCGCGGTAGGGTTTGTTTGACCCGTCCGATTTCAGATACACGCCAAACTCGCCCTTGGGCGCCTCGACCGCGGCATAAATCTCGCCTGCGGGCACGTGGAACCCTTCGGTATAGAGTTTAAAGTGATGGATCAGCGCCTCCATCGAGGTTTTCATATCGCGGCGCGACGGCGGGGTGATTTTGCCGCGCGCCAGCACTTCGCCGCCTTCCATGCGCAGTTTGGCAATGGCTTGGCGGATGATGAGGATGGATTGGGTCATCTCCTCCATCCGTACAAGGTAGCGGTCATAGCAATCGCCGTTTTTGCCGACAGGGATTTTGAAATCAAACTCGTCATAGCATTCATAGGGCTGCGCGCGGCGCAAATCCCATGCCAAGTTTGACCCGCGCACCATCACGCCGGAAAAGCCGTATTTCAAAATATCGTCTTCGGTGACCACGCCAATATCGACATTGCGCTGTTTGAAGATGCGGTTTTCCGTCAGCAGCGTGTGCAAATCTTCCAGAACTTTGGGAAAGGTCCAAGTCCAAGATTCGATATCGTCAATCAAATCATCGGGCAGGTCTTGATGCACCCCGCCGGGGCGGAAATAGGCCGCATGCAGACGCGCGCCGCAAGCGCGTTCATAAAACACCATCAGCTTTTCACGCTCTTCAAAGCCCCAAAGCGGCGGGGTCAGCGCGCCCACATCCATCGCTTGGGTGGTGGTGTTCAGAAGATGGTTCAGAATACGGCCAATTTCCGAATACAAAACGCGGATCAGGCTGGCCCTGCGCGGCACGACTGTGCCTGTCAGCGTTTCGATGGCAAGGCACCACGCATGCTCTTGGTTCATCGGGGCCACATAATCGAGGCGGTCGAAATAGGGCAGGTTTTGCAGATAGGTGCGGCTTTCCATCAGCTTTTCTGTGCCGCGATGCAAAAGGCCGATATGCGGATCGCAGCGTTCGACAATCTCGCCATCCAATTCCAAAACAAGGCGCAGCACGCCATGCGCGGCAGGGTGCTGCGGGCCAAAGTTCAGGTTGAAATTGCGGATGCGCTGCTCGCCCGTCAGGGCATCACCAAACGCATTCGTTTCCAGCTTTCCGTCCATCATATCAATACCTTATGGGTGGTGGGCGCGGTTGTAAATTCGGCCATGGCCGCCTGCCAAGCCTGCGGGACATCGGCAAAGCGGTCGGCGATGAAATCATATTGCGGGCGCAAAAAGCGCAAGGCCCCTGCGCGCAGGGCGGCAGGCATGGCCAAGGCGCGCCCTTCGTGCACGCGGCGGGTCAGATCGGCCTGCATCGGGCCAAGGCCCAAAAAGGCCAGCAGCCGATCAAACCCCGCTTTGGTCAGCAGATCTTCGGTGAACATCACCATCAGGCGCGGCCCGAAAATGCGCTGTAATTTTGGCAGGTTGCTGGCGTAATCGCCGCGCCGCACAATGCCCTCTTGCCCGCCCTGCAAGGTTTTTTGCAAAACATCGGCGCAGGTGGCGGCAAATTGATCTTCGCCTGTGGCATCAGAAGCCGCGCGCTGGGCCACCATGCGCACATGGCTCCACAGCCGCGCCAGCGGATCGCGCATCAGATACAAAATCTTTACCGCGCCCATGTCCAACATCGGCTTTAATCCCTTGCCAGACATGATCGAATAGGCAGGGGTGAAATCGCCCACCAGTTTTGCCGCGCCCGCGCCCGCGCGCAGATATTGGGCAAAGACCGCAGGCTCAACCGCGCGGCGCTGCACGATGGGCAACCAAGATTGCAAATCGGCCAAACGCCGCTGCTGATCGGCAGACAGCCCGCCCTGCCCGCGCGATGATAACTGGTCAATCTCGGCGCTGGTTTCTTGGATTTTCTTGTCCCAATCGGCGGGCGCCGTGGTAGAGAAATAGTGATATTCCTTGATCGTGCGCAAAAAGCAATCGGGATGGGCGTATAGTTGATCGTGCAGCCAAGTCGTTCCCGCTTTGGTTGCCCCCACACACATCAAGATCACTGGCACATTGCCCATAGATCAGGCCTTCTTCTCATCGCCTGGAAGGACATATTTCGCCGATTCCCATGGGCTCAGGAAATCAAACTGGCGATATTCCTGCACCAGATTGACAGGTTCATAGACCACGCGTTTTTGCGCCTCGTCATAGCGCACTTCGGTATAGCCCGTGGTTGGGAAATCCTTGCGCAAAGGGTGGCCGCGAAAGCCGTAATCGGTCAGGATGCGGCGCAGATCGGGATGGTTTGAAAACATCAGCCCGAACATATCAAACACTTCGCGTTCAAACCAATTGGCCGAAGGGTGAATGGCGCAGATCGAAGGGGTGATTTCCCCATCGGCCAAAGCCATTTTCACGCGAATGCGCTGGTTGAGATACATCGACAGAAAATGATACACCATCACAAAGCGCGGGTCTTCTTCGGGGTGATCGACCGCGGTGATATCGACAAGGGACGAAAACTTGCACAGTTTATCATCCTTTAGAAACTGAACAAAGCTTTCCAGCGCTTGGGGCTGGATCGTGACCGACAGATCACCAAAGGCGATCTCGGTGGACAGAACCGCAGCGCCCTGTTTTGCGCTGATATGGGCAGCCAGCGCCGCCAAAGCCTGTTGATTTGCCTGTGCCATAGCGCCCTACCTTACCAAAGTGCCCGTGCGGCGGATTTTGCGTTGCAATTGCAAAATCCCGTATAGCAGCGCCTCGGCTGTGGGTGGGCAACCAGGCACATAAATGTCAACAGGCACAATGCGATCGCAGCCGCGCACCACAGAATAGCTATAGTGGTAATAGCCCCCGCCATTGGCGCAAGAGCCCATCGAAATCACATAGCGCGGCTCGGGCATTTGGTCATACACTTTGCGCAGCGCGGGGGCCATTTTATTGGTCAGCGTGCCAGCCACGATCATCAGGTCAGACTGGCGCGGAGAGGCGCGCGGCGCTGTTCCAAAGCGTTCAAGGTCATAGCGCGGCATAGAGGTGTGCATCATCTCGACCGCGCAGCACGCCAGACCAAAGGTCATCCAATGCAAGCTGCCATTGCGCGCCCAGTTGATGATATCTTCCGTCGAGGTCAGCAAGAACCCCTTGTCTTGCAATTCGGCGTTTAGGGCCTGCGTGGCCACCTCGCGGTCTGCGCCAGCCGTATTCGCCCCCGTCATCACGCCCATTCCAAGGCCCCCTTCTTCCATTCATAGGCAAAGCCCACAGTCAGCACGCCCAGAAACACCATCATCGACCAAAACCCAGCCATGGACATATCGCCAAAGGCCACGGCCCAAGGGAACAAAAACGCCACTTCCAGATCAAAGATGATGAACAGGATCGACACCAGATAGAAGCGCACATCGAACTTCATCCGCGCATCGTCAAAGGCGTTGAACCCGCATTCATAGGCCGAGACCTTTTCAGGGTCTGGGTTGCGCACGGCCAGCACCACCGCTGCCAGCAGCAGCACGATGCCCAGCCCAATGGCAATGGCCAAAATAATGATGACAGGCAGGTATTCCCGAAGCAATTGATCCACGTCAGCTCCTTTTGCGGCACAGGCCGCGCACTTGCGCCGCGATGGTTTTTTTGGGCGGCATGTTAGGCGTGGTTTACCCCTGCTGTGCTGCGGGGTCAACCAAGGGCGGGGCCTATTTGTTGCAAATTGCCCCGTTTTCCTGCGGCAATTAGGCAGGCGGCGGCGCGCGCGGGCCTGTTGCCCCTTTTTGCGGCGGCGGCGCGTGCCTATATGCGCCTTGGCCCCACAGGGCAGCGCCACACAAAGGGATCACAATGCCGCAGATATCCACCATCAAAACCCTGCTTTGCGCCGCCGCTGTTTTGGCCGCCGCCACCCTGCCCGCCCGCGCCGAAGAGGTGGGGCGCGTGGGCGTCGATTGGGTGGGCAATGACATAGTGATCGAGGCATTGGCCGACCCAAAGGTTGCTGGGGTTACCTGCCACATCAGCTATTTTGATCGGTCTTTGTGGGATAGGGTGAGTAAGGGGAATTGGTTCGAAGACCCGTCCAACTCCTCCATCGCTTGCCGCCAAACAGGGCCGATTGTGGTGGGGGATATTGACAGGGGGCCAGATGGCGAAGTGGTGTTTTCCGAAGGCCGTTCGCTGATATTCAAATCCCTGCGCGTGACGCGGATTTTCGACGAGGAAAACCAAGTGCTGGTCTATTTGACCCATGCCAATGAGGTCACGGACGGGTCGGCGAAAATGTCGATTTCAACAGTGCCGCTGTGGCAGAAATAACTGCCCACCGATGCCTTTCTTGGCACGGAATCAAGGCGCGCAGCGCCGCCGTGCCGCGCACGCCCTCCCCCCGGGAGGGCGCACTCTGCCGCCCATGCCTAGAACAGCCGTAGGGGGGGCGGCACCATAAAGGGTGCAGAATTTCGGTAAAGCGCCCGCCCGAGGGAGTGCGCGGCACGGCGGCGGGCTTGCTGAGAGCGAGGCAGCGAAGTTCGGGGCCTGCGCGCACCACTTTCAACACCCAACACCCCGACCAAAATGGTGCGTGACATCACGCACCCTCGCCACAACCCCACCTGCCCCGTGTCGGGACGGATGCCATACGCAAACCCGACGCAGACCATACGCCCGCCATATGCGAAAACCCCACGAAAAAAGGGCTTTCTGGCGCGGCCCCGCCATTCACTGAATAACGGGTAACACCGCCGCCTCTGGCTCTGGCCCCTGCCCCACGGCCAGCGCTTCGGCGCGGATGATGCGGGCGATTAGGGCGGCATCGTCCAAGGAAAACGTCAGCGGCAGGCGCATGTCGATCAGCCCTGCCAAAACCGCATCGGTTTTGGGGCAGCTTTGCGCCCCCGCATAGGCCCAATGGTCATAGCGCGAGGTAAAGGCGACGGGGCGGTCAGCCCCGAACCATTTCAGCTCTACCCCCCGCGCCAAACACCGCGACAAAAACGCGCCGATGCGGGCGGGCGACCAGTCAGGCAGGCGGAATTGAACCGATGAGGGCGCGAAATACTCCGCCTGGGGCCTATGTGGCAGCACCAGACCCGTCACGCCTACAAGGCCCGTTTCGATCACGCGATACAGCCCCTGCCAGCGCGCCACGCGGCTTTCCAGCAGCGGCAATTGCGGGCGCAAAATGGCCGCGCGCAGGTTGTCCATGCGGCCAGACACATTGGGGGTATGCAGCCGCAAATCCTCATACACCGCGGCATCGGGGCCACTTAAGTGCTTGGAATACAACATATAAGACCCCGACAGCAGCACCGCGCGGGCCATGATTTCTGCGTCATCGGTGATGATGAACCCGCCCTCGCCTGCATTGATATGCTTGTAGGTTTGCATCGAATAGCAGCCCACAATCCCGTGCCGCCCCGAAGGCACCCCGCGCCACGCAGCCCCCATCGTATGGGCGCAATCCTCGATGATTTGCACGCCCAAACCTGCACATAGCGCCACCAGCGCGTCCATATCGCAGATATGCCCGCGCATATGCGAGAGCATCAACAACCGCGCGCCCGTGGCCTGTGCTTTGGCTGCCAAATCGGCAAAATCAATGGTCAGATCGGGGGTGGTTTCAATGAAAATGGGCCGCCCGCCAGCGGCGGCTATCGCACCTGGCACGGGGGCAAGGGTAAAGGCATTGGTCAGCACCGCCTCGCCCGCCGCCATCCCCACCGCGCGCAGCGCGCAGCCAAGGCCATACCCGCCCGAAGCCACGGCAAGGCAGTATTTTGCGCCCATAAGCGCCGCAAATTCCTTCTCCAGCAGCGCAGCCTCGGCCACCTCGCCCGCCGCCGTGTTGTAGCGATGCAAACGGCCATGGCGCAGCACCGCAACAGCGGCTTCGATCCCTGCCTCAGGTATCGGCTCTTGCTGGGTGAAACTGCCTGTGAACACCTCGCCCAAGGCGCGGTTTGCGGCCTTATTATTCATGGCGCAACCTCGGCTGCGGCCTTGGGGCGCAGCGCCTGCGGCATGACGAAAATGAACAATAATGCAGACGCCGCCACCACGGCCCCCGCGATCCAAAACCCAACATCGGGCGAGGTCAGCGGCGCGCGGCCCGACATGAAATAGCCAAAGACTTGCCCAAAGAATACAGTGCCAAAGAGCATGGCCAGCGACATGATCCCCGATAGACCGCCTTGCAATTCGCCTTGGGCATCTTCGGGGGCAAGACGGGTGAGAATGGCCGTGATCATCGGATGCACAAAGCCTTCGGGCCCATGCACGACCATCAATGCAAATACCATCCAGGGGGCCGCAACCAGCCCGTAGGCGACCAGCACCACCGCCCCCAGACCCAGACCAATCAGGGCAAGGCGCGCCTCGCCAAAGACGCGCGCACCCACGCCCGATAGCGCCCCTTGGAACACCGATGTAACAATGCCAAAGGCCGCCAGCGATAGGCCCACCATGGCAGGCGACCAATCAAATTTGGCAATGCCCCAAAAGGTCCAAATCGCCTGATAGACCGAGGTGGCAAAGAAAAACAACGCCAGCACCGCGACCAAGGGCAAGACGCCTTTATAGGTGGCAAAAACGCCAAACACGGCAAAGGGGTTGGCGCGCCGCCACTCAAAGGCGCGGCGCTTTTCGGGGGGCAAGCTTTCGGGCAAAACGAAATAGCCAAAGGCAAAATTCAGCGCCGAAATGGCGGCCGCGGTATAAAAGGGCACGCGCGGGCCAAATTCACCAAGCAGCCCGCCAATCGCAGGGCCAAGGATAAAGCCAAGGCCAAAGGCCGCGCCCAGCATGCCAAAATACTTGCCTCTTTCGGACGGTTCGGTCACATCGGTGATATAGGCATTGGCAATCACCCAAGACGCCCCGCACAGCCCTGCCAGAATGCGCCCTACAAACAGCCAGCCCAGCGTGGGGGCGAGCGCATGCATCATATAGTCAAAGCCAAGCCCTGCCACAGCAATCAGCAACAGCGGGCGTCGGCCAAAGCGGTCGGCCAGATTGCCCATCAGCGGCCCTGCAACAAAGGTCGCGACGGCATAGGCCGCAAACATCCACGCCGACATTTTCGCCGCCTCGGCCAAAGACATTTGCCCCACTGTTTCAATCAGTTGCGGCAAAACGGGCATGATGATGCCAAAGCCAATCATATCCAGCACCACAGTGATGAAGATGAAAGTGATGGCCGATTTGGATTTTGCGGGGGGAAGGGCGGATATTGTCATAGGCCCGATTTACGCTGCTTACGCGCCCTCGTCAAACATTGTGCTTTGCCACCTTCGCATCGCGCCCGCAGCTTCTGTGCGGATCAAACAGACTTGGGCCGCATTGGCCGCAGGGGCATCGGCGGGACGGCGCCCTAGGCCCCGCCCAACAAGCGCGCGGCCAAATCGGGCAAATCATCGAAATGGTGCAACAGCGCATCGGGGGCCAGCGCCGCCACTGCCGCGCCATTGGGGCTGAACCCAACCAGAACCGAAGGCACACCCGCCGCGCGCGCGGTATCATGGTCGGTCACCGTATCGCCAACAAGAAACGAGGACGTGCCGCCCACAGCCGCCACTGCCGCCAAATATGGCGCGGGGTTTGGTTTGACCACGGGAAGGCTGCCCGCGCCAATCAGCGCGCCGAATAGAGGGCGAATGCCCAGCGCGGCAAGCAGTCTTTCAGCCAAATAGGTGGGCTTGTTGGTGCAAATGGCACAGGCAAAACCCCGCGCGTGCAGGGTTTGCACAGCCGCTTCGGCCCCGTCATATAGGCGGGTATGAATGGCAAGGGCAGCTTCGTATTGGGCCAACAAGATTGGGTAATGCAGGGCAATCTGCCCTTCGTCCACCAAAAGGCCAAGGCGCGCAAAGCCAAGGCGCAGCATGGCGCGCCCGCCTTGCAGCGCCACGCCCTCATCACCCGCGCCAAGGGGCGGCGCATGGCCCATTTGCGCAAAGGTGGCATTGGCCGCGGCCAGCAAATCGCCCGATGTATCGGCCAAGGTGCCATCCAGATCGAAGACCACAGTTTTCATCTTTGAAACCTTATGTGAAGGGCAGGCCCTTGCGAATGCCACCCCCTCGCGTAAAACGAGGGCGAGAAAAAGGAAAGAGGCGCAATGACTGTTTCGCTGATAGTTTTGGCCGCAGGCATGGGCACGCGGATGAATTCAGATCTGCCCAAAGTGCTGCATCACGTCGCCAGCGCCCCGTTGTTGCACCATGCGCTGCGCGCGGGCGCGGCGCTTGAGCCGGATCGTATCGTGGTGGTTACGGGCCATGGGGCCGATGCAGTGGCCGCCAGTGCCGCCGAATTTGACCCAAGCTGCGCCTGTGTTCTGCAAGAGCCGCAGTTGGGCACGGGCCATGCGGTGGCGCAAGCCGCCCCTGTGCTGGCGCAGGCGCAGGGCGATGCCTTTGTTCTATATGGCGACACGCCCTTTATCCGCCCCGAAACGTTGACCGCAATGCAATCGGCGCGGGCCAATCATGCGGTTGTCGTCTTGGGCTTTCATGCCGCCGATCCGGGCCGCTATGGGCGGCTTGTTGCGCGCGGCGAGGCGCTGGAAAAGATTGTAGAATACAAAGATGCAACCGAAGATGAACGCGCGATCACGCTGTGTAATTCTGGTGTTATCTGCGCAGATGTGCAGCTTTTGCTGCGCCTTGCCTGCGCGCTGAAAAATGACAATGCCGCGGGCGAGTATTACCTGACGGAAATCATCGCCATGGCCCGCGCCGAAGGCCTAAGCGCGGGCATCGTTCTGTGCGACGAGTCCGAGACGATGGGCATCAACACCCGCGCCGAACTTGCCCGCGCCGAAGCCGCCTTTCAGGCCCGTGCGCGCACCGAGGCGTTGGAGAACGGCGTCACCCTGACGGCCCCCGAGACAGTTTTCTTTGCCATCGACACCCATATTGGCCGCGATGCCATCATCGGCCCCCATGTGCTGATGGGGCGCGGGGTGACCATTGAATCGGGGGCCGAGGTGAAGGGGTTTTGCCATTTAGAAGGCTGCCACATCTCGCGCGGGGCCTCGGTTGGCCCCTTTGCCCGCCTGCGCATCGGGGCAGAACTGGCCGAAGATGTGCATGTTGGCAATTTTGTCGAGATTAAGAATGCCATTTTGGACGAAGGCGTGAAAGTAGGTCATTTGACCTATTTGGGCGATGCAGATGTGGGCGAGTTTACAAATATTGGTGCAGGAACAGTGACCTGCAATTATGATGGCGTGATGAAGCACCGCACGGTGATTGGCCGCAATGCCTTTATCGGCAGCGATACGATGCTGGTTGCCCCCGTTCGGGTGGGCCATGGCGCGCTGACAGGCTCGGGCAGTGTGATCACCGAAGATGTGCCTGACGAGGCCATCGCTTTGGGCCGCGCCAAACAGGTCAACAAGGCAGGGCTTGCACCAAAATTGTTCGAAAAGCTGAAATCCATCAAAGAAAAACACCAAAAGGGGCAGTGAAATGTGCGGGATTATCGGGGTGCTGGGCAATCACGAAGTTGCCCCTTTATTGGTAGAATCGCTGAAACGCCTTGAATATCGCGGCTATGATTCTGCGGGCATTGCCACTGTCAACGGCGGAAAACTGGATCGCCGCCGCGCTGTGGGCAAGCTGGTACATCTGTCCGATCTGCTGGTGCATCAGCCTTTGGCGGGCCATGCGGGTATTGGGCACACCCGCTGGGCCACACATGGGGCCGCGACGGAAAACAACGCCCATCCCCATGCCAGCGGCCCTGTAAGCGTGGTGCATAACGGCATCATCGAAAACTTCCGCACCCTGCGCGAGAAATTGGCCCCACATGGGCTGTTGCCCAGCACCGATACCGATACCGAAACAGTCGCCATGCTCTGCGCGCATTACATGGGCCAAGGCATGGATGCGCGCGCCGCCGTAAAGGCCACAGTGGCCGATTTGGATGGGGCCTTTGCCCTGCTCTTTTTGTTTTCGGGCGAGGATGATCTGATGATCGCCGCGCGTAAGGGCAGCCCATTGGCCATTGGCCATGGGACGGGCGAGATGTTTGTGGGCAGCGATGCCATTGCCCTTGCCCCGATGACCGATCAGATCACCTATCTGGAAGAGGGCGATCTGGCCTTTGTCACCCGCGCAGGGGCCGAGATTATCGACGCGCGCGGCGCAAGGGCCAATCGGCCCAAGCAGCGCATTGAAACGCAAAGCACTGTCATCGACAAGGCAGGGCATAAGCATTTCATGACCAAAGAAATCCATGAACAGCCCGTTGTCATGGCCGAAGCCTTGGCGCGCTATGCGCCCAATGGTCTGCCCGTCTTCCCAGATGCGCTGGATTTTGCGCGCTTTGACCGCGTGGTGATGGTGGCATGCGGGACGGGGTTTTATTCCTGCCTGACGGCAAAATACTGGTTCGAACAAATCGCGCGCATTCCCTGCGAGGTGGATGTCGCATCGGAATTTCGCTATCGCGAACCGCCCTTTGGCGCGCGCACTTTGGCCATTTTCGTCAGCCAATCGGGCGAGACGGCCGATACGCTGGCGGCCCTGCGCTATGCCAAGGATAAGGCCGATATGGTGCTCTCCTTGGTCAATGTCGGCACCTCCAGCATCGCCCGCGAATCCGATCTGGCGCTGGCGATTTTGGCGGGGATCGAGGTGTCGGTCGCCTCGACCAAAGCCTATACCAACCAATTGACAGTGCTGGCCCTGCTGGCGCTGCACGCCGCGCGCGCCAAGGGCAGCTTGGATGAGGCCGCCCTGTGCGCCCATATCCAAGATCTGCGCGCCGTGCCCGATCTGATGCGCCAAACCCTTGCCCTAGATCACAAGATCGCCGCCATTGCAGGTGCGCTGGCCCCTGCCCCATCGGTGTTGTTCTTGGGGCGCGGCGTGATGTATGCCACAGCGCTGGAAGCCGCGCTGAAAATGAAAGAACTCTCCTACATCCACGCCGAGGCCTACGCCTCTGGAGAGTTAAAGCATGGCCCAATCGCCCTGATCGACCCAACCTTGCCTGTGGTGGTTTTCGCGCCCCATGATCGTTTGTTCGAAAAAACAGTCTCGAATATGCAAGAGGTGATGGCGCGCCATGGCAAAGTGCATCTGATGACCGATGCGGCAGGGGCAGCGGCGGCCCGTGCAGGCACGGCGGGGGTGCTAGAGTTGCCCGCCGCAGGTGATCTGGCCGCGCCCATTCTCTACGCCCTGCCCGCCCAGCTTTTGGCCTATCACACGGCCATGGCCAAGGGCACAGATATTGACCAGCCGCGTAATCTGGCCAAATCCGTAACGGTCGAGTGATCCAGACCCCTGCCCGATGCGTATCTTCTGAAAGGGAGACCACAGTATGGACAGACGGATTTTCTTGGGCAGCGCAATCGCTTTGGGCGGGCTTGCCCTCAGCGGCTGCGCCACTGCGCCAGCCGCGCCAAAGGCCCCTGCTGCGCCCCTGACTTTGGTGGATGCCTTTTCAGGGCGCAGCACAGGCGTTGGCCAGTTTAAGGTGTGGCTGACAGGCGATGAGCGGCGCTTTACCGCGCGGCTCAATGGAACAGTCACAGGCAAAGCAGGCGCGCGCCGCCTGACTGTGGTGGAAGATTTCGTCTATGAAGATGGCGACAAAAACCGCCTGACTTGGGTGTTTGACGAATTGGGCGCGGGCCGCTGGACAGGCAAACGCGAAGATACTGTGGGCATGGCCGAGGTGATCGAAGAAGATGGCGTAATCCGCCTGACCTATACGGCGGATTTCGTCTCGCCCACAGGCACAACGCGGCTTGGCTTTTCGGATGTGATCTATGACGCAGGGGCAGGAATGATTGTCAATGATGCCATTGTCACGCGCTGGGGCCTGCCTGTGGCCAAGGTCACGTTCAAAATTCAGCGCTAACGCCTTGCAAAGGCGCGCAAGGGGCGGCATGTGAGGGCAAAAGAAAGGGCCCAGATATGACCGATCTCGCCTCTGCACTGGCCGCGCTGCGCGCCGCAGCCAACCCGCAAAAGGCCGCCGAAATGGCTGCCTATCACAAGGTAGATCGCAGCTATCTGGGCCTGCCCGTGCCCCAAATCGAAGAGCATACCGATGCATGGCGCGCGCAAATCGGGATGCTGGCGCGCATTGATCTGGCCGCTGGCCTATGGGACAGCAATATCCACGAAGCGCGCGTGGCCGCCTGCAAATTGCTGACCCAAGCGCGCATGAACGAGGGTGACGCGCCCGCATTCGCGCTGATATGCACTTGGGCACCACAGTTTGACGCTTGGGCATTGGCAGATCACGCCTGCGTTGCCTTGCAAAAACGCCTTGTGGCAGACCCGCAGCGACTGGATGTGATCGAAGATTGGACAAGCTCACCGCTGATGTGGATGCGCCGCGCCACCCTTGTCGCCACCCTGCCATGGGCAAAAATCAACCACCCCAAAGCCGAAGACAGCGCCATACGCGAACGGATTTTGGGCTGGGCCGCGCTATATGTGCCCGACCGCGACTGGTTCATGCAAAAGGTCGTAGCATGGTGGCTGCGCGATCTGTCCAAACATGACGCCGCGCGCACGGCACAATTTCTGGCCGAACATGGCCCCTATATGAAAAGCTTCGCCCGCAAAGAAGCCGCCCAATACCTGCCCGATCACCTGCGCGCAGGTTTGCCTTTGTAAACCCGCCTTGCCCCAACGCGCCAAACCATAGGCCCGCGCCCCGAAAATCCTGCCAAACAAAAGACTTAAGCTTCTTCTTTTCCCAAATATCCTGCGGGGGGACGCTCTGGCAGCGCCAGAGCGGGGGGGCCGCATAGGCCCCCCTATGCCATCTCACCGCATAAATCGCGCGCCAACACTTCCCGCCCGCCATGGGCCAGCGCATGGGCAAGTTTGGCATAGGCGGCGGCTTCGGTGATCTGCCCGCCGTCCACCACCCCTGCGCCAATCATCGCAGCGCCCGCAGCATAGGTGCCCAGCGCCACACCGCCCGCGTCGCATTGCGACACTGCAATCATCAGCCCGCCGCGCGCCGATGCGCCCATAAGTGCTGCCGCAATAGCGGGGTCATTTGGGATTGTGCCTGCGCCAAACACCCGCAGCACCGCGCCATCTGCCGCTGCAAGGGCCGCGGCAAAGACGCGCGGCGATGTGTTCGGAGCCATGCTGAGAACGGCAATATCGGGCGCGCCAAAGCGCAATAAGGCAGGCGCGCCTGCGCGTATCTGCGCCTCGCCCTCGCTCGCAGCAAAGGCATCTGCGGCATGGCTATGCACCTTGCGCAGCTTTGCGCCTGCCATCAGCTTTCCTGCAAACTGCACCCAAACCCCCGCTGGCGCACGCCCTGCCGCCAGCAGCGCATCGCCCAGATTTTGCCGCGCATCCGTTCCCGCAGCCTCAAGCGGCAGCATGGATCCTGTCACGATCACAGGCCGCACGATACCGACCAGCGCAAAGCTAAGCGCCGCCGCAGTGTAGGCCAGCGTATCCGTGCCATGGGTGACGACAAAGCCCGTATAGCGGCTTTGGCCTGCAAAGATCGCCTCGGCGATGCGGTTCCAATCGGCAAATCGGGCATTGGCGCTGTCGATGGCGGGGGTCAGATGGACCAGCTCGACCTTGCCGCGCGCTATGCCTGCACGCGCCAGCGCAGCAAGGCCCGCCTCCAGCACGCCGTCTGCAGGGGCCAGCCCATCTGGCCCTGACCGCATGGCAATCGTGCCGCCCGTGTGAATGATGCAAATCGTCACCGCGCCCTCCGCTTTGCGGCCTTTTTGGCGGCAAATCCGCCCTTTGCCAAGCCGCCATCTGTGGCATTTTTGGCGGTATATAGCTGTCTTGCTTGCGCGCCCTGTTCACGGCGGCAAAATAGGCTATTTTCAGCAAAACCCCAAAGATTGCCACAGGTTGCCCCATGACTTTGCCCGACCACCCCTTGCGCTATGCCCTTGTGAACGAGTTGCACGCCCGCCCCTTCCCCGCGCTGGCCGCGCCCTGCCAAGTGGTTTATCTGGCAATCAAAGAGCCCACCGCCGCCCATGCCCGCGATCGCAGCCTTGATCGCGCACATTTGCTAAAACTGCTGGATTTGCATGGCGCGCCCCATCCGCAGCCCGATGCCACCCATCATGCCGCCACGTTGGGGCGCACAGATTTGAAATGGGAAAGCCATACTGAATTTGTGACCTATTCGGCCTTTACGCCGGGTCTGGATGCCCGCGCCTTTGACCCTGCAGGCGCGGCTGTCTTGCCCGAGGCATGGATTGCCGCCAGCCCTGGCCGCGCAATTGTGGCCGTGTTGATCCGCGTCGAACTGCTGCCCGATGACGAAGACAGCATTTTGCCCATGCTGGATGATTGGTTCGTGCCCGAAAGCCTTGCCGTGGCGCGGGTGGTCGATGGGGCCGCAGTGGTTGCGGGCGATTTTCGTATCGATCCCGCAGGTTACATGCGCTTTGCCGTTTTTGTGCGCGCAGGCACGGGCGCGCGCCGCATTGGCCGCATCGTCCAACGCCTGTGCGAGATTGAAACCTACCGCGCCATGTCAATGCTCGGCTTGCCGCGCGCGCGCACCCTATCGGGCCAACTCAACACGCTTGACCCGCGCCTTTCTGCCCTTGTCACAGGCCTAGATGGGCGCGAGGCTGCCGCCCGCCCTGCCGATGCGGCCTTGCACGAATTGCTGTCCATTGCCGCCGAATTGGAATCGCTGTCGGTGAACAACAATTTCCGCTTTGCTGCCACCAAAGCCTATGAGGCCATCGTCACCCAGCGGATCGAGGCGCTGCGCGAGGTGCGCGTGGCGGGCCGCCAGACCTTTGCCGAATTTATGATGCGCCGCTATGATCCTGCCATGCGCACCATTCGCGCGGCCGAAGCCCGCCTTTCGGCCATGGCCGAACGCGCCGCCCGCGCGGCCGAGCTGTTGCGCACGCGCGTCGATGTTGAACGATCCGCCCAGAACCAAGCCTTGCTGCAAAGCATGGACACACGGGCCGATATGGCGCTGCGCCTGCAGCATACAGTCGAAGGACTGTCCGTGGTTGCGGTCAGCTATTACGCGCTGGGGCTGGTGGCATATGTTGCCGCCCCTATCGGCGAGGCGCTGCATTTGCCCAAAACGCTGCTGATGGCTGCGGCTGTGCCTGTGGTGTTGGCTTTGGTCTGGTGGGGCTTGCGCCGCCTGCGCGCGCGTGTTCTTTAGCCCCAAAAGGGCCTTCAACCATGCCAATCTTGCCGCATCCCATTTCCATGCATTTGCCTGCCCAATTCACGGGGCCACTGCCGCCTGCCTGTGACGTGGTTGTCATTGGCGGCGGCGTAATGGGCGTGTCTGCCGCGCTGGAATTGGCCGCGCGGGGGCAAAAGGTGGTGCTGTGCGAAAAGGGCCGCATCGCGGGCGAGCAATCTTCGCGCAACTGGGGCTGGATTCGCCAGCAGGGCCGCGATTTGGCCGAATTGCCCGTGATGATGGAAAGCCTGTCGCTTTGGGCCAAACATGCCAAAACCCTGCCCAGCGATTTGGGCTTTGTGCAAAAAGGCGTGGTGTATTTGGCCCTCACCTCGCGCGAGATGGACGGATTTGAAACATGGGCGCAGGCCGCGCGCGCCCATGGTCTGCACAGCCAATTGTTAAGCCGCAGCGATGTGGCCGCCCGCTTTGGCACGGATAAATGGGTTGGCGGGCTGGAAACCCCGTCCGATGCGCGCGCCGAGCCGTGGCGCGCCGTGCCGCTGCTGGCAGACTATGCCCGCGCGCAGGGCGTAATGCTGCGCGAAGATTGCGCGGTGCGCTGCCTTGATGTGACCAATGGCGCGGTGACGGGGGTGTTCACCGAACATGGGCGCATTGGCTGCAACCATGTTATCGTGGCAGGCGGCGCGTGGTCATCTTTGTTTTTGCGGCGCGAAGGCATTGATATTCCGCAGCTTTCTGTGCGCTCCTCGGTTGGGATTATCCCAGATCAACGCCAAAGCTACACAGGAAATGCCGCTGATGACCGCATCGGCTTTCGCGCGCGGATGGATGGCGGCACCTCACTGGCCCCCGGCTTTTCGCATGATTTCTACATTGGCCCCGATGCGTTTCGCCACTTTGGGCTTTATTGGCCGCAGTTCATAAAAGATTACCGCGCCACGCGCCTTCGCGCGATGGCCCCGCGCGGATTTCCCGATGCATGGGGCACAGCGCGGCGCTGGCAGGCGGACGAGGTCAGCCCCTTTGAAGCGATGCGCATTCTTAGCCCCGCGCCCAATACCCGCGCCCTGAGCCGCGCCGCGCGCGATTTCACCGCCGCTTTTGGCGGGGGGCCAGCACAGTTTAGCCACCAATGGGCAGGAATGATTGATATGATGCCCGATGTTGTGCCCGTCATCTCGAAGGCGCCCATCGCAGGGCTGACCATTGCCACGGGCCTGTCTGGCCATGGCTTTGGCATTGGGCCGGGATTTGGCCGCGTGGTGGCCGATTTGGCGCTGGGCCGCGAGGTGGGGCATGATCTGACCCGCTTTCGCCTTGAGCGCTTTTCCGATGGCAGCGTGATTGCACCCGGCCCCAGCCTATGACCACTCCCGCCTATTTTGGCCTAGACTTCGGCACGTCCAATTCCACATTGTCCATCGCCGAGGGGGCAAAAGCCCGCCTGATCCCACTGGAAGGCCTTGACGTCACCTTGCCGTCTGCGGTGTTTTGGCCCGATGATCGCAGCCCGCTGACCTTTGGCCGCGCGGCGATGGACAGCTACCTGCAAGGCGAAGAAGGGCGGCTGCTGCGCGGTCTGAAATCCACGCTGGGCAGCGCACTTTTTGCCGAGAAAACCCTGCTGGGCGGGCGCATGATTGGCTTTGCCACTGTGATCGAAGCCTTCTTTGCCCATCTGAAATCCCATCTTGACCGCGCGCGCGCAGATCGCCCTTTGGGCGGTATCGTTTTGGGTCGGCCTGTGCATTTTCACGATGGTGATGCCGCCGCCGATGCCCGCGCCGAGGCGGCGCTGGCGGAAATCGCGCGTTCGCTGGGCTTTGATCATGTGGCATTCCAGCTAGAGCCCATTGCCGCCGCCATGACCTACGAGGCAGGCATTTCAGGCGAAGAATTGGTGCTGATCGTCGATATTGGCGGCGGCACATCAGATTTTTCCATCCTGCGCCTATCGCCCACCCGCGCGCGCGCGCTGGATCGCAGCGCGGATATCTTGGCCACGGGCGGGGTGCGCGTCGGCGGCACGGATTTCGACCGCGCCCTGTCATTGGCGATGGTGATGCCGACCTTGGGCTATAAGGCCAGCACAAAGGGCGGCGCAGGGCTGATGCCCAACCACTATTTCCTAGATCTGGCGACATGGCACAAAATCAATATGCTTTATGTGCCGCGGGTTGCCGCCGATATCAAAGCGATGCGGCACGATATTGACCGCCCCGACTTGCTTGATCGCCTTGCCCGCGTGATTGCGGAAAAATCAGGCCATGCGCTGGCCATGCGCGTCGAAGCCGCCAAAATCGCCCTGTCCGATGCCGAGGCCGCCCGCATCATGCTGTCTGATCTGACAGGCGGGCCAAACCCCATGGCCACGCAAAGCGCCTTTTCTGACTGCGCAGCGCCCCTGCTGGCCAAGATCAAGGCGACCATGCTGGATACGCTTGCGCGGGCAGGCATTGCACCCGATGGCATTGGAACGGTGTTTCTCACTGGCGGCGCGGCGCATATGCCGGCCCTGCGCGCCTTGGTCAAAGACGTCTTTCAGGCAGGCCACATCACCACGGGTGATATGCTCGGCTCGGTCGGCGCGGGCCTTGCCTACGAGGCACAGCGGCGCTTTGGCTAAGGCCATCTGCCTTTGCCTGCCGCTTCTCTTTTTCCCAAATATCCTGGGGTGAATGGGCCGCAGGCCCAGAGGGGCAAGGCCCCTTTACCGCGCCCGCCACATGCGCGATGCTGCGCAAAAGGAGCCTGCCATGCCCATTCCCGCCCGCATTGCCCAACTTAGCCCGCAGATCACCGATTGGCGGCGCGCGCTGCACCGCATCCCCGAACTTGGCTATGATCTGCCGCAAACCACGGCCTTTGTGGCAGAAAAACTGCGCGCCATGGGCTGTGATAGCGTGACCATGGGCCTGGGCCGCGCGGGAATTGTCGCGGAAATCATCGGCACTGGCGGGGCCAACCACGCTATTGCTCTGCGCGCCGATATGGACGCCTTGCCCATAACCGAGGCCACAGGCGCGCCCTATGCATCGCAGATCGCAGGCCAGATGCATGCCTGCGGGCATGATGGCCATACCGCCATGCTGCTGGGCGCGGCGCAATATCTGTGCGAAACGCGCGCCTTTTCGGGCCGCGCCGTGCTGGTCTTCCAACCCGCAGAAGAGGGCGGCGCAGGCGGGCTTGCCATGGTCAACGATGGTTTGATTTCGCGCTTTGGCATTTCAGAGATTTACGCTCTGCACAATATGCCCGGCCAAGCGGCGGGGACATTTGCCATCAATTCAGGGGCCATGATGGCCAGCGCCGATTTCTTTGACATCCTCATCACGGGGCGGGGCGGTCATGCGGCCAAACCACAAGATGCAGTAGATGCCGTGCTGATTGCGGCCCATCTGATCACCGCGCTGCAATCGGTCACGGCGCGCAACATCGACCCGCTGGAGGCTGCCGTTTTATCGGTCTGCATGATCGATACCGACAGCCGCGCGCCCAATGTGCTGCCGCAAGAGGTGCGCCTGTCGGGCACGGCGCGCGCCCTATCTGCACCCGTCCGAGACGCGCTAGAGACGCGCCTGCGCGCCATTTGCGCGGGCGTGGCGGCAACCTTTGGCGCGCAGATCGCGGTGGATTACCAGCGCGGCTATCCTGTCACAGTCAATAGCCCCGATCAGGCGGATTTTGCAGCTACGGCGGCGCTGGCGGTTACGGGCCAGCCCACCGCCCCTGCCGCCCCGATGATGGGGGCGGAAGATTTTTCCTATATGCTCAGCGCGGCGGGCGAACATGGGCAGGGCGGGGCCTATATGTTTCTGGGCAATGGCGACAGCGCCATGCTGCATCACCCCGCCTATCAGTTCAACGATGCGATCATCCCCGCAGGCGTGGCATGGTTTGCCGCCCTGATCGAACAAAGGCTGCCGCTTTAATCATAGCGCAGGCCGCGCGATTTGCCGCGAAAGATCACATAGGACAGCGCCGAATAGGCGATGATGATGGGCAGCACAATCGCCACGCCCCACAGAATGATGATCAGGCTTTCAGGGGCAGATGCCGCCTGATCGATCGTCAGCTTTTCGGGCACGATATAGGGGTAAAAGCTGTAGGCCATCCCGCCAAAGCCCAATGCGAATAGGGCCGAAGTCGCGAAAAACGGTGTCCATTGGCGATGCGCATCGGGGGCCGCGCGCAGGCGGCGCAGGCATAGGTAAATCACCCCCATCAGCGCCGCCGAGGCGATGGGCAGCGGGGCCAAATATGCGGCCTGCGGCCAAGCCAGCCATTTTTCAGCAATGCGTGCCGAGACGAACGGCGTGGCCACTGACACCGCCCCCAGCCCCAAAACCGCGCCCCAAATCCCGCCCTGCGCCCATGTGATGGCCCGCGCCAGCAATGCGCCTTCGGATTTGCCAATCAGCCAAACCGCGCCGATAAAGCTGTAGGCAATGGTCAAAAGCGCGCCAATCAACAGCGCAAACCCAATATGCCACAATGTGAAATTCAGCCCCAAAATGTAAATGCCCAGCATAAAGCCCTGCGCCGCGCTGGCCAGCAAACTGCCCGCAAAAAAGGCGGCATCCCACATGGGCTTTTGCACCTTTGGCGCTTTGGTGCGAAATTCAAAGGCCACACCGCGCAAGATCAGCCCGACCAGCATCAAAAACACAGGCAGGTAAAGCGCGGTCAAAATGGCGCCATGCGCGGCGGGAAAGGCCACCAGCAAAATTCCCACCGCCAGCACCAGCCATGTTTCATTGGCATCCCAAAACGGGCCGATACTGGCAACCATTTGGTCGCGCTGCTCTGCGCTGGCAAAGGGAAACAGCAGCCCAACCCCCAAATCGAACCCATCCAAAACCACATAGATCAGGATCGACAGGCCCATCAGGGCGGCAAAGATCAGCGGCAAATTGTCATAGATCATGGCAGGGCCTATTCAGCAGGGACAAGTTGCGGGCGATGGGCGGGCAGCGGCTGGCCCTTGGCCGCTTTGCCCGCCAATGTCGTGATCGTGACCATATAGGCCAAAATCAGCGCGCCATAGATCGCCAAATACCCAATCAGCGTTGACAAAACCATGCCCGATGGCACGGCTGCCACCGCCTCGCGCGTGGTCAAAACGCCCTGCACCAACCACGGCTGGCGGCCAATTTCAGTGGTATACCAGCCCGCCAAAGTGGCAATCCAGCCAATGAAACTGGCCCCTGCCAGCGCGCCCAGATACAGGCGCGGCAGCCCGTCTACCCCGCGTTTGCGCATCAAGGCAACCCCCGCCCAAGACAGGGCCAACATCGCAAACCCCGCCCCCACCATCACGCGGAATGACCAAAACACAGGGGCCACGGGCGGATGCATCACTGTGCCATCAGCGGCCACAAAATCATTCAGCCCCGGCACCACACCATCGGGATCATGTTTCAAGATCACCGAGGCCATGGCAGGTATGCCAATTTCAAAGCGGTTCTCGCGCGCCGCCTCATCGGGCAGGGCGAATAGGATCAGCGGCACGCGCGGGCCAGTTTCCCAATTGGCCTCCATCGCGGCGACCTTTTGCGGCTGATGCTCTAGCGTGTTCAGCCCGTGCATATCGCCTGCAAAAATCTGGAGTGGGATCAGCAGCGCGCCCAACGTCACGCCAAACCGCAAGGATTTGCGCATCTCTTCGCTGCGATCACCCCATAAATGGCGCAGGGCCGAAATCCCCGCAATCAGGAATGCCACTGTCAGGCCCGATGCCAGCAACATATGGATCAGGCGGTAGGGCATGGATGGGTTGAATACGATGGCCCACCAATCTGTGGCATGGACAACCCCATCGCGCAGCTCATATCCGGCAGGGGTATGCATCCACGAATTGAGCACAATGATCCAAAAGGCCGACATCGTCGTGCCCAGCGCCACCAAAAACGTGGCCGATGTATGCACCCAAGGGGCCACGCGGCTGGCGCCAAATAGCATGATGCCCAAAAATGCCGCTTCAAGGAAAAAGGCCGTCAGCACCTCATAGGCCAAAAGCGGGCCTGCCACATTACCAACCTTTTCCATGAATCCAGGCCAGTTTGTGCCAAATTGGAACGACATGGTGATGCCTGACACCACCCCCAGCGCAAAAGACAGCGCAAAGACCTTGACCCAAAACATATAGGCCGCCATCCACGCAGGATCGCGCGTGGCGTTAAAGCGCAGTTTGAAAAACAGCAGCACCCAGCCCAGCGCAATGGTGATGGTCGGAAACAGAATGTGGAACGAGATATTGGCCGCAAACTGTATGCGCGAAAGAACGAACGTATCCATGATGCACCTTTTCCTTTGCCCATAATCTGCGCCCGCAGGCCGCCCAAGGCTAGGGGGGGCGGCACTATGCCGCGAGGCGACTGTCGCGGGGATTGGTTGCAAAACCCCTGCCAAATTGGCGCGCGGCAGTTGGGTGCGCTGGCGCGTTATCCGCCCGTATGGCTCATATGCCGTGGCATCTGGCCTTTGACAGCGCCCGTCCCTGCAGGGGAGGCGCGGGAATAGTCAAAATCATGGCCCTTGGGTTTGCGCGCAATGGCGGCGCGAATGGCGGCGATCAGAGGCGCGTCATCCGCGCTGGCGCGCAAGGGCGCGCGCAGATCGGCCATGTCGTTTTGGCCAAGGCACATATAAAGCTGCCCCGTGCAGGTGGCGCGCACACGGTTACAGCTTTCGCAGAAATTATGCGTCAGAGGGGTAATAAAGCCAATGTGCTGGCCCGTGGCATCCAGCCGCACATAGCGCGCAGGCCCGCCCGTGCGCAGCGGCACATCTGTCATGCCATAGCGGCTGGCAAGGCGCGCGCGCAAATCTGTCAGCGGCCAATATTGGCCAAGGCGCAGCGCATCCCCCATATCCTCGCCCATCGGCATCACTTCGATAAAGGTCAAATCATGGCCTTCTTTGGCGCACCAGTCGGTCAGGGAAAACAGCTCGTCTTCATTAAAGCCCTTCAGCGCCACTGTGTTGATTTTCACCCGAATCCCCGCAGCTTTTGCAGCGGCAATGCCGTCCAGAACGGGGGCCAACTTGCCCCAGCGGGTAATGGCGGCAAATTTATCGCGCACTAGCGTGTCAAGCGAGACATTGATGCGCCGCACGCCGCAGGCGGCCAGATCATCTGCATAGCGTGCCAATTGGCTGCCATTGGTGGTCAGCGTCAAATCGTCCAGCGCGCCACTGGCCAAATGCCGGCTGAGGGATTGAAACAGCGTCAAAATGCCCTTGCGCACCAGCGGCTCGCCCCCCGTGATGCGCAGTTTGCGCACCCCTAGGCTGATAAAGGCGCTGGACAGGCGATCCAGTTCTTCGAGCGTCAGCAATTCGGCGCGGGGCAAAAACTGCATGGCCTCTGACATGCAATAGGTGCAGCGAAAATCGCAGCGATCTGTCACCGACAGGCGCAGATAAGTGATCGGGCGCGCGAAAGGGTCAATCAGGGGGGCATTTTGCATAGGCCTAGCCTAAGGCGCGCGCGCCGCCCCCGCAAGGCCCAGATGCAAAGACACAGGCCAAGGCGCGACTTGCCCGCCCTTTGCCCGCGCTGGCGGCACACAGCACGGCAAGCCACAGTTGCGCGCGCCGCCTCTGGCCACTTGCGAGGCGGGCATTTTCGCCCTAGGTTCGGGCCATGAAACACATCACCCTGACTCTGTGCCTGATCTTGCCCCTTTCTGCCTGCGCAGGGGCGTGGAGCACGACAAAATCGTGGTTCAACCCGCGCCCACAGCCCACCAGCTTGCAGGCGCTGACGATGGGCGGGCAAAGCGCCGCAGAACTGGACGCGGTGAGCGATGTGCAAAAAGCGGCCGCAGTGGCTGCGCCCAATGCTGGCCAAGTTTTGGGCATTGTCAGCGTGGCCTTGGGCAGCCCAGCACAACCCGGCCTTTGGCTGAAATCCAATCTTGTCACCGCCCCCACCCAAGGCCGCGCAGTGCTGGCCAATGGCGCGGGGGTGAATGTGGACCTTTTGCCCAGCACAGGCGGGGCAACGCTGTCCTTTTCCGCCTATCGCGCGCTGGGGCTGGGCCTAACCGATTTGCCCCAAGTGCAGGTTTTGGCCCTGCCATAGCAGGGGGGGGCTCGCCCCCCCGCTTGCTAAAGCATAGCTTTAGCAAACTCCCCCCGAGGATTAATTTTGTAATAATATATCAAGCAGCTAAGTAATTACATGTGCAAATTATGTGCAAAGTTCAGTCCTGTTGACCTGCCCCCCGAAAGTTCCCCCACAATGATAAAAAGTCTGCCCAACTTGAGAGGGAGCAAACGACATGAGAAAAAGCCGTTTCACCGAAGCGCAAATCATTGGGATCAATGAGGTGATCAGCCCCTAGTTTCCTAGACACCTGCATCGTTCAGTTTCTACTGTCTGGTTTCGAAGTCAATGGGGGTGTGAACCGCGCCAAGTTTGCCAGAGGCTCCAACTTCTGAGTAGAATGGAGCATCATAAGCAATACAACGAACAAGTTTTCCCCCGAAGTGCGCGAACGCGCCGTGCGGCTAGTTCTGGACATTCAGGTCCAGCATGGATCGCGGTGGCAGGCGGTCTTGTCGATTTCGGCAAAGATCGGCTGTGCGCCGCAGACTCTGAATGATTGGGTCAAAAAGGCTGAGGTCGACATCGGCAAGCGGGCTGGTGTCTCCAGCGAGATAGCCGAG
>JAIXXB010000017.1 GCA_027490955.1 Rhodobacter sp.
CTGCCATCCAGCGTGAAGACATCATCACCCAGACCGCCTGCCGCGCTATCCGCGCCGCCCACCGCAATGTCATCATCGCCTGCGCCGCCATCCAGCGTGTCATTGCCCAACCCGCCTGCCAGCGTGTCAGACCCATCGCCGCCCAGAACAGAATCATTGCCCGCACCGCCCGTGACCGTATCGTTGCCGATCCCGCCATCAACCGTGTCATTCTCTGCGCCGCCATCCAGCGTGTCATTGCCAGACCCGCCGATCAGGCTGTCATTGCCCAACCCGCCCAGAACGCTGTCATTATCTGCGCCGCCATCCAGCGTGTCATTGCCCGCACCGCCATCCAGCGTGTCATTGCCAGACCCGCCCAGAACAACATCGCTGCCCGCATCGCCGCCCAAAACATCACTGCCAATGCCGCCATCAACCGTGTCATCGCCTTGGCCCGCCGACACCGTATCATCGCCCGCGCCCGCCGCGATCACATCATTGAGACCATCGGCCCCGTCAATCTGATCGCCCTGCGCATCGACAAAGCCCGCGCCCATATTGTCGGCACCCGCCGTGCCATCCACCGTCCCGTCGCCATCGCGCAGAACGCGCTCAATCTCAGAGAAGGTGATCGTGACAGGCTGGCCAGCCGTGTTCGTATAGGTGGCCGTGCCAGACTCAGGGCCCGTAAACACCAGCGTGACAGGACCAAGACCGCGCAGATCCAAAACATCGCCCGCAGACCCATTGGTCGGATCGCTGCCATCCTCGCCGCCTTCGCCGCCCACAATCGTAACGCCCGCAGTGCCCGCAAGCGTGCGGTCTACTCGGAACTCGTCATCCCCGTCCCCGCCAAAGGCAGAATCCCCCGACCCAACCAAAAGATCGTCATCCCCGCCATCGCCGCGCAGCGTGTCATTGCCCGCACCGCCAACCAGAGTGTCAGACCCATCCCCCGCATTCAGAGTGTCATTGCCAGACCCGCCAACCAGACTGTCATTGCCCAGCTCCGAGGACAAAACATCATCATCCCCGCCGCCATCCAGCGTGTCATTGCCGCCCGCGCCATTCAGCGTGTCATTGCCATCACCGCCAAAGGCCAAACTTGCATCCGAAGACGAGTTGAACCCACCCGCATCGTCAACAATATCATTGCCCGCACCCCCAAAAATCGTGTCAACACCAGGGCCGTCAAAAATCGTGTCGTCCCCATCACCGCCAGAAATACTGTCAGCCCCAGAACCACCGCTGATCTGATCATTGCCGATCCCACCATCAACCGTGTCATTGCCATCACCAGCCAAAACAGTGTCATTGCCAGCGCCAGCATCAATGCGGTCATTCAAACCATCCGCACCATCAATAATGTCGCCCTGAGCATCAACAAAACCAACAGGCATGTTGTCATTGCCAGCCGTGCCGTTGACCGTGCCGTCGGTGGAGATGACCTGTTCAATCTGGCTGAACTGCACCGTGACGGTTTGCCCCGCGCTATTGAGATAGGTGGCGGTGCCGCTTTCGCCGCGGCCAGTTGCAGGGTTATAGGTGGGATCGCTGGTGTTATAGACGATGCTTGTCAGGGTCAAACCCGACAAATCTAGAACGTCACCAATCCGCCCATTCGGGTTGTTGACGTTGGTGATGCTTGCCTCTTCGCCGCCCTCACCGCCGACAATGGTGATGGTTTGCGTGCCTGACACTGTCGGATCAATGCGGAAGACATCATCCCCATCCCCACCAAAGGCATTGTCGCCAGCCCCCAGCAGGAAGGTGTCATCGCCGGGCCCTGTGCCTGCGCCGGGCGTGTTATCTGCTGGGTTCGGATTTAGCGTGCTGCCGCCGGGCAACAAAAGGTTGACCGTGCCATTCAGATTAACGTCCACGCGCACATCGTCCAGATCGCGCACTGCCGCGTTATTGCTATCTTCGAACCCAAGGCGAACATTGTTGCCCGTCAGGCTGTTGATCGCAGCATTCACCCCGTTGGACCAGAATGTCCCCTCGGGCGAGGTGATACCGATGCGGATCGTATCGTTAATACCAAAGGTCAGGTTGTAAACCGAGCCAACCGAATTGTCATAGCTGTTGGTCAGCGTCTGCACTGTGACAACCCCGCTGGGCGAGGTCACCTCTACCAGAAGCCGCCCATCAAACGAGCCTGCCGTGCTGACGATGGTGATCGTCGCAGTACCGGGTGTCGAGGTTGATGCGCCGCCCGCCGTACCCGATGGGCCGTCGCCATAAAGGGTATCGCTGCCTTCGCCGCCGACAAGGGTGTCAGACCCTGCGCCGCCATCGACAGTGTCATTGCCCGTGCCGCCCGTCAGGCTGTCGCGCCCAGCGGCACCATTGATGCTGTCATTACCTGCGCCGCCGTCAAACGTGTCATTTCCACCCGAGGTTGGTGTGCTGGTCGAGATATTGGCGCTGATGCGCAAATCATCGATATAGGCCGTTCCAGGATTGGTGCCCGTGCGCCCCGCATAGCCAAACTGCCAGCCCGATTGGTCGGCGGTCTGCCACTGAGTGCTGGGGATCTGCGCGGTCAGGTCATTGCTGGGCGACAAAGGCAAACGCACGCTGACAAGACCCGTATCGCTGACAGTCACGGTCATCGAACCAGCAGCGCGGGTTTCAAGGTTATTTGCGACAAGGCTGCCGATGACGGTGCCGTTCCAGCGAATTTCAAGCAAATTCGACAAGGGGTCGACGCGAATGGCCAAGCCTTCGCTGACGCCATTTTCCTCTTCGGCGGTATAGGTGGCCAGATCGCCAAAGCTGACCGAGAAGCCGTCGATATTGTCTGCACCTGTGGGCGAGGCAAGATCCAGCGTGAAGTTGGTGTTAAAGCTGGTCAGCCGCTCTCCCGAGGCAAGGCCGGGGGAGACGCCCAAAAAGGCGCGGTCATCGGTGGCATTTTGGCCAACAAAAACAAACTCATTGTCGGCATTACTATCGATGCCGCTGTCGGCCACGCCCGGCGCGCCGTTCAAAAGGCGCTGCGTGGCCCCGCCCAAGGGGTTGGGGCTGTCAAAGTTGTTATTATAGGCAAAGGTGCGCACCAATGGTGCCTGATCGGCGATGATGTCATTGCCATCACCACCTTGGACGGAATCATCCCCCTCGCCCCCTGTCAGCAGATCGTTGCCAGCGCCACCAAAAATGCTGTCATTGCCAGCATTACCGCCAACGCGGTCATCGCCAGAACCTGCGGTCAGAACATCTGCGCCCGCGCCGCCAGCCAGCACGTCATTACCGCCGTCAGTATCGATGTTAACGCCGTTGTTGGTGGCATTCGCGGCGACAAAATCTTCGCCCGCACCTGTGACGATTCGTTCAACCCCAGCGAAGTTGTCGACCAAAACTGACGCGCCAGGGCCAGTTTCTGATACCGAGCCTGTCTCGTTCGCGGAAAAGACCACATTCACGCCCAGCGAGACGGCAGTCGTATCCAAAGTATCGCCGCTGGTTTCGGCAGCCTCGCCGCCAAAATAGCTGTCCGCACCATCGTTTTGCGTGACGATAAAGCGGTCATCGCCATCGCCGCCAAAGACAGTGTCGTTGCCCGCGCCCGCATTGATCGTATCATTGCCCGCGCCCGCATCGATGCGGTCATTCAGCCCATCTGCGCCGTCAATGATATCGCCCTGCGAATCCACATAGCCGGGGTTCATCACATCCGCACCAAGCGTGCCATCCACTGTGCCATTACCCACAGGGCCAGCAGGCGGCGCTGGGTTTACAAAGACAAAGGCGGTTGCCGTAGAGGTGCCGCCCAAACCATCCGAGATGGTATAGCGGATTTCGGATGTGCCATTCACCGAAGTGGACGAAGGCGTATAGACCACCTGATTGCCCACGATGCTGACAGTGCCATCAGCAGGATCGACCAGCGAGACATTGGTGATGGTCAGCGCATTGCCATCTGGGTCGCTGTCATTGGCCAGCACATTGATGGTCAGCGCCGTGCCAAATGTTGTCGAGCGGCCCGGATCATCCTGCGCCACGGGGGCGCGGTTTCCTGGTGTGAAAGGCGAGCCAAGGATATTCTCGATATCGATAAAGTTCAAGCGCTGGCCTGTCGCGTTGCCGTTGACGTCCAAAAACTCGACCACGCCATTCGTGCCGTTGCCGTTCTGGTCGGTCGATTGGTTGATGATGCGCCAGTTGCCCGCATTGCGCAGGTCCAACGTGTCGTTGTCTGTGCCCGTCACGCCACCATCTATCACCGTCAATGAGGTGCCGTTGTTCGCGTCAAGCTGGTTGCGGTCCATGATAAAGGTGTCGGCATCCTCGCGGCCCGAGGCGTTGTCGCCCGCACCAATAACGATCGTGTCGCTGCCAAGACCGCCATACATGGTGTCATTGCCTGCGCCGCCATCAAGGAAATCTGGGCCAGCGGCATCCATGTTCAGAACGTCATTGCCCGCGCCGCCATAGACGGTGTCATTGCCAAGGCTGTCCAGAATCCTGTCGTTGCCAGCACCGCCATAAATCAGGTTGTTGCCGTTCGAGGCGACGCCCGGTGCATCATCGATGTTGTCATCGCCATCGCCGCCGTAAACGGTATCATTGCCTGCGCCATACAGAATCGTGTCATTACCAGCGCCCGCATCGATGCGGTCGTTGTTGCCATCGGCACCATCAATCTGGTCGCCCTGCGCATCGGTAAAGCCAATGCCCATGTTATCGGCGCCTGCCGTGCCATTGACTGTGCCATCAGGGGCAGCCTCGTTCACATCGGTGACGTTGACCAAAAGGCTGCGATCTTGGAATCCGCCACGACCATCCGAAACGCGGACAGTCACATCATAAATCTGGTCATTGCCCACAGCGCTGCGCGCGCCTTCAAAATCGGGCGGGGTGAGAAAGGACAAAACCCCTGTCGACGCATCAATCGTAAAGCGCGCTGCATCTGCGCCGCCCACGATCGAAAAGGTCAGCGGGTCATTGTTGGGATCAGAGGCATTGGCATCCACCACAAAGGTGGTGTTTTCAGCCATGTTGATGGTTTGACCATTGGTTAGGTTGGTAAAGGTTGGCGATTGGTTGCCGCCCACAGCTGTCGTGCCGCTCAGGCTGCTGCCCACAAACAGCTGGATGACATCATTGACTGGGTTCGCAAAGGTAATGCTGCGCACCGCCGTATTGTTCAGCGAGGCCGTCCAGCTGGTGACGAAAACATCGCCATTTTCCATCTGCGCAACCACGATCTGCCCGCTAAATGTGCTGCCATCGCCGCGCGTGACAGTCACATTATGAATCGTCGTGCCATCCAAAAGGGTCGTGACAGGGCCATTGCCGCGGTCATAGGTGATAGGCTGCTGCGGGCTGCCAAAGGTTGCACCCGGCTGTTCGTTCTGATCATAAAGGTTGCCCAGGCCATTCAAGTTGGCGTCCACAGTCACTGTCGCCAGCGCATTCAATGTCTGCCCGTTCAGCGCCGAGGCGTTTTCTGACCACGGGGCTCCGCTCTCGATCGGGTCAAGATCTTGGAACG
Organism: Rhodobacter sp.; assembly: GCA_027490955.1. Taxonomy (GTDB): domain Bacteria; phylum Pseudomonadota; class Alphaproteobacteria; order Rhodobacterales; family Rhodobacteraceae; genus Cypionkella. The sequence continues at coordinate 5,483 of JAIXXB010000017.1, forward strand.
TCCCCATATAGAGCAAATTGTAAGTGGCCATTTCAGAACTCCTCGACGGTGTGGCGCGTAACTGCCGCCACGTGTGAACATACAATTGGGCACAACGGCTTGATCAAAGCGGCTTGTGTCACTGGGGCTGCAATGTGCTGGAATGCTGGGCGATAGGGGGAACGCCCCCCCATTTGTGCCAAAACGCGCGGGGCGGGATTAACGGGCGCAGCCGAACGGCTGGCAGATCTGGCCAAAGCGCCTGTTTGACGGCACAGCCCAAACCCATGCCCTTGCAGGACATGGCCGAGGGCCTTTTTCGTGGCAAGATGGCCTTGGCGAGTATAGGTCATTCCAATTCACTACAAATTCGCGACAAATGCGCGGAATCAATCGATCTTCGCCGTCCACCTGCGTTCAAGCGCGCCACTCGCTTTGCTTCGTTGCAGCAGTTTGGTGCTGAGTGAGAGCAAAAGACTAAGCGGCCATGCCTTCAGACAGGCTTTCGGCAAATTTGAGATTTGTCCTATATACTATAGTATGTAAAATACGGATGATCCGAAAAACGAAACAACGCTATGGCGGCGAAAAGATTCGTGTGGACAAATCAGTGCACAGGAAAAGCCTTCTTTGCGCTGATGCGGTTTTTTCTAAACTTTTCCGTATAGTTATGGAAAATTCTTAGCACGCCTGACGCTGCAATAGTTTCCAAAACGGAAACACCTTTTTTCAAACTCTGCCCCATACCAGAACTGCCGCTTTCTTGTGAAAGTGGTCAATCCACGTTTGGATTGAGGCAGAAATTTGATTTTAACCACAATAAAACAGGTTAATTCCGAATTACAGTTATAATTCGTTTTTTAGATATATTCCGTATTTCGAAACAACATATCTTTTTTTAAAAGTGGCGAATCTCTATCAAGACCGCTGCGGGCAGATGCACGGCGCAGGTGTTCGGGTAAAACTGGGAAATGGAAATCAGGCAGAGGCGGGCTGGCCTATCTTTGCAGGCTGTTCATGGGGGTTCCGTTGCCGAACAGATCCATCTTACCTTCGACACGCTTCAACAGGGCGTTGAACGCGTCGATTAACCGTGCCCGCTTGGCCGACGCGGTTCGTTGCGCGATACGGATGGCTGCGGCCGTGCCCATTTGCCCCCGCACAGCAACAATCAAGCTGCGACCATCTGCACCCCAGACTTGGCCCGGAAACTGCTGGATGCGCCGGCGCGACGATATGATAGCCACATGAGACGCCAGATCGGGGTCATCAGATGTTTTGACATGCGCTGCATGCCGTTCGAACTGCGGCGGCGTCATTGCGGCATACATGGCCAGCATCAGTTTATCGTCAGGCACCTCGATACCCGGTGCCGATACGGTCAGGCGGCGGGTGGTATCATGCAGTTGCAAAATCCCCTTACGATTGGGGCAGAACAAATCGATATGCACCGAAACGCTGGCCGACACCTCGTTCATATCATCCGAGATTGCGCTGAATTCAGAATCCGCAAAAGCCGCTGTGGAAAACAGCAGATCAAGACGATGGTCAAGCTGGATGCGCGTGCCGCCGTGGCGGATGCAAACCCAATGCGCCTCTCGCAAAGTGGCAACCAATCGCCACGTCGCAGCCTTAGAAATTCCCAGAGCCAAGGCGAGTTCTTTATAGGTCATCGCGCCATTGCGGCACAAAATCTCTACCGCCTGCAGCAATCGCCCAGAGGGTGTGCTTTCGATATCAGACTGGATATCTTCGTCAAAAAGGACAGTCTGTGCGTAATCGATAAGTTTCACCGGCATGACACAATCCCGCAAACGCAAACGGCTGGCCAAAACATCACGCGCCAACCCCCGCCACTTCAGCGAGCTTTCAACCCTAATTTCGCCACGGATAATCCCTGATGATATCGCGCGTTGCCAAGATTGAGACGACCGAATTGCTGCTTTACTACATGAACAGGTCATCGCTCAGCATAAATGCGCATGAACTGGTCACAGCCCTGCGCACGCCTTTCGTGATGGGATTCGTCTTTGCCATATCGGTTTTGCTGGCTTTGCCCGAAACATCGCTGTCGAAAGAGGTGCCCGTTTTGGCGCGCCTGCTCTTAAGCCTGTTCTCAACGGCCCTATTCCTTGGATTGGCCACGGCGGCAGTTCGCATCGCGGCGCTGTTTGCTGCCGAAGGCGACTGGGACAGACTGCATTTATGCGTGATTTCAACGCCCTCGGCCATTGTGGTTGCGATACTGACACAAACTGCACAATTGCTGCTGCTGGGCATCCCGATCGAGCGTGATGTGCTGCTGACACAGATCGTGATCACGCTTGTGTTTTGGGAGTTGGTCTTTTTCATTCTGATCTATTTCTACACCCCCGCCCTAATTCAGCAAAGGCGCAACAGCCCGCCTGCCCCAGTGGCCGCCAGCCCGTCACTTTCGATTGGGGGCAAGCCGATCGCGCCCAGTTCGCTGCTGCGCATCCAAACCAATGGGCGGCAGTTGCAGTTGCATTTTGCAGACCAGATCGGCGCGGCGACCGCCAACCTGCGCGATGTGCTGCCCATTTTGCAGCCCTACGGCATGCTTGTGCATCGCCGCCACTGGGTTTCTTTTGCGCAACTTGGCCCAATCCATCGGCAAGGCCGCACGCTGATCATGACCACGCGCGCAGGCGCGCAGGTTCCCATCTCGCGCGACAGGCGCAAAGACATCGAAGCCATGTTGCAAGGCCCAAGCGCGCCATGATGCAGTTCAAACATGTTCTAGGCCCCTCTATCCCCATAAACGAGGCGCGGGTCTGGCGGTTGGCGAAAACCCCGTTCTTTTATGCCTATGCCATGGCCTTTGCAGGGCTTGCATCCCTCTTCCATCCCTACGCGCCATTGCACGCAGCGCCCGTGGCGATTCAAACGCTGTTTTGGGTGGTTGGCTTTGCAGGGTTCATGTTGTTTTACACTGTGATTCACCTTGTGGTGTTGCGGTTGTCTTTACGCTTTGGGGTGCGGACAATTTCAGAAACACTCATCATGGTGGCAACCCTGACCATGGTTGCGGTGGTGAATATGTCGGGCCTGACCCTGATTGGGGTGCAGATGGCGGGTGTCTGGCAGGTGGTATCTTTTTTCGTGTTTTGTGTTTTGTTGTTTGAAATCGGGGCCTATGGCTATCTCAAACTGGGCGACCGCGCGCTGTTTCCCGAAATCTACTATCCAACAGACGCCCAGCCACCCGCAGGGCGCAGCTATGAAATCTTTTTGCGCGGCACCTCTTTGCCCGTGGCCAAAGTTGAAATCATTCGCGCTTTGGACAAGGGGATAGAGGTGACGGGAATGAACCAGACCTTCACAGTAAAGCGGTCGCTGAAAACAACGCTGTCGGAATTGCCTGTGACGCTTGGGATACAGATTCATCGCACGATATGGGTGTCGCACCAATTGGCGCGCCAATATATCACTGAAAATGGGACGTTGTTTGTGACCACATCGGATGGCAAGCGCTTTCCCGTGGCCAGATCACGTCAGGCGGAATTCTTATCATGGCTGCAAATGATGGCCTAAGCGATCTGAGCAAGGGCACGGCGCAACTGCGCCCCAGACAAAAAACAACCCGGAGCCAAAGGCTCCGGGCCGCTTATACATCTTTGCCCTTTCTGACTATTCTTCAAATGCGCCCATTTGGAACAGGCCGCCAAGCCAATCTTCAAGATGCCATGTGGTCTGCACCATGCCCTGATCGTTGAATTCGTGGATATCGATGGTCATGATGGTAAAGGGACGGTTCTTCGGCTCGAACCCCATAAACGGGCCAATCTGGGTTGCGGTATAGGTCGAACGCACCGCCACTTTGTTGCCCTCTTGGACGATATCCTCGATCACAATCTTGCCATCGCCAAAGGTCGCGGCAAAGCCTGGAACCAGTTTTTTAAACCCTTCGCGGCCAGGTTCTTCGCCTGGCGCGGCAGGAATATGCACCCAATCGTCGGCGAGGATCTGATCCAGCAAGGCAGGGTCGTTCTGGTTGAAGGTTTCATAGAAAGTGCGGATTTTTTCCTTGTAATCTTCCTGTGCCATTGCAGCCCCAGCAAAGAACGTCAGGGCAGTGGCAGCGCTTCCAAGCGCCAATGTGGCGCGGCGGGTGATGGTCATAATGATCTCCTTTTCTCATTCGATTTGGGTTGAGGTCACCAGTGCAGTGCCGCGCCCTTTGCGCGGCCCGCTGGGCCTTTTGCAGTTTGGTTCAGGTCGGGCTTGCTGGGCTGATGCCCTGCTTCGGCCCGATAAGGAAAAGCTAAACCTTAATCCTTACGAGATCATCGGTCATATTTTTGATTCTGACTTTCCTAGAAAGAGATGATGGCCCAAGCGCGGCCATGGTCACAGCACACCAAGCGCGCCGCCAAACCCTTCTGGCCCTGCAAGAAAATCCAAAAAGCTGCGCGTTTTGGCGGGCAGATAGCTGCGGTCGGGGTAGATCGCCGATAATGCAACCATCGGCGCGGGCAAATTGGGCAAAAGCCTTTCCAGCCGCCCAGCGGCAAGATGCGGACGCGCCACCAAGTGCGGCATAATAGCAATGCCCATACCTTCTAGGGCCGCTTGGAACAGAACAGTTTCATTCGCGCTTTGCAACACTGGGATCATGCGCACCTCGGGTGCATTGGGGCCAAGCCCTAGGCGCACACGCCCGCCCGTGCTGACGGGGCTATAGGCCAGAAAGGGCACGCCTGCTAAATCACTTACCTCTTTGGGTCGCCCGATTTGGTCCAACAGGGCGGGGGTGGCCACGATGTTAAAGGTGACATCAGCCAGTCGCCGGGCGATCAACCCCTCGTCCAGCGTAGGGCTAACGCGCAGGGCAAGGTCATAGCCATCTTCGACCAAATTCACCTGCCGCCCGCTGAGATCAAGATCGAAAATCACCTCTGGATAGCGCGCGCGATAGGTGGCAAGCACCCGCACAAAGCCAGAGTCGGCCAGCCAAATCGGCAAAGACAGTTTCAGCGTGCCGCGCGGATCAATGGTCGACTGCGCCAGCCGCGCGCCAACCTCGTCCAATTCCTCAAGCAAGGGGCGCACAGCCGCAAGGTATATTGCCCCCGCCTCGGTTAGGCTGACACTGCGGCTGGTGCGGTTCAACAGGCGCGCGCCAAGCTTTGCCTCTAAATGCTGGACGTGCTTGCTGGTCATGGCCGCTGAAATATCCAATCGGTCGGCCACAGTTGCAAAACTTTTCGACTCGGCCACGGCGGCAAAGACTCGCAGGCTGAATAGACTGTCCATAGTTTCCTCCTGTTCAGCCACGCCTTCGGGCGGGCCAAGGCAAGTTTCCCAATCGGCAATCTACAGGCGCAAACATTGCCGATCAATGCATAATACCCCCATAAGTTGCGCATATCATCAACCAATAGGAAACCCAGCCTTCACCCGCAGACCAATGATCCCATTGGCCAGAACGGGTAATTGTCATCGGGCAAATCCACGGGGCACCCGCCCCCATTGAAAAAGGAAAGACCATGACGATGACTGCAACCTCTTCCCAACCTGTCAGCCGCGGCTGGAACATTGCCATTTGGCTGGGCCAAATCGCACTGGCCGCGCTGTATCTGATGGCGGCCTATATGAAGGGGATGATGCCCATCGCCGACCTTGCAGCCATGGGCCTTTTGTGGGCCGAGGGCGCGCCCGTTTGGTTGGTGCGCGGCATTGCCCTGCTAGAGTTTCTGGGCGCTGTGGGCGTGATCCTGCCCGCCGCAACGCGCATCTTGCCACAACTGACGGTCTTGGCGGCATGGGGCCTGCTTGCGATCCAAGCGCTGGCGATCCCGTTCCACATGATTCGCGGCGAGTTTGAACCATTGCCCTTTAACCTGATCTACGTAGCCTTGGCAGTTTTTGTGCTGTGGGGCCGCACCCGCAAAGCGCCCATCGCGCCGCGCGCCTAATCGAACAGGAATGGAGATCGACATGGATACCCCAGCTCTCGTTCTTGCACGGCAGCGCATCGCCGAGAATCTACCCGAACGGCTGACTTGGGGCCCCTTGACCCTGTCGGTCACCAATCTTGACCGCGCCGCGGCATTCTGGACAGAGGTCATCGGCTTTGTCCGCCGCGCGAATGAGGGGCCGGGCCTTGCGCTTGGCACCTCTGATCGGACGCTTGTGGTGCTTTCTCCCGGTGCCACCAGCCCCGTCGCCCGCGGCCATGCGGGCATGTATCACGTGGCCTTTGGGATGCCGTCACAGGCAGAATTCTCGCGCCGCGCGCGCAGGTTCCTTGACCTTGGCGTGCCATTTTCCCCCGTGGATCATTTGATGTCAAAGGCGCTTTACCTTGACGATCCTGATGGCCATGGCATTGAAATCGCGTGGGAAACGCCAGAACGCTTTGGCCGTTTTGCCACGGAATATGGCCATTTCGCCATGTATGATGCACATGGGCGCGCCCATAGCGGGCGCGAGAGGCTTGATCTGCGGGCCGAACTGGCCGCCGCTGATGGCACCGATCCTGCCCTTGCCCTGCATCCAGATGCAACAGTGGCGCATCTGCATTTGCATGTGCCCGCGATTGACCCATCGCTTGCTTGGTTCGAAAACTTGGGCTTTGCGCGCAACCTGAATCTGCCCAGCTTTGGCATGGCCGATATGGGCGCGGGCGCGGCCTATACCCACAGGCTTGCCATGAATATTTGGGCAGGTCTTGGGGCAAAACCTGCGCCGCAGACCTCGGCGCGGCTGATGTCTTATCAATTGGAAACATCGGATGGCACGCTCTTTGCCGCCGCAGAAAACCACCTCACCAAAGACCGCGCAACGGGGATTCTGACTGGTATTGATCCCGCGGGCGTCACCCTTTCACTGGCGCTGCGCGCCACCAACCACCACAAGGAAGCAGCAGCATGACCCTACAAAACACACATGAAACTGGCCCCGCGCCAACATCTTTTTCGTGGCGGAACCTTGCATATCCCTATGGCCTTTGGGCGCTGTTCGCGCTGCCGGGCGTGGCGATGACAATCGCTATCATGACCTCGGCTGAGCCTGCGGAAATGATACATGAAATGGTCCATCCTTCGGGCGAATTTTCGGCGCGGTTTTTGATTGCAACGATGCTGGCCTCGCCCTTGGTTCTTGTGCTGCGCGGCTGGCGCGGGCCACAGTGGATGAAACGAAATCGCCGTTACTTGGGCGTTGCCGCCTTTGGCTATGCGCTGTTGCACACGATCCTTTACCTGATCGACAAGGCCGCGCTTGACCCTGTGCTGTCAGATTTGCCAAAATTCTACATCTGGACGGGCTGGATCGCTTTTGTGATCTTTGTGCCGCTGGCGGTGACTTCGCATGATTGGTTCGTGCGCCGCATGGGCGTGTGGTGGAAATGGCTGCAGCGCTGGACCTATGGCGCGGCTGTCTTGACGCTGGCGCATTGGGCAGCGCTGAACGATTGGGGCGGGATTGCGCCTGCGCTTGTCCACTTTGGCCCCTTGATTGCGCTGGAAGCCTACCGCGTCTGGTATTGGTATCTGCGCCCCCGCACTGCCACCAACTGATCTTTGATCCCAACTTGGAGATAACGCCATGACCACTCTTACAACTGCTTATCGCCCTGCCCAGATCTGGTTGCACTGGATCACTGTGTTCGGGGTGATCTTCCAGATTGCCTTTCATGATGCCATCGTTGCTGTGATAGACGCACGCCAAGCGGGCCAAACCCCGACCGACTCTGATATGACCTCGGCTATGGTTCACGTCAGCGTTGGCAGCATCATCCTATTGGCTGTTATTGCGCGGCTATATTTGCGCTGGCGCTATGGTGCGCCGGGCCATGCGGCGGGCACCTCTGCCGCGCAGGCGATGGTTGCAAATATCATGCACAAAGCCCTTTATGGCCTGCTTTTTGCTATGGTCGTCACGGGCATGCTGACATGGAATGACATTGCGCCATTGGGCGACGTGCATTCTGGCCTCAACATGGCACTGTTCTTTGCGGCGCTTGCCCATGGGTTTGCCGCCATCTTCAACCAGTTCGTCCGCAAGGATGGAACGCTGGCACGCATGATGCCAATGCTGCGGAAAGGATAAAGCATGAACGCCATTGTAACCCCTTCGCGCAGCATGACCATATCCCTTTGGGTTGCACGCGTGTTGGTTGCCATACCCTTCTTTATAGCCGCTGGGCTGGAAGGTTTGTCTTCACCCGCAACGCTGGCCGAAATGGATCTGGTTTGGATCCCGAACGCGCCCTTATGGCTGGTGCGACTGGTGGCGGCGGTTGAAGGGTTGGCCGCCCTTGGGCTGATCTTGCCAGGATTACTGCGCCTGCCGCCTGCAACGCTGACCATTTCGGCGGCCGTGCTTTTGGTGGTTCAAATCGCCGCCCTTACGCTGGACTTTTTAGGCAGCGGTATGGGAGATTTGCCCGTCAAGGCTGTGGTGCTGGCGCTGACGCTGTTTATCTTGTGGGTGCAACTGCGCCAGATTGGATCGCGGGCAAAAGCCGCGCCGCCCACAGCATGACCCTATCGCACCACCATCTTCCCGCCAGATCGGGCCAAACCCAAAGCCTTGTGGTTCTGCTGCATGGCTTTGGGGCAAATGGGGCGGCGATGCTGGGTTTGGCAAAGGCCCTCTCGGTGGCACTGCCTGACACGGCGTTTTTGGCCCCAAATGCACCCGATCTGGCCATCAGTCGACCAGACGGGCGCATGTGGTATACCATCCCCGAACTGGACGGCTCTAGCCTTGATCAGGCCGAGGCAAGGTTGCAAAGCAGCGCAAAGCTGCTGGATGCCTTTCTTGATGCGCAACTGGCCGCCGCGGGCTTGCCCGCCTCGGCGCTGGCGCTGGTGGGCTTTTCGCAAGGCGCGGGGATGTGCTTTGAAGTAGGGCCGCGCCGCGCAGAGCCATTGGCGGGTGTCGTCGCCATATCGGGCCGCATCAAGCGCAAGCATGCCCTTGCCGCAGAAACGCGCAGCAAACCACCGTTCCTGATACTTGTGGGGGCAGAGGATCGCTTGATGACGGCCCATGACATCAATGACGCGGCCGATGCCTTAGCGCAGGTTGGTATTCCCGTGCAGCACATCACCATGGCTGACACAGGGCACGGCATTTCGGATCAGGGGATACAAACCGCGAAAGATTTCCTGCGCCATGTTCTGGGCGGGGCCGCGTAGCAAGCATTGCGCGCCAAGGGTCTGGGCGCAGTGCCGCTGCCGTTTGGGCCAAATGCCATTGGCCTGCAACATCCGCGCGCCTTTAGGCGGGGATTGGCGGGGCCGTTGTATCGCGCTGGATCAGCGTCAGCGCAGGCAAGGCGTTCATCTGCACGGATGGATCACTGGTGATCAACCTGTGCAAGCGCTGCGCCGCGATATGGCCCAAGTGACGGATGGGCTGCGCGATGGTCGTCAGGCGCGGCAACACAAAGGCCGCCGACGGAATATCGTCAAACCCGATAATCGACAGATCGCGCGGGATTTGCAGGCCCAGATCATGGGCGGCATGAATGGCCCCGATGGCGGCAATATCCGTCAACCCAATCAAGGCCGTTGGCCGATGGGCCAAGGCGTTGCGGGCCAGATCATAGGCTTGGGCAAAGTCATGTGTCATGCCCAATTGCACCGATACTGGCTGTAGGCCGCTTTGGCCAAGCGCCGCCTTTGCCCCTGCCAAACGCCGCTTGATCGATTGGCTGTGCTGCGGCGCGCCAAGAATGGCAATCTTGCGATGACCCAAATCCAGCAAATGCTGCGCCATCATCCGCCCGCCCAGATCATGGTCAATCACAATGGAGTCGCTGGCATAGCCGTGCAAATCGCGATCTATCGCCACAATCGGAATACCGCGCGCGCGCAAGGGGGCAAAATGGGCCGCGCCTGCCTCGGCACTTGCCGCGATAACACCGCCCACACGGCGCGATAGAAACATGGCCACATAGCGCGCCTCATGCGCGGCGCTTTCGGCGGTGCTGCAAATGAAAGACTGATACCCCAAATCAAACAGCGCCTGCTCCATTGACTGCGCCAAAATGCCAAAGAACTGCACATCGATGGAGGGCAGCAAAATCCCCACCAGATGGCTTTTGCCACCGCGCAAAATGCGCGCGTCACTGCTGGGCTGGAAATTGGTCTGTGCTATTGCCGATTCGATCTTGGCTCGCAGCGCCGCCGAGACATAGCCGCTGTTGTTCAGCACCCGCGATACCGATGCCACAGAGGTTTGCGCCAGTGTCGCGATGGTTTTGATACTTGCCACAGAGCGCCTCGATTTGCTGTGAAATCGTTAGGATTGACAGGTCTACAAGCTTTGCAATACCGATGTGTAATCGTTACCAGAAGGATCAGAAAATGAAAAGCGCGCGGATGAACCGACTGTTTGGCACGTCAGGAAATTGCTTTGACGTGGCCATAGACCATGGGATGTTCAACGAGCACAGCTTTTTACCTGGAATCGAAAATATGGCGAAGGCGATTGCGATTATCGCCGATGCCAAGCCAGACGCCATTCAACTGCCCCCCGGAACGGCTAAGATTTTGCAATCTATTGCGGGCAAGGATCGCCCCGCTTTGGTGTTGCGCACTGACATCGCCAATGTTTACGGCAACCCTTTGCCCAAAGCGCTGTTTTCCGAAGTGATCGACAGGCCCGTAGAGCAAGCCTTGGCGCTGGATGCCGCCTGCGTTGTGGTCAACCTGTTGATGTTGCCAGACCAGCCCGAAGTTTACCGCGCCTGCGTGCGCAACGTAAACGCGCTGAAACGCGAATGCGAGATTTATGGCATGCCGCTGATGGTTGAACCGCTTGTGATGCAAGACAATGCCAAAGGCGCCTATATGGTCGATGGGGCGATTGAGAAAATCCTGCCGCTGGTGCGACAGGCGGCGGAGTTGGGGGCCGATATCATCAAGGCCGATCCTTGCGATGATGTCGAGGAATACCACCGTGTGATTGAAATTGCCCAAGGCCTGCCCGTATTGGTGCGGGGCGGTGGGCGCGTGCCAGACCGCGAGATTCTCACCCGCACAAAAGCCCTGATGCAGCAAGGCGCGCGCGGCATTGTCTATGGCCGCAACGTGATTCAGCATCCCGATCCGCGCGGCATGACCAGCGCCTTGATGGCCATTGTGCATGAAGGGGCAAGCGTGGACGCAGCCTTTGCCCATATCGCCAAAGGGGGCGCTTGACATGGCCGCGCCAAAGATCATCCGTTTTGGAGTGATTGGGTGCGGCCTGATGGGCCGCGAATTTGCCAGCGCCATTGGACGTTGGATGCATCTGGCCAACCCAAAGGCGCGTCCCAGCATCATTGCGGTTTGTGATACCAACCCCGATCTGATGCGTTGGTTCGCAGATAACTTGGGCAGTGTCACCCAAACCACCACCGATTACCGCGCGCTTTTGGCAAACCCCGATATCGACGCCATCTACTGCGCCGTGCCCCATGTGCTGCATGCGCAGTTTTACGTCGACATCATCCGTGCGGGCAAACATTTGCTGGGGGAAAAGCCCTTTGGCATGGACCGCGCGCAAAATGCAGCCATTGCGGCAGCCTTGGCGGAAAACCCCAAGGTCTTCGTGCGCTGCTCGTCCGAGATGCCCTTTTACCCCGGCGCGCAAAAGGTGATAAATCTGGCTCGCAGCGGCGAGATGGGCGATATCATCGAGGTCGAGGCAGGCTTTTTACACTCCTCCGATATCGATCCGAACAAAGTGATCAATTGGAAACGGATCGAGGCTGTGAATGGCACCTATGGCTGTATGGGTGATTTGGGGATGCATGTATTGCACGTGCCCTTGCGCCTTGGTTGGCGGCCCAAAACGCTGCATGCGCAACTCAGCAAACTGGTGCGCAGCCGACCCGATGGCAAAGGCCAAATGGTCGACTGCACCACATGGGACAATGCCACCATCTCGGCGCAGGTAGAAGGTGCAAACGGCGAATTTCCGATGGTTCTTAAAACGTGGCGCATTGCCCCGGGCGAGGCGAATACATGGTATATCCGCGTGCTTGGTATGCGCCAAAGCGCCTTTTTCACCACAAAATCGCCGCGCCAATGGCAAAAGATGGTCTATAGCCCCGGCGGCGTGCAGGGCTGGACCACCGAAGATTTGGGCTATGATTCGGTTTTCCCAACGCTGACAGGCAAGATCTTTGAATTCGGGTTTACCGACGCGATCCAGCAAATGTGGGCTGCCTTTATTGACGAGTTGTGCGGCGGCGATGCCAATGGCTTTGCCTGCGCCACCCCGCAAGAGGCAGGCGCGCATCATGCCGTTTTGACGGCCGCGCTGACATCGGGCCGCGAAAACCGCGTGGTGCAGGTGGATTACGCAGGCTAAGTGTGGGCTGCTGCTGCGCAGGAGGCGAACAAAGGGGGGATCATGGCAAAAGCAGGCATCATCTGCGCGGGCAATTGGATTGTCGACATCGTCCACACCGCGCCTTATTGGCCCAACAAGGGCGATTTGGTGCGGCTTTCGGGGCGGCAGATTGGCGTGGGCGGCGGTGCAGCCAATGTCATGACCAACCTGTCTTCGTTTGAGGTGGGCCTGCCAATTGCGGCGATTGGGGCGATTGGCCCTGAAGAAAATGGCGCAATCATCCGCGATCATTGCGCGCGCATTGGCGTGCCGACAGACCATTTGGTGACAGTGCAGGGCAGCCTGACCGCCTATGACGAGGTGATGAATATCCCCGGTGATAGCCGCACCTTTTTCTATCACGGCGGGGCGAACGATCTGCTGGATGTTGGCCATGTGCCAGTGGATGATCTGGCCGCAAAGGGGTTCAAGATATTCTATCTGGGCTATCTGATGCTGCTGGGCGCGCTGGACCTGCGCAGGCCCGATGGCAGCACGGGGGCGGCTGACCTGCTTGCCCAAGTGCGGGCGGCGGGGATGATCACCTGCGTTGACATGGTCTCCGATGCCCACCCCGATTTTCGCGCCATTGTTGGCCCCGCCTTGCCGCATTGCGATTATTTGGTCATCAATGAAATCGAGGCTGGCCGCGCAGCAGGGCAAGAGGTGCGTGCAGCGGATGGGGCGCTGATACAGGGCAACCTGCACAAAGCTGCGCAGATCTTGCTGGACGATGTGCAGCGCGCCGTGATCATCCATGCACCAGAGGGCGCGCTGTGGGCCGCGCAAGATGCAGGGCCAATCTGGGTGCCCTCTGCACCCCTTGCCCCCGATTGGATTGTCAGCCCCGTCGGTGCAGGGGACGCGTTTTGCGCGGCAGTTCTCTACGGCATTCACGAAGATTGGCCGCCCATCCAAACGCTGCACATCGCGCATCTGGCGGCAAAGGCCTGTCTTGCTGGGGCCACGGCAACCGATGGGGTTCCCACACTTGCCGCGCTGATGGCACAGTATCACCAAATCTAAACAGGCGGGCGCGCAAAGACGCAGCAAGGGGGGATCATGAAGGCCTTATTTCTAAACGGCACCCGCAAAATCGCGGTGCAACAGGTGGCGCGGCCTGTGCCAAAGCCTGACGAAGTCTTGGTGCGGGTTGAAGCCTGCGGCATTTGCGGCACTGACCGCCATTTGTTTTTGGGCGAGTTTCCATCCCACCCGCCTGTCACCCTTGGGCACGAGTTTTCGGGCGTGATCGAGGCCGTAGGGCAAGAGGTGACCGATTTGCAGGTTGGCATGCGCGTGACGGGTGATCCCAATATCGCCTGCGGGGCCTGTGATGCCTGCCACGCGGGCCGCGTGAACCTGTGCCACAACTTGCAGGCCATTGGCATTCACCGCCACGGCGGCTTTGCCGAATATGTGGCCATTCCCCGCAAACAGGCCTTTGCCCTGCCACTGTCGCTGGATCCGCTGCACGGCGCCTTTTGCGAACCGCTGGCCTGCTGCCTGCACGCGGTGGATTTGGCGGGGCTAAAGGCTGGCGCATCGGTGACAGTCATCGGGGGCGGGGTAATTGGGCTGTTGACGGTGCAACTGGCGCGGCTTGCAGGGGCCACGCGGGTGGCCTTGATCACCCGCAACCCAGCCAAGCGCGAATTGGCCGCCCGTCTGGGGGCAACCACCTGCCTTGATCCAACCAGCGCAGAGGTGGAGGCATATATCCACCAAACAGGCGGGGCCGATGTGGTGTTTGAATGTGCAGGTCTGGCCAGCACTGTCGCAGGCGCACCGCGGCTTGCACGCCGCGGCGGGATGGTAGTGGTTCTGGGCGTGTTGCCACAGGGACAAAAGGTAGAAATCGAACCCTTTGACCTATTGTTCCGCGAGGTCAGCATGATCACATCCTTTCTGAACCCCTTCACCCATGCGCGCGCGGCAGACCTGATTGCAACAGGCGCAATACAGGTGGCCCCGCTGATCACCCGCAGGCTGACGCTGGATCAGGCGGCAGATGTCATCGCCTCGCCCGCGCCAGATGGCGAAATCCGCGCACTTGTCGTGCCATCGCTTGCAAACGGGGCTTGACCAAGGGCGCAAAAATACTGCCAGTTATGGCAAAAGAAATTGGGCTGAATTCAGGCCCAGTATTGGGGGAAATCATGCATTCACGGCTGTTCACGCAGGCAGGGCGGGCGGTGTCCGAAGTGGGCTTTGGCGCTTGGGCCATTGGTGGGTCTTGGGGCGATGTCACTGACGCCGATGCCAAGGCCGCGCTGCATGCCGCGCTGGACGCAGGCGTGGATTTTATCGACACCGCCGATGTGTATGGCGATGGGCGGTCTGAAATGCTGATTGCCGATGTGCTAAACGCCCGCTCTGGCCCGCGCCCCTTTGTGGCCACCAAGGCAGGCCGCCGCCTGTCGCCACATAACGCGGATGGCTATAATTACGCCAATATTGCGGGCTTTGTCGAAAGATCCTTGCGCAATCTGCAAACCGACTGTCTTGACCTTGTGCAACTGCATTGCCCCCCCACGGACGTGTATTACCGCGCCGAGGTTTTTGATGCGATGGACCGCTTGGTGGCGATGGGAAAAATCCGCCACTACGGCGTATCTGTTGAGAAGGTCGAAGAGGCGATCAAGGCTGTGGCCTTTCCTAATGTCGCCTCGGTACAGATCATCTACAATATCTTCCGCCAGCGCCCAGAAGAAGTGTTCTTTCCCCTTGCCCGCGCCAAAGGCGTGGCGGTGATTGCCCGCGTACCACTGGCGTCGGGCCTGCTGACAGGCAAAATGAGCGCGTCCAGCCAATTTGCCGCAGACGATCACCGCGCCTTTAACCGCAATGGCGAGGCCTTTGATAAGGGCGAGACGTTTTCGGGTGTGCCTTACGATGTGGCGCTAGACGCAGTCGAGGCGGTGCGCCGCCTGATGCCCGCAGGCGTGGCGATGGCCCCTTTTGCCCTGCGCTGGATTTTGATGGAGCAGGCCGTGACCACTGTCATTCCTGGGGCGAAAACTGCGGCGCAGGCGCAGATCAATGCCAGCGCCAGCGCGCTTGCCCCCCTTCCTGCCGAAGTGATGGCCGCTCTGCGCGAGATTTATGCCACCCGCATCGCGCCGCATGTCCATCACGCATGGTAAGGCTGGGGTAAAGCGCAATGACATCTTCGTTCAATCAACCCCTTGGCGGCAATACGATGCCCCGCTTTGGCGGGCCTGCCACCATGATGCGCCTGCCCAGCGCAGAAACCGCCGCTGGGCTGGATGCGGCGTTTATCGGCATTCCGATGGATATTGGCACCTCGAACAGGCCCGGAACGCGGCTTGGCCCGCGCCAAATACGCGATGAAAGCCGCATGATCCGCCCCTACAACATGGGCACAGGCGCGGCCCCGTTTGAACGGATGCAGGTGGCCGATATTGGCGATGTGCCGATCAACACCTTTGATCTGAAAAAATCCTGCGGCATTATCACCGAACATTATCGCGGCGTGCTGGCGTATCATACCATTCCCCTAACCTTGGGCGGCGATCATACGCTGACATGGCCCATTTTGCGCGCGATGCGCGATAAATATGGCCCTGTGGCCCTGATCCATGTCGATGCCCATTCCGACACCAACGCGCATATGTTTGGCGAGGCCGAGGCCCACGGCACCCCTTTTCGCCGCGCTTGGGAAGATGGCTGTTTGCAAAATGACAAAGTGTTCCAAATTGGCCTGCGCGGCACGGGTTATGGGGCAGATGATTTCAACTGGGGCAGGGACAAGGGCTGGACAGTGGTTCAGGCCGAAGAGTGCTGGCATAAATCGCTGCGGCCCCTGATGGAACAGGTGCGCGCCAAAATTGGCGATGCGCCCTGCTATCTGTCTTATGACATCGACAGCCTTGATCCCGCCTTTGCACCTGGCACTGGCACAGTCGAGGCGGGCGGGCTAACCACCATTCAGGGCCTAGAGATTATTCGCGGCTGTGCGGGGCTTAACCTTGTGGGCTGCGATCTGGTCGAGGTGTCACCCCCCTATGACCCCACGGGCAACACCGCCATGATTGCGGCCAACTTCCTGTATGAGATGCTATGCGTTCTGCCAGATCGGCGAAGTGCCTAAGCGGGGGTTAGCCGCGATCGGCCACTTTGCTGGCATAGCTTGTTAAATCTTGCAACAATGCCGCCCCCACGGGCATGTTATGACGCGCACAGAATTCAGCCCAGATTGCGGCAAAGGGCAGGTCTTTCGCCTCTTCGGCCCAGATCAGGCGCGCGGTGAAATCCATCGCCTCTTCGGCGGCAACCAGTTGCGCGCGCGGCAGCAGCAGGGCGCGCAGCAGCGCCTTTTGCATATTGCGCGTGCCAATCACCCAAGCCGCCGTGCGCGAGATCGTGGCATCGAAGAAATCCAATCCGATATGGGTGCGGGACAGCAAATCGCCAAACACCAATTCCTGCGCCATGGCCAAAAGATCATCGTTCAGCGTGACAACATGGTCGCTGTCCCAGCGCACTGGACGCGAGACATGCAGCAGGATTTCGGGCACAGACAAAGCCACCGAAGACAGTTTATCGGCCACGCTTTCCGTGGGGTGGAAATGCCCCATGTCCAAACACAGCGCGATCTTCTTGCGCGTGGCATAGCCCAGATAAAATTCATGGCTGCCCACAGTCATGGATTCCACGCCAATGCCGAACAGTTTGGATTCCACCGCATCAATCAACTGCGCCTTTGGCAGGGGGGCGGCGAGCATGGCATCCAAACTCTGCTCCAGCCGTTTGCGCGCCGCCATGCGGGCCACTGGCGTGTCTTTCGATCCGTCAGGCACCCAGATGTTATTGACCGCCGCACTGCCCAAAGCCGCACCCATTTGCGCGGCAATTTCGCGGCAGCGTTTGCCATGTTCGATCCAAAAATCGCGGATGCCTTGGTTTGGGTGCGATAAGGTCAGGTTATCATCTGCATTTGCATGGGCAAAGAAAGTGGGGTTGAAATCCATTCCAATTCCCTGCCCCCGCGCCCAATCGACCCAAGACGCAAAATGGCGGTATTCAATCGCATCGCGGTCGGGTGTTTCAGGCGTGTCCATATAGAACGCATGCAGATTTAGGCGGTGCTTGCCGGGAATACGGCCATAGGCATATTCCAAATCTGCGCGCAATTCGTTGGGCGTGCGCGCACGGCCCGGATAATTGCCCGTGGCCTGAATGCCCCCGCCCGAAGTGCCGCTTTTGCCCTCAAAGCCGCGCACATCATCGCCCTGCCAGCAATGCACCGAAATTGGGATTGCGGCCAAGGCCGCCATCGCCTGTTCGGCATCAACGCCAAGGGCAGCAAACGCATCGCGGGCAGCGTCAAATGCGGGGTTGGTCATGGTCTCTCTCCCAGTTTTTCGCCCTTAGGGGCGGCGATAGCGGATATTGTCGCGGCCAAGGTCGGCAACCTTTGCCGCCCCCATCAGCCGCATGTCACGGATCACTTCATCGCGCAAAAGGCCGATCATCCGTTCAACCCCTGCCTGCCCAGCCGCCGCCAGCGGGAACAAATAGGCGCGGCCAATGCCCACTGCCTTTGCCCCCAGCGACAGCGCTTTGACAATATGCGTGCCGCGTTGAATGCCCGAATCCAGCATCACATCCACACGGCCCTGCACAGCATCGACCACCTCGGCCAGCCCATCGAACGTGGCGCGCGAGCCGTCCAATTGCCGCCCGCCGTGGTTCGACAAAACCACCCCTTGGCAGCCCAAATCGGCAGCGCGGCGCGCGTCATCGGGGTGGATCACACCTTTCAGGCAAAACGGGCCGTTCCAATCGGCGATCATGCCCGCCAGATCATCCCAGTTCAGCGTGGGTTCCAGCATTTCGGTGAAATAGCGCCCAATCGACACCGCCCCACCGCCCATATCGACATGACCATCCAATTGCGGCAGCGCGAATTTCTCGTGCAGCAGGTAATTGATCCCCCAGCGCGGCTTGATGGCAAATTGCGCCATACCCGCCAGCGTCAGGCGGAAAGGAATGGAAAAACCTGTCCGCTTATCCCTTTCACGATTACCGCCTGTGATACTGTCCACAGTCAGCATCATCACATCGACGCCCGCCGCCTTGGCGCGGGCCATCATGGCGCGGTTCAGCCCGCGATCTTTGTGGAAATAAAATTGATAGACCTGCGGGCCCGCGAATTTGCGCACCTCTTCCAAACTGGTCGTGCCAAGGGAGGACACACCAAACATCGTGCCAAACTTGCTGGCAGCCCCCGCAACCGCCCGTTCGCCCTGATGGTGGAACAGGCGTTGCAGCGCAGTGGGCGACAGGTAGAAGGGCAGCGCCAATTTTTGCCCCATGACTGTGACAGATGTATCCACCTCTGGCGTGCCGCGCAAAACACGGGGCAGCAAATCTACATCTTCAAAGGCGGCAGTGTTGCGCCGATAGGTCGCCTCGTCATCTGCAGCGCCGTCGATGTAGTTGAAAATTGGACTGGGCAGGCGGCGCTGGGCCAGCGCACGGAAATCATGAAAATTGTGACAATCGGTCAGGCGCATAGTGTTTCCTTTGGCAGGCCCAGAAATCAGCGCGTGAACGCCTCTTTATTGCCCGCATCGACATTGATGATATTGCCTGTCGACTTTGCCGATAAATCGGACGCAAAGAAATAGGCAGCTTCAGCAATATCTTCTGGAAAGACCGACCGCTTTAGCATCGAGCGGTTGCGATACATCTCTTCCAGCCCCTCTTTATCGGTTTTATAGGTGCTGGCGCGCTGTTCCAGCCAATCGCCTTCCCATATTTTCGAGCCGCGCAGCACTGCGTCTGGATTGACCACGTTCACGCGAATCCCTGCCTCGGCCCCTTCAAGGGCAAGGCAGCGTGCCAGATGAATTTCAGAGGCTTTTGCAGTGCAATAGGCGGCGGCATTCGGGCTGGCGGCCAGCCCGTTTTTCGATGCGATGAACACCACTGTCCCACCCATGCCCTGCGCGCGCATCAGGCGGAACCCTTCGCGCGAGACAAGGAAATAGCCCGTAGACAAAA
Organism: Rhodobacter sp.; assembly: GCA_027490955.1. GTDB lineage: Bacteria > Pseudomonadota > Alphaproteobacteria > Rhodobacterales > Rhodobacteraceae > Cypionkella. The sequence goes on from JAIXXB010000017.1 coordinate 24,851, forward strand.
TATCCATGTTCTTTTGCCACAGCGCCAGCGTGGTGTCTTCGATGGGCGCAGAGGAGGCAATCCCAGCGTTGGACACCAGTATATCCAGCCCGCCAAACTCTACCGCAGCTTCGGCAAAGGCGCGGGCAACGGCGGCTTCGTCGGTGACATTCATATGCACTGTGCGCACCACATCGGCCCCATAGCGCGCCACCAGATTTTGCGCAGTTTTGGCAAGGCTGTCCTGATCAATATCAGCCAGCATCACGCAGGCCCCTTCGGAGAGATACTTTTCAGACGTGGCCGACCCAATCCCGCCTGCCCCGCCTGTCACCAAGGCCACGCGGCCTGCAAGGGACTTTGGGCGCGGCATGCGCTGCAGTTTCGCCTCTTCCAGCAGCCAATATTCAATATCGAATGCCTCTTGTTCGGGCAGGCCGACATAGGTGGACACGGCACTTGCCCCGCGCATCACGTTGATCGCGTTCACATAAAACTCACCCGAAACCCGCGCCGTGGCTTTGTCTTTGGCAAAGGTGATCATACCCACGCCCGGCACCAGATACACCACAGCATTCGGGTCGCGCAGCGCTGGCGAATTATCGTGTTTGCAGCGGGAGTAATAGGCGCTGTAATCTGCGCGATAGGCGGCGATTTGGGCCGCTAGCCCAGCTACAGTTGCGGCAACATCGGGTTTGGCGGGGGTAAAATCCACCACCAGAGGTTTGATTTTGGTGCGCAGGAAATGATCTGGGCAAGAGGTGCCCAGTTCTGCCAGCGCGGCCATATTCTTGGAATTGACAAATTCCAGCACGGCGGGGCTGTCATCAAAATGGCCCACCATGGGTTGCAGATTTGAAATCTGCCCGCGAATCACAGGCATAAGTCGCGCGGCCACATCGCGCCGCGCCTGCGCCTCTAGGCTGGTATGAGCCGCGCCGCCAAAGGCGGGCTTGCCTGCGGTTTTGCCTTCGAACCAATCTTGCGCCTTTTGGATGATGTCTAAAGTCAGCTTATAGCAGGTCTCTGCATCATCATCCCATGTGAACAGCCCGTGGCTTTCCAGAACAACGCCCTTGGCTGCGGGGTTTTCAAGGCAGAATTTTTCCAGCCATAGGCCCAGCTCGAACCCCGGGCGCTTCCACGGCAGCCAGCCAATGGCATCGCCAAATATCTCGCGCGTCATGGCGCGGCTGTCACGGCTGGCGGCAATGGCAATCACCGCGTCAGGGTGCATATGATCGACGTGCTTTTTTGGCACATAGGCATGCAGCGGCGTGTCGATACTGGCGGCGCGTGGGTTCAGATTAAAGGTGCAATGGGGCAGGTAACCCACCATCTCATCTTCGAATTCTACCCCGCGATAAATGCCCTTTAGCGCGCGCAGCTTATCCATATACAGCGTGGCAAAGCCGTCCATTTTTATGGAACCCACATCGCCACCAGAACCTTTGACCCACATCACTTCGACCATTTGGCCTGTCAGGGGGTCACGCTCTATCACCTTGGCGCTGGTATTGCCGCCGCCATAATTCGTAATCCGCTTATCCGAACCCAACAGGTTGGATCGATACAGCAGCTTTTCAGGCTCGGACATCTGGGCAGCCTTGGCCGCGTTCCATTTATTTTCCAAACGATTGCCGCTCATCGTGCCAAATCCTTTCCTGTGTTGAGGGCAAATGTGCCGAAAACATGCAGGCTGTCAATGCAAAACGATCAGCTTCGCGCAATTTCAATCATTCTGCAGTGCAGCATGATTGAAATTGATTGACAATGCGCGAAGTTGCAGACTAGCGTGAGTCGTCACGGGCGCACAGCCATGCGAGCATTGGGAAAGCAGGATATGCACGAAACCGAACGCCATCGGATTATCCTTTCTGCCATCGACGGGCGCCCCGTTGTGATGGTGGGCGATTTGGTGCAACTCACAGGCGCGTCCGAGGCGACGATTCGCCGTGACATTGCAACGCTGCATGTCCAAAAAAAGCTGCGCCGCGTGCGCGGCGGGGCCGAAAGCGTGGCCCCCGCCCAGTTTGCAGGGATCAATGCGCGGCCATTTTCGGTGAACGAAGGTATCCGTCTGGCCGAAAAGCGCGCCATTGCCCGCGCCGCAGCCGAACTGTGCCACGATGGCGCACCAATCATCATCAACGGCGGCACGACCACCTTTCAGATGGTGCATCCGCTGACCGCGATGAAGCTGCAGATTTTCACCAATAGTTTTCCCATTGCCGAACATCTGCTGAAATATAGCCGCAACACGGTGCTGCTGCCCGCAGGCGCGATTTACCGCGAACAGAACATCATCTTGTCTCCTTTTGACGAAGACGGCAGCCGCCACTTTGCCGCAAAGCGCATGTTCATGGGCTGCCGCGGCCTTGGCCCCTTGGGCCTGCTGGAAGGCGATGCGCTGTTGGCCCAAGCAGAACAAAAACTGATCGGCCAAGCGGAAGAGTTGATCGTTCTGTGCGACAGCACCAAGTTTTCCGCGCGACCAAGCCTGCTTTTATGCCCGCTGTCGCGCATTCATACCGTCATCACCGATGACGGCATTTCCGACCGCGATGCAGATATGCTGGCACGGGCGGATATCAGACTGATCGTGGCAGAGATTAAGGCCACGGACAGAAATGCGGCTTTAGCCAATTTCAACACTGGCGAAGGCTAAGACGCACGGGACGTAACGCTCTATCTGGGAGGATAACATGAGCATTCTAAAGAAGATCCTAACAACGGCAGCGCTGACCTCGGCCATGATGGCTGGGGCTGCACAGGCCGAAAACGTCAAAATCGCTTTGGTGGTGAAAGCTTTGGGCATCGGTTTCTTTGAAGCGGCTGCCAAAGGTGCTGAAGAAGCGGCCAAAGAACTGGGCGATGTGGAAATCATTTACACTGGCCCAACCGACACCACTGCAGAAGGCCAGATCGAAGTGATCAACAGCCTGATCGCGCAGGGCGTGAATGCCATTGCGATTTCCGCCAATGACAAAGACGCGCTGGTTCCTGCGCTGCAAAAGGCAATGGAGCGTGGCATCACTGTTATCTCGTGGGATTCGGGCGTAGCCCCCGAAGGCCGCCAGATGCACCTGAACCCATCGTCGAACGCCTTGATCGGCAACACCATCATCAAACTGGCAGCTGACAATATGCCAGAGGGCGGCGATGTGGCGATTCTGTCGGCTTCGGCCACGGCAACCAACCAGAACATCTGGATCGAAGAAGCCAAGAAAGTGCTGCCTAACTATGCGGGCATCAATTTGGTGGACGTGGTCTATGGCGACGATTTGGCCGATAAATCCTATCGCGAAGCGCAGGGCCTTATCGCCAAATATCCAAACCTGAAGGCCATTATTGCCCCAACCACAGTGGGTATCTTGGCCGCCAGCCAAGCTGTCACCGATGGTGGTCTGATCGGCAAGGTCAATGTCACGGGTCTGGGTCTGCCATCTGAAATGGCGGGCGCTGTGGAATCGGGCGCAACCAAGTCCTTCGCAATCTGGAACCCAATTGATCTGGGCTATGCCGCCACGATGCTGTCGTACAACATCGTCAAAGGGGCCAAGGCAGAAGCAGGCGCTGAAATTGGCATGGGCCGCATGGGCACTGCCAAGTTGGACGACAATAACGAAGCGGCCATGTCTGACCCCTTCACCTATGACGCCAGCAACATCGCTGAATTCAAGTCGATTTTCTAAAATCACTTGAGGTAAACTTGGCCCAGCCAGAACTGTCTGGCTGGGCCATTTTCAAAAGGTCTATCATGCCCCCCGCCCCTGATGCCCCCGTTCTGTCCTTGCGCGCGCTGTCCAAATCCTTTCCAGGGGTGAAGGCATTGCAAGATGTGCAGCTTGATCTTTATGCAGGCACAGTGACCGCCTTGATTGGCGAGAATGGCGCGGGCAAATCCACAATCGTGAAGGTGCTGACAGGCATCTATCAGCCCGATGCGGGCGAGATTTTTCTGGATGGCACGCCCGTCAAATTTCCCAGCAGCGAAGCGGCCTCTGCCGCAGGGGTCTCGGCCATTCACCAAGAAACCGTGCTGTTTGACGAATTGACTGTGGCCGAAAACATCTGGCTTGGCCATGCGCCAAAAACCAAATGGGGGCTGATTGATTTGGCCGCCCAGCGCAGCCAAGCCGCCGCCCTGCTTGAATCGATCGGCGCAAAGATTGATCCTGATATTTTGCTGCGCGAATTGGGCATTGCCCAGCGCCATTTGGTTGCCATTGCCCGCGCCCTGTCGATTGACGCGCGCGTTGTGATTATGGACGAGCCGACTGCGGCCCTGTCCTACAAAGAAATCCAAGAGCTATACGATTTGGTGGAAACCCTTAAATCGAAGGGTAAGGCCATTTTGTTTATCAGCCATAAGTTTGACGAAATCTTTCGCATTGCCGATCGCTACACTGTGTTCCGCGATGGCCAATTTGTCGGCGAGGGTCTGATCCGCGAGGCGACCGAGGGCCAGTTGGTGCAAATGATGGTGGGCCGCGCGGTTGATCAGATTTTCCCCGCACGGGTGCGCAACATCGGCGATGTCGTGTTCACAGTGGCAGGTTACAGCCACCCAACAGAATTTGCCGATATTCGCTTTTCACTGCGCAAGGGCGAGATTTTGGGCTTTTACGGCCTTGTTGGCGCGGGCCGCAGCGAGGTGATGCAGGCCCTATTTGGCATCACCAAACCCAGCACAGGTGCGGTTAATCTGGATGGGCAAGTGCGGGTGATCCGCAGCACGTCGGATGCGATTGCCGCAGGCATCGTCTATGTTCCCGAAGATCGCGGGCGCCAAGGCGCAATCAAAGGCTTGCCCATTTTTCAAAATGCCAGCCTGCCCAGCCTTGGCAAAACCTCGCGCGCGGGCTTCTTGCGTTTGGCGCAGGAATTTGCCCTGACGCGCGAATATACACAGGCGCTGGATTTGCGGGCAGCCTCCTTAGATCAGGATATTGGGCTGCTTTCGGGTGGCAACCAGCAAAAGGTGGTCATCGCCAAATGGCTGGCCACGCGTCCGCGCGTCATCATTCTGGACGAGCCGACCAAGGGCATTGATATTGGATCAAAAGCGATGGTGCATGAGTTTATGGCGAAACTTGCCGCCGAAGGGTTGGCGGTGATTATGGTATCGTCTGAAATCCCCGAAGTGCTGGGCATGTCTGATCGGGTGATCGTCATGCGCGAAGGGCGCATTGCTGCCGAACTGGCGGGCGACGCCATGACACCCGAGGCGCTGGTGCGCGCCGCCGCAGGGTTGGGAGAGGCCGCATGAAAGCTGCCCTCACCTCGCGCGATGCGCTGCTGATCTATGCCATCACTGCGATGACGGCGGCGATTGCCTATCGCTTTCCAGCCTTTATCGCGCCCAGCAGTCTGGCCAATACCTTTAACGATACTGCGCCTTTGATGATTTTGGTCATCGGCCAAATGATTGTGATTTTGACCAAGTGCATCGACCTGTCTGTTGCCGCAACGCTGGCGCTGACAGGGATGGTGGCCGCGCTGCTGGATGGGGCGGGCGTGCCGCTGGTAATTGTGATCCCTACGGCCATTGCGCTGGGGGCTGTTTTGGGCATGATAAATGGGCTGCTGGTTTGGCGCGTGGGCATCCCCTCTATCGTTGTGACCTTGGGCACAATGACCATTTACCGCGGCATCATTTTTCTGATGACCGATGGTAAATGGGTCAACGCGCATGAAATGTCAGACGCGTTCAAGGCCCTGCCCCGCCTGCATGTTTTGGGGCTGCCCGTGATGTCTTGGGTCGCGATTGCGGTGATTGCCGTATTTGGCGTGATTATGACGCGCACTGTGCTGGGGCGCAGTTTTTACGCCGTGGGCGGTAACCCCCATGCCGCCGTTTATGCAGGCATTGATGTGGGCCGCACGCAATTTGCAGCCTTTACCATATCGGGCGCGCTGGCGGGTTTGGTGGGGTATCTTTGGGTGTCGCGCTATGCGGTGGCCTATGTCGATGTGGCGGGCGGGTTCGAATTGGACGTTGTGGCAGCCTGCGTTATTGGCGGCATTTCAATTGCAGGCGGTATTGGTGGGGTGCGCGGGGCCATATTGGGCTGCATCTTTTTGGGCATTATCAAAAACGCCCTGCCTGTCATTGGCGTATCGCCCTTTTGGCAAATGGCCATTTCAGGCACGGCGATTGTGCTGGCGGTGGCGGTGAATGCCCTGCAAAACCGGCCCAAAGGCCGCCTGATCTTGAAACCCGATATGCAGCCAAGCGCGCAGAAAGTGCAGGCGTGAATGTCCGCTCCTCATACGCAAAACCGCCACCTGCCAGATCGTTTGCAAACCCCAGCCATGCGCGCGCTGCGTTCATGGGAGGCGCTGCTGGTGGTAGTGTTCATTCTGATTTTCACCGCCAATTCCTTTGCCTCGCCTTATTTCCTGAACGTATGGAACCTGTCGGACGCCACGTTTAATTTTACCGAAAAGGCGATGATTGCCTTTGCCATGGCCATGCTGATCATCGCGGGCGAGATTGATCTTTCAGTCGCCTCAATCATCGCGCTGGCCTCTACGGCGATGGGGCTTGTGATGAGCGCGGGCTACGGCGTGCCTGTGATTGTGGTCACTGGCATCGCGGTGGGTCTGATCTGCGGCGCGATCAATGGCGTTTTGGTGGCGGGGATGAACCTGCCCTCGATCGTGGTCACCATCGGCACGATGAGCCTGTTTCGCGGCGTGTCCTTTATCATTTTGGGCGATCAGGCCTTTACAGGTTATCCAAAGGAATTTGCCTTTTTCGGGCAGGGCTATGTGTTTTGGGTGATCTCGTTCGAACTGTTCCTTTTCGCCATCACGGCGGTCATTTTCTACATCCTTCTGCACCGCACCAATTTTGGCCGCGCCGTCTTTGTCATTGGCAACAACCCCGTGGGCGCCTTGTTTTCGGGGGTGCGGGTGGCGCGGGTGCGGTTCATATTGTTTTTGCTGACAGGGCTGATGTCGGGGATTGCGGCGGTGTGCCTAACCTCGCGCCTTGGGTCAACGCGCCCCTCCATCGCCACAGGGATGGAGTTAGAGATCATCACCATGGTCGTTCTGGGCGGGGTAAACATTTTGGGCGGGTCGGGCAGTATTTTGGGCGTGGTGCTGGCCGCCTTTATCATGGGCATGGTCACCTTTGGCATTGGGCTGCTGAACGTGCCGGGCATTGTGATGTCAATTTTCCTTGGGTTGCTGCTGATTGCCGTCATCGCTGCGCCAAAATTGATCTGGAGGAAGTGATGCAGAAATACGCCTTTAAGATGCGCCTGCATGTGGGCCAAGAGGCCGAATATCAGCGCCGCCATGACGCGATTTGGCCCGAATTGGTCGCGCTGCTCAAAGATGCGGGTATTTCTGATTATTCCATCTTTCTTGACCGCGAAACGCATATCCTGTTTGGCGTCTTGACCCGCACCGATAACCACAAAATGGACAGCCTTCCCCAAACCGAGGTTATGGCGCGGTGGTGGGCCTATATGGCCGATATCATGGACACACATCCCAGCAACGAGCCTGTGGCAACCCCGCTGGCCCAAGTCTTCCATATGCCATGAGCGTGCCTGCCCACATTGCCGTGATCGACATTGGCAAAACCCATGCCAAGCTGGCGCTGGTGGATGGGGCCAGCATGGCGGAAATTGCAGTCACGTCTTGCCACAACAAGGTTTTGGCAGGCCCGCCCTATCCGCATTTTGATGTGCAGGCCTTGTGGCAGTTTGTGCAATCGTCGCTTGCAAAGATGCAGGCCGACCATGGGATTGATGCGATTTCCATCACCACCCATGGCGCGTCGGCAGTGCTGCTGGATGGGCAGGGAAGGCTGGCCGCCCCGATGCTGGATTATGAATACATCGGCCCAGAATCCGTGGCCGAGGCCTATGACGCAATGCGCCCTGATTTTGCGCAAACAGGGTCACCCCGCCTTGCGCTGGGGCTGAACCTTGGCGCGCAATTGTTTTGGCAGTTTCAGCGTGACCCCACCCTTTTGGCGCGCACGGCCCAAGTGGTGACCTATCCGCAATACTGGGGCTATTTGCTGACGGGTCAGACCGCCTGCGATCCCTGCTCGCTGGGATGTCATACTGATTTATGGAACCCTTTTGCGAATGCCCCATCAGATTTGGTGGCCAAATTAGGGCTAAGTGGCAAGCTGGCCCCATTGCGCGCGCCCTCGGACGTGTTGGGGCCTGTTTTGCCCGATCTGGCGCGCGCCTTGGGGCTGGCCAAAGATATTCCTGTCTGCGTTGGTATCCATGACAGCAACGCATCGCTGTTGCCGCATGTTCTGGCCATGCAACCGCCCTTTGGGGTGGTCTCTACCGGCACATGGGTGATTGCCATGGCCATGGGGCCAAAGGCTGCGCCACTGGATCCCGCCCGCCTTGACCCGCGCCGTGATGTGCTGGTCAATCTGAATGCATTGGGGGCGGCTGTCCCCTCGGCCCGCTTTATGGGCGGGCGCGAATACGAGGTGTTATGCGCAGGCAAAGACCTGCCAGCCGCAGATGACGCCGCCATGCAGCAGGTGCTGGACGAGAAAGTGATGCTTTTGCCATCCGTCATCAGCAGCGCAGGGCCGTTTCAGGGGCAGTCCATGCGCTGGGCGGATGGCCGCGCGCCCCAAATGGGCAGCCCGCAATACAGTGCCGCCATCGCCGCCTATTTGGCCCTGATGACCAAGACCTGCCTTGATCTGATCGGCCAGCAAGGGGCCATCGTGATCGAAGGGCCCTTCACCCGCAACATGGCCTATTTGCAGATGCTTGCCGCCTTGGCTGGCCCAGCCCGCCCCGTTTTTGCAGCCGCATCACAAACAGGAACCAGCACAGGGGCTGCACTTTTGGCAACGGGTGGCTTGCCGCAACCGCCAAAATTGCAGCCAATCCCCGCCCCTGAATGGGCGAATTTGCCCGCCTATGCAGCGCTGTGGCACAGGCACGCGCAATTGCGCGCCCAGACCTAGATTTTCTGCCTTTTATACTTGGCTATGGGCGGCGCAGACCCAACACACTGGCAAGCACTGCCAAAAACCACACGATTGGGCCCAATATCACAGGAAAGCTAAAGGCGATCACACCTGACAGCACCAGCAAGATCAAAAAGCTCAGGTCAACCACCCCAATCACCACAAAACCCAGCAGAAATGCCAGCCAGTTTGGCTGTTTCCACATCATCCACGCCACGAAAAGGCCCAGAATCCCTGCCGCGCCCACATTCATGGTAAAGTTCAAAATCAACTGGCCTTGCCCAAACAAGGTGGCCGCATCGCTGGCCATTTGAAAGCTGTCGCGCGGCACGGCGCTGCCGCCAATCAGCATGTTCCACTGCGCCACTGTTCCGCCTGTAAGGTATTGGTTCAGCCCCTCAAACAACACCCAAAGATGCAGCACCCCCCAAACCAGCCACAAAACCGCTGCCGATTTGGTCATTTTATTTGCCGTTAATGTCATCGGGCGTTCCTTTATGTTTATCGCCTAGGCCCGTGTAGCACGGCGCGGCAAATGGGATAATTCTAGACAATTGGAATTTACTGATCCACTAACGCAGCAATATGGAACATTTTCGCAATATCGATCTGTTTGTCGCAGTCGCCCGCACGGGCGGGTTTCGCACGGCGTCAAAGCTGTTGATGCTGCCAAACTCTACCGTATCGCGGCGCATCGCGCAGATGGAGCAAAGCCTTGGCATCCGCCTGTTCAACCGCACCACAAGGCGCGTGGAATTAACCGAAAGCGGGCGGCTCTATTTCACCCGCTGTCAAGCCTTGGTGGAAGAGGCCGAAGCCGCGCTGGCCGAGGTAACCCAGCAGGCGCGCAGCCCCAGCGGCGTGATCCGCGCCTCTTTACCCGTAGATTTCGCAACGCAGCGGCTGTCGAAGATCATGGCAGATTTTCAGGCGGTCTATCCTGCCGTGCGCTTTGATCTGGACCTAAGCCCAAGGCAGTCCGATCTGATTGCCGAACCCGTAGATTTCGTCATTCGCATTGGCAGACCCGCTGAATCGGGGCTGATTCAACGCAAACTGACCGAGGTTGCGCTGGGTATTTTTGCCGCCCCCGCCTATATGGCGCGCTGCGGCACACCGCAGATTCCAACCGATTTGGCGCAGCATCCCGTGCTGTCTGTGCTGGGCAGGGCGCTGCAGTTTACGCCCATAGGCGGAGGCCCTGCAGTGCATATCCAGCCCAGCGCCCCCGTGTCGATGAACAACATCAATTGGCTAAAGCATTTTGCCCTAAATGGGCTTGGCCGCACGGCCCTGCCGCTGGAAACCGCACAAGACGCAGTTGCATCAGGCGCGCTGGTTCCGCTTTTTCAAGGCTGGGTGCAGCCCGCCGTCGAGGTTTATGTTTTAACCCAAACGCGACTCTTGCCCGCGCGTGTCCGCCTGTTTTTGGATTATCTGTTCCTGCATATCGCGGACTAAGCTTTGGCGCGGCTATCTTTGCCCGTAATACAGGCCAACCACATGTTCGGCCTGCGCAAAAAACAGCCACCGCGCGGCGAATGCGCCGATCAGGTGCAAAAGGGCGATCACCGCAAAACCCATCATTGTGGGCGGCGTCAGCGGCAGCAACAGGGCAGGCCCAATACCCGCGCCGATCAGGGCTAGGGCGCGCAGCTTTTCGACATGCTTGCGCGCGACCAGATAGATCATCTCGCGCATCAGGTAATTGGGCGAGGTATGCGGCTGTTCAAACACACGCACCGCGCCCTGAACGGGGCCAATGATACCAAGACCCGTGGCTGTGCCAAGGGTTTGGGCGCGGGCGGCAAAGGCCCCATCACCTATGCGAAAAGCTGTCAGCAATACGGCGACCAACAGTGCTGAAAACACCGCGCCCGCCCCGTTTTGCCCCGCCAAAATCGCCCCACCCGCACCCGCAAACAGCATAAACAATGCGGGTGTCGTCCAATGGTTCCACCGCGGGATGGTTTTCAATTGTGCATAGATCATCGAGGTGCAGAATATCGTCAACACCGCCAGTGCAGCGCCGATCAGGCCCAGCCCGCGCGGCCACCCAAGCTGCAGCCAATCTGACAAGGCCACAGGTGCCAAGGCCAAAAGGCAGCCGACCGAGGCAATCGCCTCTCGCGACAGCCAACTTGACCGCCACTGCGTAAAGGCGCGCAAGAACCGCTGAGGGTTGCCAAGATGGAAGGTGCTGGCCAGCAGCCCGCCCACCGCTAGGCCATAGCCAAGCCCCCACAGAAAAAAGGCCGCCCAACCGCTAGTCGCAGGCAGGCCCACCCCCAAAAAGGCCAAAAGGCCAAAGCCCATGCCAGAAAAAACCGTAAAGATGATCACAGATGGCGCGGGATGCATCAGATTTTCCCCAAAACTTTATCCAACCAGCCTGCAAAACCCGTGGCCTGAATATCCAGCAGCGGGGCCAAGGGGGCAGACAGATCGGGGGCATCTTTGCGCCGTGGTGGCAGGTATTTGTTGGTAGGCCGCGTGCCCAAATCGGGCATCAAATCATAACCGCCGCGCGCCGCGCTCAGCTTGGACACCGTGCTTTCAGGATCAGCAAAATCGCCAAAATGCCGCGCGCCAGTGGGGCAGGTGCGCACGCAGGCAGGAACGCGGTCTTCTTCGGGCAGATGGTCGTTGTAGATGCGATCCACGCACAGCGTGCATTTCTTCATCACGCCCATATCTGCATCCATTTCCCGCGCGCCGTAAGGGCAGGCCCATGCGCAAAGGCCGCAACCAATACAGGAATCTTCATTGACCAAGACAATCCCATCTTCCACCCGCTTATAGCTGGCCCCCGTGGGGCAAACAGGCACGCAGGGCGCATCCTCGCAATGCAGGCAAGAACGGGGGAAGTTGACGATCACGGCTGCGCTTTGGTCAGCAGCTGTGATTTCATAAGAATGCACGCGGTTTAGAAACGCGCCCGACGGGGCCGCGCCATAGGGGTCTTGGTCGGACAAGGGCGCGCCATAGCCTTGGTCATTCCAGCCTTTACAGGCGGTCACACAGGCTTGGCAGCCCACACATGTGTCCAAATCAATGGCAAGGCCAAGCCGCTTTTCCGTGTGGGTGGGAAGGCTGGTCATTGCGGTGCCTTTCGGGTTTTGCCTTGTGGCACGGCACGCGGGATGGCGGCAAAGGCGGGGCTGCTGGCCAATTGCGGCCCTGCATTTTCAATTTTCACCCGCAAATCAAACCATGCCGCCTGCCCTGTGACAGGGTCTGAATTGCTGCGCCTGATCCCGTCGCCCATGTCAGGCAACAGTTCAGAAATCAGATGGTTCAGCAAAAAGCCAGTCGTCGATTCGGGCGCATCCTCGTCCAATGCCCATGCGCCCTTACGCTTGCCAATGGCATTCCATGTCCAAACAGTGTTTTCGTTCAGCGCCGCCATATGCGCCGCTGGCACAACAATTTCCCCTGTGGGCGAGGTGACGCGCGCAAAATCGCCGTCCTTAAACCCATGCTCGCGCCAAATCTTGGTGGGTATATACAGAAAATTGCGCCCCCGTATTTGGCGCAGCCATGCGTTTTGACTGCCCCAAGAATGATACATATCCATAGGCCGTTGCGTTAGCGCATGAATAGTATAGCCATTTTCCTGATAGGGCGAATACCACAGGGGCAAAGGATCCATCGCGCGCTTAAGCGTTTCGCGCAGATGCTCTGGCGGTTGATGGGGGCCAATACCCTCTGCCGCGGCCTGAAAGCGGCGCATCGGTTCGGAATAGATAGAAAACAGATAGGGCTGCGGGCTTTCAAACAGCGAGGTCTGCACCGCCCAATCCTGATAGGCCATATTCCACGGCTTATAAAAGGCCCCCGCAGCAGGCACATGCGCCTGAAAGAAGCCGCCGTTTTCGATATAGCGATCCAATTGGTTTGGGTTGGCATCGCCGCGCCCTGTCTGCGCGCCGTCTGCCCCGCGCCAGCCGATCAGCGGGCCAACGCCGGGGCGACGAATGTGGTTTTGGATGTAATCGGCGTAATCCTTAAACTTGGGCGCGCCATCCTCGCGCACCATCGGCGGCAGGCCAAGCCGCGCGCCCAAATCCAGCAAAACAGATTGGAACGGGCGCACATCGCGGTCAGGTTCTACGACCGGCCAACGGATGGAATCCCCCGCCGCATCAGGTTCGGAAATGGGGCGGTCTAGCAGGGATATGCAATCGTGCCGCTCCATATAGGTGGTGTCGGGCAGGATCAGGTCGGCATAGGCAACCATTTCAGATGCATAGGCATCAGAATAGATGATGCGGGGAATGATATATTCCCCATCCGCACCCTGATCGGTCAGCATCTTAATGACTTCACCCGAATTCATCGACGAATTCCACGCCATATTTGCCATATATAAAAACAGCGTGTCGATGCGGTAAGGATCGCCTGCATGGGCATTGGGGATCAGCATATGCATCAGCCCATGGGCGGAAAACGGGGCGTCCCATGTAAAGGCTTTGTCAATGCGCGCGGGGCTGCCATCGGGTTTCAGGGCCAATTGTTCGGGGTGGCGCACATAGCCCAAATGCGGGCCAGCAAGGGGTTTACCCGCCGCCGCCGTAAAATGCGGCGTCGGGTGCGCGTCAACGGGTTTGGGATAGGGCGGCTTTAGGCGATAACCACCAGGAGTTTCGATACTGCCCAAGATGATTTGTAGAACATGCAGCGCGCGGGCGGTTTGAAACCCATTGGAATGGGCAGAAATGCCGCGCATGGCATGGAAGGACACGGGCCGCCCGATCATTTTTTCATGGCTGTTGCCGCGAAAATCTGTCCAAGGCTGGTCAATCTCGATCGCTTCGTCAAAGGCGATACGCGCCAGATCGGCGGCAAGCTGGCGGATGCGGGCGGCGGGAATGCCGCAGCGGCCCGCCACAGCTTCGGGGGCATATTCGGGCGCAAGATAGCGCTGCGCCATGTGCTGAAACACTGTCCGATTGCCGTTATACACCGCGCCCAAATCGGGCTGCACCCCTTTGGCATCCCATGGGGCAGGCTGGCCCGTCGTCCGATCAATCACAAAAGGTTGGCTTTCGGCGTTTTTCATGATCATGCCCGCCTCGGGGCCATCTTCAACGATCAAAAGCGGGGCATTGGTAAACTGTGCAAGATAATCCAGATCAATCTTTCCCGCCTGAAACAGGCAATGGATCAGCGACAAAATCAGCAACCCATCGGTGCCCGGCGTGATGCCCAGCCAATCATCGGCCACAGCGTTGTAGCCTGTGCGAATGGGATTAACCCCCACAACGCGCACGCCGCGCGCCTTTAACTTGCCCAGTCCAATCTTGATGGGATTGCTGTCATGGTCTTCGGCCACGCCAAACAGGATGAACAGCTTTGTCCTGTCCCAATCGGGCTGGCCAAATTCCCAAAACGCGCCGCCGATGGTATAAATGCCCCCTGCGGCCATGTTCACCGAACAAAACCCACCATGCGCGGCATAATTGGGCGTGCCAAAGGCCTGCGCCCACCAGCCTGTAAAGCTTTGCGATTGATCGCGGCCCGTGAAAAACGCCAGCTTTTCTGGGGCGGTTTCGCGCAAGGGCTTTAGCCATGACACCGCCAGCGCCAACGCCTCGTCCCAAGATATTTCTTCAAAGGCACCCGATCCGCGCGGGCCGATGCGGCGCAATGGCGCGCGCAGGCGCGACGGCGCGTTGATTTGCATGATGCCAGAGGCACCTTTGGCACACAGCACGCCTTTGTTGATGGGATGATCGCGATTGCCTTCGATATAGGCCACCTCGCCCGACTTCATATGCACATTGATGCCGCAGCGACAGGCACACATATAGCACGTTGTTCGGCGAACCTCGTCACCGATGGGATGGCTGGGCGCAAGACGCGGTTGGGTGTTCATGTGTATTCCCTCTGACCCTACAAGATCAGCTTGCATCATGTTTGGCGAATATAAAATTCCGCTGGCGCTATCGGTTCGGCATAGCTGATATTACAGCGGGGCCGAAAAACCACGTCGTTGGCAGCGTCTTTGGCCAAAATGGGGCCGCATTACGCGCTTTCAGCGCCTTGCAAATCCCAGTTGATTTCCACCCGTTGGGGGCCAAGACCAGCATTTGCCGTATCCAAAACCTGCAAAATCAATTCGGCTGTCTGGGTGCCAATCAACCGAGGATGCGGGTTGATCGTGGTTATCGTCGGATGCGAGATGCCTGCAATTTCATAGGCGCCAAACCCAGCAATAGCGATATCTTGCGGCACGCGCACCCCGCGTCTTTGGCATTCGGTCAGCGCGCCAAAGGCTGATAGATCAGACACGCAAACCACGGCCTGCGTATCTGGCAAATCATCCAGCAACTGGCCCATCGCGCTGGCACCTTCGCGCATGGAAATGGGCGGCTTGCCTGCCCCGATCAAGCGCGTTGCATCAAGCCCGCGCGCCTGCATTGCGGCCACAAATCCGCGCCGACGATCCGCCCCCCGCGTATCGCCATCGGTATCGCCCCCAATAAAGGCAATACGCCCCATGCCCTTGGCCACCAGATAATCGACCATTCCCGCCATGGTCGCCGCATTGGAAAACCCCACCACATGGTCAATGGGATCTTCGGGCAAATCCCATGTCTCCACCACGGGAATACCCGCATTCAGCAGCATTTTCCGCGTGCGCTCTGTGTGCCGCCCGCCTGTGACCACGATCGCCTCTGGACGGCGGCGCAAAAGCTGTTCCACCAACACCTCTTCTTGCGCCACATCATAGCCAGAGTGGCCCAGCAAAACCTGCATCCCTGCCTGCGCCAAGCGGTCAGACAAGGCCCCCACTGTATCGGCAAAGTTGGCGTTGTTGATGGATGGGATGGTCACTGCCACGAAATTGGTCTTTTGCGTGCGCAGATTTGCGGCTGTGGAATCAAACACATAGCCTAAATCTTCGGCAATGGCGCGAATGCGCGCGCGCGTCGCCTCTGAAACCGAGCTGTCCAGTTTGAACGCGCGGCTGACAGTCATCACAGAAACGCCCGCCGCAAGGGCGACGTCCTTCATGGTTTTGGCGCTGTGCTGCATGATGACCTCGATTTGTGTCATCTGTTTGCCAGCTTTGATCTGCGCTGTCTATGTTTTGGTGCTTTTGGCCGCGCGGCGCTAGGGCAGATATTCGTCTGCTTCGGTCACATGATGGTGGATGCGCCCGTCAAAAAACTCGGCCACAATTTCGCCCGTCACCTCGCGCGATTGGGCGCGAAAGGGGCTAGACAGCGCGGCTGTCAGTTCGCTGCGGCTGGGATAGCTGATGGCCAGAATCAGCGGAAATTCGGGTGCGCCTTCGTCACGCTCGGCACCAAACATCACGCGCACAGCACAATTGCCCGGAAACTGGCGCCATAGCGGCACGAGGCGCGCCGTAACGGCGGCGCGAAAATCGGCGGCGGATTTGCCTGCCTTCAAGCTGCCTTCAAACAAAGCAAAGCGCGTGATCATGCAAAAAGTTCCTTATTGGGGCCAGTGAAGTATTCCATCAGTGCCGCCTGATCTTCGCCGCCCAAACCTGCGGCGGTCAGCATGCGGTGAATCTCGGCACACAGCGCCGTCAGCGGCATGGATGTATGGCTGCGCCGCGCCAAATCTTGCGCCGCGTTCAGGTCTTTGACCATGTTATCAATGCGCCCTGTGCGGCGGTAATCGCGGGCCACGAAACGCGGCATATATTCTTGCAAAATCGCACTGTCGGCGCGCCCGCCGCGCAGCGCTTGCGGAATCTTTGCCGCATCCACCCCCGCATTCAGCGCAAGCTGAGTGGCCTCTGCCACGGCCATAAAGTTCAGACCGCACAGCACTTGGTTGATCAGTTTCGTGGTTTGTCCAGCGCCAACTGGCCCCATATGGGTGTAATTGCTGGACAGATCGCGCAGCAGGATATGGGCGCGCGCCACATCTTGCGCCGTCCCGCCTGCCATCAGCGTCAACTCTCCTGTTGCGGCCTTTGGCGCGCCGCCCGACAGCGGGCTATCCACCCAAGCCAGCCCCAACGCACCTGCACGCTGCGCCAAATCGCGCGTCACCTCTGGGTCGATCGAGGACATGTCGATGATCAGCGTTCCCGCCTTTGCCCCCTGTGCCGCGCCGCCTTCGCCAAAGACGGCCATTTCCACAATGCGCGCTGAGTTCAGGCTAATCACCACAAAATCAGCCGCTGCTGCTGCCAGCGCTGCAGAGGCGGCGGGCTTTGCGCCCAGCGCAACCAAGGCCGCAACCTTTTGCACATCCAGATCAAACACTGTCAGATCATGCCCCATTTGCACAATGCGCGCACCAATTGCCCCGCCCATTGCCCCCGCACCGATCAGGGCAACTTTCTGCGCCGCTTGGGTTACCGCCATGTCATCGCCTCCAAAAATCCCGCGACAATCTGCGCGGGGGTTTGTTCGATATCTTGCACCAAATGCACCTCCTCCGCTGATGGAGGCTCTAACGTGGCAAGTTGGCTGTCCAGCAGGCTGACAGGCATGAAATGGTCGGGCCGCAGCGCCATCCGCGCCAGCAAAGTGTCCCTCTCGCCGCGCAAAAACAAAAACACCGCATCCGCCTGCGCCCTGATCTGATCGCGGTATTTTCGCTTCAGCGCCGAGCAGGCCACGACCGTATCGCCCTGCGCCAATTCTTGCGCGACTTTGGCCAGCCAAGGTGCGCGATCCGCGTCGGTCAGCGGCTCTCCGCGCGACATTTTGGCAATATTGGCGGGCGGGTGCAGATCGTCACCATCTACAAACCGCGCGCCAATGGCCGCCGCAATGGCCGCACCGATGCTGCTTTTGCCGCAGCCCGAAACCCCCATGACGACATAAGAGGTCATAGCGAAATGGTGATCCCGCCATCAACGAAGATCACTGTTCCGTTGACAAAGCTGGACGCCTCGGATGCCAAGAAAATGCAGGCCCCCACCAATTCGCCCACATTGCCCCAACGTCCTGCGGGGGTGCGCTTGGCCAGCCATTCGCTGAAGGCAGGATCATCGATCAGCGCCTTGTTCAAGGGTGTGATGAAATATCCCGGCGCAATGGCATTGCATTGCAGCCCGTATTTTGCCCAATCCGTGGCCATGCCTTTGGTCAGATTGGTCACCGCGCCTTTTGTGGCCGTGTAAGGCGCAATGGACGGGCGGGCGAGTGCGCTTTGCACCGATGAGATATTGATGATCTTGCCTGCGCCACGTTTTATCATATGGCGCGCAACCGCTTGGCCGACGTGAAACACCGATGCGATATTGGTTTGCAGCAGTTTTTCAAAGGCCTCGGCAGGGAAATCTTCCAGCGGCCCGCGATGCTGCATCCCCGCATTATTGACCAGAATGTCAATCGCGCCATGCGCCGCCTCGAACCCATCTACCGCGGCGCGCACAGCGTTATGATCTGTCGCATCAAAGGCCAGCGTTTGCACTGTAAAGCCTTCGGCGCGCAGATCGTTTGCTGCCGCCTCTAACTTGGCCGAATCGCGGCCATTCATCACAATAGCCGCCCCCGCCGCTGCCAAGCCGCGCGCCAAGGCCATGCCAATGCCCTGCGACGATCCTGTGACCAAGGCGCGTTTCCCTGTGAGGTTAAAAAGTTCAAGGCTCATGCTGTTCCCTTACGTGTGAAATTTTGGGCTTGGCAAATGGGCCCTGCTTCAATATGTTATCGATAACATGCCAAATCATCGAACGTCAACCAGAAAGCACATCATGTCAAAAGTGGAAATCTTGCAAGTCGGCCCCTACCCCGAATGGGATCAAATTCCGCTAGATGCGGCCTTTATTGCACACCGCTATTTCGAGGCGCAGGATAAGGCTGCCTTTTTGGCAAAGGTGGGCCCGCAAATCCGCGCCATCGCCACGCGCGGTGAACTTGGCGCCAATGCAGATATGATCGCGGCCTGCCCAAAGTTGGAACTGATTTCCGTCTATGGCGTGGGCTATGATGCGGTGGATTTGAATGCCGCCCGCGCGCGCGGCATCCGCGTGACCAATACGCCTGACGTGCTGACCAATGATGTGGCCGATTTGGGGGTGGCCATGATGCTGGCCCATTCGCGCGGCATGATCGGGGCCGAGGCATGGGTGCGCGATGGCTCTTGGGCCGCGAAGGGGCTGTATCCGCTAAAACACCGCGTCTGGGGCAAGCGGGCAGGCGTTTTGGGCCTTGGCCGCATTGGGTTCGAAGTGGCCAAACGGCTGGCAGGTTTTGACATGGATATCGCCTATTCCGACATTGCCGCCAAAGATTACGCCAGCCAGTGGGAATTTGTCGCAGATGCCACGGCATTGGCCGCGCGGTCGGATTTTCTGTTTGTCACTTTGGCCGCATCGGCCGCCACGCGCCATATCGTGAATAAAAACGTCATCGCGGCATTAGGCCCGCAGGGTATGCTGATCAATATCTCGCGCGCGTCAAACATTGACGAATCCGCGCTGCTGGATGCGCTGGAATCGGGCGCGCTTGGATCCGCCGCTTTGGATGTGTTCGAAGGCGAGCCTGCGCTGAACCCGCGCTTTTTGGCATTGCCCAATGTGATGCTGCAGCCACATCACGCATCAGGCACGTTCGAGACGCGCAAGGCGATGGGCGCGCTGGTGCGCGATAATCTGATGGCACATTTTGCGGGCAAAGCCCTTTTGACCCCTGTTTTGTGATGGCAGAAATGATGAAATCCATCGTCATCCACGCCGCACGCGATTTGCGCATTGAAGATCGCCCAATTGAAAAGCCCGCGGCAGGCCAAGTGCAGGTGACCTTGGCCGCAGGGGGAATTTGCGGATCAGATTTGCATTACTTTAACCATGGCGGGTTTGGCGCCATTCGCCTGCGCGAGCCGATGATTTTGGGGCACGAGGTTTCGGGCCATATTACCGAATTGGGTGCAGGCGTGACGGGGCTGAAGCTGGGGCAATTGGTGGCGGTTTCGCCATCGCGGCCCTGCCATGATTGCCACTATTGTCGCGCCGCAATGTATAATCATTGCCTGAACATGCGGTTTTACGGGTCGGCCATGCCGTTCCCGCATATTCAGGGCGCGTTCCGCGAGGTGCTGGTGGCCGATGCCGCCCAATGCGCCCCCGCCGATGGGCTAACCGCAGGCGAGGCTGCAATGGCCGAACCTTTGGCCGTGTGCCTGCACGCCGTGGGCCGCGCAGGGCCACTTTTGGGCAAATCGGTGCTGGTCACGGGCTGCGGGCCGATTGGGATTTTGTGCATTTTGGCCGCGCGGCGGGCAGGGGCGGATTTGATCGTAGCCACTGATCTTGGCGATTTCACCCTTGGCATGGCGCGCCTCGCAGGGGCCGATGTGACAGTGAATATGGCGCAAGGCGGCGATCTGTCGGCCTATTCTGCCGCAAAGGGCAGCTTTGATGTTCTGTTCGAATGTTCAGGCGCGGCCCCTGCTCTGATTGCGGCCATCCCCGCGCTGCGACCAGGCGCGACTTTGCTGCAATTGGGCCTTGGCGGCGATATGACCCTGCCAGTGCAGGCAATGACAGCCAAAGAACTGACGCTGAAAGGATCGTTCCGCTTTCATGACGAGTTTTTCACGGGGGTCAGCCTGATGCAAAAGGGTCTGATTGATGTCAATCCTTTCATCACGCAAATCTTCCCCTTGTCCCGCGCGCAAGAGGCGTTTGAAACCGCAGGTGATCGTTCGCGAGCCATGAAGGCGCAAATCGCGTTTTCTTAAATCTCTGCCCCGATGGCGGCGAGCGCGGCGCGGGCAACTTCGGCATCTTGCTCGCCCGTGCCAGAGCCGACACCAATACCGCCCACGAGATCGCCGTTCAGCCGAATCGGCAGGCCGCCCTTTAGCCCCGTCACCGCCCCGCCCGTTGCAATTCCAATCGCAGGGCGCACCGCCTCGGGTATGGTTTCAGACGGCGCGTCAATACTGGCTGCAGTCAGCGCCTTGGCCAAGGCCGACCTGCGCGACAAAAACCGCGCTCCCGTCATGCGAATCTCTCCCAGCACTTCTCCGCTTGCATCGACAATCACAATGCATTGAGGTTGCACCATGGCTTCGGCCTGCGCGATAGCTGCGGTTAGCATCGCCATAACACCCGAATGGGTCAGCCGTGTGGATGTTTGAAAAAATGCCATAATCTGCCCTATCTGGTTTGACGCCGCGTTTTGTTATCGATAACATATACCAAATCAACAAGGAACCCACCATGTCCTTTTACAAAATCATCGATCCTGCCTTTGGCCGCTATGTCTTGGGCAATGCGCCTGTCAAACAATTGGCCACGGGGTTTGACTGGGTAGAAGGGCCTGTTTGGTTTGGCGATGCAAATTGCCTTTTGTTTTCTGACATCCCAAACAACCGCATTTTGCGCTGGACACCCGATGGCGGTATCAGCACCTATCGCGCCCCGTCCAACTATGCCAATGGCCACACGCGCGATGGGCAGGGGCGACTGATTTCTTGCGAACATGGGCTGCGCCGCGTCACCCGCACCGAACATGATGGCAGCATAACAGTGATCGCAGACAGTTTTGCAGGTAAGCCGCTGAATTCGCCCAATGATGTGGTGGTGAAATCGGATGGCTCGATTTGGTTTTCCGACCCGCATTACGGCATCGCCAGCAATTACGAAGGATTTGCTGCGCCACAAGAAAACCCTTGCGCGGTCTATCGTTGGCAGGGCGGGCATTTGCAGCCCGTGGTGACCGATATGAACTGCCCAAATGGCCTTGCCTTTTCGCCCGATGAAACGCGCCTTTACGTGGCCGATACGGGGCGGATGCATTCGGATGATCGCCAGTTGATCCGTGTTTATGATGTTGCCGCCGATGGCAGCCTGTCCAAGGGGCAAGATTTCCACAGCATCGACCATGGCTGTGCCGATGGTATCCGCGTGGATAGCGATGGCAATATTTGGTCGTCTGCAGGCGATGGGGTGCATTGCATTTCGCCCGCAGGCGCATTGATGGGCAAGATTTTTGTGCCTGAAATCGTGTCAAACCTGTGCTTTGGTGGGCGGGCCAAGCACGAGCTGTATATCACAGCCACAACCAGCCTTTACCGCATCACCCTCAACCGCAAAGGCGTGCAATACCCATGAGTGACATTGGCTTAATCGGGCTGGGCACAATGGGCTCGGCACTGGCGCTGAACATTGCCGAAAAAGGGTTCAAGATTTCGGTGTTCAATCGCACGACCTCGGTCGTGGATCGATTCATCACCGAGGCAGGGCCGCTGGCCGCGCAAATCACAGGCACAAAGACTCTGGCCGATTTTGTCCAGTCGCTGACTGCGCCGCGAGCGATTATTTTGATGGTACCTGCGGGCGATGCAGTGGATGGGCAGATCGCCGCGCTGGCCCCGCTGATTGGGCCTGATGATCTGATCATCGATGCGGGCAACGCCAATTTCCACGACACCAACCGCCGCATGCGCGACATGAAAACGCCATTCTTGGGCATTGGCGTGTCGGGCGGCGAAGAGGGCGCGCGCCACGGTCCTGCCATCATGGGCGGTGGGCCGCGCCTGCATTGGGATCGCGTGGCGCATATCCTGTCTGCGATTGCGGCCCAATACCAAGGCAGCCCCTGCGCCGATTGGATGGGCGAAGAAGGCGCGGGCCATTTCGTGAAGGCGGTGCATAATGGCATTGAATATGCCGATATGCAGTTGATCGCCGAAACCTATGGGCTGATGCGCGATGGTTTGGGCTGGGATGCCCCGCGCATTGCGCAGACCTTTGCAGGCTGGAACACGGGTGTGTTGCAATCTTATCTCATTGAAATATCAGGAAAAGTTGCAGCAACTGTTGATGCCGCCTCTGGCAAGCCTTTGCTGGACGTCATCTTAGATGCGGCAGGGCAAAAGGGTACAGGCCGCTGGACAGCGATTGAGGCGCAGCATTTGGGCGCGCCGATCCCAGTGATTGAAGCGGCCGTTGTGGCGCGCAACATATCGGCCCGCACGGATGAACGCGCGCATCTGCAAGCCTTGTTTGGCGCAGGGCCAACGGCAATAGCCGATCTGCCGATTTCTGTAATGGAGCAGGCGCTGATCTGCGGCAAAATCCTGTGCTATGATCAGGGCTTTCGCATGATGCAGGCAGCTTCGCAGGATTTTGGCTGGAACCTGCAAGCCCCTGCCATCGCCCGCGTCTGGCGCGAAGGCTGCATCATTCGCAGCGCGATGTTGGATGATATGGCCAGCGCCTTTACCCAAGATGCGCAGCGCGCCTTGATGGCCGCCCCGTTTTTTGCAGGCAAGATCAAAGACAGCCATATGGCCCTGCGCCGCGTGGTGGCAACTGCGGCATTGCATGGGATCGCCGTGCCAGCCCATGCTGCGGCCTTGTCCTATTTTGACGCGATGCGCACTGCACGCGGCACGGCGAATATGATCCAAGGGCAGCGCGATTTCTTTGGCCTGCACGGATTTGCGCGCCTTGATGACGGCAGCACGGGCAACCACGGCCCTTGGGCGGCGGGTTAAAGCCGATGCGCAGGCGCAGGCTGGCGGTCTGCGCTGCGGCCTTGCGATTCGCCTGCCCGTCAAATGGGCAGGCATCGGCTGCAATTTTACCGCGTGCGGGTTCTGGGCAGCGCTGGTTAAATGGGGCAGATCTTTGCGGGCCAGAAGGCTGCAGCACGATCACTAAATCATTGCTTTTGAAGAACGAATTTTCGGATTTTCGCGAATTTCGCACTGCCTGACGTCGCCTCTTACCACTGGTTCGACCAAAAATGTTATCGATAACTTTTTTCTTGACTTAGGGCGGCATTACCGCGACTGTGTCTATGTTATCGGTAACCTTGGAGGGGTGCCGATGCGGCTTTGGGGGGAATATGTCGGATCAGGGCGGGCTGTTTTTTGACCAAATCGTCAAGTCCTTTGGCGGCACGCGTGCATTGCGCGGCGTCTCTTTGCGCGTCGCGCGTGGCGAGATTGTCGCCCTGCTTGGCGAGAATGGCGCAGGCAAATCAACCCTGATCAAGATCATGGGCGGGATTCACCGCCCTGACAGTGGGCAGGTCACCATTGATGGGGTGCCCTATACCCATATCACGGGCAAATTGCAGACGCGGCAAGCCGTGGCCTTTATTCACCAAGATTTGGGGCTGATCGAATGGATGAGCGTGGCCGAAAACATCGCATTGGCGGTGGGCTATCCCAAACGCGCTGGGCGGATTGATTGGCAGAACACCGATCAAATCGCGCGCGATGCCTTGGCCTTGGTCGAGGCCGATTTCGATCCTGCCGCGCGCGTCTCTAGCCTGACGCGCACAGAAAAATCCTTGGTGGCCATTGCGCGGGCCTTGGCGGTGGAATGTGATTTTCTGGTGCTGGACGAGCCAACCGCCAGCCTGCCCGCCGATGAGGTAGAGCGTCTGTTTGCCGTGCTGCGCAGACTGAAATCCAAAGGTGTTGGCATGATCTATGTCTCGCACCGCTTGGACGAAGTGTTTCAGGTGGCAGGCCGTGTGGCCGTGCTGCGCGATGGGCAGATGGTCGGCACACGCGACATTGCGGATACAAAGGCCGAAGATTTGGTCAGCCTGATTGTGGGCCGCAAAACGCGCGAAATTGAACGCCCCGCCGTCCAACAGGGGCCAGAATTGCTGACCGCCGCGCGCCTTGCAACGCGGAACGCTGGTCCGATTAATCTGCAGATCAAACGCGGTGAAATGGTCGGTCTGGTGGGTTTGCGCGGCGCAGGCCACGAAGACATTGGCCGCGCCTTATTTGGGCTTGAACCGCATACAGGCCAAATTTTGCTAGAGGGCAGCGCGCCTGATCTGACATCGCCGCGCCGCGCTATGGCTTCGGGCATTGGATTTGTGGCGCGCGATCGCGTTGTGGAATCGGTTGCGCCCGCCCTTTCCACCCGCGAGAACGCCTTTTTGAATCCGCTGGCAACAGGGCGCAAACTGTTGTCGCTGATGTCGCATGCGGCCGAAGATGCGCTGACACTGAACCTTGGCGCGCGGGTTGGCCTGTCGCCCAACAACCCACATCTGCCGATCGAGGCCCTATCAGGCGGCAATCAGCAAAAGGTGGTTGTGGGCCGGTGGCTGGATACCAACCGCCGCCTGCTGATTGCCGAAGATCCGACGGCAGGGGTCGATGTGGGCGCAAAGGCGCAGATTTATCACCTGCTGTTTCAGGCGCTTGCCTCGGGCATGGGGGTGTTGGTTGTGTCCACCGACTTTGAGGAAATCGCCAATATCTGCCACCGCGCCATTGTCTTTAGTCGTGGGCAAGTCACCGCCGAACTAAGTGGCGCGTCCCTTTCGACCGAAAGTTTGATCCAAGCCGCCAGTGCAACCGCGGCATGAAGGAAGAATGTTATGACCTCGCTTAAATCGGATGCCCTAGAACCCACCCGCGACGAGTTGGCGCGCCTGAGCACAGCCAAGAGGTTGCTGCGCTTGGCCCCCGTCTATGGTTTGGTGATTTTGACAGTATTTCTGATTGTGCTGTTTTCACTGCTGCTGCCCAACACCTTCCCCACGCTTTTGAACCTGCGCGCGATCTTGTCGGATAAGGCGATCATCGCGCTGTTGTCTTTGGCTGCCATGATTCCCATGGTGGCAGGGCGGATTGATTTGACTGTCGGCTATGGCATTGTTTTATGGCATATTTTGGCCATCTCCTTTCAGATCAATTATGGCATGTCTTGGCCCGTTGCAGTGCTGCTGGTCATCGCGCTGGGTGTGGCGACGGGCGTGTTCAATGGCATCTTGGTCGAAGTGGCAAAGATTGACGCCTTTATTGCCACGCTGGGCACAGGCACGGTTTTATATGCCATTGCGCTGTGGCATTCGGGTGGCCGCCAAGTGGTGGGAGAGTTGGATCCCAATTTCTACTTGCTAAGCGGCAGTTGGGTCTTTGGCCTGCCAATCACCGCCTATTACGTGGCTGTCATCACAGTCATCATGTGGGTGATTTTGGAATATACACCCGTTGGGCGTTATCTTTACGCCATTGGGGCCAACCAAAAAGCGGCCGAATTGAACGGCATCCCCACGCGCAAGTTTGTTTTGGCGGCCTTTGTCGCATCGGGCACATTGTCGGCAATTGCGGGGGTGCTGCTGGCATCAAAACTGCGGATCGGGCAAGCCTCTGTTGGGCTAGAGTTTTTGCTGCCCGCGCTGGTCGGCGCATTTTTGGGATCGACCACCATCAAACCTGGCCGCGTGAATGTCTGGGGCACCATCATCGGTGTCACCATTCTGGCAGTCGGTATTTCTGGCATTCAACAATTCGGCGGCTCGTTCTGGGTCGAACCGCTGTTTAACGGCGCGACGCTGCTGATCGCCATCGGCATCGCGGGATATGCGCAGCGCAAAAAAGGGTCTGCGCGCAGATAAGTCAACCAATCCAATGGGAGGATACTATGAAAAAGCGTACTTTTATCACGGCCCTGATGGCCACAACTTTGCTGGGCATGCCTGTCTTTGCGCAAGCCGCATTTGATGGGCCAACCTCTGGGCCAAAAGCGGCCGAAGGCAAAACCATCGTCGTGCTGGCCGCCGATTTGAAGAATGGCGGTATTTTGGGTGTGACCACGGGTGTGGAAGAAGCGGCCGCCAAAATCGGCTGGGAAGTGCGGGTATTGGATGGGGCAGGTTCGGTTCAAGGGCGCACGGCGGCCTTTGGGCAGGCTATGGCCCTGCAACCTGCGGGCATCATCATCAACGGCTTTGATGCCACCGAACAGCAGGCGGCGATTGAAGGTGTTGCAGCGGCCAATATCCCAATGGTTTCTTGGCATTCGGGGCCAAAAATTGGCTGCGACGCACCTGGCGGTATCTTTGCCAATGTCTCGACCGATGCGATGCAAGTCTCTGACGTGGCTGCGAAATGGGCTATCGAAGATGGGGCAAAGGGCGTGGTGATTTTCACCGACAGCACCTATCAGATTGCCATCGACAAGGCTGACCGCATGAAAAAGGGCCTAGAGGATGCGGGCGTTAAAGTGTTGGAATATGTTGACACGCCTATTGCTGAAACCTCCACCCGCATGGGCCCGCTTACCACCACCTTGCTGCAGAAATACGGCGCGGAATGGACACATTCGCTAGCGATCAATGATCTGTATTTCGACTTTATGGGCCCTGCCCTTGCCGCCGCTGGTATTGACGGCAAAGCAAACCCCAAAGCAGGTTCTGCAGGTGACGGTTCCGAAGCGGCCTTCCAGCGCATTCGCTCGGGCCAATATCAGGCCGTCACTGTGGCAGAACCGCTGAACCTGCAAGGCTGGCAGTTGGTAGACGAGTTGAACCGCGCTATTTCGGGCGAGGCTTGCTCGGGCTATATCACCGCGCCTGCGCTGGTCACGGAAGAGGGGCTGAAGGCTATGGGCGACAGCAACTCCTTTGATCCGCAAAACGGCTACCGCGAGGCTTATGCCGCCATCTGGGGCAAGTAATCCAGCCTTAAAACCAATGAAAACGGGCGCAGACCTGCGCCCGTTTTTTGGTGCCATTTCGCAAAGGTCGATCTTTGGCCACAGGGATGGGATGCGCGCCGCAATACCTTGGCTGCGCAAATCACCCGTGTTTGATCATCACATGGCGCACCACAGTGTAATCCTCTAGCGCATAGGATGACATATCTTTGCCATAGCCAGATTGCTTTAGCCCGCCATGCGGCATTTCGTTGGTCAGCATAAAATGGGTGTTGATCCATGTGCAGCCATAGCGCAGCCGCGCCGCCGTTTCCATGGCGCGGCCCACATCACGCGTCCATACAGACGAGGCCAGCCCATATTCACTGTCATTGGCCCAAGTGACCGCTTGGTCAACATCGTCAAATGCCGTGATCGACACAACAGGGCCAAACACCTCGCGCCGCACAATTTCATCTTGTTGTCTGGCACCTGCAATAACAGTTGGCTTGTAGTAATTGCCCTGTTCCATCGCCTCGCCGCCCGTGGTGATTTGGATATGATTTTGATCGCGGGCGCGGTTGACAAAACTGGCCACGCGGTCGCGCTGGCGCTGGCTGATCAGCGGCCCGATTTCATTGGTCGTGTCATCCTCGGCCCCCAAGGTGATCGACGCCGCCGCTGCCGTCAAATCAGCGACCAGATTATCGTAGATTTTTTTATGCGCATAGACGCGGCAGGCTGCTGTGCAATCCTGCCCTGCGTTGTAAAAGGAAAAGGCGCGCAATCCATCGACCACGCTGGCCACATCCGCATCATCAAATACCAAAACAGGGGCCTTGCCGCCCAGTTCCAAATGCGTGCGCTTGACAGTTTTTGCGGCGGCATCCAGCATCTTGCGCCCCGTGGCGACATCCCCCGTCAGCGAGATCATATCCACACCTGGGTGGTTAATCAGGTAACTGCCCACGCTTTGCCCGCGCCCTGTGACCACATTCACAACACCTTCGGGCAATTCTTCTGCCAAAATCTGCGCCATCTTCAGCGCTGTCAGCGGTGTTTGTTCCGAAGGTTTGAACACCACAGTATTGCCCCCGCCTATGGCTGGCCCAAGTTTCCATGCCATCATCATCAGCGGGTAATTCCATGGCGCAATCGAGGCGATCACCCCAATCGCATCGCGGCGGACCATCGAGGTATGGCCGGGCAGATACTCGCCCGCCACTGTGCCCTGCTGGCAGCGCACCGCGCCCGCAAAAAAGCGATAGCAATCGACAATTGCGGGTATCTCATCATTGCGCGCAGCATTGATCGGCTTGCCGCAATTCAGCGCCTCTAGCGCGGCGAAACTATCGGCCTCAGCCTCGATGCGATCTGCAATGCGCAACAGGGCAGAGGAACGCTCGAGAGGGGTGGTGCG
The DNA here is from genome assembly GCA_027490955.1 of Rhodobacter sp. Classification (GTDB taxonomy): domain Bacteria; phylum Pseudomonadota; class Alphaproteobacteria; order Rhodobacterales; family Rhodobacteraceae; genus Cypionkella. The sequence continues at coordinate 53,570 of JAIXXB010000017.1, forward strand.
TGACCAATGGTCAAAGGCTTTGCGCGCGGCGGCGACTGCACGATCCACTTGCCCAGTTGAGGCATCGGCCAATTCCAAAATCAGTGCGCCATTGCGCGGGTTGATGATTTGTTCGGCTGTATCTTGGCCCGCCTCAAACGCGCCACCGATTAAAAGCTGTGTATGTAGGGTCATGGCCTGTCCTTTCATTTGCCCCCGCCTGCTGTATCTGACCCGTTTCGGGTAAGGTAATAGGCAGCGAGGATAGGGAAAAACGTTGCGGCGAAGACAATCATCGCAACCACATTGGTCACGGGCCGCTCGCGCGGGCGGATCAATTCCTCTAGCATCCATATGGGCAAGGTCGCCTGCTGTCCCGCGGTGAAGGTGGTGACAATCACCTCATCAAAAGACAGGGCAAAGGCCAGCATCCCCCCAGCCAGCAGCGCCGTACCAAGATTGGGCAAAAGCACGTGCCAAAAGGTCTGAAAGGCATTGGCGCCCAAATCGGCGCTTGCCTCTAGAATGCCCCCCGACAGGCGGCGAAACCGCGCCACGGCGTTGTTATAGACGATAACGATACAAAAGGTGGCATGGCCCAGAATGATCGTCCAAGTGGAAAACGGAATGTCCATAATCCCAAAGGCCGACCGCAGCGAGATGCCTGTAATCACCCCAGGCAGCGCGATGGGCAGCACAATCAGCAGGCTGATCTGTTCGCGCCCAAAGAACGTGGCGCGGGACATGGCAGCAGAAACCAACGTGCCTAGGATCATGGCCAGCAGGGTTGCAATCGTGGCCACATGCAGCGACAGCCATAGCGATTCCCAAATATCGGGGCGCTCCCATGCGGCGGCAAACCACTGTGTTGTCAAACCCGGCGGCGGGAAAACATAGGTGCGCTCTTCTGTGGTGAAGGCATAAAGGAAGATCAGCAGAATCGGCAGATGCAGGAACAACAGCCCTGCGATGGCCGCGATTTTCAGCGATAGGGGCGCGCGGTTAGAGTGCATCAAATGCCCCCGCGCGTTTGGCCAGCGTCAGGTAAATCAGCATGATCACAATTGGCACCACGGCAAAAGCCGCAGCCAGTGGGATGTTTCCCGCCGTGCCCTGCAACTGATACACTGCCATGCCAATAAAATTGGCCGAATTCCCCACGATTTGCGGGATGATGTAATCACCCATCGTCAGCGAAAAGGTAAAGATCGACCCTGCAATCACACCCGGCAAGGCAAGGGGCAGGATCACAGTGCGAAAGGTTTGCGCGCGCGTTGCCCCCAGATCGCTGGACGCCTCTAGCAAAGATACTGGCACGCGCTCCAGCGAGGCTTGCATGGGCAAAATCATGTAGGGAATCCAGACATAGACAAAAACCGCAAACATTCCCAAGTAGCTGGTCGACAGAGAATTGCCGCCAATCACAGGCAGGCTGAGCAGCGCTTGCAGCATCCCACCTGTATGGGTGGCCTCGGCCATCCAAGTGATGATGCCTTCTTTGGCCAAAATCAGCTTCCACGCATAGATTTTCACCAGATAAGATGACCACAAGGGCAGCATCACCCCCAGATAAAACAGCGCCTTGGCGCGCCCGCGCGCATAGCGTGCAGCATAATAGGCAATCGGAAAGGCCAGCAGCGCACAGCCGATGGTGACGGCCGCCGACATGATCAATGTGCGCAAAATCACATCAAAATTCGACGGGCGCAGCAGTTCAGCATAGGTTTTCAAGGTGAACTCTGGCACCACCATGCCCGAAAATTCGTCGATGGAATAAAAGCTTTGCAGCAGCAGCGCCGCCAAAGATCCAAGGTAAACCACGCCCAACCACAGCAGCGGCGGGGCCAGCAGCAGCGCCAAAAACAGGCGCGGCCTGCGCCAAAACAGCGCCGACATCTTATCGCCAAGCCCGCGTTCGGGCAGAATAGCGGGGGCGGTCATAGCGGCAACACGGGGCAAAAGGGGCGGGGCATTATCCTGCCTCCATCATGTGCAAATCATGCAAGTCTACCGCAATGCCCACCCGCGCGCCCTGATCGGGCAGGGCCTGCCCTGCGGGCACCAAGGCGGCAATTTCCACGCCGTTGCACTGTGCAATAACCCGCGTCGCCGCCCCCAAATAGCGCAGTGCGCTGACCTCGCCCATCACGGCGCTTTGCGCAGCAAGGCGGGTTTTTTCGGGCCGCAAGCTGGCCCATTTGGCAGGGCCGCCCAAGGCTTGCGTGACAGCAGGTGGCAATACATTGGAAGAGCCGACAAAATCGGCCACAAAGCGGCTGCTTGGCCGCGCATAAATATCCTCGGGCGCGCCAACCTGTGCGATGCGCCCTTCGTTGAAAACCGCCAGACTATCGGCCATGGAAAGGGCCTCATGCTGATCATGAGTGACAAACACAAAGGTGATGCCAAGACGCTTTTGCAGGGCCTTCAATTCATCCTGCATGGCTTCGCGCAGTTTCAAATCCAGCGCGCCCAACGGTTCGTCCAGCAGCAAAACCCGCGGCTCATTGACCAAGGCACGCGCCAAGGCCACCCGCTGGCGCTGCCCGCCAGACAATTGACCAGGCTTACGTTCGCCATAGCCTGACAATTTGACCACCGACAGCATTTCTTCGGCCTTGGCATAGCGCTGACTGCGGCCCATCCCCTTTACCATCAGCCCATAGGCGACATTGTCGCGCACATTCATATGCGGAAACAGCGCGTAATCTTGAAAGACAGTGTTCACATTGCGCCGATTGGGCGGGATCGCCGACACATCCTGCCCGAAAATCCGAATGCTGCCTGATGTGGGCTGCTCGAACCCCGAAATCAGCCGCAGGCAGGTGGTTTTACCCGACCCAGACGGCCCCAGCATGGCGAAAAAGCTGCCCTCGGCAATGGTCAGGTTCACCTGATCCACGGCGCGCACAGGGGCGGCAGGGCTGCCAAAATGGCGCGAAAGTGACAAAAACTCGATTGCGGCAATCATACGGGCCTTCAAATCTGTTGGAAAGGGAGGGAGAGGCTCGCCCCCAAAACAGGTTGGGGGCGAGCAGGGGGATCAGCGGCCGCCGATCACGCCGATATAGTCAGACACCCAGCGATAATAGGGCACGCAGGCACCTTCGCCTTGCGAGCAGTTGGCGGTTGGGGTCGTCCAGAAGCGGATTTTCTCGAAATCATCCAGACCATTGGCCGTGCAGCCTTCGGCTGTTTGCATACCGCGTCCATCGGTGCAGGCGGCAGGAACCGCAGGGTTCGCACCAAACCAAACCGACAGGTCTGCCTGCAGGTTGGATGCCAGCGAGTGTTCCATCCACTTATAGGCGCAGTTGGGGTGCTTGCTGTCGACATGCATCATCGTGGTGTCGGCCCAGCCCGTTGCCCCCTCTTGCGGGATGGTCGAGGCCACGGGCTGGCCTTCAGATTTCAAAATATTCACTTGGAACGGCCAAGACCCCGATGCAACCACGCCTTCGTTTTTGAAATCATCCATTTGGATAAAGGCGTCATGCCAATAGCGGCCCACCAATTGGCGCTGCCCGCGCAACAGCTCTATCGCGGCTGCATATTGCGCATCGTTCAGCTCGTAGGGCGAGGTGATGCCCAATTCGGGTTTATGGAACATCAGATATTGGGCAGCATCGGCAATGTGGATCGGCCCGTCATAGGCCTGCACGCGCCCTTCGTTCGACTTGCCATCGGGCAAATCCATTTTTTCAAAGACCACGTTCCACGAGGTTGGCGGCTCTTTGAACACTTCGGTGTTATACATCAGCACGTTCGGCCCCCACATATAGGGCACGCCATAATGCACCCCGTTCACTGTGTGCCAAGGCGCGTCTTTTAGGCGATCATCAATTGTTGACCACGAGGGGATTAGATCAATATTGATCGGCTGCACGCGTCCGCCCGCAATCAGGCGCAAGGATGCATCGCCCGATGCCGTAACAAGGTCAAAGCCGCCTTCGTTCATCAGCGCGACCATTTCATCCGAGGTATTCGCCGTTTTCACCGACACTTTGCAGCCTGTGTCAGCCTCGAATTTTGTCACCCAATCAAAGGCTTTGTCGGTTTCGCCGCGTTCAATATATCCTGCCCATGCCACAATGGACACTTCGCCTTCACCATCGCCAATGGCCGTAACCTGCGCAAAGGCGGGGGTAAAGGACATCGCAAAGGATAATGCGGTGGTGGTCAAAAGCTTGAATTTCTTCATGTAAAGACTCCCTGTTGTTGGGCCTGCCAAAGGCAAGGCACATTTCTGGTGACGCCAGTTTCTTATTCATTGCGGAAGGTTGGGGCGCAGGCGCAGTTATTGCAACCGCAAAAGACAGAACGATGATATCGGAATTTCCGATGGCAGGGGCAGGGCAGCGGAAATCACCGCTCGGGCAGGCCCGCCTGCGCCGTGCGCACAAAATTCAGCGCGGGGGGTGACAGCGGCGCGCCGCGGCGCCATGCCAGCCCCACTTGCACCGAGGGCAGGTCGCCCGACACATCCCGAATGATGATACGATCGCCTTCCAGCGACCAAGGCCGATAGACAAGGCTTGGCAAAATTGCCAGCCCCGCCCCCGTTGCCACCAGCGAACGGACAGCCTCTACACTGCGGGTGCGAAAGGCCACATCGGGTTTTACGTGCAGCGTGGACATTAACTTGTGCGTCGATTCCTCAATCTCGTCCACCATGAGCTGAATCAGCGGCAGGCCCGCCAGATCACCCAAGACAATCCGCTCTTGATCGGCCAAAGGATGGCCCAAAGGCAGCCACAGCCGATAGGGCGACACCAGCAGCGTTTCCACATTCATGGCCATGCGGTCTTTCACCGAAGATGTCAGAATAACCGCCACATCCAATTCGCCACCAATCAGCAGATGCTGCAAATAGTCGCCATTATCCTCGACAACCGAAAGTTCGACCTGCGGGAAAGCCCGCCGAAACCTGCGCAGAATATCCGACAGCACGTAACCTGCCACCAGCGACGTAACCCCCAGCGAAAGCCTGCCCTTCAACGGTTCGTTTTCACTGGCAAAAGAGATCCGCGACGTGGCGACATCCGCCAGAATCTGCCGCGCATGGCGCAAAAAGGCACTGCCCTTTTGCGTAATCAACAGGCCCCGTGCCATGCGTTCAAACAGCTGAACGCCCAAATCATCCTCTAGCGCTTGGATCGCTTCGGTGACGGAGGATTGCGAAATAGACAACTCACGCGCAGCGCCCGTGACTGACCCAGCTTCGGCGGCGGCGATGAAGAATTGCAGCTGTCTTAAGGTAAAGGCCATCCATCCGCCTGATCTGTTGTGGCAGTGAAGGCTAACGGATTTGCACAAATCTTCAAATGCAAAAGCGGCGAGGTCTGGGTTTTCGCGGGCAATGGCGCTTTGGAATGATTGTCAGAGGTGGTGTGGCTCTAGGCTGACGTGGCAGCGTTGATGGGGATTATGTTACGGCCAAGGCCCTAGGCCTATGTGATGATAGCCACGACATCATAGGGCAACAGATAAGCGGCTGTAAAAAACATACGCCAAAAGCGCTATTTTCCCCAACCTTGGCGTTCCAACAAAAGTGGCGCAAGTTCATCAAGAATTTGCTCAGACGCAGCCAGACAAACCTGCGAGCGCTTTTTGCCCGGCCGTTCTTCAAAAATACCGACATCACGCATGGCTTTGAGCCGCAGCAAGATGCCAGACTGCCCGCAGTAGCGGGTCTTCACGTTATGCACCACTTCATAGACAGGTACGCCCGACTGGCCAGATTTGATGGTATATAACAGCGCTTCAAAGGCACCAAGATTTCCCGAGGCAAGCAGAAGGTTAGACGTAGACCCAAGGCCGCGCACGTAATTGATTTCAGCATCAGCAGCTTGGCTAAGCTGCAAAGGGGTCAGGTTTTTATAGCTTTCGGTTGTCATTTGCATGAAATCCCATATTAGTCTCAATATGATAACCGAATTAACCATAAATTTACTAGGCTCAGGACTCATAGCCAGAACAATACGATTGCGGCAAGTGCGCAGGCGGACAGGAAGATTTCTGGGCGTCGGTCGAACCGCATGGCGACCCTACGCCAATCCTTGATGCGCCC
>JAIXXB010000014.1 GCA_027490955.1 Rhodobacter sp.
CCCCTTGGCGCAGCGTTAACAGTTTCTGGCGATTCCTTGGTGTAGGTCAGGCGAAGCACATCTAGGCCATCAGGCATGTAGACCAAATGGTAGACCACAACGAGCCTACTTGTCATGAACTGGCTATCATAGTATCCAATAAAAACAGGGTGTTACGTTTTGAGTGGAGCCTAGGTGAGGATACAGCACCCTTCACCCGCTCCATTTAACTACAAAAAACAAGCAAGAACTTCGGTTAACTGTTTGAAAACACTCTGAAATTCACTGAGGCTTCACCGCCTCTCTTAACCACCTTTCCAATACTTCGATAGGATACCCGTTTCCGTACGATTGTCCTATGCCGCCTGTTGTCCAGCCACCTATTTGATCGACAACATCAGAAGGGCACTCGACGGCACGTAAGCGGTCACGCATGGAATGCCGAAAGCTATGCAGGGTGCTGTCCTCGCCAATATACGGCCGCAACCACTTGTTGATGATTGCACTGGCAGAGTTCGAATTTGTCACCTTACCTTTGTTGTATCGGGGGAAGGCAAAGCCATCTGAATTGGTGGTTGAAATAATGCGCTGTGCTGCCCAAAGGGAATGTCCAACCAAGGGCAATGTCCGCTGGGAGCTCTCGGTTTTTAAACTACGCCAAGAGTGGGGGCGCACATGAACTAAAGGAATTTTTCCTGTTAGATCAAAGTCATCTTGCCGCAAACCCGCAGCTTCTGCCAACCGCATCCCTGTGTCTGAGATCAATGCAATCAGCCAGCGAATCTCGTCATCTTCAATCCGACACAGTTCTTGCACCTTGGCGATTTCAGCCACTGTTATAGCTTGCCGTTTTTTGACCCCAGCTTTCTTATCAAGGTAAAGACCAGAGAATGGATTGGTCACGGCCAATGCAAACTCTTGGATATTGAAATTGAAAATGGCTGTCAGACAATTCAGCAATCGCCCCACACTTGATCCAACCAAACCTTTTTTGGTCAGGCTATCCCTGAACGCTATGGCATCTGCGCGTGAATAACGACCAAGCGGCTGATCACCTGCAACATCAATCAAATAGCCACACGCACGGCGAGATACGTTGAAGAACACTTTGGATTTATCTTTGCCCTTATGGCGAAAGTATTGCTCTAAAGACTCGGACAGCTTTGGCCCATTATCATGGTCAGTTACTTGAGATCCCTTTATGTCGTTTGTTCCAACAGGGGACTTTAGTCGATGAACGCCTGGTAGGTTCGGGTTGGCCACACGCAGCTGGTGCCAGTATTCCTCAAGCTTGGCCGCTGCCATCAAGGATCGTAGTTTGGCCACTGATGGGGATTTGGTCCGCAAGCCCTCAACGATTCGATCAGTCTCATAGTAGTGCAAAAGATCATTGGGGATGCGCCGTGTGAAGTAAAAGAAGCCGCGACGACTGTACGTGAATGGGACTCTTTTGGTCTGCAATTTGGTCTACACTCCTGAAGAGAGGCGGTGAAGCCTCAGTGAATTTCAGAGTGTTTTCAAACAGTTAACCGAAGTTCTTGCTTGTTTTTTGTAGTTAAATGGAGCGGGTGAAGGGAATCGAACCCTCGTATTCAGCTTGGGAAGCTGCTGCTCTACCATTCCGCCCATTCTCGTTATTGATAATAATATCAACAACTTGAAGAACTCTCCGCACTTGCCAGTGCTGAGCTACATTTATCTATTTCTCGCATGTGCCAGTATCAAATCAGCAAATGTATGACAAGATGTGTGACAGGTAAATCGTAGTTTTTGGACAGCCACTCGACTAGTGTCAATATCGCTGTTTGCTCGGAATCACGCCCGTACCGCCATCTCGTGGTTCTGCAACGTGCTTGTCTCGCCTAGTGATCAGCTGCTAATGAACATGGAAACCTGCTTGTTCTGCTGTCTCTCCGTAAGTACCAATAAATGTTTAGATACAGGGACTGAGACACTGCCCACCACACACGGTTACTAAACACGCTAGCCACACTGCTAAAAGTGAAATATGGGCGCGTTCTATATGGACGGTTCTAGCCTGCTATCGTTAGTTGTGTTTTATTTGTTGTCAAACCGTATAGGCTGTCGTATAGTAGGAGCAAAATTAGGCACGCTAAGTTAAGGTTCGATCAAAAAAGAAGCTGTAGTGCGATGTTGCATTGACGTCCTCTGACAAAGCCGACAAACTCATTCGGTCGATCTAACAAAAAGACTAAAATAAAAAAACTGCGAACCAACTCAGTGAATTATATCACTTGGTCTATCGATGGAGAAAATTTAAATGCCAAATGACTTGAAAAATAAGGTAATCAAATTCGTTTTAATATTCCCTGCGTTTTTGACATTAGTCATAGTAGGACCAGCACTCTCGCAGGACTTGTCTAGGGAAAAGAGTGGAGTAACATTTAATTTTAGCAAGAGCAGTCTCAATTCTACATATTCGATTACTGGAATCGGAAGTGTTGATTTAAATGTTGATGGGTATTTGGTCGGTACAAGTTTTGATCTATCAAACGAAATATCGTTGGGAATTGGATATTTTAAAGGACGCGGTGCGCTTTCATTCTTTGATTATCAAGGAGAAGGGCAATTTATATCAATTAATTACAATGTACTTAATAACTTGGACTTGCACAATGGCCATGGAATGAAGACATCAATTGGCTTCCGACATGTCAATACCAGTATAGATATTTTAGTGGGTGGAGCTTCGGTGCAATTTTCCGATAGTACTGATTTAATAGAAGCTCAGACAGAGGTGGCAATTACAAAAGACATTTCAGTTTCGGCATCAGTTGTAGGAGATATTTCAAACTTTAATCCATCTTATGGGATTGGACTAAATATTGGTATTATAGATTCTGGATATTTAAACGTTGGATACAGTACCGCAAGCGATTCAATACAAGGCCTCTCTATTGAATCAACTGCTTTTTTGATTGGCTATAAATTGAAATTCTAGAGTTCGCGAGCGTTGGCAATGCCAAGGGTATGCGATTATTGTGGTGCAATTGGATTTTAAAGCGCCACATTAGCTTCTTCAGTATGTTGCACCCTCTCAGTTGAGCATTTGCGACCATGCGTTCTGCCTTGGCCAGCAGGGACTTTTCCTCCTCTATACCTCTACCCTACCTCCCTCTTGAAGTGCTTTATATAATAATAGTAGCTAAATTTTACTATGGTCTCTAACTGTATTTAGCAAGAAAAGAGGCAAGATTGATAGTAAAGAGGAGGAAAGTATCCAAAACCTAGAAGTCTTCTAATACATCAAAATCATCAGTTAGATTGACTGTCTGAGTTCTTGGTTTTGAGTTTGTTGCTCCTATCAGTGGCGGTATTATTTTTGTAGGTAAGTCTGAATAGCTGACATCCATCATAATTGTTGTTCCTAGTTTGTCAATCATTGAACTTTGGATTGCCTTTACGACAACTTCCTCATCTGTTCGCTTGCACATTAGGCAATCATGGATTGGGTAAGTTACTATACCTATGCTGATTAACTCTGACATGGCCTTAATCATGATCTCACTCTCAATAAACATTAAGTCATAACTGGTATCTGTGACCATTTTCAAGAAAGGGAAAGTGTTGAGGATGTCGTCAAAGTAGTCTTCAGCTTTTGCGTCCTTTAGTAAGTTAAATTGCTCACGAACTGACAGAATTTGGTTGTTATTCTCAGGGTCTTTCTTTGAACCTTTCGGAAAACGATCAACCTTGTTCCCATTGGACAGATAAGTCGACAACAACAGTTTTGCTAGCTTTCTCATACTTGCCTGTCGATCAGGATCATTTACTGTGCCAACAAACTCGATCATCGTGTATGGGTCTTCAGTGAAGGGAATCCCAATCCCAAACTGTGCGTTGCAGATATTTAAGAACATTGCCTTTACGTCGATTTCACACACTGCCTCTCCATCTATTAAAAGGTTCAGTCGTTCAGTTTCCGGTAGTGTTTGCCACCTGCCATAAAGCCGCCCTCCAGATTTCAAACTTCCCTGATTAAATATACGTTTACAAATGCCCATTGTCTGACCCTCTAGGGTTTGGAGTGGCTGTTGCATCATACCTTTTCTTATGTCGTCAACTTGGCTCTCGAGTTCTTCAATGTGAGGCAAGAACCCCTTGCGCGACATCTTTTGACCACCAATGATCTTTGCTCCGTTCCTGATCTTCGGACTGCGAACTTCAACAGAGGGGCCAATGCCATGAGGCTTAAACTTGAGGCCGTGCATCCAAACTGTTTCAAATACGCTGTAAACCTGAGCAAGACCGTCTCGCTTGGAGGATTTCTGTGCTAGGTTCAACAATGCATGTTGCGCAAGTGACTGTTTAATTGTTCTAGCTATACCAGCCCCGTAAACCGCTCTAGTGAAATGATCACTGCTTGAGGGCCAACAAATCAGTCCGTTTGATGCAGATTTCACAGCCATAACATAATCGGACAGACATCTGATCATCTTTAACTCTGTGGTTGGTCGATCTGGGTTAAAGCCAAGGCTTAGTAAAGTTTCTTTTAATGTGTTGTAGGTTTCGTCATCGCTTGGCTCGAACTGAATCCAAACTTCTGAGCTTGCTCTTTTTAATGTTCCAAATTGGTTGCTCTCAAATGTGTAGTTGCGGTCTACTATACTGCCGTCAGCCATTTTGTTCCTTTCTAAGTTTTCGGAAAGCACAACGCAAAAAAGCCCCCAAAAGGGGATAAGCTACGAATAAAACGTAGGGAGCCGCTCTGCGGTTATTTACTAAGAAGATATTTATAGTGAGGCGGAGGTAGACAATTCCAATAAACCTTCTCAATCAAGAAAAGGGTCAATTTTTGTGGCCACCCTTAGGACTTGTCGGAGTTTCATACGAATATTCCAACATTGTATTAGTTAAGCAGTGTTTTTCATTTTGCAAGGCATAAAGGCAAATAAATTTCTGCAATTTGATTCTACATTTTGTGTTGCTGCTAAGGTCGTTATCTATATTTAGCAAACACTGTTATGTTCCACTGAAACACATGACTTATCTCGAATCGAGATCGCAGTTGGTACGACTTCTTTAAGTTGGCTTGTCATCTTTTCATTCTTTCTAGCAGTCGCCTTAGTTCAGATGACTAAAAGTATCGCTTACATTTACCCCCTTGCGCATGATATATACATCGAGTCCAACGTTGAATAAATATAAATTCGCTGTTATGTTGGTTGCAGCAGAAGGAATCAGCCATGAAACAGTTCGTCGTCTACACCCGCGTAAGTACCCGCCGTCAGGGGGATAGTGGTCTTGGTCTAGATGCCCAGCGCCGTGACATTCAAATCTACCTGTCTACGTATGCAGAGGTGCCATTTGAGGTTCTGGGTGAGTTTCAAGACATCGACTCGGGTCGAGATGGAAGCACATTTGGGGGTGTTGCGGATAAAGAGGGAAGGCCTGAGTTTTGGAAGGCCATTGAACTGGCAGAGAAGACAGGTGCCACGCTGTTGGTTGCCAAGCTGGACCGCATTAGCCGCGACGTCGAGACTGTTGCACATCTACTTAAACGTAAGCGCCTGAGCCTGACTGTAGCCTCCATGCCTCACGCGGATAAGTTCCAGCTTCACATCTATGCAGCACTTGCAGAACAGGAACGTGAGTTCATCAGCCTGAGGACCAAGGCAGCACTTGCACCTTTGAAGGGTACAGGGAAGCTGGGTGGGAACCGTGCCAACATCGACAAGGCCAATGAAGCTGCAAGAGCTATGGCTGATACTCATGCGCAGAAGGTCATGGATACTGTGTTGCCATTGAAGGAATCTGGCAGGACGCTGCAACAAATAGCCGATACCCTAAACAGGACGGGTGTAACGACAGCTAGGGGTGGCAAGTGGTATCCCACGACAGTAAAGAATGTTCTGTTGCGTCAGTAAAACAACATCTGGGTGGGACCCCTATTTTCTAGCAAACAGATTTCATCCTTTCGGGTTCACCCCTCAGAACCCAAGGAAAAAAATTACTTTTGACACTAAAAATAAAACGAACTGCTTTGCAATGAAGTGGTGGATAAGTAAATGCAGATGCTAGGTTATTTGCTCCTCTACAATAACTGCTGTGCCAGATGCTATTAACATTATCATAGATCCAACATTACTTAGTTCAACATAGTCTAGATCGACGCCAATGACTGCGTTAGCACCCACAAGATGAGCTTCCCGTTTCAATTCATACAAAGCGGTTTTCCTAGCATCGCGCATTGTCTTTTGCACAGCTTCAGACCTGCCACCAACTATGTCTCTAACCCCAGCAAACAGGTCTTTGAAGATATTCATACCAAACGCACATTCGGCTGTGACTATCTCAATCCTCTTTATGATGTTCAAACTAGAGGCAGTTTCTGTTGTCAGAACGATGGCTTCAATCTCAGCGCTACGCGTCTCCTCATTTAATCGTGCTTGTTCGCGGTTAGCTTCTCGTGAGGCCATATGATCTGCGTGTATGCAGTCCACACATTTGTCACCCGCTCCGCTGTAGTTGAAGAAACCTAGTTTTTTTCCACATTTTACACAATCAGCCATTCATTATCCTTTCGATTTAAATGCCGCCAAGCATACTTTGGAGTGATTTTTCAATTTGTTCAGTTTTCTCTAGCGTTCGCGCTCCCAACTTCACATGCCCAGTGCTACGTGCATATCGCAATTCGGCTTAACCAAGTAGCCTTTTGTGATAGGTCATAGCCGCTGCCATACCTGCTCCCAGAACCCCCTACGGAACTCCAGCCACCTAAGGCATCCAAGAGTTCTAATGGGCATTCTACGGCCCTTAGGCGGTCCCTGAAGGCGTGTCTGAGGCAATGGGCTGTCTTGCCTTCAAAGTGCTGTTTCATCCATTTGTTTAGGGTGTTTCCAGCATGTGTGGCAAGGATACTATTTTCTCTTAGGTATTCGGGAAAAAGGTAGTCAGAGGCACTGTTTTTAACCAAAAGTTGCATAGCAACTCTGGCCAGTCCTACCAGCGGCAGTGTTCTGGTCGAGCAGGGAGTTTTGAGCCGTCTAGCTGGATGGGCTACTATGTTTATCGAATGACAATCCTCAGAAATGTCGCTCAAGCGAAGACCAATAATCTCGGCAATCCTGCACCCTGTTTCACCCAAGATAGGCACCGCCATCCTGAGCCTTTTGCCTGAGGTCATCGCAGCTTCGTATAGCTCTGCCAGTTCGTCAGTTTCGAAAGGAATACGTTTTGACGCATCGATCCCTTCTTTGGCAATCCGAACTTGCGAAAATGGGTTTTGACCAGAAAAATCGTATTCAGAATAGGCATAGTTAAAGACCGCTGTCAGGCAATTTAGTCGCCGCCTAATCGATGTAGTTTTGTTGTACTGCGAAAGCATAAATGACACGAAATTTCGAGCATCCTGCCGAAGATAGGCATCAACCGCAATGTCACCTGACAACCCTGTTAACATTCTGACAGAACTTATGGTTGGATTTTCTTGTATCCCCTTCAATGCCACATATTCATCTGCAATTTCTGACAGTTTTCTGGGTCTGGTGTTTGTTGCTCCCAAAAGAGAGAGCAAGTTAACAGGCGCACCTACGTCCTCTTGCTGCCAAATTGCATCAAGTCTTTGTGTCAGAACGTCCGCACTTGCCTGGTCGTCCAGCCTGATACGGATCGTCTTGCCGTATGAAACTTGCGCGTGAGCAGGAACTCTTCTGTTGTAATACAGGTTTCCATCGCGTCTGACTGTGTGCTTTTGTTGTCCACATGTGTGCATATTTTTACGCCTCAATTTGCCTAAGCCATTGAGAAACATAAGAAATGCAGGGAAAGTGGAGCGGGTGAAGGGAATCGAACCCTCGTATTCAGCTTGGGAAGCTGCTGCTCTACCATTGAGCTACACCCGCGATGCTGCGGCTGATACGCGGCAAATGCGGGAAGGTCAAGAAAAACCCGCGCAGGCAGGGCCTGCGCGGGCGCGATTTTTCGGCAGGGCCCGATTACATTTTGGGCAACAAAACCGTATCGATCACATGGACAACGCCATTGCTGGCATCCAAATCAGCGGCGGTGACAGTGGCGACATTGCCCTGCTCGTCGGTGATCATCACCTTGCCGTCAGCGGTGCTGAGGGTCAGCTCGCAGCCCCCGACAGTGCCCAGTTTCGCCGTGCCAGCGCCTGCTTCGATCATGCCCAGAACGTCCGCCGCCATCGCTTTGGCAGCCACGGCATGGCAGGTCAGGATTTTGGTCAGCTGATCTTTGCTTTCAGGCTTTAGCAGCGTGTCCACAGTGCCTGCGGGCAATTTGGCAAAGGCGTCATTGGTGGGGGCAAACAGCGTGAAGGGGCCAGCGCCCGACAGGGTTTCTGCCAGACCTGCGGCCTGCACCGCGGCGACCAAAGTGGTGTGGTCTGCCGAACCGACGGCGATATCAACAATCGTGCCAGTTTGGGCAAATGCCATGCTCGCGCTCAGTGCCACTGCGGCAACGCCACCAAAAAATGCTGCTTTCATGCTTCGTCTCCAGTTTGCGCGGCGGGCCAATCCCACCGCTTATGACAGGAACGAAACAGCGGGCGGAAAAGTTTCAGCCCGCGCGGATTTTTTTCAATTTTCTTGCACAAACATGCCTGCAGCCACAATGGGGCCGCTGGCCACGCCATTTGGCCCGCCGCCAAAGGGCTCGTCCGTGATCGCCAGCACATAGCCAATCGGCAGGTTTGGCGCAGGCAATGTCAGCGCAGCGTCAATCAGCCCCAGCGACACAGGCGGCTTATCCCCATCAATCAACCACAGCTCATAGCTGCGATCGGGGGCAGGTGGGCTGCCTTTGGTGCGCGTCAGGGTCAAATTGCCCCCTTCAAGACGCGCCAAAAACTCTAGGCTGCTGCCTTGGGCCAAAAGTGTGGCCGTTTGGGCGGGCGTTTGCGGTGCAGTGCCGCCGAAATTCAGCAGCAGCGCCAGCACCACCACCGACAAAGCCGCCATCGCGCCCGTGCCAATCAACCCGCCCAGCCAGCCTGTGGGCATGGTGAACCAGCGCCGCAGTTTCGGCGCGCCAAACAAACGTTGCTCGATTTTGGGCAAAAGATTGGGCGCTGGCACGGGGTCTACCTCGTCTGCCAAGGGCGAAAGCCGCGCTTCCCACGCCGCAACGCGGGCAGCAAAGGCGGGGGATTGTTTGATCAGCCCTTCGGCGCGGCGGCGATCTGCCCCTTCCAAAACGCCCAAAGCATATTCTGCGGCCAAAAGGTCGTTCTCATCAACAGGATCAGAAGCGGCGGGCGGGGTCATTGGGCCATGCAGTCTTTCAAAGAGATCAGGCCGCGTCGCAGCCATGTTCGCATCGTATTCAACGGCACATTGGCGGCAAGCGCAAGATCGCTGTAAGACTGGCCCGACAGATAGGCCCCGCGCAGGGCGGTGGCCACGGCAGGGTCAAGCCTGCCGAGACAATGATCAATGCGCGCCGCCTCGCCGCGGGCAATCAGTTGCACTTCGGCGCGCGGGGCTGGGTCTGCGGCAGCGGCCAGTTCATCCTCGTCGCCCAAATGCGCAGGCTTGCGCGCGCGGATCAGATCAATCGCGTGATTGCGCGCCAGTGCCACGGCCCAAGCCATGGCTTGGCCCCGTTCTGGGCTGAACCGCGCCGCGCGCAGCCAAATTCTGGTGAAAACCTCTTGCAATGCGTCCTCTGCCTCGGCCCTTGTGCCAAGGATACGGATCAGCAGGCCAAAAAGTTTCGGTGCGGTGGCAGAATAAAATTCGCCAAAGGCTGCGCGGTCTTGGGCGGCGATACGGGTAAGCAGGGCGGAGAGATGTTCATCTTGCATAGAAGAAAGTTAGGGTCTCTTACGCCAAAGTCACCCCCCGCAGCCAAATTTATCGCCCCTAACCCCTGCGCCTGCGGCCCGCACTGCCTGCGCCTGACGTGTTGAACGACACATCGGGCAGGCTGACGACCATGCCCAATTCTGGGAAGGTATCGACCGCATTGGGAATGGCCGAGGCATTGACAAAATGCTCTTGAAAGCGCGGCTCGATCGCGGTTTCCACCTTGTGGATATGGCGCACCACCTCTTCAATCGTGTCGCGCGCGCTGTTGCTGGCCAGCGCCATGCGCGCACCCGTGCCTGCCGCATTGCCCGCCGAGATCACCTTATCCAGCGGAACATCAGGGATCATGCCCAAAACCATCGCATGTTTCGGGCTGATATGCGCGCCAAAGGCACCCGCCAGCACCACGCGGTCAACCTTTTCCACGCCCATTTCATCCATCAGCAATTTCGCCCCCGCATAAAGCGCGGCCTTGGCCAATTGGATGGCGCGAATATCGCCTTGGGTTACGGTGATCAGCGGGCCGCCCTGCGCCGTGCCATCATGCAAGATATAGGCATGGGTGCGCCCTTCGGGGATGCAGCGCGCCGAGCCTGTCTGATCGGGCCCGCCGATCAGCCCGCCTTGGTCCAAAAGCCCCGCCATACGCAATTCGGCCACGGCCTCGATAATGCCCGATCCGCAAATACCCGTCACGCCCATCTGCGCGGTGGCTTCGGCAAAACCGTCCTCATCGCTCCATTTATCGCAGCCAATCACCGAAAAGCGCGGCTCTTTGGTGACAGGGTCAATCTGCACCCGTTCAATCGCACCCGGGGCTGCGCGCTGCCCCGAGGATATTTGCGCACCCTCGAACGCAGGGCCAGTGGGGGACGAGCAGGCCAGAACGCGTGTCTTATTGCCCAGCAAGATTTCCGCATTGGTTCCCACATCAACAATCAGCACCATGTCATTGGATTTGTTGGGTTCTTCCGAAAGGGCAACTGCCGCGGCATCCGCCCCGACATGGCCTGCGATGCAGGGCAGAATATAGGCGCGCGCGGCGGGGTTGATGGTGGTGATGTCCAAATCCGCCCCATCCAGCGACAGCGACTCGCTGGCGGCAAGGGCAAAGGGCGCTTGGCCCAGTTCCACAGGGTCAATGCCCAGCAAAAGATGGTGCATCACAGGGTTGCACACAAACACCACCTCGTAAATCGCGCGCGGATCAATGCCTGCTTCGGCAGAAATACTGCTGGCCAATGTGGCAATCGCCGCGCGCACCACCGATGTCATTTCCACATCGCCGCCTTCGTTCATCATCACATAGGACACGCGGCTCATCAAATCTTCGCCAAAGCGGATTTGCGGGTTCATCACGCCTGCGCTGGCCAAAACCGCCCCATCGGACAAGTTGCACAAATGTGCAGCTATGGTCGTGCTGCCCAAATCAATGGCAAGCCCATATAAAGCGCCCTCATGAAACCCCGGAAAAATGTCTAGAATTCGGTGCGTTGCGTCATGGTTGCCTTTGTTCAGCACCACAGTCACCGACCATTCGCCACGCCGCAGCGCAGGTTGCAGGCGGCGCAGCAGGGCAAGGTCTGCGGTGACATCGGCAATGCCCCATTCGCGGGCCAGCGCGGCTTTCAGCCGTTCAAAATCGCCCGAAGGTTCGTGCATATCGGGCTGCTCGACTGTCACAAAATAGGCGCGTGTGGCAGGGTCCATCACCATATCGCGCGCCGAGGCCGACTTGCGGATGACCTGTTTATGCACCTGACTTTCAGGCGGCACATCGACGATAACATCGCCCATCACCTTGGCTTGGCAGCCCAAACGCCGCCCATCGATCAGCCCGCGAATATCCTTATAGCGCTGCTCGACCGCGTTCCACTCGGACAAGGCATCTTGATCGACTGTAACGCCAAATTTGGAAAATTCGCCATAACTGGGCGTGATTTGGCATTTGCTGCAAATGCCGCGCCCACCGCAGACCGAATCCAGATCAACGCCCAATTGGCGCGCGGCGGTCAAAATCGGCGTGCCAATGGCGAAACGCCCGCGCTTGCCAGAAGGGGTAAAGATTACAGTGGCATCAGTCATTTTATCTTATCCTTGGGATCGGAAACTATAGGCAATATCGGCAAAGCTGTCGCAGGCAAAGGTGTAAAACCACCGCAGGTCAGCGCTGGCGCGCGGCACACCATGCACAGCGCCGGCGGGAATGAAAAGGGCAACCCCCGGGGCCAGCAGATGCGCCACGCCGTCAATCATCACCTCGCCCGTGCCGTCTAGGCCAAAATAAACCTCGGCCTGAGGGTGGGAATGCAGCGCAAAACGATCGCCCGCGCGCAGGGTGGCAATGCCGCAGACAAGGCTGTCCGTGGGCGTGCTATCGCCCGAAAACAGGGTTTGAAAGCCGATATTGCCGCGCGCAGGGTCATCCCAACGTTCCAGCGGCACATCGGCCTGATCTATGCGGACGGGTTTGGTCATATCTTTGCCCCTATTGCAGCGCTAAACCTAGTGCCCAGCGTGGAAAAACACAGTGCAAATGCGGCATTCCGCGCGCGTTCAGCGGCCAATCTTAGGCGCGAAACTGCTTGGCCAGTTTGAGGCCCTGACCCTGATAATTCGAAGAAATACCCGCCCCATACAGCGTATCTGGGCGCGCGGACATTTTTTCATAAACCAACCTTCCGACAACTTGCCCATGTTCCAGCACAAAGGGCGCTTCGTGGCAGCGCACTTCGAGCACGCCGCGAGAGCCTGCGCCGCCCGCGCTGGCATGGCCAAAGCCCGGGTCGAAAAACCCCGCATAATGCACCCGAAACTCGCCCGCCATGGCCAAATAAGGGGCCATTTCGGCGGCATAATCGGGCGGAATCGTCACCGCCTCGCGCGAGACAAGGATATAAAACGCACCCGGGTCCAGTATGATGCGGCCAGAGGTGGTGCGGATTTCCTCCCAAAACTCGCGCGCAGGGTAATGTCCGATTTTGGCAAGATCGACCACGCCTGTATGGGGTTTGGCGCGGTAGCCCACCAAATCGCTGCCTTCAGGCCGCAGATCTACCGAAAAGCCCAGACCGCCTGAAATCACCGCCTCGCCCGATACCAAACTGTCCGATCTATGCAGCGCTGCCAAAGCCAGATCATCCAAGGCCGCCTGACCGCGGCGAAAACGGATTTGGTTCAGCCTTTGGCCCGCGCGCACTAAAACGGAAAAGCTTTTGGGGCAAACCTCGGCGTAAAGCGGGCCTTTATATCCTGCCGCAATGCGGTCAAATTCCTCGCCGCCATCGGTGATGCAGCGGGTCAGCAAATCCAATCGGCCGGTCGAGGATTTGGCATTGGCCACAGCGGTGATATCGTGCGGCAGATCAAGCTGTTCCATCAAGGGGATGACGTAAACACAGCCCTTTTCCAGCACGGCACCTTCGGTCAGATCAATGCGGTGCATCTCAAATTCAGATACGCGATGCGCCACGCTGGCCTGTTTGCCCACAAGGAAAGAGGCGCGTACGCGGTAGGCCATGGTGCCAAGGCGCAAATCCAAACTGGCGGGCTGCACTTGATCGGGCAAAATCGCACTTTGGGCACGGATCGCGCCTGTTTCGATCAACTGCTTTAGCTGCTGAATGGGAAGAACGCCCACAGTCATGTCAGCCCCCAAGCTGTTCTTGTCAAAAGAAAAAGACCCGCATGCGCAACGCGCAGACGGGCCTTTTCTTTGGTCGGGCCGGGGAGATTCGAACTCCCGACCTTCCGCCCCCCAGACGGACGCGCTAACCAGGCTGCGCTACGGCCCGACACGCGCACTTCATAGCGCACTGGGCGGCAAGGGCAAGCGGGAAAGCGCATCAATCGCGGCCGCTTTCGGCATTTTGCGCCATGCGGGCCTGCAACGCGCGCGCGCGCGCCAAAAGGGCGGCGGCGGCGGCATTCTTGGCAAAGGTTCCGCGCGGCAAATCCCGCAAGATCCGCGCCGCCGTTGTGCGGCTGACAGTGGGGCGGCGCTGCGGCGGGCCCAGATCAAACCCGGGAAAGGTGGGGGCCTCGTCCAGCGGTTTGGTGAAATCAACTGTGTCAATCACCGCGCCCTTGCGCGCATCAGGCGGGGATTTGGGCGCGGCATGGGGGCCAGCATCGGGGGCAGGGCGGCGATCTGTGCGGCGCAGGGCTGTTTCCAGCGCCACAATGGTGGCCGTTCCGGCGCGTTCGGGCGGCCCTTCGGCGGCAGGCTCTATGCCAAAATTGCGCGACAGCGCCGCCGATAGGGCGGCTTCGGCATCTTGGTCAATATCGGAAATTTCTGCGCCAATTAGGGCTGCGACATGGCGAACACCTTGATCGCGCAGCACTTTTTGCACGCCGCGAATGGTCATCCCTTCGGCATAAAGCAGATATTTTATCCCCGTCAGCAAGGCCACGTCATTTGGGCGGTAATAGCGCCGCCCGCCTGCGCGCTTGACGGGGCGAATTTGCGGAAAACGGGTTTCCCAAAACCGCAGCACATGGGCGGGGGTTTCCAACAGGCTGGCCACCTCGCTGATGGTGCGAAACGCCTCGGCTGATTTATCCATCAGTGGCTAACCCTTACGCCCAATGATCTGCACACCCAGTGACAGCGCACCCAATGATCTGCGCGCAGCTATTTCTTTTTGCCAGCCGCAACGCGGTCTTTCATCATATGCGACGGGCGGAAAGACAAAACGCGGCGCGGGCTGATCGGCACCTCGTCCCCTGTTTTGGGGTTGCGGCCCACACGTGCGGTTTTCGAGCGCACCGAAAACGTGCCAAAGGACGAGATTTTCACCGTATCGCCCGCCGCCAACGCATCAGAAATATGTTTTAATACAGCTTCGACCAAATCAGACGATTCGTTGCGGCTTAGGCCCACTTCGCGAAACACCGCTTCGCTTAGGTCCATGCGCGTCAATGTTTTTTCGCTCATATCATCCCCCCGGATTTTGGATAAGTTTGAACAGGGATTTACGCTAAGTCAACACATCTGCTGCACACATGTTCGCGTATTGGTATAAATTCACAATTCTAGGCAAATGTCACCAGCGCAGCACAACCGCGCCCCATGCCAGCCCCCCACCAATCGCCTCGGTCACAATCAAATCGCCCCGTTTGATCTGCCCACGCGCCACGCCCACCGACAGCGCCAAAGGGATAGAGGCCGCCGAGGTATTGCCATGATCTTGCACAGTGACCACGACCCGATCCATCGGAACCTGCATTCGTTTGGCCGTGCCTTCGATGATGCGGATATTGGCCTGATGCGGCACGATCCAATTAACATCTTCGCCCGTCAGCCCCGCCTTATCCAAGGCAGCATGGGCTGTTTCGGCCAGTTTTTCAACCGCATGGCGGAACACTTCGCGCCCTTGCATGCGCAACTTGCCTGTCTGCCCCGTCGAGACGCCGCCATCGACATAAAGCAGGTCTTTGAACTGGCCATCCGAATGCAGATCGGTGGCCAAAATGCCGCGGTCTTGGCTGGTGCCTGCCCCTTGCTCGGCGGCCAAAATCACGGCCCCTGCGCCATCGCCAAACAAGACGCAGCTAGCGCGATCTTCCCAATCCATCAGCTTGGAAAAGGTTTCTGCGCCAATCACCATGACGCGGCGCGCTTGGCCTGACAGGATCATGCCCTGCGCCGTTGACAGCGCAAAGACAAAACCCGCACAAACCGCCTGCACATCAAAGGCAAAGCCGACACTCATGCCGATTTTGGCCTGAATCATCGATGCGGCAGAAGGAAAGGTTAAATCCGCCGTCGACGTGGCAAGGATGATCGCATCTAAATCATCGGCCTGAAGCCCCGCATGGGCCAGTGCCGCGCGGGCGGCGGCTGCGCCCAGATCAGATGTATTTTCCCCCTCGGCGGCATAATGACGCCGTTCAATGCCCGAACGCGTCTTGATCCATTCGTCCGATGTGTCCATTTTGGCCGCAAATTCGGCATTTTCCACAATGCGGGCGGGTAGATAATGGCCCACGCCTTGAACAACGGCCCTGATTGTCATGCGCTGGCCCCCGCCTCCTCGCCGTTTGCCAGATCACTTTGCCCTGCCCG
Organism: Rhodobacter sp.; assembly: GCA_027490955.1. GTDB lineage: Bacteria > Pseudomonadota > Alphaproteobacteria > Rhodobacterales > Rhodobacteraceae > Cypionkella. Next base: position 15,847 of record JAIXXB010000014.1, read on the forward strand.
AACCCGACTTGCAAGGCGCGCCAAGAATGCCCCTCGCGAAAGTCTGTGCGCCAGAGCGATGGCCGAGGCAAAGGCCACCGCGTCTGATCCGCCATGCGATTTCACCACAGTGCCATTCAGCCCCAAAAACACCCCGCCATTGGCGCGGCGCGGGTCAATGCGGCGGCGCAAATGGCGCAAAACCCCCGTCGAGGCCAGCGCCGCCAGTTTCGAGCCAAGGTTGCGCGTAAAACTCTCGCGCATCAAATCGCCAATCAGCTTGGCCGTGCCTTCGCCCGTTTTCAGCGCGATATTGCCCGTGAACCCATCGGTGACAATCACATCGACGCGGCCAGAGGGAATATCGCTGCCTTCGACAAAGCCGACATAGGCAAATTGCCCCGCCGCATCTTTGGCCAGCAATTCATGCGCCTCGTGCAATTCGGCGCGGCCCTTATGCTCTTCGGTGCCGACATTCAGCAGACCCACGCGCGGCACATCAAGACCAAGGCCCACCGCCGCATAGGCCGCCCCCATGGCCGCATATTGGCGCAGGTCTTGCGCATCGGCCTTAATATCTGCGCCGACATCGAGCATAATATTAAACCCCGCCGCATTGCGCGAGGGCCAAAAGCAGGCGATGGCAGGGCGGTTGACCCCTGCCAATTTGCGCAGCCGCAGCATCGACACAGCCATCAGCGCGCCCGTATTGCCGCAAGAGACGGCCACAGCCGCCTCGCCATCGCGCACGGATGACACAGCGCCCCACATCGAGGTATCGCTGCCCGATCGCATGATGGCGGCAGGTTTATCTTCCATCGACACCGCGCGCGGCGCATGGCGCAGCACCACCCGCCCCGCAAGATCGGGCGATTTGGCCAAAAGCTGGCTGAGCTGCCCTTCATCGCCATGCACGATAAAATCGGCATCGGGCAGGGCGCGGGCAGAAATGACAAGACCTGCGACAACCGCCGCAGGCCCATGATCACCACCCATCGCATCTACGGAAATCACAACGCGGGCAGATCCAGCATCAGGTGACATCGCGATCTTGTCTTTGGGTGCCATATGGCAAAAACGAAAGGGCGCGGCTTACGCCGCATCCTCGTCCAGATCCACGGCTTTGGTCGCTACAACTTCGCGCGCATCGTAATGCCCGCAAGAGGGGCAGACGTGATGCGGGCGCTTCAGCTCGCCGCAGTTATTGCATTCTTGGGGGTTGCCTGCGACCAATGCATCATGCGCGCGGCGCATGTTCCGTTTGGACGAGGTGACTCGGTTCTGAGGGACAGCCATGTCTGGGCCTTTTAAGTTGGGGGACAGGCCCCTGATTTACGACGATTATCTTAAGTGTGCCAGTGCTGAAATTCGTGCGGATTTGCCCAAAAAACAACCCTGAATGAGGCGCGGAACATAGCCAGATTTTGGCGCGGCGCAAGCCCTATTTTGGCGATTTTTCTTTGTTTTGCGTCTGTTCATCTGCGGCGCTATTGGCCTGCGCCGCCTTTGGGGCGTCTTTCATCGCTTGGGCAAGGCTTGATAGGCCCGCAAAGGGGCGCAGGGCTGCATCGGTCAGCGGCGCGCTGCCCGCAGGGGCGGCGACAATCGGTTCAAGGCTGGCGCCTGGCGCGCGGGGATAAAGCGGCAAAGACAGCGTCAATTCTTCGATGGCAATGGCGGCCACATCAAATTCTTCGGGGATGGGTTCTTGGTCTTCGGGGCCAAGTTCGGCCTCTAGCGCGGTGGGTTCGACAAAATCGCGCAGATAATCGCGGGCAATCGCGCTGGAAATCTGGGCAGGCACGGGGGCCAGCGTGATGGTGCATCTTTGGGTGATGGCGGCCGACAAATCGGCGCGCAGCACCACATCGCCGCGCCCTTGCGGGGTAAAAACACCCTTAAAAACAAGGGTATGCAGCCCCAAAAGGCCCAGATGCGCGGCAATTGCGGCCCGCGCGGGCGCATCTGGCGTAAAGGCAAAATGCAGCGGCTTGCGCCCAACCACAGCGGCAGAGCGATAGGTTTGGCTGGGCAGGGGGGCAAGGTCTGGGTCAGACTTGGGCGCGGGCATGGCTACTTTCACGTCATCGGCCCCAAAATGGGCCACGAATTGGGCAGAATTTCCCCGCCCCGCATGGCAGGGCTTGCGGGCGGGCGCATGTATGGCGATAAAGGCTTTGGAAGACTTGGGCAAGATGCTTGCGCATTTGGGGGGAATGATGGGCAAATTCGGGCTACGGATGGCGTTTATTGTGCTGGCTTTGGCCGCATGTACGCCCCTGTATCAGCGCCATGGCTATGTGCCAGAGGTCGCGGATCTTGACCGTATTGAACTGGGAAAAGACACGCGCGAGACTGTGGCGGCCATTGTAGGACGTCCGTCAACTGCGGGGCTGCTGAATGATGTGGGCTGGTTCTATGTCCAAAGCAAATGGAGGCAGGTCGGCGCAATGGCCCCTGTGGAAATTGATCGTCAGGTCGTGGCCATCACATTCGACGAATCGGGCACGGTTGCCAATGTGGAACGCTTTGGGCTGGAAAAGGGCACGGTCGTGGCCCTGTCGCGCCGTGTGACCGAACCTAACGTGAAAAGCGCAGGCTTTTTGCGCCAATTGTTTGGCAACATAGGCCGCATCAGCACCGATCAGTTGCTGTCACAGTAACGGCGATGCCCCTTATGAGGCTGGCTCTGGCTTAAAGGTCAGGGCCACCCCATTGATGCAATAGCGCAGGCCCGTGGGGGCAGGGCCATCGGGAAAGACATGGCCCAAATGGGCGGCGCAGGCGGTGCAATGCACTTCGGTGCGGCGCATGAACCATGAATTATCTTGGGATTCGCCGACGTTTTGCGTGCCAAAAGGCGCGTAAAAGCTGGGCCAACCCGTGCCCGAGTCAAATTTGGTATGCGAGGCGAACAGCGGCGCATCGCAGCAAATGCAATGAAACATGCCCGCCGCCTTTGGAAAATCGTCATGGCTAAAGGCACGCTCGGTGCCATGCTGGCGCGTCACCTTATAGGACAAGTCTGAAAGTTGGGCGCGCCACTCCTCCTCGGTTTTGACGATTTTCGGTGCGATTTGTGGTGCGGTTGCCATGGCTGCCTCTTGCGTTGGGGGGCGGAATGGGCCGAATGTAGGGCATCGGCGGCATTTGTCGATGCAAGAAGATGTGAGGCAGGGTGACGGCAGAATATCACGTGCGCAGGGCGCAAACGGCGCAGGATATGGGCCGCGTGATGGCGCTAAGACAGGCGCGATTCGGCGCGGCCATCGACGCGTTTGATGCGCGCGCGGCCCAAATCATGGTGCTAGAGGGCGCGCAGCTGCGCGCCACTTTCCGCCTGATCGAATTTGCGCGCGGCGCTGATATGGTCTTTGGTTATTCTGGCCAATTCTATGATTTAACGGGGTTTTCCGCCCTAGATCACCCTGCGCTGGAATTGGGGCGGTTTTGTTTGGACACGGCCGCCGCAGGGCGCGAGGCGGATATTTTGCGCCTGTGCTTTGCGGCTATGGCGGCGATGGTGGACCGCTGCGGCGCGTCGCTGCTGTTTGGCTGCGCCTCTTTTGCGGGCAGTGATCCTGCCCCGCATCTGCCCGCTTTGGGCGTGCTCAAACCCCATATCAGCCCGCATTGGGCAGTCGGGCGCAAAGACAGGCATATCATAAAACTGCAAGATATCCCCGCGCCCGCCGATAGCATGGCCGCCCTGCGCGCGCTGCCACCCTTGCTGCGCAGTTACCTTGGCATTGGGGGCTGGGTCAGCGACCATATGGTGCAGGATTTCACACTTGGAACGATCCATGTTTTCACAGGGGTCGAAGTTGCGCGCATCCCGCCGCAGCGCGCTCAGGCCCTGCGCGCGCTGGCGGGGCAGATCAATTTGGAATAGGCGATAGGGATGAGTGTTTTTCACGACAGTTTGCCGCATTACCCATGGATGGAGCCGCCCTTGGCCCGCCTGCCTGGTGTGCAGCCGTTAACCGCAGGCGATTATCTGCGCCGCGACGAGGCTTTTGCGGGGCAGATGGCACTGCGCGATGGGCTGATTGCACGCCAGCGCGATGCTGTGCATGGTCTGATGCCGCAGGCGCGCGCGGCGGCAGAAGAACTGTATGATGTTGTTTTGGAACAGCTTTCGCGCGATGCAGGCTATCTGGTTCGGGCGCAATCTGTGCAGCGCCCCGATGGGGTGGTTGTGGAATTGGATCGTTCCAACCCTTTGCTCACCTTGGGCCGCTTGGTGCAAGAAGATCTGTGTATCCTACAATCGCAAGAGGGCGAGCATCACCTGACAGGGGCGATTTTGTGCTTTCCCGCCTCTTGGACGCTGGCGCAAAAACTGGGCCGTGCGATGACCTCGATCCATATCCCCGTTGGCAGCTATACGCCCGAAATGGCCGCGCGGGTGCAGCGGATGTTTGATGCGATCCGGCCTGAACAGGGGCTTTGGCGGATGAATTACCTGACCTATGCCACAGACGTGCTGCACCACCCAAGGCTGGAAGAGGCCCCGCGCGACCGCCGCAAAACTGTGGAAAAACCCTTTGTGCGCTGCGAAAGGCAATGCCTGATCCGCCTGCCGCAGACGCGCGCCGTTGTCTTTACCATTCACACCTATCTGATGCCGATTTCGCGCCTGCCGCCCGATGCGCAGGCAGGGCTTGCGGCGGCCGAGCATTAGCGCGGCGGGTTCCGATGCGCGCGGCGTTCAATGCAAAACAGGAGGCTTTCATGAACCTAACACGGCGCGGATTTGCAAGTGTTGCAGGGGCGGCCCTGATCGCGGGGGCGGGCTATTATGGCTGGCAATGGGCCAGCAAAACCCCGCCCACCCACGCCAATTTGGCCTATGGGCCCGATGCGCGCAATGTCTTGGACATTTACCTGCCGCAAGGGGCTGGGCCATTCCCTTTCGTGCTGGAAATCCATGGCGGCGCGTTCAAACTGGGCGATAAAACCGCAAATCCGCTGCAACATGAGATTTTGGCAGCAGGGATCGCGATTGTGCGGATCAATTATCGCTTTTCTAGCACGGCGATTTGGCCCGCACAGGGCGATGATTGTTTGGCCGCCGTCGCATTCCTGCGCAAAAAGGGTGCAGATTACGGGCTTGATCCCGCGCGCATGGTGGTTTGGGGGCAGTCGGCAGGCGGGTTTTTGGCCGCAAGCACTGTGATCTCGCTGGCCGAGGCGGGCGCACCCGCGCAGGGCTTGGTCGATTTTTACGGCCCGATGGATTTTTCCACGATGGATGCCGATATGGCCAGTCTGGGCCTGACCGCCGCCATGGGGCAGACCAGCGTTGCAGATAGCCCCGAATCACAATTGCTGGGCTATGATGTGGCAACCAACCCTGCGGGCGCGCGGGCGATTGGGCCTGTGGGGCGATTGGATGGCAAAAAACTGGCGCTGCCGCCGTTATTCGCGCGCCATGGCGATGCAGATGATTTCGTCGCATCCGTGCAAACGCAGCGCTTGGTCGATGCGTGGCGCGCCAGCGATCCCAGTGCCAAAATTGACTTTGCCTTGGTCGCAGGCGCGGGCCATGGCACGGCCCAATTCAACGCGGCCGAGGTTGTTGGCCCGCTGACCAGCTTTTTGACAGATGTCCTAAAACCTGAGTTTTAGGCCCAAATGCGCCACATCAATATCGGCCGAAGGCGCATTCGCTTGGCCATTGGAAATATGATAATAACCCCCCGACAAGCTGAGCCCATCGCCAAAGTCATGGTTGATGTCAAAGCCTGTGCGAAACTGGATCATGTCATTGTTTCTATTGTCAAAATACAGCGCAGGGCCCGTAAAGGGCAGCACCTTTACCCCCAAAATATCCAAAGGCCGCCCCAACCCCGCCGAGGCAAAAACCGTGCCTTGGTCGGACAGACCCAGCGCATAGATCGGGGTGAATTTGCCCCAAACCACCCCATCGCGCCGATGGGTGAAGGTGATGAAGTTTTCGTCCCACGGATCATCCCATGGCTGCACCGCCGTGCCAAGGGTGACAGAATTCTGCTGGCTTTGCGGGGCAAGGTCGGCAGGCCCATACAGCATAGACAGACCAATTCCGATCACAAATTCTGCATAGGTCAGGCCAAAGGGCATCATCATCTCCGTTTTTTGAAATAGGCTAGGCGGATCGGGCGCTGGCTGCAAGCACGGGGCGCATATCGCGCGGCAAAAGCCGCAAAAAAAGGGCGCAGTACTGCGCCCTTTTCTTTGGAACAATCCAAAAAGGATTAGCAGCTATAATACAGCTGATATTCCACTGGATGCGGCGTGTGTTCATAGGCGTAAACCTCTTCCCACTTTAGCGCCATATAGGCTTCCAATTGGTCACGGGTGAACACGTCACCTGCAAGCAGGAAGTCCATATCTTTCTCAAGCTCGGTCAGCGCTTCGCGCAAGGAACCGCAAACTGTTGGGATGGCTGCCAATTCTTCGGGTGGCAGGTCATACAGGTCTTTGTCCGAAGCAGGGCCGGGATCGATTTTGTTCTTGATCCCGTCCAAACCTGCCATCAGCAGGGCGGCAAAGGCCAGATAGGGGTTGGCCGATGGGTCGGGGAAGCGGGCCTCGACACGCTTTGCCTTTGGCGATTCGGTCCATGGAATACGCACGCAGCCAGAGCGGTTGCGGGCCGAATAGGCGCGCAGAACGGGCGCTTCGAACCCAGGGATCAAACGCTTGTAGCTGTTGGTGCCGGGGTTGGTCAGCGCGTTCAGCGCCTTGGCATGTTTCAGAATGCCGCCGATGAAATACAGCGCCTCTTGCGAAAGGTCGGCATATTTATCGCCTGCAAACAAAGGCTTGCCGCCCTTCCAGATCGACATGTTCACATGCATACCCGATCCGTTATCGCCCTTCATCGGCTTTGGCATGAAGGTCACGGTCTTGCCATAGGCATGGGCCACGTTGTGGATCACATATTTGTATTTCTGGATATTGTCGGCCTGTTCGACCAGACCACCAAAAATCATGCCCAACTCGTGCTGGCAGGTCGCCACTTCGTGGTGATGCTTGTCCACGCGCATACCCATACGCTTCATGGTGGACAGCATCTCGCCGCGCAAATCTTGCGCCTCGTCCACGGGGTTCACAGGGAAATAGCCGCCCTTATGGCCCGCGATATGGCCGTAATTGCCACCTTCTTGCACGGTGTCGGTGTTCCATGCCGCCGCTGCCGCGTCGATTTCATAGGACACTTTGCGCGGGGTCACCGCAAAACGCACGTCATCAAAGATGAAAAACTCTGCCTCGGGCCCAAAATAGGCTGCATCGCCCACGCCCGAAGATTTCAGATAGGCTTCCGCCTTGATCGCCGTCTGGCGCGGGCAACGATCATAGGCCTCGCCCGTGTCAGGCTCGACCACATTGCAATGCACGCAGAGGGTTTTTTCGGCATAGAACGGGTCAAGATAGACCGATTCCGCATCTGGGATCAGTTTCATGTCGGATTGGTCAATCGACTTCCAGCCCGCAATCGAAGATCCGTCGAACATGAAACCTTCTTCAAAGAAGTCTTCATCGACCAGATCCGCGACCAAGGTCACGTGCTGAAGTTTGCCTTTGGGATCGGTAAAGCGAATATCAACATATTCAACTTCTTCGTCCTTAATCAGTTTCAGAGCTTTTGCAATCGCGCTCATCATGCTGCCTTTCGGGTTGGTGTTTCGGTTAGAAAGCATTTTTTATCAGCGGCTTAGCTGATCTGCGCCTTCGGGTGGTTAGACGGCATCATCACCAGTTTCGCCAGTGCGGATGCGGATCGCTTGTTCTACGGGATAGACAAAAATCTTGCCATCGCCAATTTTGTCAGTGCGCGCGGCGCTGATAATGGCGGCAATGGCGGCGTCAACCATATCATCGGTCAACACCACTTCGATTTTCACCTTTGGCAGAAAATCCACGACATATTCGGCGCCGCGATACAATTCAGTATGGCCCTTTTGGCGGCCAAACCCTTTGACTTCGGTCACCGAAAGGCCCTGAACGCCCGCCTCTTGCAGCGCCTCTTTCACCTCGTCCAATTTGAACGGCTTGATGATCGCTTCAATCTTTTTCATCGCGGGCTCCCTTCGTTGCCTTGTCTTATTGAAGACTGGCTTGGGAAAAGACAATTTGACATCGGACAAATGCGGCGCTTTTTGGCGCGTCCGCCGCCGCATCTGCCCATTTTCGCGCCGCTGTGATGAAAGTTTAGGCGAAATGAAAACTTATCCGCCGCCCGCCACAGGCGCGTGCGTGAAAATTTGCCGCTTTGCCGCAAAATCCTTGCGTTTTTCCTCTCGCATCCCCGCCTGCGCTTTGCTAGAAGAGCGCGAATTCGAGGCGCGGCTCGCCTAGTTTGGGCGGGGCTGTGTTTTGTTTGTTATGCGGGTGTGGCGAAATTGGCAGACGCACCAGATTTAGGTTCTGGCGCCGCAAGGCGTGGGGGTTCAAGTCCCTCCACCCGCACCAGATATGGAAAAGGACATAAGGATGCAGGTCACCGAAACCCTGAAAGACGGCCTTAAGCGCGGCTACACCATCACGGTGACGGCAGCCGAATTGGACGCCAAAGTTCAGGAAAAGCTGCTGGAAGCGCAGCCCGAAGTCGAGATTAAGGGCTTTCGCAAAGGCAAGGTGCCGATGGCCATCTTGAAAAAACAATTCGGCCCGCGCCTGCTTGGCGATGCGATGCAAGACGCGATTGACGGCGCGATGAAGGATCATTTCGACAAATCGGGTGATCGCCCTGCGCTGCAGCCCGATGTCAAAATGCAAAACGGCGAGACGTGGAAAGAAGGCATGGATGTGGTCGTGGATATGACCTACGAATGCCTGCCGCCGATTCCAGAATTGGACGCGGGCAAAATCACGCTGGATCGCCTGTCGGTCAAGGCAGATGATGCATCGGTGACCGAAGCATTGGAAAACCTTGCCAAATCGTCGCAAAATTTCGCCGATAAGAAAAAGGGCGCCAAGGCGGCAAATGGTGATCAGGTGGTGATCGATTTCACAGGCTCGGTCGATGGTGTGGAATTTGAAGGCGGCGCTGGCACGGATTATCCGCTGGTTCTGGGCAGCAATTCCTTCATCCCAGGCTTTGAAGAGCAACTGATCGGCGCGAAGGCCGAGGATGATGTGACAGTCAATGTCACCTTCCCCGAAAGCTATGGCGCGGCGCATCTGGCGGGCAAGGCGGCTGTTTTCGCCTGCAAAGTCAAGGCTGTAAAGGCAGCGCAGCCTGCGGTGATCGATGATGAATTGGCCAAGAAATATGGGGCCGAAGATTTGGCGGCGCTGAAAGGGCAAATTGCCACCTCGCTGGAAAACGAATACAAAGGCGCGGCCCGCGCGGTGATGAAGCGTGCGCTGCTGGATCAGTTGGATACGATGGTCAAATTCGATTTGCCCGCAGCTTTGGTCGATGCCGAAGCCGCGCAAATTGCGCATCAATTGTGGCACGAAGAAAACCCGCATGTGCATGACCACAACCACGGCGCTGTGGAAACCACAGAGGAGCATAAGAAATTGGCCGAACGCCGCGTGCGTTTGGGGCTGGTTTTGGCCGAAGTGGGCCGCAAGGCCGAGGTGACAGTATCAGATGCTGAAATGACCCAAGCCGTGTTGGCGCAGGCGCGCCAATATCCAGGGCAAGAGCGTCAGTATTTTGAATTTATTCAGAAAAACCCGCAAATGCAGCAGCAACTGCGCGCGCCTTTGTTTGAAGATAAGGTGGTTGACCATATCGTATCGGGCGCGAAAGTTACCGATAAGGAAATTTCGAAAGAAGAGCTGCAAAAGCTGGTCGAAGCCTTGGACGAGATGTAAGCGCATCTATCTGACCAGATAAAAAGCCGTGCCCCTTAGGGCGCGGCTTTTTCTTTTGTGCGCAGCACATAAATGCCTGCGCCGACAATCAAAGCAATGCCGACCCAGCCCAAAGCATTGGGCAATTCGCGCCACACCAACCAACCCCACAGCAGGCCCCAAAAGGCAAAGGTAAATTCAAAGGGGGCCACGACGGACGATTGGCCAACAGTATAGGCCAGCGTCAGCAGCGTCAGCCCAAAGGCGGCAATCGCCCCGCAGGCGCACATCAAAAACAGATCATAGCCTGTGGGCCAAACCCAGCCGCGCAGCAAAAACGCTATGCTGGGGCTTGCGTTGGGTGCGCTGTCATTCCAGCCGAACAGCAGCGAAAGCGCAAGCGCGCAGAGCAAAAACGCGATATTGCCCCAAAAGGCCATCGCCGCGCCACTGGCCCGATTGCCCATGACCCGCGCCATAATCATCAACCCCGCATAGGACAATCCGCAGAAAATCGGCAGCAAAGCCACGGCATTAAAACTGCCCGCCTCGGGCTGCATCATCAACACCACACCGATAAAGCCCACGAACACCGCCAGCCACCGCGGCAGGGCGACAGTCTCGCGCAAAATCAGCACGGATAAAATTGTGATGAACAGCGGCGCGGTAAAGAACAGCGCCACAGTTGTGGCCATGGGCAGCGCCGCCAGCCCCATGTAATAGGCTGTATAGGCCAGAAAATTCATAAACCCGCGCAGCAGCATCAGCGGCCAAGCGGGCGAAATCAGCGTGCGCAATGTGCCATCAAAATAGTAAACAAGCATCAGCATAAAGGGCACGGCGGTTAAGCTGCGCGCCACCATCGCCTGATGCAGCGGATAATCGCCTGACAACAGCTTTAGAATCAGATCCTGCACCGAAAAAACGGCAATGCCCAAGATCAGATAAAATATCGCGCGCCCGTTCTGTGTCATCCCCCATAACTAGCTGACTGCGGGCAGGCGCACTGCGTCTATCGCGGCAAAACATGTCGCGAATGATGCCGTGCGCCGTGCAAATAAAAGGGCCGCGCGGGGATAACCCCACGCGGCCCAAATTTTTTGAACACAGGCTTAGTCGCGGGTCAGGTTTTCACCCTCTTGCGCAGCACCCATTTCGTCAAACAAGTTGGCGATTTCGAATTCTGCTTCGGCCTCTGCCTCGGCGGCAATGGCCGCGATCGACTTGCCCGATGCCTGCAACTCGGCCTCTTCGGGCGAGCGCGCCACGTTGACGGTGAACTTCGCCAAAACTTCGGGGTGCAGTTGCACCGAAACAGGGTGCAAACCCAGTTCTTTGATCGGGCGATCCAGCACGACTTGGTTGCGGTTTACAGTGACACCGCCCGCAGTCGCAGCATCGGCTGCATCGCGCGTGGTGACCGAGCCGTACAGCGCGCCAGCATCGGATGCCGAACGGATGATGACATAGGTCTGACCATCCAGCTTGGCAGCAACAGCCTCGGCCTCTTTGCGGGTTTCAAGGTTTTGCGCCTCAAGCTGCGCCTTTTTGCCCTCGAATGCCTTCAAATTGGCGGCATTGGCGCGCAACGCCTTGCCTTGGGGCAGCAAATAATTGCGCCCGTAGCCGTCTTTGACGTTCACGACTTCGCCCATTTGGCCCAGTTTGGGCACGCGTTGAAGTAGGATAACTTGCATTTCTCTCTCCTTACTTCACAGCATAGGGCAGCAGGGCAAGAAAGCGGGCGCGTTTGATCGCCTGCGCCAGTTCACGCTGCTTTTTGGCCGAAACGGCGGTGATGCGCGATGGCACGATCTTGCCACGCTCGGACACATAGCGCTGAAGCAGGCGCGTGTCTTTGTAGTCAATCGCTGGCGCGTTTTCACCCGAGAAGGGGCAAACTTTGCGGCGGCGGAAAAATGGTTTGGTCGCCATGATTTATGCCTTTCTGTCTGGGATCAACGACGGCGCTCGCCGCCGAACGACGGACGATCGCCACGCTCGGGACGGTCACCGAACGAGGGGCGGGGCGGACGGGGCGCATCAAAGCCCATATCAGCGCGGTCGCCGCGATCACGGTCGTCACGCTTTTGCATCTGCACCGATGGGCCCTCGACATGGGCGTCGACCTTGATGGTCAGAACGCGCATCACGTCATCATGCAGGCGCATCAAACGCTCCATTTCCTGCACGGCGGCCGAAGGGGCATCCGATTTCAGAAGGGCATAGTGGCCTTTGCGGTTTTTGTTGATCTTATAGGCCATCGTCTTGACGCCCCAATATTCATGTTCGACGACTTTGCCGCCGTTATCTGCAAGAACAGTTGAGAAATGTTCGATAAGGCCTTCAGCCTGCGCAGAGGACAAATCCTGCCGCGCAATCATGACATGCTCGTATAGGGGCATGTAAACTCCGATCTGGGGCGCATTTCATAGGACGGGCAAACACTTTCCACGGCCCGTCCACGAGAGGCTGCGCCGTTACGTGGAATGTGGAAAGATGGCGCTGCATAGGGGCAAATCCCCGCGCGTGCAAGCAAAATGCGCAGATTTCCAAGGATTTTGCCTGCGATCAAACCTTATAGGCAAGGCGCAGGCCACCCCAATGCCGCCCTGCAATCAAGATTGGGGCCGAGACATCCTTCATCATGGCGAAAACGCCATTGCCCATATCGCGGCGGTACGCTTGCAGCAGAAAACTTTCGGTGTTTTGCCCTGCCGCAAGGCCGACACGATCATCAAAGATGCGCCGATTGCGGCAATTGGCAGTGTTCCACGCCAGATCCCCCGCGCGTTGGGGGTGGGAAAACTTAGCGTTATGCGTGGGCAGATAGCCGCGCCGATCCACGGCGGCGCAAAACACGACATTGGCGGCAAGGTGCAACATCTCTTCTTGAATAGGGGCAAAAAGTTGGTCGGTCAGCGCGGTAAAGGGGGCCAAAACCTGCGGCGGGTTTGTCCCCTCGATCGGTTTAAGGCGGGGGTCAAAAAACACCTCTGCCGTGGCATCACCGCGCGCAATCGCCGCCGCAATGGCCGCGCCAATCCGCTGGGCAGCATCGATGACGGCGGCAATATACGGCGTGTCGATCGTTTCGATCCCCAAATTGGCGCAGGTTGCAGTCACCCTTTCGCCCGTTTTGATCAGGCTGGCCAGCTGCGCGCGCGTCTCGCGCACATCGCCTGCGGCGGCGGTGATGCTGCCTGTCAGTGCGGAAATGCCCGCTTCGACCTGCGCCACCGATTGCGTGGCCGCCTCTGTGGCATTGGCAATCAGCCCTTGTTGCTGGTCTACCAAAGCGGCGGCGCTGGCGATTTCGGCCATTGCGCTGCCCAATTGCGCCGTGTCGCCTTCCAAATCGGCTGCGCGATCCACCGCGGCAAATGACCGCTTGCCCAGTTCGGAATTGCGCGCATCAAGGTCTGACAGGCGCCGTTCAATGGAAGAAATGGCAATCTCTGTCCGCCCTGCAAGATGTTTGATTTCTTGGGCCACCACCATAAAGCCCTTACCTTCTGGCCCTGCGCGGGCCGCTTCGATCGAGGCGTTGATGGCCAGCAAATTGGTGGTGCGCGCGATGTCAGAAATCTCGCCCGCCACGCGGGCAACATCGAAAAGTGATTCGCGCAGATCGGTAATTCCTGCGCCCAAATCGGCAATATCTTTGAACAGCGCGCCCAAATTCGCCATGGTCTGCGCAATGCGCGCATTGCCCCCCTCGACTGCCAATTTTGCTGTGTTGCTGGCGTTTAACGCGGCCTGCGCGGCGCTGGCCACGCCAGAATTATGGGCCAACATTTCATGGGCCAAATGGCGCAGATCATTGACGGTTGCGACATTGCCCGACAAAACATGGTCAATCCCGTCGATATGGCCCGTCACCTCGGCCAAAGCGATGGTCAAATGGCCCGCATCTTGCGCCATAGATTGCAGTGCCGCATCTGCGCCCGCCACGGGTGCCAATGGCGATGGCGCGGGTTGATTTTCTGCGATGGCATTCATCTGAACATAAACCCCGTTCTCTCTGGCGCAAAGGCTAGGGCCAATGGGTTAATTTTCTGCAACCAATGCTTTGGCTTGGCCGCGCGCGGGCCAGCGTTGCAAGCGGAGGCGCGGCGCGATATTGGGAAGACACACATAGGGGGAGGGCGGCATGAGCCTTGCATTTGTATTTCCGGGCCAAGGGGCGCAAACCATCGGCATGGGGCGAGATTTGGCGCAAAGCTATCCTGCGGCAAAACTGGTTTTTGACGAGGTGGATCAGGCGCTGGGGCAAAACCTGTCGGCGCTGATTTGGGACGGCGATATTGCCGAATTGACGCTGACGCAAAATGCCCAGCCTGCGCTGATGGCCACGTCCTTGGCCGCGATGGCCGCGCTAAAGGCCGAAGGCATTGATATATCGCGCGCCAGTTTCGTGGCGGGCCATTCGCTGGGCGAATATAGCGCGCTGTGCGCGGCGGGGGCGATTGGGCTGGCAGATACGGCGCGGCTGTTGCGCATTCGCGGCCGCGCCATGCAAGAGGCAGTTCCCGTGGGCGTAGGGGCGATGGCGGCGCTGCTGGGGCTTGATTTTGCGACCGCCGCGCAGGTTGCCGCCGAGGCTGCGCAGGGCGAGGTCTGCGAGGCCGCCAATGACAATGACCCCGCGCAAGTGGTGGTTTCGGGCCATAAGGGCGCGGTGGAACGCGCCTTAGACATCGCCAAAGCCAAGGGCGCAAAGCGCGCGCTCTTGCTGCCTGTCTCGGCCCCGTTTCACTGCGCGCTGATGCAGCCTGCAGCCGATGTGATGGCGCAGGCCCTTGCCGATGTGACCATTTCGGCCCCCGCTGTGCCCTTGGTCGCCAATGTGCAGGCCAGCGCGATCAGCGATCCTGCGCAGATCCGCGCGCTGCTGGTGGCCCAAGTGACGGGCCGTGTGCGCTGGCGCGAATCTGTCCAATGGATGCAGGGGCAGGGCGTGGGCGCATATTGGGAAATCGGCGCGGGTAAGGCGCTGTCAGGCATGATCAAGCGCATCGCCGAAGGGGCAGAAACGCGCGCCATAGGAACGGCGGCCGATGTGCTGGCGGCACAGGGATAGGGGAAAGCAAATGTTTGATTTAACAGGTAAAAACGCGCTGATCACTGGCGCATCGGGCGGGATTGGTGGGGCCATAGCCCGCGCGCTGCATGGCCAAGGGGCCACAGTTGCCCTATCTGGCACGCGGCAAGGCCCGCTGGACGAGTTGGCCGCAGAACTGGGTGCACGCACCTATGTTTTGCCCTGCAACCTATCAGATGCCGCGGCGGTCGATGCGCTGCCCAAAGCCGCCGCAGATGCGATGGGGTCTTTGGATATTCTGGTCAACAATGCAGGTATCACCAAAGATAATCTGTTCATGCGCATGTCGGATGAAGAGTTTCAACAGGTCATCGACATCAACCTGACCGCCACCTTTCGTCTGTGCCGCGCCAGTTTGCGCGGCATGATGAAGGCGCGCTGGGGGCGGATTATCAACATCACCTCGGTCGTCGGTCATTCTGGCAACCCCGGACAGGGCAATTACACCGCCGCCAAGGCTGCCGTGACCGCCATGTCAAAATCATTGGCGCAAGAGGTTGCCAGCCGCAATATCACAGTCAATTGCCTTGCCCCCGGCTTCATCGAAACGGCCATGACTGACAAGCTGAACGAAGATCAAAAATCGCGTATTTTGACCATGGTTCCCGCAGGCCGCATGGGGCAGGCAGAGGAAATTGCCGCAGGTGTGGTCTATTTGGCCTCGGCCGAGGCCTCTTATGTGACGGGCACCACGCTGCATATTAACGGCGGCAGCTTTATGGTCTAAGATGTCCGCGCCGCGCAACTGCCCTGTTGCCATAGGCGGCAGGGCTTGCTATAGGCGCGGCAGACATGCGAGGCACCTGCTTTTCGTATATCGTGGCCCTGCCGTCATGGTGCAAAGGGGCCTTAAACGCCTTGGCAACAAGGCACGAACAGAACGCGGCAAAGCCGCCTGCAACTGAGGAAATGACATGAGCGACATCGCTGATCGTGTGAAGAAGATCGTCGTCGAACATCTTGGCGTTGAGGCCGATAAAGTGACGGAATCCGCATCGTTTATCGACGATCTGGGCGCTGACAGCCTTGATACCGTGGAATTGGTCATGGCGTTCGAAGAGGAATTCGGCATTGAAATTCCTGATGACGCTGCTGAAACCATTCAAACCTTTGGCGACGCGGTGAAGTTCATCTCCTCCGCTGCCTAAGACTTTATACTTGGTTTAAACGAAAAGGCACCCTGCGGGGTGCCTTTTTGTTGCGCTTTTGCGGCGCGCGGGGCTGAAACAGGGGGGCTTGCGCCCCCCTTTTGTTATTTGGCCGTGGCTATTCTGCGGCCATGCCTTTGGGAGCGTTGCGCGCACCCATCAGCGACTTGATCTGCGCCAAAAGCCCCTGCTGCTGCGTCTTTAACGCGGCCACCTCGGCCGAGAGAAGTTCGTTATCCAGAACGGGGGCCTCTTGTTCGCGCGGGCCGATCATGGGCGCAAGCAGCCGTGTGATAAAGGCCGACAAATCATCCATAATCAAATAAAAGGACGGCACAATCACCAATGACAGCACAGTTGACACGATAATTCCGCCAATCACGGCCGTGGCCATAGGCGCGCGGAAAGCCCCGCCTTCACCCACGCCCAGCGCCGAGGGCAGCATCCCTGCCGACATGGCGATGGATGTCATCACAATGGGGCGGGCGCGCTTGTGGCCCGCTTCCAACACAGCCTTAAACCGATCAAACCCGCGCACGCGCATTTCAATCACGAAATCCACCAGCAAAATGGCGTTTTTGGTGACAATGCCCATCAGCATCAAAATACCGATCAGCACGGGCATCGACAGCGCCGCATTGGTGAGGATCAGCGCAGCCGCCACCCCGCCAATGGCCAGCGGCAGCGAGAACAAAATCGTGAAGGGCTGGATCACCGATTTGAACAGCAAAATCAGCACTGTCAGCATCAGCATCAGGCCCAAGATCATCGCATTCCCGAAAGAGGCAAACAATTCGCCCTGAACTTCCGCATCACCCGACGCCTGCACCTTAGCCGTGCCCGGTAGGGTGATCATAGGGGCCACGCCATTGGCAGGATCACCTTCGACAATGGCTTTCAGACGATCTTGCGCCGTGCCCAGCGCCACGCCCAAGGGCAAATCTGCGCCAATAGATGCGGTGCGTTCGCGGTTAAAGCGGTTGATCGTGGCAGGGCCTTCGCCCACCACGACATCTGCCACAGTGGACAGGGGCACCGAAGCGCCCGTATTGGTGGGCACGCGCATGGCTGCAATCCGCGCCAGATTTTCGCGCACATCATCGCGCACACGCACCCGCACAGGAATCTGCCGCCCATCCAGCGAGATTTTCGCCAGTGCCCCATCGACATCGCCAATAGTGGCCACGCGCAGGGTTTCGGCAATGGCGGCGGTGGTCACGCCCAAACGAGCCGCTTCATCGGCGCGCGGGGTGACCTGAATTTCAGGCCGTGGCACCGCGCCTTTGGTGGACACATTGGCAAACAGCGGATCGGCTGCCATCGCCTCTTCGAGCAGGGCCGCAGCGCGGCTGAGATCATCTTCATTGCTGGCCAAAATCGAATAGCTCAACTCGCGCTGACCGCGATCATCCACCTTCAAGACCCGCGCGTCAGGAATCTTGGCCAAACGCTGAAAGATTTCGGCTGCGATTTCCGATTGCGGCACGGTGCGGCCAGTGTTCGGCAGATCTGGGATGATCACATTGAGCAGCGGTATTTTGTTGAAGGTTTCTGACAGTTTCAACAAAAGCCCGTGATCCAAACTGTCCAAGATAACAGTCAGCGTGCCATTGCGCAGGTCAATCTCGCCCGTGGGGGATGCGCCAGCAATGACCAAGACCGATTTGATCCCTTCGATATCGGCAATCGCCTGCCGCATCGCCTCGGTGGTTTTGTCGGTTTGTTCAAGCGTGCTGCCCGGGGGCAGTTCGACCGAAACAGAAATACGGCTGACATCTTCGGGCGGCAAAAACGCACCGGGCACCTGCGCCATGAAATACAGCGAGACCAGCAGCACACCAAAGGCTGCCACCAAAGTGATGTAATAGGATTTGATCGTGCGCACTGGGTTGGTCAACCAGCCCAGTGCAAAGTTCAAAACCCCAAAAGACACGGCCAGCGCAAAAGAGCCAACCCAAGAGGTGATCCGAATGGCCACGGCCAAAATCCCCATCGGAATAGACAAAAGCGCAAATTTTGGCAGTGCGCCAATCAGGCGGTCAACTGCTGGGGTCAGATGCGGGCGCTCGATCTGGGTGGGAAGGCGGCGCAAAAACGGAAGAATGCGCAAAAAGCGGTTCTTCCAATGGATTTGCCCATGCGTGGTCAGCGAGACAAACCACAAATACCCCCGCATGACTGGCCCGTCTTTTTCACCTTCATGATCGCCGACATTGGCGTCTTTCACAGTCATAAAATAGGCGGCCATCATCGGGGTGATCAGGCGCGCAACTAGCAGCGAGAAGGCCACGGCAATGGCCACTGTCAGGCCAAATTGCATGAAATACTGGCCCGGAATCCCGCCCATGAACGACACAGGCACAAAGACCGCGATGATGGTAAAGGTGGTGGCAATCACGGCAAGGCCAATTTCATCGGCCGCCTCAATCGCCGCGCGGTAGGGCGTTTTGCCCATGCGGATGTGCCGCGCTATATTTTCTATCTCGACAATGGCATCGTCAACCAAAATCCCCGTGGCCAAGGTGATGGCAAGGAAAGACACAAGGTTCAGCGAGAAGCCCAGCAAATCCATGATCCAAAACGTGGGCACGGCAGAGAGGGGCAGGGCCACAGCGGTGATGATGGTCGCGCGCCAATTGCGCAGGAACGCGAACACCACGATCACCGCCAAAATCGACCCTTCAATCAGGGTGTGAATCGCCGCCTCGTAATTGCCATAGGTGTAGAACACCGTATCGTCGATCATATTGATCGCCACGTCAGGATGGGCCGCGCGCACCTCGTCCAAGGCGGCATGCACAGTTTCGGCAACCGAGACTTCGGAGGCACCCTTGGCGCGGTAGACACCAAAGGTCACCACTTGATTGCCATCCAATTTGGTCATCGAGCGCAATTCTTGGTTCGTATCCAGCACTGTGCCCAAATCGGACAGGCGTACATGGCGGCCCGAAGGCAGCGCGATGATCGTATTGCTCAGGCTTTCCACTGAACGGGCATCGCCCAAGGTGCGGATCGACTGCTCGCCCGCGCCAATTTCGCCGCGCCCTGCGCCCAAATTGATGTTGGTTTGGCGCAACTGCGCATTCACCGCCGAGGCGGTGATGCCATAGCTGTCCAGCCGCGCAGGATCCAATTCGATACGAATTTCGCGGTCAGCGCCACCAAAACGATCAACGCGGCCCACGCCCGGCTTGCCCTGCAGCGCGCGCTTGACCTGATCGTCAATAAACCAAGATACCTCTTCCAGCGACATATTCGGCGCGGTCACCGAAAAGGTCATAATCGCCTGACCTTCGATATCCAGCTTGCTGACGGAAGGTTCGTTGATGCCACCGGGCAAATCGCCGCGCACCCTGTCCATCGCGTCCTTCACATCTTGCACCGCCTGATCGGGCGGCACTTCCATCCGAAATTCAATCGCCGTGATCGACGATCCGTCATTGACAGTCGAGGTGATGTTTTTCACCCCCGTGATGCCCACAACCCCGTCTTCAACGATTTTGGTGACTTGGGTTTCCAATTCCGCAGGCGCGGCCCCCGGTTGGCTGACATTCACAATCACCACAGGAAAGTCGATATTGGGAAAGCGGGTGATGGGCAGAGCGTTAAAGCTTTGCCAGCCCAGCACCATCAGAATGAAAAACGCCAAAATCGGCGCGATGGGGTTGCGGATAGACCATGCGGAAAAGTTCATAGCAAACCCCTAGTTGGCTGTTTCTGGAACAGGGTTGATTTTATCGCCGTTGCGCACGAAAGCGCCTGCTTTGGTCACAATCGTCTCGCCTTCGGTCAGGCCAGAGGCGATTTCAATCCAGCCGCCTTCGCGGATGCCTGTTTGCACCTCGCGCCGCTGGGCCGTGCCATCGACAATGGCCATCACGGTGGGCTTGCCCTCGTAGCGGCCCACTGCGGTGACGGGCACTGCGATGGTGCTGCGTTCGGCCACAGAAATGGCCGCCTCTACAAACATGCCCACGCGCACCAAACTGCTGTCATCAAAGGCGATGCGCACGCGCCCAAGGCGGGTTTGCGTATCGATGGTCGGCTCGACAAGGCGCACAGTGCCTGAAAGCGCGCTCTGCGCGCCGACCAATGTCAGCGCCACTTTTTGCCCCTTGGCCACGCGCAACAAATCGCTTTCCGAAACATCGGCCTGCAATTCCAGCGCGCCATCGCGGATGATGGTGAACATAGGCTGCCCCGATGCCCCCGCCAGCGCGCCCAATTCCGCGTTGCGCGCCGAAATCTCACCCGCAACGGGGGCCACGATTTCGGTGCGCCGAATGGTCAAATCGGCGCGGGCCAAATCGGCGGTGACTTTGGCCAGCTCTGCCTCTAGCCTGGCCTGCGCGGCACTATCGCCTGCGGCTTTTGCAGCCTCGATCGCGGCCAAAAGCTGAGCGTTTTGCAGCGACAGCGCCGAAGAGGACAGCCGCGCCATCACTTGCCCTGCGCTGACACGATCGCCCACATCCACCAGCAATTCGGCCACTTGTTGGCCCTGAACCATCGGATTGATCTGCACCTCTTCTTGCGCGCCCACCAGACCCGAGACGATGATGACATCGCGCAGCACGCGCTTTTGCGCGCTGGAGACAGTGATGGCAGGCAGGCTGGTGGCCGCCGCGGGGGCCGCTGCATCCTGCGCAAAGGCGGGCATCAGCGCCGCTGGAACAGTTGCGGCGGACAACGCCAAAAGCAAAGTGAGAGAACGCATAGTTAGCCTTTCAGACCTGCGCTGGCGATTTCGTCCAGCACTTGATTAATGGTACGCAAGATCAGCGCGTTTAGATGACCAGATTGGTCGGTATTTTTCGGGGCGATCATCGCAGCAGAACGTATCAGTAAGATGATAAACGCCGATTCCGTGGAAAACCGTCGCTGCGCCTCGGCCAAGGGCAGGCCCGTTTCGGCCGAAAAAACCTGCGCCAAATATCCGCCGACAGTATGTTCCATCGCGCAGGCATTGGCGGCAATTTCAGGTTTGCGCAGCGCGGCCGCCGCGATTTCGGCCCAAAGCGGGCCTTCTTGCGGATCAGAGGTATCGTTGATGCGCTGTTCAATCAGCGCGCGCAGCGTGGCCATCGGGCTGGCCGAAGACAGAACGCGGGCAAATTTCGCCTCGATTTCCGCCATATCCAGCGCGATCATCTGCGCCACAATCGCGTCTTTCGATGGGAAATAGCGGTAGAAATTGCCCACAGACATGCCTGCCGCGCGGGCCAAATCCTGCATCGATGCCCCGTCAAAGCCCTTTTCAACAAAGGCCGCCTTGACCGCACGCAAAATCTCGGCCGATTTCGGCGCGGGTGTGGCGGCGGGGCTTAGATCAATCCGAAGTTGCATGCGCATCTGCTTGGTCTGCCAAAACTGGCGTGAATGAATATTCATTCACATAGCGATTGGATGCGAAAGGTCAAGCCGCGTGCAGGCCTGCGCGGCAAAAATCCACACGCTTTGCACGAATCCAGCCCAAAAAGCCCAGATTTTAGGCGGCGGCGCGCTGCCAATGGGCGCGGGGTTTGGTTGCGCGGGGCAAAAGGGCGGTGTATCAGGACAAAAAGCGCGCCGTCAGGTGCTGCCAGAACATCAGGAGATTTGCCATGCGCCGCGTTGTCGTCACGGGTTTGGGAATGGTCACGCCGCTTGCCTGCGGGGTCGAGGAAACATGGTCGCGCTTGCTTGCGGGCCAGTCGGGTGCGGGCAAGATCACGCGCTTTGATACATCGGGCGTGATCACCCAATATGCCTGCGAAGTGCCCTTTGGCGATGGCACGGATGGCACTTTTAACCCCGATGCATGGATGGAGCCGAAAGACCGCCGCAAGGTGGATGATTTCATCCTATACGGCATGGCCGCCGCCATCCAAGCCGTGCAAGATTCAGGATGGGAGCCGAAAACCTTTGACGATCAATGCCGCACGGGGGTGATGATCGGCTCGGGCATTGGCGGGCTGTCATCCATTGCCGAAACCGCGGTGCTGATCAAGGAAAAGGGCGCAAAGCGCGTCTCGCCTTTCTTCATTCCGGGTGCGCTGATCAACCTGATTTCGGGGCAAGTGTCGATTCGCTTTGGCTTTAAGGGGCCAAATCATGCGGTGGTCACCGCCTGCTCGACAGGGGCGCATGCCATTGGCGATGCGGCGCGGCTGATTCAATGGGGCGATGCGGATGTGATGATTGCAGGCGGCGCAGAAAGCCCGATTTCGGAAATCGGCATTGCGGGGTTCAATGCCTGCAAAGCGCTATCTACCAAACGCGAAGATGACCCGACCAAGGCATCGCGCCCCTATGACGCTGACCGCGATGGGTTTGTGATGGGCGAAGGCGCAGGCGTGGTCGTTTTAGAGGAATACGAACATGCCCGCGCGCGCGGGGCCAAGATTTATGCCGAAGTGCTGGGCTATGGCCTGTCGGGGGATGCGCATCACATCACAGCCCCCTCTGAAGATGGCGAAGGCGGCTATCGCAGTATGGAAATGGCGCTAAAGCGGGCAGGTCTGGCCCCCAGCGCGGTGGACTATATCAACGCGCATGGCACCTCGACCATGGCGGATACGATCGAGTTGGGCGCGGTCGAGCGTCTTTTGGGCGATGCGGCGGCGCAGGCCACCATGTCATCGACCAAATCCAGCATCGGCCATTTGCTGGGGGCTGCAGGCGCGGTCGAGGCGATTTTCTGCGTGCTGGCGATCCGCGATCAAATCGCACCGCCCACGATCAATTTGGACAACCCCGCCGTCACCCCAAAACTGGATTTGGCCGCCAATAAGGCCGTAAAGCGCAAAATTGACGTGGCGCTGTCCAATTCCTTCGGGTTTGGCGGCACCAATGCCAGCCTTGTGATGGGTCGCGTAAAGTAATGGCGAAGGCAATTGCTTCGGGCGCGCTGACGCTGCTGATTGTGGTTTTGTTCGCCTTTGCAGGGTTGCTGGGCTGGGCGCAAAGCCAGTACACAGGGGCAGGGCCGCTGGCGCAGCCCATCTGTTTCGAGGTGAAAAAAGGCGCAAATCTGACGGCCGTGGCCGAAGATTTGGCCGCGCGCGGGGCCATTTCGAACACCCGCATTTTCCGCATTGGCGCATCTTATGCCGAAAAGGCCGATGAGTTGAAATTTGGCAGTTATCTGCTGCCTGCGGGCGTGTCGATGGCACAGGCGCTGGATGCGATGACGGCAGGCGGGCAATCGACCTGTGGGCGCGAGATGAACTATCGCATCGGCGTGAATCAAGCCGACATCATTCTGCGCGAACTTGACCCCAAGACGAATGACTATGTCGAAGTGGCCAAATACGACCCCGCCGTTGATCCGCGCCCTGCGATTTTGGATGATGAGGCATGGAAGGTGGATTTGCGCCTGCGCATCACGCTGGCCGAAGGCGTGACCAGTTGGCAAGTGGTGCAATCGCTGAATGCGGCGGATTTTCTGACAGGCGAGATCGGCGATGTGCCCCCCGAAGGCAGCCTTGCCCCCGATAGCTATGAAATTGTCGAAGGGGCGGCACGAGCCGATATTCTGGCCGAAATGACCGCAAGGCAAAGCAAAACTTTGGCCGAATTGTGGGAAACCCGCGCCGATGGCCTGCCCTATGACACACCGCAAGAGGCGCTGATCATGGCCTCGATTGTGGAAAAGGAAACGGGCATAGCCGATGAGCGCCGCCAAGTCGCCTCGGTATTCTTGAACCGCATGGCCGAAGGGATGCGCCTGCAAACCGACCCCACAGTCATTTACGGCATCACAAAAGGGCAGGGCGTTTTGGGCCGCGGCCTGCGCCGATCCGAATTGCAGCGCGAGACGCCCTATAACACCTATGTCATCGATGGGATGCCGCCGACCCCCATCGCCAACCCAGGACGGCTGAGTATCGAGGCTGCGCTGAACCCCGACACCACCGATTATCTTTACTTTGTCGCCGATGGCTCGGGTGGCCATGCCTTTGCCAAGACATTGAAAGAGCATAACAAAAACGTCGAAGCTTGGCGTAAAATCGAAGCTGAGCAGGCCAAGAAAGCCGAAGAAGAAGCGCAGCAATAGGGTTAAGCAAACCCTAAGGCTGCGCGCGCAAGGCATTGATATATATAGATAAAACTTGACATGCCGCGCGCTGCTGTGGCATGGTTTTGTCATGCTGGCAGACATGTCAGGGACGGCGCTGGGGAAACCCATGCGCCGTTTTTGCATCTCGCGGGTGGGCGAACGGCAGGAAAGGCAGGCATTAACATATGAACACCTATGATCCCCAAACGACGGAGGAGGCGAGCGAATTTCTGGCCGAATCCCGAATTTTGTTTCGCAGATCAGCCACGATTTTGGCCAAGCGGATCAATGCTTTGGAAGAGGTTATGGACCCTGAAACCAAGGCAACAAGCACAGTGGTCAAAGACATGCGCCAAGCCTTGGACTTGGTGATCGAAGAGAGCAAAAATGTTGAAAAAATTGACAAATCCTTTGCAGCGGCCTCTGGCCTTGACGGATACGACCTTGCCGCTGCCCGATCTGAAATTGGGAGCAGATTGGCTCGCCTGCGCGCCGCCAGAGGTGACCGAGACGTTTCTGGCCAGCCTGAGTGACAATGCCCTGTTGTCCTTGCCCTATTTGTTCGAGTTTTGGGCGATGCCGCATCAAACCCCGCCGCAGGGCAATTGGAAAACATGGGTGATTATGGGCGGGCGCGGGGCGGGCAAAACCCGCGCGGGGGCGGAATGGGTGCGCTCTATCGTCGAAGGGGCAGGGCCGAGGGATGCAGGCATGGCGCGCCGCGTGGCGCTGTTGGGCGAGACCATCGACCAAGTGCGCGAAGTGATGATATTTGGCGACAGCGGGATCATGGCCTGCGCGCCGCCAGATCGCCGCCCCGAATGGCAGGCCACGCGCAAACGTCTGCTATGGCCCAATGGCGCAGTGGCGCAGGTGTTTTCCGCCCATGATCCCGCCAGCCTGCGCGGGCCGCAATTCGATGCCGCTTGGGTGGATGAATTGGCCAAATGGAAAAAGGGCGAGGCCGCATGGGATCAGTTACAATTTGCCCTGCGTTTGGGGGATAATCCGCGCCAAGTGGTCACCACAACACCGCAAAACGTGCAAGTGCTGCGGTCTATTCTGGCCAATGACAGCACTGTGGTCACCCATGCCCCTACCATCGCCAACCGCGCCAATTTGGCGACAAGTTTCTTGGCCGAGGTGCACAGCCGCTATGCAGGCACGCAACTGGGGCGGCAAGAGTTAGAGGGACTGCTGATCGATGGCATCGAAGGCGCGCTGTGGAACGCAGGCAGTATCGAGGCTGCGCGCCTTGACACTGTGCCAGCCCTGTCGCGGGTTGTGGTGGCCATTGATCCGCCTGTTTCGGCGCATAAATCCTCGGACACATGCGGGATTGTGGTGGTAGGGGCCATCACAGAGGGGCCACCGCAAAACTGGCGCGCGGTGGTGCTGGAAGATGCATCCGTGCAGGGCGCATCGCCCGAAACTTGGGCGCGCGCGGCGCTGGACGCCTGTGCGCGCCACGGCGCAGACAGATTGGTTGCCGAAGTCAATCAAGGCGGCAATCTGGTCGAGGCGGTTATTCGCCAGATTGACGCGCTGGTGCCGTTTCGCGCGGTGCATGCGCGCGCGAACAAATCGGCCCGCGCCGAACCTGTGGCCGCCCTTTATGAACAGGGCCGCGTCGCCCATATGCGCGGGCTGTCCCGCCTAGAAGAGCAGATGTTTATGATGACACCGCAGGGGTTTAGAGGGCGCGGCAGCCCTGACCGCGTCGATGCGCTGGTCTGGGCGCTGACCGAACTGATCATCCAGCCCGCCGAAAAATACCGCCGCCCGCAGGTGCGTACGCTGGGTTAGAAACGATTAAACTTTTCATCAATATGGTTTGGCGCAACACAGGCGATCACCCGCCGCAGGTTGCAAGGAGCAAGCGATGTTCGACTTTCTAAAACGCGGGGCCATGGCGCCAGTGCCAGACAAAAAGGCCTCGGCAACGGGTAAGTTGGTGGGCGGGCGCGTGGTGGCGTTCAACAGCTCGGGCCGCGTGGCATGGTCGGCGCGCGATGCGGTCAGCTTGGCCAAAACGGGGTTTCAGGCCAACCCAATGGGATTTCGCGCCGTCAAGCTGATCTGCGAAGCTGCCGCTGCCCTGCCGCTGATTTTGCAAGATGCCAACCAGCGCTTTGACCAGCACCCTATTTTGACCTTGATCGCGCGGCCTAATGGCGCGCAGGGCCGCGCCGAATTGCTCGAGGCGATTTATGGCCATCTGCTGCTATCGGGCAATGCCTATATCGAGGCCGTGGGGCAGGGCGGTTTGCCGCGCGAATTGCACGTCTTGCGCAGTGATCGCATGGCGGTGGTGCCTGGGCCAGACGGCTGGCCCATGGCCTATGATTACACTGTGGGCGGGCGCACGCACCGCTTTGCAATGAGCCAGACAGGTGGGGCCGAGGCGCAACCCATTTGCCATTTGAAAACATTTCATCCGCAAGATGACCATTACGGCCTATCGCCGTTGCAGGCGGCGGCCGTGGCGGTGGATGTGCATAATGCGGCCAGCGCATGGTCAAAGGCGCTGCTGGACAATGCCGCGCGCCCATCTGGGGCGATTGTCTATCGCGGGGCCGATGGGCAATCGCAACTGTCCAGCGATCAATACGACCGCTTGGTTTCTGAAATTGAAAGCAACCACCAAGGCGCGCGCAATGCTGGTCGCCCGATGTTGCTGGAAGGCGGGCTTGATTGGAAGCCGATGGGCTTTTCCCCTTCGGATATGGAGTTCCAAAAAACCAAAGAGGCTGCAGGGCGCGAAATTGCCACGGCCTTTGGCATTCCGCCCATGCTTATGGGTATTCCAGGGGATGCGACCTATGCCAATTACCAAGAGGCCAACCGCGCCTTTTATCGCCTAACTGTGCTGCCCTTGGCGGCACGGGTGACGGCGGGGCTGTCGGCATGGCTTTCGGGATTTACGGGCGAGGCGGTAGAATTGCGCCCCGATCTGGACCAAATCCCCGCCTTGGCGACCGAACGCGATGCGCAATGGCTGCGCGTGGGGGCTGCGGACTTTCTGACATCGCAGGAAAAGCGGCTGCTGCTGGGCCTGCCCGCGTTGGCGGCAGATCCCATGCCAGCGGCAGGCGAGGCTTAAATGCCGCCCCTGCGCAAATCAGACGAGGGGGCCACAGGCTCGCGGTTTTTATATGACAGTTTTGATGCGGCCCATGCCCGCATCGAGGCAAATGAAAGGGTGTCAGACGAACGCTGGGCCGCGCTGGAATACCGCCTTGGCCTGATTGATGCCGCCCTAGAGCGGCTGGAAAAGCGTATCTGGCTGGGGGTTTACGGGCTGGCAGGGTTTTTGTTGGCCCAAATGGCCGAAGCCCTGCTTGCGGCGGCAATGAAATGAGGTGCGGAATGACTTGGATCACGGATGGCGCGCCAGAGCGCAAATTTCTGGCGCTAAAGGCGGGCAGCAAAGCAGGGCTGACAGTGACAGATGGCCCCAATGGCCATGTGATTTCGGGCTATGCCAGCCTGTTTGGCGCGCGCGATCAGGGCGGGGATGTGGTGCAAAAAGGCGCCTATAAGGCCAGCCTTGCCCGCCTGTCTGCCGCAGGGCGCGGCGTGAAAATGCTGTGGCAACACGATCCCGCCCAACCCATCGGCGTGTGGGACGAGGTGCGCGAAGACGAGGCGGGCCTTTGGGTCAAGGGCCGCATCCTCACGGCGGTGGATAAGGGCCGCGAGGCGGCCGCCCTTTTGGATGCGGGGGCCATTGACGGGCTGTCGATTGGCTATCGCACGCTAAAATCCACCAAGGATGCAGGCGGCGCGCGCCTGCTGACCGAGCTTGAGCTGTGGGAAGTCTCACTTGTGACCTTCCCGATGCTTTCCGAAGCGCGGGTTTCGGCCAAATCAGATGCGCAAGATGCAGATCTGCGCGCAGCAGAGGCCGCCGAAATCTGGGCAGAGTTTGCCGCGATGTTGAAAGACGCAGGCCAAACTTTGGCATCCCGCCGCTAGCGCCCGCAGCGCGCAGGGTCAACCCTTAACCCAAGGATAACCGATGACCGAGACCAAGGCTCGGGCCGATGGCGGCATGCCAAAAGCCCAAAATCCTGCGGCCGAAGCCAAGGCCGCCATGACAGAATTTCTGAACGCTTTCAAAGGCTTTCAGACCGATGTGACGCAATCTTTGCAACAACAGGAAGAGCGACTGACCATGCTTGATCGTAAAACTATGACCTATGGCCGCCCCGCGCTGAGCGCGGCGGCAGACGTGGATGTGCCGCATAAAAAGGCTTTTGGGGCCTATTTGCGCAGCGGCGATGATGACGGCCTGCGCGGATTGGTGCTGGAAGGCAAGGCGATGTCCACTGCCGTTGCGGCTGACGGCGGCTATTTGGTAGACCCGCAAACCGCAGACAGCATCCGCTCGATGCTGGTCTCGACATCCTCGCTGCGCTCGATTGCCAATGTGGTGCAGGTCGATGCCACCTCTTTTGACGTGTTGGTTGACCGCAGCGAAGTGGGCAGCGGCTGGGCCACCGAAGCCGCCGCCACCAGCGAGACGGCAACCCCGCAGATCGAACGTATTGCCATCAAATTGCATGAATTGTCGGCCATGCCAAAGGCAAGCCAGCGTTTGCTTGATGACAGCGCCTTTGACGTTGAAGGCTGGCTGGCTGGCAAAATCGCCACCCGCTTTATCCGCGCCGAGGCCGCAGCCTTTATCAGCGGCGATGGGGTGGATAAGCCGAAGGGCTTTTTGACCGCGCCAAAACTGGCCAATGGCTCATGGGCTTGGGGCAGCCTTGGCTATGTGCCCACGGGCGCTGCGGCTGATTTTGCCCCCACCAATTCGGTCGATTGCATCATCAATCTGGTCTATGCGCTGGGTGCAGATTACCGCGCCAATGCAGCCTTTGTGATGAACAGCAAAACCGCAGGCGCTGTGCGCAAGATGAAAGATGCGGATGGGCGTTTCATGTGGTCGGACGGCTTGGCCGCATCCGAACCTGCCCGCCTGATGGGCTATCCTGTGCTGGTCTGCGAAGATATGCCTGACATCGCGGCAAATGCCTTTGCGATTGCTTTTGGCGATTTCAACGCAGGCTATACCATTGCCGAGCGTCCCGACCTGCGCATTCTGCGCGACCCGTTCAGCGCCAAGCCCAATGTGCTGTTCTATGCGAGCAAACGGGTGGGCGGCGATGTGACGGATTACGCCGCAATCAAGCTGCTGAAAATCGCTGTCTCGTAAGATGCAGTGATCGCCGCCCCCGCCGCCTGTGTGGCGGGGGCGATTTGGGCGCGCGGCTTTGGCCGTTTGGCTGCTCTCCTCCCATCTCCCCCCGCGCAGACGGCTATGCGCGCCCAAATGGGGAGGCTTTGCGATGAAAGGCGACAAGATGATTTTGACCGAACTGACCCAAACCGCCAGCGCAGATCTGCCCTTGGCTGGCCTGAAGGATCATCTGCGCCTTGGCACAGCCTTTGGTGTGGATGGGCTGCAAGACGGGCTGATCGAGGCGCATTTGCGCGCCGCCCTTGCCGCGATAGAGGCACGCATTGGCAAGGCGCTGCTGACGCGCAATTTCAAACTGACCTTGCCTGATTGGCGCAGCTTGTCGGCGCAAACCTTGCCGCTGGCCCCCGTGGCGGCGGTGACCAAACTGTCGGTTTTTGATGTGTCTGGCGTGGAAATGGTGCTGGACGGCGCACGCTATGCGCTGCAAGCCGATGCGCATCGGCCCAAGATTCTGGCTGTGGGCATGCTGTTTCCCACTGTGCCCAGCGATGGGCGGATCGAGATTTTGTTTTCTGCAGGATATGGCGCGGCTTGGGCCTCTGTGCCTGCCGACCTGCGCCAAGCTGTGATGCTGCTGGCCGCGCAATATTACGAGACGCGCCATGACGCGGGGCCAGCCATGCAGGGCTTTGGCCTGCCAATGGCGGTGCAAACCCTGATCGAGCGCTATCGCAACATCCGCGTTCTGGGCGGCGGTGCGGGCAAAGGGGGCGCGATATGAGCGCGCCGCAGCTGACGCATCTGCTGGTCTTGGAACAGGCCACGCGCCTGCCAGATGGCGCGGGGGGGTTCACCACCACTTGGGCCACCCTTTGCACCCATTGGGCGGAAATCACCTCGGGTGCGGGACGCATCACGGCGGGTGAAGAGGTCTTCGTCAGCCAAGTGCCCTATCGCATCACCCTGCGCGCAGCCCCTGTGGGCAGCGCTGCGCGCCCCCGCCCCGAACAGCGCCTGCGCCTTGGCAGCCGCATTTTCACCATTCTGGCTGTGGCCGAACGCGATGCAACGGGGCGCTATCTGGTGTGCTTTTCCCGCGAGGAGGTTCCCGCATGAGCTATTCCGCCAGTGCCGCGCTGCAAGCGGCGATTTTCACGCAGCTCTCCAATGCCCCCGCCCTTGCTGGCGTGCAGGTGGTTGACGCGCTGCCACCGGGCACGCCTGTGGGCAGCTTTGTTCTGCTGGGGCCAGAGGTGGCGCAGGATCAATCGGACAAAACAGGCGCAGGGGCCGAACATCGGCTTGAAATTGCGGTGATTTCCGATGCGGCAGGCTTTCTGCCCGCCAAGACCATTGCCGCCGCTGTCTGCGATGCGCTGGTTGGGGCAAATCTGACCCTTTCGGTGGGGCAGTTGGTGTCGCTGGCCTTTGTGCGCGCAACAGCGCGGCGTCTGGATGATGGAACAACGCGGCGCATTGACCTGCAATTTCGCGCAAGGGTTGAAATCTAGGTTTTTATACTTTTGCAACATTCTGGCAGATTTTGGCGGCATGATCTGCGCCTAAACTTGCACATATAGGAGGCTAAGATGGCTGTTCAAAACGGAAAAGACCTGCTGATTAAGGTCGATATGACCGGCACAGGCGTGTTTGAAACTTTGGCAGGGCTGCGGGCCACGCGGCTGTCGCTGAACACCGAAACAGTGGATGTCACCTCGCTGGACAGCGCGGGGGGCTGGCGCGAATTGCTGGCAGGGGCGGGTATGAAAACCGCCGCCATTTCGGGCAGCGGTGTGTTTCGTGATGCCAATACCGATCTGCGCGCGCGGCAGATTTTCTTTGATGCCGAAATGCCCAATTTCCAAGTGATCGTGCCCGATTTTGGCGTGATCGAGGGCAAGTTCCAGATCACCGCGCTGGATTATGCGGGCAGCCATAATGGCGAGGCAAGCTATGAAATCGCTCTGGCCTCGGCAGGCGCGCTTACCTTCCTTGCGCTGTAAGGGGGCGCGATGAGCAACCCTTTTGCAGGTGAAGTGACCATCACCTTAGACGGCACGGCGCATGTGGCCAAGCTGACCCTAGGCGCGCTGGCAGAGCTAGAGGCCGCCTTGGGCGAAGACAGCCTGCTTGCGCTGGTCGAGCGGTTTGAATCGGGGCGTTTTTCCAGCCGCGATGTGCTGGCACTGGTGGTGGCGGGCCTGCGCGGGGGTGGATGGCGCGGGGCGGCAAGCGATTTGATTGCGGCCCATATTGGCGATGGCGCGGGCACTGGCCCTGTGGCCGCCGCCCGTATTGCCGCGCAGTTGCTGGCGCGGGCCTTTGCCCTGCCCGAAGGGTAACCGATGCAGGGCATTGATTTTACAGGGCTTTTGCGCGCCGCCCTGACCCCGCCTGCGCAGGGGGGGCTTGGTGTGACGCCGCAGGTTTTCTGGGCGCTGACACCGATAGAACTGCGCCTGATGCTGGGGCGCGAGGGCGGCGGCGCGCTGATGAGTCGCGCGCGGCTGGATGAACTGACCGCCGCTTATCCCGACCAAAGGGGGACTGAACCATGACACAAGTGCAAGATCTGCAAGACCAAATCGCCGCCCTCGAAGCCTCGGCGCAGCAAACGGCGGGGGTTGTTTCGGCCTTTGACGGCGAGTTGGCCAAAATGCGCGAAAGTTTGGTCTTTACAGGGCGCGAGGTGAATGCACTGGCCAGCGGCATTGCATCAGGTCTGCGCCGCGCCTTTGATGGGGTGGTGTTTGACGGGATGAAACTGCAAGACGCGCTGCGCGGTGTGGCGCAGTCTATTTCCCAAACCGCCTATGATATTGCGATGAAGCCTGTGCAAAACGCCGTGGGCGGGGCCATTGCCAATGGGATCAATGGTCTTGTGGGCGGGTTGATGCCGTTCGAGGCGGGCGGTGTATTTGCCTCGGGCCGCGTGACGGCCTTTGCCAAAGGCGGGGTTGTGTCCAGCCCTACGGCCTTTGCGATGCGCGGCGGGGCGGGCCTGATGGGCGAGGCGGGGCCAGAGGCGATCATGCCGCTGGCGCGCGGCCCCGATGGGCGGCTGGGGGTGACAGCGCCAAGCCATGCGCGCGCGGTCACTGTGGTGATGAATATCCAAACCCCTGATGTGGCAGGGTTTCAGCGCAGTCAGGCGCAAATCGCGGCTGCGGCCCAGCGGATGCTGGCGCGCGGCCAAAAGAACCGTTGAACGGAGCGATCTATGGCTTTTCACGATACCCGCTTTCCCACCAACCTGTCCTATGGCAGCCTTGGCGGCCCGCAGCGCCTGACCGAGATCATCACGCTGGCCAATGGGCACGAGGAACGATCCACCCCTTGGGCCCATGCGCGGCGCAAATATGACGCGGGCTTTGGCCTGCGCAGTTTAGAGGATTTGGAAACGCTTTTGGCCTTTTTCGAGGCGCGGCGCGGCCAATTGCATGCCTTTCGCTGGAAAGATTGGACAGATTACAAATCTTGCCCGCTGGGCACTGAGATTTCGCCCTTGGATCAGCGCCTTGGGCTGGGTGACGGGGTGCAGACCCAGTTTCAACTGACCAAACGCTATGCTTCGGGCACAGAAGACTATCTGCGCCCCATCAAAAAGCCTGTCCAAAACATGGTGCAGGTGGCGGTGGGGGGCGATCCCAAACTGCTGGGCACAGAATATGACGTTGATTATGCCACGGGCATTGTGACATTTGCCCTTGCACCTGATATCGGGGCCGAGGTGACGGCGGGCTTTGAATTTGACGTACCCGCGCGCTTTGACAGTGATGCGGTGCAAACCTCGATTGCGGCGTTTCAGGCGGGCGAAATCCCCAATGTTCCCATCATCGAGGTGCGGGTATGAGCGCGCGAGACGATTTTCTGGCCCATTTGGCCAGCGGGGCAACCACCCTTGCGCGCGCATGGCTTGTGCGGCGGCGCGATGAGGTGACCTTGGGCTTTACCGACCATGACCAAGATATCTTGCTGGACGGCATAGTGTTCAAGGCTGCAACGGGCATGGCGGCCAAGGCGCTGCAACAAACCACGGGGCTTGCGGTAGATAACACCGAGGCCATCGGCGCGCTGTCAGATGCAGGCATTGACGAGGCCGATCTGATGGCAGGGCGGTATGATGGGGCAGAGGTCACCATTTGGTTGCTGAACTGGGCCGATCCTGCGCAAAACATCATCGAATTTCGCGGCACCTTTGGCGAGGTGACCCGCGCAGGCGGGGCCTTTAAGGTCGATCTGCGCGCCATGACCGAAACGCTCAATACCCCGCAGGGGCGCGTTTATCAGCGCGGCTGTGATGCGGTGTTGGGCGATGCCGCCTGCAAGGTTGACCTGTCTGCCCCCGAATTTCGCACCGATATGGTGGTGCAATCGGTGGCCGATACGGGTGAGATCACCCTTACGGGCAGCTCTGCCCACCCCGAAGATTGGTTCCAACTGGGCCGCTTTGCCGCCGTTACGGGGGCGGCAGCGGGGTTGGTGGGCATGATCAAGCAAGACCGCGCTTTGGGCGGCGGCGCGCGGCGCGTGGCGCTGTGGCAGGCTTTGCCCGCAGCGCTTGCGCCCGGCGATATTGTCACGCTAGAGGCAGGCTGCGACCGCGCCGCCGACACCTGCCGCATCAAATTCAGCAACCTATCCAATTTTCAGGGCTTTCCCCATATTCCGGGCGAAGATTGGCAAATCAGCTATCCCAATGAAAGCACGCCCAAAGATGGCGGGAGCCTGTTTAAATGAGCAATATCACCGAACTGGCCCGCGCTTGGATCGGCACGCCCTATGTGCATCAGGCCTCTTGCAGGGGGGCGGGGACAGATTGCCTTGGCCTTTTGCGCGGGATTTGGCGCGCGGTTTACGGGGCAGAGCCCTGCGCCATCCCCCCCTATAGCATGGATTGGAGCGAGGCTGGCGCGCGCGAAGATTTGAAGCAGGCGGCAGATACATGGTTGATCCGCAAAGATATGTCCAATGCGGCCATGGGCGATGTGTTGCTGTTTCGCATGCGCGCAGGCGCAGTGGCCAAGCATTTGGGCATAGCGGGCGAAATCGGCGCAAATCCGACATTCATCCATGCCTACAGCGGACATGGCGTGATCGAAAGCCCGCTGTCTGCGCCATGGGCGCGCAAAATCGTCGCCCGCTATCAATTTCCCGCAAAGGTGTAACATGGCAACCATTCTACTTTCGGCGGCAGGGGCGGCGCTTGGGGCGGGCTTTGGCGGCACAGTCTTGGGCCTGTCGGGCGCGGTGATTGGCCGCGCCGTGGGGGCAACCCTTGGCCAAGCGATTGACCAGCGCCTGCTGAACCAGCGCCTGATGGGGGCAGGGTCAGAGGCCGTCGAAGTGGGCAAGATCGACCGCCTGCGCCTGATGGGCGCATCCGAAGGGGCGGGGATTGCGCGGCTTTGGGGGCGGCAGCGCATCGCGGGCCAAGTGATTTGGGCCACGCGGTTCAAAGAAACGGTGACAACGCAATCCAGCACCACAGGCGGCAGCGGCAAGGGGGGCGGGTCTGGCCAGCAAACCAGCCAAACCACGCAAACCTATAGCTATTCCGTCTCCATCGCCGTAGCGCTGTGCGAGGGGGAAATCACCCGCATCGCGCGGATCTGGGCCGATGGCAATGAAATCACGCCGCGCAGGCTGACCATGCGGGTTTACAAAGGCACGCAAAGCCAATTGCCCGATGCCAAGATCGAGGCCGTCGAAGGCACAGGCCGCGCCCCTGCCTATCGCGGCATCGCCTATGTGGTGATCGAAGATTTGCAACTGGCCGCCTATGGCAACCGCGTGCCGCAATTGTCCTTTGAGGTGATCCGCCCCGTGGCGGGCGCAGCAGGGCAGGCGCATCCTGATCTGTCGCGCCTGATCACGGGGGTTGCGATGATTCCGGGCACGGGCGAATATGCGCTGGCCACAACGCCTGTGTTTTACGACTATGGCACAGGCGCAAAGCGCAGCGCCAACCGCCACACCATCGCGGGCGGCACAGATTTTACCGCCTCTTTGCGCGATTTGCGCAGTGAATTGCCCCAAGCTAATGCCGTGGCCTTGGTCGTGTCATGGTTTGGCGATGATCTGCGCGCAGCCCATTGCACCATTCGCCCCAAAGTCGAGCAAAAGCAAAAAGATGGCATGGAAATGCCGTGGCGCGTCACGGGCCTCACGCGGGCCAGCGCGCAAGAGGTGCCAAAACTGGCAGGCCGCGCCGTCTATGGCGGCACGCCCACGGATCAGTCGGTGATCGAGGCGATCAAGGCGCTGAAAAACGCGGGCAAAGAAGTGACGTTTTTGCCCTTTATCTTGATGGATCAATTGGCGGGCAATAGCCTGCCCAACCCTTACAGCGCTGATCTGGGCCAGCCTGCCTTGCCATGGCGCGGGCGCATTACGGCAAGCGTGGCGCCAGGGCGCGCGGGCAGCCCCGATGGCACGCCTGCTGCGACCACGGAAATTGATGATTTCTTTGGCACGGCAAGCCCTGCACAGTTTTCCCATACCAGCACTTCGGTCAGCTATAGCGGGCCAAACCAGTGGCGCTATCGCCGCTTTATCCTGCATTACGCCCATCTTTGCGCGGCGGCAGGGGGCGTGGACAGCTTTCTGATTGGGTCAGAAATGCGCGGGCTTACCCAATTGCGCGGCGGTGGCCATAGCTTTCCCGCCGTCACGCGCCTGCGCACGCTGGCAGGCGAGGTGCGCGCCATTCTGGGCCCAAACTGCAAAATCAGCTATGCGGCCGATTGGTCGGAATATTTTGGCGCGCTGATTGATGGCAATGTCTATTTCCACCTTGATCCGCTGTGGAGCGATGCGAACATCGACTATATCGGCATTGATAATTACATGCCCATGGCCGATTGGCGCGATGGTGCGGCCCATACGGATGCGGCCTATGGCAGTATTCTGAACCCTGATTATCTGATCGCCAATATTGCAGGCGGCGAAGGTTTTGATTGGTATTATGCCAGCCCCGCCGCCGAGGCTGCCCAAATCCGCACCCCGATTGTGGATGCCGATTGGGGCGAGCATTGGATATATCGCTACAAAGACCTGCGCGGCTGGTGGGAGAATTTCCATTATCCGCGCATCGGCGGGCTGCGGGCAAGCGCGCCCACCGCTTGGGTGCCGCAATCTAAACCCTTCCGCTTTACCGAATATGGCTGCGCTGCGATAGATCGCGGGGCAAATCAGCCCAACCGCTTTTTGGATGCAAAATCCTCTGAAGGCGGCGCGCCCAAATATTCTAACGGGATGCGCGATGATGCGATGCAATTGGCCTATTTCGCCGCCCAAGCGCAGTTTTGGCAAGATGGGGCGAATAACCCAACCTCGGCCATCTATGGCGGGGCGATGCTGGATTTCGCCCGCAGCCATGCTTGGGCGTGGGATGCGCGCCCCTTTCCTGATTTTCCGCGCAATTTGGCGCTGTGGTCGGATGGGGCCAATTATGAGGCGGGCCATTGGCTGAATGGGCGTACGGGCAATCAGCCCCTTGCAGGGGTGATCGCGGAAATCGCCGCGCAAAGCGGTCTGCACCAGATCAACAGCGACGCCGCCTACGGCATTGTGCGCGGCTATGTCCTGCCCGATCCCACCACGGCCCGTGCGGCCTTGCAACCTTTGCTTCAGGCCGCAGGGGCCGAGGTGGTCGAACGCGAGGGGCTGGTGCAATTTGGCCTGCGCGCACAGGCCAAAACCTATGACATCGCCGCCGAAACCCTTGTGCGCAGCAACGAGATGGACGGCACGTTCGAGGTGACGCGCGGCGCGCTGGTGGAAGAGACGGGCCGCCTGCGGCTGGGCTATGTCGAGGCGGAAGGCGCCTATGAGGCCCGCGTGGCCGAGGCGATTTTCCCTGATCAAGGCCAATTGAACCTTGCACAAAGCGAATTGCCCATGGTGCTGACCGAGGCAGAGGCCCGCGCATTGGCCCAGCGGTTTATGGCCGAAACGCGGATGGCGCGAGACAGCGCCCGCTTTGCCCTGCCCAAATCTTTGGCCCATATCGGCGCGGGCGACCGCGTGACGCTGGCAGGGCAAGACTATCGCATTGATCGGGTGGACAGCGCGTCCTATCAACAAATAGAGGCTGTGCGCAGCGAGCCTGCCCTGTTTATCCCCATGATAACGCCGCCCCCTCCGCGCCGCTATAGCGCGCCTATCACCGATGCGCCGCTGGCCGTTCAATTCTTGGATTTGCCCCTGATGACGGGCGACGAGTTGCCCCATGCGCCCCATGTCGCGGCCTTTGCCACGCCATGGCAGGGCGCGGCAGGGGTGTGGTCATCAATCAGCGATGATGGCTATAGCCTCAGCACGACTTTGGCCGAAGCAGCGGTGTTTGGCGTAACCGAAACCGAACTGGCCGCGGCGCAAACAGGGGTCTGGGATCGCGGCCCTGCTTTGCGCGTTCTGCTGGCAGGCGGCGCGCTGCAATCGCGCAGCCTGGGCGAAGTGCTGGCGGGGCAAAACCTTGCGCTGATTGGCACGGGCGCGGCGGATGGCTGGGAATTGTTCCAATTTGCAAATGCAGATTTGGTTGCGCCCAATACCTATGATCTTTCGCTGCGTCTGCGCGGGCAGGCGGGCAGTGATGGGCTGATGGCCCCGATCTGGCCTGTGGGCGCGCCCTTTGTGCTGGTCAATTCGGCGCTGCGGCAAATTCCTTTGCCAGCCTCGGCGCGCGGGCTGTTGCGCAATTACCGCATTGGGCGGCTGAGCGCGGGCTATGACGCGCCCGAAGTGATGCAGCAGCAGGCAGCCTTTGCTGGCGCGGGGCTACGCCCCTATCCCATCGCGCATTTGCGGGCCAAAATGCAGGGCAGTGATCTGGCCCTAACATGGCTGCGCCGCACGCGGATCGATGGGGATAGCTGGAACTCAATCGACGTACCCTTGGGCGAGACAAGCGAGGCCTATGTGCTGCGCATTGCGAATGGGGCAGGGGTGCTGCGCGAAACAGTGCTTTTTGCACCCAGCTTTGCCTATACGGCGGCGATGCGCAGTGCGGATGGGGCCGCAGGGGCACTGACCATTTCGGTGGCGCAGCGGTCAGATGCCTATGGTCTGGGGCCAATGCGCAGCATTGCAGTGACAGTCTAGGCCATGCGCCGCGTCTTGCTGGGCGATATGATTGCAGCGACGCAGGTTTTGGCCGCCGCAAATAGGCCGCATCGCCCCGCTTTGGCGCAGCGGCTGATCGCCCAAAGCGATGCCGCCCATCGCTATATGAAACGCTTCGGGCGCGCCCACCCCGAATGGGGCATCGGCACGCTCGAGACGCGGGCGCGCCAGATGGGCCCTGCGCCACATATCGGTTTTGATCTGGCTGATCTGCGCATATTGGACGCGCTGGCGGTTTTGGCCGCCGCCCTGCAGGCGCGCCGCAGCCCCGCAGCCTTGCCGCCCCGCCCACCCTTGTGCTATGGTGAACATCTTGAAATTGGGGGCAAATCCATGGGCAATTCCAAAACCAAACTTGCCAGCATCGATCCTGTTTGGGATCGCGTGCGCGCCGAAGCAGCCGATATGGTGCAGGCGGAACCTTTGCTGGGTGGTTTGGTGCATTCCAGCCTGCTGCACCATGCTACGATGGAACGCGCGCTGGCCTACCGCTTTTCGCTGAAACTGGCCAGCGGCGAGATGAGCGAGCAGATCCTGCGCGAAATCGCCGATGAAGCCTATGATGCAGATGCCGATTTGGGCGCAGCCGCCCGCGCCGACCTAACGGCGGTGTTCGACCGCGACCCCGCCTGCCTGCGCTTTATCCAGCCCATGCTGTTTTTCAAAGGCTATCAGGCGGTGCAAGCGTACCGCGTGGGCCATTGGCTGTGGCGGCAAGGGCGGCGCGATATGGCCTATTTCGTGCAAATGCGCGTCTCCGAAGTGTTCGGTGTCGATATCCACCCCGCCGCGCGCATTGGCCGCGGTATCATGATTGACCATGCCCATTCCATCGTGGTGGGCGAGACGGCTGTGGTGGGCGATAATGTCTCGATGCTGCATTCCGTCACCCTTGGCGGCACAGGCAAAGAAGATGGCGACCGCCACCCCAAAATTGGCAATGGGGTGCTGATTGGGGCAGGGGCGGCAATCTTGGGCAATATCACCATTGGTCCGTGCTCGCGCGTGGCGGCGGGATCGGTGGTGCTGGCCGATGTGCCAGCTTGCAAAACCGTGGCAGGCGTGCCCGCACGTATTGTCGGCGAGGCGGGCTGCGATCAGCCTTCCATTACTATGGATCAATTGGTGAAAGGCGAGATTTAGGGGGCGCTCGCGCCCCCTCTTGGCCCAAGGCCAATTCACCCCCTGAGGATATTTGTGAAAAAGAGAAGCAGCCAAATCTGTGTTGCGCTTCTCTTTTTCACAAATATCCACGGGGGGAGCGCAGCGTGGGGGGCAGTCAGCCCCCCGTCTTGCCAGCCTTTATGCCAACATTGCCATTGGGTTTTCCAAATTGGCGCAGATCGCGGCCAATAAACTTGCCCCCAAAGCCCCATCAATGACGCGGTGATCCACCGAGAGGGTCATCGACATCACAGTGGCCACGCCAAGGCTGCCATCGGCCAGAACCACGGGCTGTTTCAGTCCCGCGCCCACGGCCAAAATCGCGGCCTGCGGTGGGTTGATCACGGCATCGAAATTCTCGATCCCCATCATGCCAAGGTTGGAAATCGCAAAACTGCCGCCTTGGTATTCCTGCGGGGCAAGTTTGCGGGTTTTGGCACGGGCGGCAAGGTCTTTCATCTCGACCGATAGGGCCGAGAGCGATTTTTGATCGGCGTCTTTCAGAACAGGGGTGAACAAGCCGCCCTCAATCGCCACGGCCACGGCCACATCGGACGGTTTGAGGCGCAAAACGCGGTCGCCTGCCCAAACTGCATTGGCATCTGGCACGCTTTGCAGCGCCATAGCGCAGGCTTTGATGATGAAATCATTCACCGAAAGTTTGACGCCGCGCGGTTCCAGCCCTTTGTTCAGTTGCTCGCGGAAGGTCATCAGACCATCCAGCCGAACCGATCTGCGTAGGTAGAAATGCGGGATGGTTTGCTTGGCCTCGGTCAGGCGCGCGGCGATGGTGCGGCGCATCCCGTCCAAGGGCACTTCGGTAAAGCTGCGGCCTTGATACATTTTCAGCACAGTTTCGGTGGACATACCCTGCGCAGCAGAGGAGGCCAGCGGTGCTGGCGCGGCAGAGGTGGAAGCGGCAGGTTTTGGCGCGGCGACGGAAGATTGGCCTTCGACATCGGCGCGGATGATACGGCCATGCGGGCCAGTGCCCGCCACTTTCGTCAGATCCAACCCTTTTTCCGCCGCGATTCTACGCG
This sequence comes from Rhodobacter sp., assembly GCA_027490955.1. Classification (GTDB taxonomy): domain Bacteria; phylum Pseudomonadota; class Alphaproteobacteria; order Rhodobacterales; family Rhodobacteraceae; genus Cypionkella. Next base: position 56,453 of record JAIXXB010000014.1, read on the forward strand.
CAAGCGGAGAGGCAAATACCCGCGCGCCTGCAGGTTTTGCGGCGGTGGGTGCTGAAAGGGCAGGTACAGATGGCGCAGGTGCAGAAGGGGCGGTTGCAGATGATGCCGGGGCCGCCATGGCAGCCGCAGCTTTCGCGGGGGCCGCGCTTGCGCCCAAATCTTCGCCATCTTCAACCAAAACGGCGATGGCCTCGTTCACTTTGACACCTGCCGTGCCTGCAGGCACAAGGATTTTGCCGATGCGGCCTTCGTCCACCGCTTCGAACTCCATCGTGGCCTTGTCGGTTTCAATCTCGGCAATCACTTGCCCCGATTTCACCGCATCGCCCTCTTTCACCAGCCATTTCGCAAGTGTCCCTTCCTCCATCGTGGGGGAGAGCGCGGGCATTAAGATATTGATCGCCATGTGTTTTCCCCTACCGATAGCAAACAGATTTGACGGCAGCGACCACCTCGGCCGTGGTCACCAGCGCCAGTTTTTCCAAATTGGCAGCATAGGGCATGGGCACGTCTTTGCCCGTGCAGGTGATCACGGGCGCGTCCAGATAATCAAAGGCGCGCTGCATGATGGTCGATGCCAAATGGTCGGACATCGAGGCCACGGGGAAGCCTTCCTCGACGCAGACGCAGCGGTTGGTTTTCTGGATCGAGGCCAGAACAGTGTCGTAATCCAACGGGCGCAGGGTGCGCAGATCGATCACTTCGATCGAAAGGCCCTCTTTGGCCAAGATATCGGCAGCCTCTAGCGCATAGCGCATCCCAATGCCAAAGGAAACGATGGTCGCATCGGTGCCTTCGCGCCAAATGCGGGCTTTGCCGAAGGGAATGGTGAAATCGGGCAGATCGGGCACTTCGAAAGATTGCCCATACATGATTTCATTTTCCAAAAACACCACGGGGTTTGGATCGCGGATCGCCTGTTTCAAAAGGCCCTTCGCATCGGCCGCCGAATAGGGCATGACCACCTTTAGCCCGGGAATACTGGCATACCATGCGGCGAAATCTTGGGAATGTTGCGCGCCCACGCGGGCCGCCGCGCCATTCGCGCCGCGAAACACGATGGGGCAGCCGAGTTGCCCGCCCGACATATAGTTGGTTTTCGCCGCCGAGTTCAGGATATGGTCAATCGCCTGAAGCGAGAAGTTAAAGGTCATGAATTCCACAATCGGGTTCAGCCCGCCCCATGCCGCGCCCACGGCAATGCCCGTAAAGCCGATTTCGGTGATTGGGGTGTCGACCACGCGTTTGGGGCCGAATTCGTCCAGCAGACCTTGGGAAATTTTATAGGCGCCCTGGTATTCGCCCACTTCTTCGCCCATCAACATGACATTGGGATTGGCGCGCATTTCTTCGGCCATCGCCTCGCGCAAAGCCTCGCGCACGGTCATGGTTTTCATCGGCGTGCCTGCGGGCCAATCTGGGCTGGCCTTGGACACCACAGCCACAGCCGCAGCAGTTGGGGCGGCAGCCAAGGGCGCGGCGGCCACGGGGGCCGCTTTGGCGGCGGCGGGGGCAGGGGCCGCATTGGCATCTTCGCCTGCCTCAATCAGGCGCAAAATGGGATCGTTCACCTTGACCCCTGCCGTGCCAGCCGCGACCAAAATCTTGCCAACAATGCCTTCATCGACGGCTTCAAATTCCATCGTGGCCTTGTCGGTTTCAATCTCGGCGATGATCTGGCCAGATTTCACGTGATCGCCTTCGGCGACCAGCCATTTGGCAAGGGTACCTTCCTCCATCGTGGGGGAAAGGGCGGGCATAAGTACATCAATTGCCATGGTTTTTCCCCTTATGCGTAGATGTCGGTGTAAAGTTCAGAAACAGATGGCTCGGGGCTGTCTTTGGCAAACTCGGCCGATGCGTTCACCACATCTTTGATTTGCTTATCAATTGCCTTCAGCTCGTCTTCATTGGCAAGGCCCGCGCCAAGCAGCAGATCGCGCACATGTTCGATGGCGTCTTTTTCGGCCTTCATCTTTTCCACCTCTTCGCGGGTGCGGTATTTGGCGGGGTCAGACATGGAATGGCCGCGATAGCGATAGGTCATCATTTCCAAAATATACGGGCCTTTGCCCGCGCGGCAGTGCGCCACAGCCTTTTCGCCCGCAGCTTTGACGGCCAAAACATCCATCCCGTCCACCTGTTCACCCGGAATGCCGTAAGCCAAACCGCGCCCGAACAGCGTGGTGGATTTGGTGGAACGCTTTACCGAGGTGCCCATGGCATAGCCGTTGTTTTCAATGACGAAAATCACGGGCAAATCCCACAGCTCGGCCATGTTATAGGTTTCGTAAACTTGGCCTTGGTTGGCCGCGCCGTCGCCGAAATAGGTGAAGGTGACGTTGTCATTGCCCTTGTATTTATCCGCCATGGCCAGCCCCGCGCCGATGGGAACCTGCGCGCCGACAATGCCGTGGCCGCCGTAGAAATGCTTTTCGCGCGAAAACATATGCATCGAGCCGCCCTTGCCGCGCGAATAGCCCCCCTCGCGGCCCGTGAGTTCGGCCATCACACCATTGGCATCCATGCCGCAGGCCAGCATATGGCCGTGATCGCGGTAGGAGGTGACGCGTTTGTCGCCTTCCTTCGTGCAGGCCTCTAGCCCGACAACCACGGCCTCTTGCCCGATATACAAATGGCAAAACCCGCCGATCAGGCCCATGCCATAAAGCTGGCCTGCCTTTTCTTCGAACCTTCGAATCAGCAGCATCTCGCGGTAGTATTTCAGCAATTCATCCTTAGACACGTTGGATTTTTTGCCAGCAGTTGCGCCCGTATCGGCGGTGGTGGATTTGGCAGCCAAAGGGGTTCCTCCCAGATGTGACCGAAAAATAGTTTAGCGTTAAACTATTCATAGCATATCGGGAAAAATTGGGCAAATAGCATTTTGCAATGCCGCAGCGCGGCAATAAACGCGGCAAAGCGGCGGGGGGGATCAGCGAATTACCACTTCGTCCGCGCGCAGATAGCCCAGCACGATGCGGGCGCGCTCATCCAAAAGGTCGATGTCCAAATAGCTGTCCGACAGACGCAGGTTCAGGTTTTCGATGCGCTTTAATTCGGCCTGCAAAGCATCGCGTTCGATGCGCAGATTTGCAGCCTCGGCGTTCAACTCGACGCGGCGCATCACGCCAAATTCACCTTGAACTGCGGCCACAACAAAACTGCCGCCCATGACCATCATGGTGACCAAAAGAAGGCTGCCCAAAACAGCCGAACGGATCGATATACCTTGCATTCTGCGCCTCATCACCCCTCTACTGGGGGTCTGGCCGCAGATTGCCACAAAATCGCGGGCAGGCAAATGAAAATCTTGGCCTGCGGCAGGTTTATGCTTTGGCGCGATAAATTTCCACCAATTTGCCCAGCATGGCCAATGCCTCGGCGCGCGGGCGCTGGAAAGAGTTGCGTCCGATGATACTGCCGTGGCCGCCACCCGCGCGGATGGCGCGGGCATCGTCATATACTGCATCTGCGCCCTTGGCCGCCCCGCCCGAAAAAATCACAATGCGCCGCCCGCCAAAGGCCGCATCCATACAATGCCGCACGCGGGCCGCTTGGCTGGCGATGTCGATGTTCTGCGCCTCGTAAACCTTTTTGGCCTCGGGCAGCATCAGGTGATCGGTCGATAGTTTGATCTTGATGATATGCGCGCCAAGCAGGGCGGCAATTTGGGCGGCATAGGCGGCCACGTCAATCGCCGTCTCGCCGTCTTTTGAAATGGCAGGCCCGCGCGGGTATGACCAGATCACCGATGCCACGCCTTTGGCCGCCGCTTCGCGCCGCATGTCTTTGATTTCTTCATACATATCCAGTTGCTGATCTGATCCGGGATAGATCGTAAAGCCGATCGCCGCGCAGCCAAGGCGCAGGGCGTCCTCCACCGATGCGGTGATGGCTTGGTTCTTGCCCGCGCCCTCGCTCATCAGGGAATTGGCCGAGTTCACCTTAAGAATGGTCGGAATTTGCCCAGCGAATGTATCTGCCCCCGCCTCTAACATCCCCAAGGGCGCGGCATAGGCGTTCAGGCCCGCGTCAATGGCCAATTGATAGTGGTAATGCGGATCATAGCCCGCGCTGTTCATCGCAAAACTGCGCGCAGGCCCGTGTTCAAAACCCTGATCGACGGGCAGGATGATCATCTTTCCCGTGCCGCCAAGTTTGCCCTCCATCAGCATGCGGGCCAAATTGCCCTTCACGCCTGCGGTTTCGCCTTGGTAGTTTGATAGGATTTTCTGAACGATTTTGCTGCTGCGCATATCAGCCCCCCTGATGCCTGATACCCGCATAGGGGGGCAGGTCTGACTGCGCAAGAATGTTTGCGCTAACGCTGGAAATGTTTGCGCAAACAATGGCTTATGCGCCCATTAGGGATGCTGCAGCGCCGCCACGCCGGGCAGGTCTTTGCCCTCCATCCATTCCAAAAACGCGCCGCCTGCGGTCGAGATGAAGGTGAAATCATCCGCCGCCCCCGCCATATTGAGCGCAGCCACCGTATCGCCGCCACCCGCCACCGAGACCAATTTGCCCGCGCGGGTCAAATCTGCCGCCGCTTTGGCGGCTGCATTGGTGGCCATGTTGAAAGGTTCCAGTTCAAACGCGCCCAGCGGGCCGTTCCAGATCAGCGTTTTACAAGTGCCAAACAAGGCCGTCAGCGCCGCCACAGTTTTGGGACCAGCGTCCAAAATCATCGCATCGCTTGGGCAGGCATTGGCGGCAACCGTTTCGCTGGGCGCATGGGCGCGAAATTCGCGTGCGACGACCACATCGATGGGCAGATGAATGGTACAGCCTGCCGCCTTGGCCTTGTGCACAATATCACGTGCGGTGGAGGCCATGTCACGCTCGGCCAAGGATTTGCCCACTTCGATGCCGCTGGCCACCAAAAACGTATTTGCCATGCCGCCGCCAATGACCAGATGGTCAACCTTGGTCACCAAATTGCCCAGCAAATCCAGCTTGGTCGAAACTTTCGCGCCGCCCACCACGGCCACAACCGGGCGGGTCGGCTTGCCCAAGGCGGCCTCTAGCGCGGCAAGTTCCTCGGCCATCAAACGGCCCGCGAAAGAGGGCAGGGCATGGGCAATGCCCGTGGTGGAAGCATGGGCGCGGTGCGCGGCGGAAAAGGCATCATTGCAGAAAAAGTCGCCAAGGCTGGCCAGAAAGGCCACCATTTGCGGCGCGTTTTCTTCCTCCATCGGGGAAAAACGGGTGTTTTCTGCCAAAACCACAGAGCCCGCGGGCAGGGCATCAATCGCGGCGCGGCTGGGGGTTTCCATAAAGGTCACGCTATGGCCCAGTGCCAGTTCCAGCGCGGGCAGCACATGGCGCAGCGACATGTCGGGGGTTGGTTTTCCCTTGGGCCGCCCAAAATGCGCCAGCAGCACCACTTTGGCCCCAAGGCTGCGCAGATCGCGAACAGTTGGCACGATTTTCTCGATCCGCGTGGCGTCTGTCACGCGCCCGCCTTCCATCGGCACATTGATATCCACGCGGGTCAGCACAACTTTGTCCGCCACATCCATATCGTCAATCGTTTTCCAAGCCATAAGCGCCTCCTAAGTTGTGCCCTGTTTCCGCCGAAACGTGGGCTTCGTCAACCTGCCCCTTTTCCTTTGACGCGGGCCGCGATAAAACCGCCCCAGAAATGAAAAGGAGCCACCATGGCCGAGATCAAAGATCCCGAAAACACCGTCATCATTACGCTAAAGGGCGGCGAAGTGGTGATTGAACTGTTGACCGATATCGCCCCAAAACATTGCGAGCGGATGAAGACCCTAGCCCGCGCCAAAGCCTATGACAATGTTGCCTTTCACCGCGTGATCGACGGGTTTATGGCCCAAACGGGCGATGTGGAAAACGGCAATATGGAAAAGGATTTCAACCTGCGCCGTGCAGGCACAGGCGGATCGCAGCATCCTGATTTGCCTGCTGAATTTTCGGGCATTCCGCATGATCGCGGCACGATTGGGGCGGCGCGCTCCTCCAGCCCGAATTCGGCCAATAGCCAGTTTTTCATCAACTTTTCCGACAACCACTTTCTCAATCGCCAATACACTGTTTATGGGCGTGTGATTTCGGGGATGGAACATGTCGATGCAATCACCCGCGGCGAGCCGCCTGCCTCGCCCGACCGCATGATCACTGTCAGGGTGGCTGCCGATGCTGCGTAAATCTTTGTATGTTTTGGCCCTTATGGCCAGCCCTGCCTTTGCCGAAGGGTTCGAAGATACGGCTGCGCCCAATTTGGTGATTGACATTACAGGTGCGGCCACGGGCCAAGTGGTGATTGATCTGGCCGCAGACACCGCCCCGCAGCATACGGCGCAGATCATGGCGCTGGCGAAAGCGGGCGCTTATGACGGGGTTGTGTTTCACCGCGTGATTGATGGTTTTATGGCCCAAACAGGCGATGTGCAGTTTGGCAAAGCGGGCGGTGATACCAGCATGGCGGGCATGGGTGGCAGCGATATGCCCAATATTCCCGCTGAATTCACGCAAGAAACCTTTGCGCGCGGCGTGGTTGGCATGGCACGGGCGCAAGACCAGAATTCGGCCAACAGCCAATTCTTTATCATGTTTGCCGATGGGCCGTTCTTGGATGGCCAATACACCATCATCGGCCGTGTCGTATCGGGGATGGAGGTGGTCGATGCGATCACACGCGGCGAGCCGCCAGAAATGCCCGATGTGATGAGCAAGGTGACAGTGCAGGAATAGCAAAAGGGGCCGAACGGCCCCTTTTCATTACCCCAATTTCACCAAAGCGTGGCGTTTTTTGCCGGCGGTCAGCTTAATGCCATTGCGCAATTCCTCTTCGCCAATCAGGCGCGGGGCGGTTTCCACAATGTCATTCACCTTTGCGCCGCCATCGGCGAACAGCCGTTTTGCCTCTTTGCCCGAAGCGGCCAGACCTGCCTGCACAAACAGGGCCGCGGTCGAGACGCCTTCGGCAAGTTGGTCGAAGGTGACGGTGATCGTCGTCAACTCCTCGCCCACGCCGCCCTGTTCAAATACGGCCTTTGCTGTGGTCTCGGCCGCTATGGCCGCCTCGGCCCCGTGCAACAGGGTGGTGACTTCGTTGGCTAGGATGATTTTGGCGGCGTTAATCTCGGATCCCTGCAAGGCACCCAGCCTTGCACATTCGTCCAAGGGCAATTCGGTATAGAGTTTCAAAAACCGCGTCACATCCGCATCCGTGGTGTTGCGCCAAAACTGCCAGAATTCATAGGGCGGCAACAAATCGCCGTTCAGCCACACCGCGCCATTCGCGGATTTACCCATTTTCTTGCCATCCGAAGTGGTCAGCAAAGGCGAGGTCAGGCCAAAAACCTCACCCTCAACCACGCGGCGCGTCAGATCAACGCCGTTCACAATATTGCCCCACTGATCCGAGCCGCCCATTTGCAACATGCAGCCATAGCGGCGGTGCAGTTCCAGAAAATCATAGGCCTGCAAAATCATATAGTTAAACTCAAGAAACGACAGCGATTGTTCACGGTCTAGGCGCGATTTCACCGATTCAAAGGACAGCATGCGGTTGACCGAAAAGTATCGCCCAATATCGCGCAAAAAGGACAGGTAGTTCAGATCATCCAGCCATTCCGCATTGTTGACCATCACCGCACCCGACGGGTCATCGCCAAAACGTACATAGGGCGAGAAGGCGCGTTTTATCCCTTGGATATTGCTGTCAATCTGCGCCTCGGTCAGCAAAGGGCGCTCTTCGGCGCGAAAGCTGGGATCGCCCACTTTTGTCGTGCCGCCGCCCATCAGGACAATCGGCTTGCCCCCCGTTTTTTGCAGCCAACGCAGCATCATAATCTGAATCAGGCTGCCGACATGCAAAGATGTGGCCGTGGCATCAAAGCCGATATAGGCAGGCATAGCGCCCTTAAGCAGGGCCTCGTCCAGCGCCTGATAATCGGTGCAATCGGCAACAAAGCCGCGCGTCAGCATCACGCGCAAAAATTCAGATTTTGGATGGTAGGTCATGGCGCTTCCGTGCGATAAGATAGCTCTCCTATAGCGGGGGCATCGTCTAATGGAAAGATGCGGGTAAGGGGAAGATGAAAGCAGGGGCTGCAATCTGGGCGCTGGGGATGATGTCGGGCACTTCGCTCGACGGGGTGGACGCCGCCATGATCCGCAGCGATGGGGTTTCGATTTTTGAATTTGGCCCAGCCGATTATCGCCCCTACACGCCTGCCGAGCGTGCGCTATTGCGCGCGGCTTTGGGCAAATGGCAGGGCGAGGATGGGGTGGCAGGGGCCGCCGAAGTGGTTGAGGGCGCGCATGTGGAACTGGCCAGCCGCTTTTCAGGGGCCGAGGTTATCGGCTTTCATGGCCAGACCTTGGCCCATGATCCGCTGCATGGGCGCACGCATCAGGCGGGGGATGGCGCGCTGATGGCCCGCGCCCTGCGCCTGCCCGTGGTGTGGGATTTTCGCAGTGCCGATGTGGCGATGGGCGGGCAGGGCGCACCGCTGGTGCCCTATTTCCACCACGCCTGCGCGCGATATGCAGGGCTGGATGCGCCGCTTGCGATGCTGAATTTGGGCGGTGTTGGCAATATCACCTATGTCGATCCGCGCGTGGACGATCCCTGCGCCCAGGGTGCAGTTTTGGCCTTTGACACGGGGCCTGCCAATGCGCCCATCAATGATATCATGCAGGCGCGCCGCGGCTTGGCGCAAGATATGGGCGGGGCGCTGGCGTTGATGGGGCAGGTCGATCAGCCCCTTGTCGATGCCTTTATGGCGCATAGTTTTTTTGCAAGACTGCCGCCCAAATCGTTGGATCGTAACGATTTTGCAGAGGCTTTCGCAGCCCTGCGCAGCCTGCCCGATGCCGATGCTGTGGCCACGGCCACGGCCATTGCGGCAGCCTCGGTTGCCGCCAGTCTGCAGCATTTTCCCGCCCCACCTGACCAGATTTTGGTGGCAGGCGGCGGGCGGCACAATGTGGCGCTGATGGGAATGTTGAAAAACGCCGTCAACATTCCTGTGCATCCCATTGAAACGATTGGCCTAAACGGCGATATGCTAGAGGCGCAGGCCTTTGGCTATCTGGCGCTGCGGGTGATCTATGGGCTGCCCACCTCTGGCCCCAGCACCACAGGCGCGCCTGCCTTTGTCAGCGGCGGGCTGATCGGAAAACCCGATTAAGCGGCGCGTTTTTGCGCGATGAAAGACCATGTATACAGCGCGAGTGCCGCCCAAATCATCGGGAAAGCGATGGCGCGCGCGGGGCCGAAGGGTTCGTTGAACAAAAAGACGGCGGTCAGAAAAATCATCGTGGGCGCAATATATTGCATCACACCAATCGTCGACAGGCGCAATTGTTTGGCCCCATTGGCATAAAACATCAGCGGAATGGCCGTGACCAACCCCGTGCCCATCAGCAGCAGCGTATCTGTGCCCCCATGGCCAAAATGCCCCACACCCATGCCCGCCTGATAGGCCAAAAAGGCCAAGGCAAAGGGGGTGAGCAACAAAACTTCCAGCAAGAATCCTTGGTTTGGCCCAATGGGCAGGGATTTCTTGAAATAGGCATAGGCCCCCCAAGACAGGGTTAACCCCAGTGCCACCATCGGCACGCGCCCAGCATCCACTGTCAGCACCACCACCGCAAGGCCCGCCAAAACAATCGCCGCGCCTTGCAGTTTTGACAGCTTTTCCTTCAGAATGACAAAGCCAATCAACACCGAAAACAGCGGATTGATGTAATATCCCAAAGCGGCATCCAGCGCATGGCCTGTGCCTATGGCCCAGACGTAAATCATCCAATTGACCGAGACGAGCGCCGCCGTCACCGCCGCCATGGCCAGCATCGATGGGGTTTTCAGCGCGCGTTTCAAATCGCCCGTGCGGCCTTGATATATCAAAACGCCCGCCGCAATAGGCAGCGACCACAGCACGCGATGCGCAATCACCTCAACTGGGGGAATATGGGCCAGCGCCTTCATATAAAGGGGCAAAAACCCCCAAATGACATAGGCTGACAGCGCATAGGCAAAGCCAGCCAGCGTATCTTTGTTTTCGGGCGGGGGGGATTGGATGCTCATAGTGCTTCTCTACGCCCGCCCGCGTAAAAGCGCGACCCGAAAGCTGCGATAAACCTGTCCAGATTCGACAAATCTATCATCCCAAGGCGCGGGTTAGATGCCGCGCGGCAGGTCAAACTCTGCGGGGGCAAGGGTAAAGCCTGCAAAATCAAACCCAGGCGAGACAGTGCAAGATACCAGCGTGTAATCGCCTGTCGTGCGCGCCGCCTGCCAATGATGGGCAGGCACAATGGCTTGCGGCACTTGCCCGCCCAGAACATCAGGGCCAAGGGTGATGTCGCGGGCCAGTGTTTCGCCCATCGATAAGATCAAGGGCGCCCCCGTATGCCACAGCCAAACCTCATCGGCATCCACGCGGTGCCAATGGCTGCGCTGCCCCTCGGCCAGCAAAAACAAAATCGCCGTGCCACTGGCGCGGCCCTGAACGGTTGGGCCAACCCAAGTTTGCCGATACCATCCCCCTTCGGGGTGGGGGGCAAGGGCCAGCTTTTCGATCAGGGCCTGCGCAAGGCTCATTTGCGCAAGATGGAACGGCCTGCATACACCGCCGTCTCGCCCAGCATTTCTTCGATACGGATCAACTGGTTATACTTGGCCAACCGATCCGAGCGCGACAGCGAGCCTGTCTTGATCTGCCCGCAATTGGTGGCCACCGCCAAATCGGCAATGGTGGCATCTTCGGTTTCGCCAGAGCGATGCGACATCACATTGGTATAGCGCGCGCGATGCGCCATCGACACAGCTTCCAGCGTTTCGGTCAGCGTGCCGATTTGGTTCACCTTGACCAGCATCGAATTGGCGCAGCCTTTTTCGATACCTTCCGCCAGACGGCGCGGGTTGGTGACAAACAGATCATCGCCCACCAATTGCACCTTGCCGCCCAAAGTGTCGGTTAGCAATTTCCAGCCCGCCCAGTCATCTTCGCTGCAGCCATCTTCGATGGAGATAATCGGGTAATCCTTGGCCAGACCCGCCAAAAACGCCACATTTTCCTCGATCGACAGCGATTTGCCTTCGCCCTTCATCTCATACTTGCCGCCTTTGAAATATTCGGTGGCCGCGCAATCCAGCGCCAGATAGATATCTTGGCCGGGCTTATAGCCCGCTTTTTCGATGGATTTCAAAATGAAATCCAGTGCATCGCGGGCCGAGTTCAAGTTGGGCGCAAAGCCGCCCTCATCGCCAATGCCCGTGTTGTGGCCTGCGGCTTGCAATTCTTTCTTCAGTGTATGGAACACTTCAGAGCCCATACGGATCGCTTCGCGGATATTATCCGCGCCCACGGGCATGATCATAAACTCTTGGATATCAATCGGGTTGTCGGCATGCTCGCCCCCGTTGATGATATTCATCATCGGAACGGGCAGAACATGGGCCGATGTGCCGCCGATGTAGCGATACAGCGGCTGGCCCGTATATTCCGCCGCAGCCTTGGCCACAGCCATCGATACGCCCAAAATCGCATTGGCCCCAAGGCGCGATTTGTTGGCCGTGCCGTCCAGCTCGATCATCGTGCGGTCAATGCCCACCTGTTCGGTGGCGTCAAAGCCCACAATCGCCTCGGCAAGTTCGCCATTCACAGCGGCAACGGCCTCTAGAACACCTTTGCCCTTGTAGCGTTTGGCATCATTGTCGCGGCGTTCGTTCGCCTCATGCGCGCCAGTCGATGCGCCCGAAGGCACAGCCGCGCGGCCAAATGCGCCGCTTTCCAGCAGCACGTCTACCTCGACTGTCGGGTTGCCACGGCTGTCCAAAATCTCGCGGGCGTGGATATCAATAATCGTGCTCATGCTCGGCTCCGATGAATGGGGTGCTCTCGCGCGGCTCATAGCGCAAGGGGGGCTGCTTGGAAAGAGTTACTGCGCACGGGTTTTCGCGCGTTGGCGCATAAAGGCATAAAGACCAGAGCCGACGATGATGGCAGCGCCAAGCAGGGTGTAATGGTCGGGGATTTCGGCGAAAACCACCAGACCGATGGCCATGGCAAACACCAGCCGCACATAGCGGAAAGGGGCCACAATGCTAACCTCGCCCGTGCGCGCGGCTGTGGTGATGGCCAAATAGCCCGCCGTGCCAAAAATCACCCCGCCCAAAAGCCATAGCGCATCTTGGGCGGGAATCGCAGCAACGCCGCCGCGCAGCATCATCAACCCACCCAAAAGCGCCACGGCAATCAGCCCCCATGCGGACACCTGCGCATTTCCCAGACGCGCGGGAATTTTGCGCGACACCAGATCGCGCCCGCCCATGCCCAAAACCCCCAGCACCAACCAAAGGGCAGTTGGGTCAAACCCCTCCATCCCAGGGCGGATGACCAGCAGCACCCCGCAAAACCCAACCAGAATCGCTGTCCAGCGCCGCCAGCCAACCGATTCGCCCAAAAACAACGCCGCCCCCATCGTCACGACCAAGGGCATGGCCTGCATCACCGCCAAAACCAAGGCCAAGGGCAGGGCGGCAAGAGCAATGATAAAGCCCAGCGTGCCCACCATCTCGCCCAAATTTCGTGCCAAAACAGCAGGATGCAGCGCATCGCGGGTGAAAATCGCCTCCCCGCGCCGCCATGCCAGCAGGAAAAACAAAGGCGCGCCGCAGGCCCCAAGGATGAACACGATTTGCCCCGAAGGCAGGCCAACGGCGGCCAATTTGATGAACATATCTTCGATGGCAAACAGGGCCATCGCGGCAATCATCAGCAAACTGCCCTTCAAATTGTCGGTCATGTGGTTCCAAATCCTGCGCGCATGGCCCAATTGCCTGTTTTGCGCAAGATTTTGGCATAGAGCAAAAGCCGATCAGAGGCCAGCACCGCGCGGCAGCCAGAGGTGATTCGATCCTGCAGGGCGCGCGCGCGCGTGGCGCGGACGGGCAGCGCAGTTCAGAAAACAGCTTAAACTTACCCGCTACTGTGTCGAATTTATTGCAAGAATTGCCCTAAGGGAAAGTTGGCTTTTGCGCGGTGCAGAATCAACTTTTGGCAGATCACCAAAAACGCGAAATCGCCCAGCAGTCAGTCAAGCGCAAAATGTAGGGCTGGGTGCAAATAAATCGTTTGAAGCCGCACGCGATTTACCCCATGTTGAGGGTCAATCGCCAGCAGACACTAAATCTGGGGCATGAGGGGCAGCAACGCGAGCGACAAGACAGGCCAACACGCAGGGGCACTGTCACAGCATTTGCATACCAACATGCCGCTAAGGCGCCAAAATTGGCGGTCAACCGCCTGTGAAACAAGGCCTGCAATGGCCATCAGTAAAGGACGGGGCAATGAAGATAGAACGGAACTTTACCACCGAAGACAGCGGCGCCTATGGTGCAATGGCATTTACCACCATTGTTTCGGAAATTCGCAACCCCGATGGGTCGGTTGTGTTCCGCAACGAGGCAGTCGAAGTGCCCAGCGGTTGGAGCCAAGTGGCAGGGGACGTTCTGGCGCAAAAGTATTTCCGCAGGGCAGGGGTTCCTGCAGTGCTGAAAAAGGTCAAGGAAAAGGGTGTTCCTGAGTTTCTGTGGCGTTCGGTTGCCGATACGGCCGCGATGAAATCCATGCCCGCCGAGGCCCGCTTTGGCGGCGAGACCAGCGCAAAACAGGTGTTTGATCGTTTGGCAGGGGCTTGGGCCTATTGGGGCTGGAAGGGCGGCTATTTCACCACCGAATCCGATGCGCGCGCCTATTATGACGAAATGCGCTTTATGCTGGCCAACCAAATGGCTGCGCCCAACAGCCCGCAATGGTTCAACACGGGGCTGCATTGGGCCTATGGTATCGATGGGCCCAGCCAAGGGCATTACTATGTTGATCATGAAACGGGCGTTTTGACCAAATCGGCATCGGCCTATGAACATCCCCAGCCGCATGCCTGCTTTATCCAATCGGTCAAAGATGATCTGGTCGGCGATGGCGGCATCATGGATTTGTGGGTGCGCGAGGCGCGCTTGTTCAAATACGGTTCGGGCACGGGCACGAATTTCTCTTCCCTGCGCGGCGAGGGCGAAAAACTGTCTGGCGGGGGGAAATCTTCGGGCCTGATGGGGTTTTTGAAAATTGGCGACCGCGCGGCGGGCGCAATCAAATCGGGCGGCACCACGCGCCGCGCGGCCAAAATGGTGATCATCGACATGGATCACCCCGATGTGGAAGAATTCATCAACTGGAAAGTGATCGAAGAGCAAAAGGTTGCCTCGCTGGTCGCGGGTTCCAAAGCGCATGAATTGCGCTTGAACGATATCTTCACCGCCATTCGCACATGGGATGGCAGCAGCGAGGCGGCAGTGGATCCTGCCAAAAACCCCGCGCTGAAAGCGGCCATTAAGGCTGCGAAAAAGGCGATGATCCCCGACACCTATACGATGCGCATTTTGCAATATGCCAAGCAGGGCTTCACCAGCATTGAATTTCCCACCTATGATGTGGATTGGGATTCCGAGGCCTATGTGACGGTTTCGGGCCAAAATTCGAACAATTCGGTGCGCGTGACCGATGCTTTTCTAAAAGCCGTCAAAGAGGATGCCGATTGGGCATTGATCCGCCGCACCGATGGTAAGGTTGCCAAAACCGTCAAGGCGCGCGAATTGTGGGATCAGGTCGGCCATGCCGCATGGGCCTGCGCCGATCCTGGCATTCAGTTTCACGACACAGTGAATGCATGGCATACCTGCCCCGAAGATGGGGCGATCCGCGGATCAAACCCTTGCTCGGAATATATGTTCCTTGATGACACGGCCTGCAATTTGGCCTCGATGAACCTGCTGACCTTTTTCAAAGACGGCAAATTCCAAGCCGAGTCCTATATTCACGCCACGCGCCTGTGGACAGTGACCTTGGAAGTGTCGGTGATGATGGCGCAGTTTCCGTCTCAGGAAATTGCGCAATTGTCCTATGATTTCCGCACCTTGGGTCTGGGCTATGCCAATATCGGCGGTTTGCTGATGAATATGGGCCTTGGCTATGACAGCGCCGAAGGCCGCGCCATGTGCGGCGCGCTGACGGCATTGATGACAGGTGTCAGCTATGCGACATCGGCGGAAATGGCGCGCGAATTGGGGGCGTTTTCGGGCTATGGCCGCAATGCCCAGCATATGCTGCGCGTGATCCGCAACCACCGCGCGGCGGCCTATAATACAGGCAGCTATGAGGCTGTGAACGTCAATCCCGTTGGGTTGGACGCCGCCAATTGCCCCGACCAAAAGCTGATCACCTTGGCGCGCTCGGCTTGGGACGAGGCGCTGCATTTGGGCCAGCAACACGGGTTCCGCAACGCACAAACCACGGTGATCGCGCCCACAGGCACGATTGGCCTTGTGATGGATTGCGACACCACGGGGATCGAGCCCGATTTCGCGCTGGTGAAATTCAAAAAACTGGCAGGCGGCGGGTATTTCAAAATTATCAACCAATCCGTGCCTGCAGCCTTGGAAAAATTAGGCTATTCCACGGCGCAGGCGGCAGAAATTGTGGCCTATGCCGTGGGCCATGGCAGCATTGGCAATTGCCCCGGCATCAACACCACGGCGCTGATCGGCCATGGCTTTGGCGCGCGGGAATTGGAAAAGATCGAGGCCGCGCTGCCATCGGCCTATGACATCCGCTTTGTGTTCAACCAATGGACGCTGGGGGCCGATTTCTGCAAAGGCACTTTGGGTATTCCCGAAGACAAGCTGAACGATCCCAGCTTTGATCTGCTGCGCCACTTGGGCTTTACCCGCGCGCAGATCGATGCGGCCAATGACCATGTTTGCGGCACGATGACGCTGGAAGGCGCACCGCATTTGAAGGCCGAGCATTACAACGTGTTCGATTGCGCCAATACCTGCGGCAAAAAAGGCACGCGCTATCTGTCCGTGAATGCGCATATTCATATGATGGCGGCGGCGCAATCGTTCATTTCGGGCGCGATTTCCAAGACCATCAACATGCCAAATTCAGCCACCATTGGCGAGACTTTGGCCGCCTATGAATTGTCGTGGTCGCTGGGGATCAAAGCCAACGCGCTGTATCGCGATGGATCGAAACTAAGCCAGCCACTGGCCTCGGCCTTGGTTGAGGATGATGAAGAGGCCGAAGAGATTCTGGCCACAGGATCGGCGCAGGAAAAGGCCGCTGTTTTGGCCGAAAAAATCATCGAGAAAATCATTTACCGCGACATCATCCGCACCAACCGCGAAAAACTGCCAGAGCGCCGCAAGGGTTATACCCAAAAGGCGATTGTGGGCGGGCACAAAGTGTATCTGCGCACGGGTGAATACAGCGATGGCCGCTTGGGCGAGATTTTCATCGACATGCACAAAGAGGGTGCGGGATTCCGCGCGATGATGAACAATTTCGCCATCGCTGTTTCGGTGGGCCTGCAATATGGCGTGCCGCTGGAGGAATTTGTCGAGGCCTTTACGTTTACCCGCTTTGAACCTGCGGGCATGGTGCAGGGCAACGATTCGGTGAAAAACGCCACGTCGATCTTGGACTATATCTTCCGCGAACTGGCGATTTCCTATCTGGACCGCACGGATTTGGCGCATGTCAAACCCACAGGCGCATCCTTCGATGATCTGGGCCGCGGCGAGGAAGAGGGCAAGCGCAACATTTCCGAATTGTCCGATCAGGCCACCACGCGCGGGCTAGAGGTGCTGAAACAAATCTCCTCGACAGGCTATCTGCGCAAGCGTCTGCCAAGCGAATTGGTGGTGCTGCAGGGCGGCATGGGGCAATCTGCGCTGGCGAACGGCACCGATCCTGTCTCGACGCTGAACATGCTGATCCCAGAAACCGCACGGGTTGGGGCAGGGGCATCGGGCATGAGCCAAGTCTTTGCCGCAGGGTCAAGCACGGCAGTATCCTCGGGCGTGGTGGGCATGGACAGCCGCACCAAGGCCAAAATGCAAGGCTATGAGGGCGATCCCTGCGGCGAATGCGGCAATTACACGCTGGTGCGCAACGGGACGTGCATGAAGTGCAATACCTGTGGTGGGACGAGCGGGTGTTCTTGAGGGGGCGATACGCATGCGCATTTGGCCAGAAATTACACCAGAGCGTTTAGCTAGGCTCAGGACTCATAGCCAGAACAATACGATTGCGGCAAGTGCGCCGGCGGACAGGAAGATTTCTGGGCGTCGGTCGAACCGCATGGCGACCCTACGCCAATCCTTGATGCGCCC
>JAIXXB010000039.1 GCA_027490955.1 Rhodobacter sp.
CTCATGCGCGTCAAACAGAATGTGGTAATAGCTCACCGATGCCACCCGATGCGGGCGAATAGCCGCCCCATCAACCAGCAGCTTTGCGGCGGCAATCACCTCATCTTCGCCAAACAGCAGCTCCACCCGCCAGCCTGACACCAGCATGCGGTGCAAAGGCGAGACCAAGATATCGCGCCGATTGCCCAGCGCACCTGCCGAGATCAAAATCGGGGCCTGCTCGCCCATGCCATCCACAGTCATGCTGCCAATCCAGCGAATGGGTTGCAGCCCGTGATCAGCCGTTTCCACCAAATCGCCCACGCGCAGTTTTTCAATCGGGCGGTGGCCCTTGGCCGTGGCAAGGCGCGTGCCTGCGGCAAAGCAAACCGCCGTGTTTTCACTGTTCAAAAGCGTGCCAGAAACCGCGACCCCGCCATTTTGAATACGCAGCCCACCTGCCGATTGCAAAATCCCGTCGGCCTGATCGCCCTGCAACCATTTCAGCGCATTGTCATATTGGTTGCCAGGGTTGGCGGCATTCCACGCGGCCAAGGCGGTGGCATTGTAAAAGCTGCGCAGATCGACAAAATCATTGTCCAAATTGCCATTGGCCGAAATGCCCGTGGTCGCATCAAAATCGGTGATCGTATCGGCACCACTTGGCACAAAGACATCGGCACCCGTCCCGCCTGTCAGAACATCGCCACCATCGCCGCCGTCAATCCGATCTGCCCCTGTGCCGCCAGAGACAGTGTCATTCCCTATGCCGCCAAAAAGCTGGTCATTTCCTGCGCCGCCAAAGATGCTGTCATTGCCGTCTTCGCCGAAATACCGATCATCGCCAGCGCTGTCGCCCCACAGAGAATCGTTCCCTGCGCCGCCATAATAGGTATCATTTCCAGAGGCATCCCACGCCAGATCATTGCCCGCACCGCCATAGATCAGGTTATTACCCACCAGAACGGGCATGCCCCCCGCATCGTCGATCACATCATCGCCGTCACCGCCGTAAACCGTGTCATCGCCCGCGCCAAATACAACCGAGTCATTGCCTGCGCCCGCATCGATGAAATCGCTCCCCGACCCTGCGGTGATTGAATCTGCCCCGCCATTGGTGACCAGATTCAGCCCCGCCGTGGCCGCCGCGCCATTGATCGTATCGGCCCCACTGCCGAAAATCATCCGCTCGATCTGGCTGAATGTCGATGTCGTCGTGCCGTTGTTGAACGTGCCATCGGTGGCATTGGTAAAGGTCGCTGTCACGTTTTGCGTCAGGCTTGACAGATCGATCACATCGCCTGTGCCATCGCTGCCCGTGCCGCCGACAATCGTATCCACGCCATTGCCTGCGTTGATGACAAAGGTGTCTGCACCCAGACCGCCCTCTAACCTTTCATTGCCAGTGCCTGCGATGATGACGTCATTGCCATCCCCACCAAAGACCGAATTGGCATCCGCCCCGCCATTCAGCAGGTCATTGCCTGCCCCGCCATACAGCGTATCGGCCCCCACATCCCCCAACAGCGTGTCATTGCCATCATTGCCGTAAATGATATCGGCACCGCCGCCACCATCGAGCGATTCTGACGTGTCATTGCGGCCAGTGATCGTATCGGCCCCATTGCCACCGACCACTGTTTCGATGCTGGAAAAAACCTTGCCAAATTGGTCAAGTCCCGTCTCCAAATTGACGGAATAGCCAAAATTGGTCACAACTGTGCCAGCAATCTGATACAAATCGTTGCCAGCGCCGCCATAGAAAGCTTCGTTCAGGCCAAAATTGCCAAAGAACGTGTCATTGCCGCTGCCACCATACATGGTGTCATTGCCGTCACCGCCGTCGATGCGGTCATTGCCATCGTCGCCATAGATCGTATCTAGGCCAGACCCGCCATAAAGGGTGTCTTCGCCTGCGCCGCCATAAATAGTTTCGTTGGTGGCATCACCTGCGAAACTGTCATTGCCTGCACCGCCAAAGAAATTCGGCATCACACGCTCCTGCATGTGCGGCAGCGCATGGGCGAACCCATTGGGGGCGCTTGGCCCCTTGCGCGTGGCGTGACATGCCTGTTGCGGCCTTGCGGCCCATCTACTCGGTTTTGGCCCCCTTCGCGTGGGCGGCTCTTGCGCAAGTCATAGCGCAGATTCCTGCGCGCGGGATCAAAATTGTTTCTGATTTTCACCCAGTGGCCCAGAAAGCGCGGCATTGATGCCAATCTGCGGCCAATTCAACACAGGTTATGGCAAAAATATGGCGGATTTCGGCGGAAAATCGGCGCAGCGCAGGGCTGCGCCCCTAGCGCGCCGCCACAGCCTTTTTGTGCGGCGCAGTTTGCATCTGGCCAGTGTCTTCCATTTTGCGCCCCATATGCAAGAGCCGCGCCTCATGCGCACGCAGGCTGCGGCGGGCCGAGGGGCCATAGGCGGCAAAATTGCCCCCCGCGATTTGTGGGAAAAGCGCCGTGATCTGCTCTTGCGCGCCCGCGCCCAGCGCATCGAACCCTTCCTCGCCCGGATGGAAACTTTCCGCCCCCGCCCCTTCGGCGAAGACAATCTCATGCGCGTCAAACAGAATGTGGTAATAGCTCACCGATGCCACCCGATGCGGGCGAATAGCCGCCCCATCAACCAGCAGCTTTGCGGCGGCAATCACCTCATCTTCGCC
>JAIXXB010000004.1 GCA_027490955.1 Rhodobacter sp.
CGGAATTCGCCGAAATACTTGGTGATAGCCGCCGTCAGCGTCGTCTTGCCGTGGTCAACGTGACCAATCGTGCCGATGTTAACGTGCGGTTTGGTCCGTTCAAACTTTGCCTTTGCCATCTTTTGCGCCTTTGGTTCGGGGGCCAAAATTGGCCCAAATCTACACGCCGCGCGATGTATCGCGGGGTTTGGGGAAAATCAAGGGCGGCAATGCGCCCTTATGGGGCGGCTGGTGCAGGGGTTGTTGCATCGGCTGCGGCCAGCGGGGCGGGTGCCGCATCTCTTTTGGCTTTGCCGCTGGACATTGCCAAAGCGGCCTGCGCCTCGGCCTCGGTCATGCCCAGCCATTCGGGATGTTCCAGCAAAAAGCTTTCGATCCGCTTGGCCACATTATAGGCCAGCGTTTCCAATTGCTTTTCTTTGGTCTGCGTCAGGCCCGACCCGATCAGGGTTGCAGCCGAGCCTTTTTCCACCACAGTCAGCCTTGTGCCGCCTTCGTTCAGCTTTTTGCCCGTTGCATCGTCAAACACATTCACAGTGACCATCATCACGGATGCAGGGCTCATCACCACGGGAATACCGGGGGGGGCCAGCAGATAGCCGTCAACAAAAATGCCGAAATTCAAAAGACGATCGCCTTGGTAGCGCGGGTAATCAAACCGCGCGGCCACGGCCTGCGTGATGGCGGTTTCCATCTGCTTGGGCGTCACTTGCCGCGAGATACCTGGGGACTGCATCTTATCGGTGATGGCCACATTCACGCCCAGTTGAAAGTTGCCCAAGGGCACAGGGGGCTCTTTCAGATCATTGGTTTGGCAGGCGGCCAAAACCAAAACCACTGCTGTCAGACTTGCCCACGACGTAAACCGCATTTTATCTTCCCATCTCCTGCCCTGCGATCTTTTGATAGCGGTCAAACCCAAACCCCGCAACCCGCACAAGCGGTATTGGCGGTGGATTGCTGACATTTGGCGACCCCGGGAGGAATCGAACCCCCAACCCCAGACTTAGAAGGTCCGTGCTCTATCCAGTTGAGCTACGGGGCCATGGCGCGGTTTTGCGATAAACTACCCGCTTAGGCAAGGTGCAGCGTCATGTAATATGAATTAGGATCCAGCACATAACCCTCGAAAGGGGGGCATTCGGTAAAGCCTGCTTTTTCATACAAACGCCGCGCAGGGGTAAACATGGCCTGTGTGCCCGTTTCCAGCGACAGGCGCGCAAAGCCAGATGCGCGTGCGGCGGCGATCAAATGATCCAGCATCGCCTTGGACAGGCCCTTGCCGCGATGTTCGACAAGCACATGCATCGACTTTACCTCGGCATGGGTCGAATCGATTGTCTTGATAGCACCCATTGCAACCGCCTGCCCCGCAACCCGCCCAACAAAAAACTGCACCTCGGGCACATCCAACTGCGCCGCATCCATCATATGAATGCTTTCGGGCGGGGTATCTGCGTGCATATCAGCGGTATGGCGCGCCATCAGCAGCGCCACATCTGCGCCTTGCGGATTTTCGCGGGAAATCAGCACGTTAATGCGTCCACGCCCCGCGACGCCCAGTGGCAAAGTTCTCGCCATAGCCGCCCGCGCGGATCACGGGTTTGCGTGGTTTGGGATCGGTCACATCCACCTCGATGCCCTTGGCGGTGGCATAGGCCAAAGCGGCCTCTTTACTGTCAAAGCGCAGTTTCACTTGGGCCTGCGTGTCACTGCTGGAGGTCCACTGCATCAAAGGGTCAACATCGCGCGCCGAAGCAGGGGCAAATTCCAGCACCCAACCCTTGGCCTTGGCGGTGCCCGATTGCATGGCGGTTTTTGCAGGCTGATAAATACGCGCGCGCATGGTTTTCCCCTTTTGCTGTAAGGGCGTTATTGGAAAAAATGTCAGAAAATGCAAGGCCAGTTTCACAACGCTGATTCTTCAGCGCCAGTTTCACTGGCCACCACAAATTGCATCAGGTTGGGAAAGGGGCGCGGCGGTAGAAGGTGCTGTCGACCCACCACGGGGAGTGTGGGTGGGGTGGGTGGTGCGGTAGGCCGACAGCGGTACTACTGCTTGCCCATGCACTCTGCCCCACGATTCGCCCGCATGCAACTAAAAAGATTTATATGCCACTCAAATATTCGCTAAAATTGCACCGCATTTCTTTAGACTTTGTCAGCAGGGGTTAAATCTTGCACAATCCCCCCTTCCCCGTGAACAAAAACAGAATAGATTGCCACCAAAGGGAATCATGATGCCCCACAACAATACCAACGCCCTATCCGAACGCCCCGATGTATTGACCCGCCCCAAACTAGAAGGCGGCAAGAAATTTGTGCTGAAAACCCAGTTTCAGGCGGCGGGTGACCAGCCCACAGCCATTGCCGAATTGGCGGGCGGTGTGCGAAGCGGCGAGATGAACCAAGTGTTGCTGGGCGCAACGGGCACGGGCAAAACCTTTACCATGGCCCGCGTGATCGAAGAAACGCAGCGCCCTGCGATTATTCTGGCCCCCAACAAAACCCTTGCCGCCCAGCTATATGCTGAATTCAAAGGGTTTTTTCCCGATAACGCGGTAGAATATTTCGTATCATACTATGATTACTACCAACCCGAAGCTTACGTGCCGCGCACCGATACCTTTATCGAAAAAGAAAGCCAAATTAACGAGCAGATCGACCGCATGCGCCATTCGGCCACGCGGGCGCTGCTGGAACGCGATGATGTCATCATCGTCGCCTCGGTGTCCTGCATTTATGGTATTGGCTCGGTCGAAACCTATTCGGCGATGACGCAGGATTTGGTTGTTGGCCAATCTTATGACCAGCGCAAAGTTTTGGCCGAATTGGTGGCCCAAGCCTATAAGCGCAACGAAGCAGGCTTTCAGCGCGGAAATTTTCGCGTGCGCGGCGATAGCCTAGAGGTCTGGCCAGCCCATCTTGAAGATGTGGCGTGGCGCTTTTCCTTTTTTGGCGAAGAACTTGAATCCATTACCGAATTTGACCCACTGACAGGGGCTAAAACAGGCAGCTTTGACCAAATTCGCATCTATGCCAATTCGCATTACGTCACCCCGCGCCCCACGATCCAACAGGCGATTCAGGGCATTAAGAAAGAGTTGCGCCAGACGTTGGATCTGATGGTCGCCAGCGGCAAATTGCTAGAGGCGCAGCGTCTGGAACAGCGCACGTCTTTTGATTTGGAAATGCTAGAGGCGACGGGAATCTGCAACGGAATCGAAAACTATTCGCGCTATCTAACCGGCCGCGCCCCGGGCGAGCCGCCGCCCACCCTGTTTGAATTCATCCCCGACAATGCCATTGTTTTTGCAGACGAATCGCATGTGTCTGTGCCGCAGATCGGCGCAATGTATAAGGGTGACTTCCGCCGCAAAATGACGCTGGCCGAACACGGATTCCGCCTGCCGTCTTGCATGGACAATCGCCCGCTGAAATTTGAAGAATGGGATGCGATGCGCACCCAAACTGTATTCGTATCCGCCACCCCCGCCAAATGGGAGCTAGAGCAAACGGGCGGTGTGTTTACCGAACAGGTGATCCGCCCCACGGGCCTGATTGATCCGCAAATAGAAATCCGCCCAGTGGAAATGCAAGTTGATGATTTGCTTGATGAAATCCGCCGCGTGGCCGCCGCTGGCCTGCGGACTTTGGTCACCACATTGACCAAGCGTATGGCCGAAGATTTGACCGAATATTTCCACGAACAAGGCATCCGCATTCGCTATATGCACAGCGATATTGACACGATCGAACGTATTGAAATCCTGCGTGATTTGCGGTTGGGCGCCTTTGATGTTTTGGTCGGCATCAACCTGTTGCGCGAAGGGTTGGATATTCCTGAATGCGGGCTTGTGGCGATTTTGGATGCCGATAAAGAGGGCTTCCTGCGGTCAGAGACATCGCTTATTCAAACCATCGGCCGCGCGGCGCGCAATGCCGATGGGCGGGTGATTATGTATGCTGACCGCATCACAGGCAGTATGGAACGCGCCATTGGCGAGACAAACCGCCGCCGCGAAAAACAAATTGCTTACAACACCTTACACGGCATAACTCCCACCACTATTCGCAAGAATGTCGATGATGTGCTGCACAATATGTGGCAGGGCGACACCGACCAGTCGCGGATCACCGCCAAGGTGGATAAGCCGATGATCGGCAGCAATCTGGCCGCCCATCTGGACGGCCTGCGCATCAAAATGCGCAAAGCTGCCGAGAATCTGGAATTTGAAGAAGCCGCGCGGTTGCGCGACGAGGTTAAACGGCTAGAGGCGGTCGAACTTGCCATTGCCGATGACCCGTTGGCGCGCCAATCGGTGATTGAAGAGGCGGTGGAAGAGGCCGTTGCCATGGCAGGGCGCAGCACAGCAGGACGCGCGGGGCAAAGGGGCGGAAAAGCGCGGCGGCGGAGATAAAAGTTTACAGCCCAGCTTTTGCCGATAAAACTGTCTCAAAATTTGGAGGGCCTCATGAAATTTAGCATTTTGAGCCTTGGCAAATCCGTCGCAAGCGCCCTGCAAGTGGGCGCAAATTTTGCTGCCGTCTGCGGGTTACTTGCCGCGATTTATGCCTTTATCCACCCCGCGTCTGTCGCCGATTATGGGGCAGAAGTGCTGAAACTGATGCAGCAAACGGGCGCAGATGTGGCTGCAATCAAAGAAAGCAGCGCTGAAACGGCGGAAAACACGGGCGCAACGGCGGACAACACGGCAAAACTGGCGGCCGCGATTCCCAGTTGGATCAGTTATCAATTTGGGCAAGTGGGCCTACAAGGATTTCCCAGCTATTTCTTATTCAGCAATGACAGCCCTGGGCGCGTGGATTTTTCAATCAAATTCTTTGTGGATGGCGAACTACTGGACAACTCCAGCGTTTTTGTTCTTGCTGGTGAGAGCGCAACTGTCGATGCGCCAGAAAGTTTAAGCGCGGGTCAAAACTTTAGCGAATTGATGCTGTGCTTAAGTGGCAAAAACCAAAGATTGCCAGAGACAGTGTTTTACGAAAGGCGGATATTCCGATCTGCGACGCCCCAAGCCGACTTGGGCGAGATGGTGGCCGCAGATATCCAGTTTGAACCCTTCGCCGATTGCGAGTAGCACGCTGAGATATTCAAAAATGTATGGGCCAGCCATACAAAAATGAATATCTCGCCGCTAATTGTCGTTTACATCGCGGTCCCACAGCTTGACTTGCCGGTTCAGGCGCCCAAACACGCGCCTTAGTCCCAGCCACGCGACAAAGGACAGCAGGGCAAAAATCAACAGCAGCATCGGCAGGCTGCCAGAGATGCCGATGGCAACCAGCAGCCCCGTGGCAACCGCGCCGATGGCAAATCCCAGAAAAATGAAACCTGGGGCCAATACCTCAAGCACGCCAAGGGCAAAGCCCATCACGATCCAAACCCACCAAACCGCCCACATCATCCGCGTCCTTTCAGCATTTTGAAAGCATCGCCAAAGGCTTCAAGCGCCTGCGCTGGAACGATAATTGTTTGCTTGCCCGCGCCTTGGCCAACCAGCGTCAGCGCCTCGACTTGTTTCAGGGCCACTTGATATTGCGCCGCTTCCAGCCCGTTTTCGGCAATCGCGCCCGCAATCACGCCTGTGGCATAAGCCTCGGCATCGGCCAGAATGCGGCGGGCCTTGGCCGACTGTTCGGCGGCGTAGAGTTCGGCATCGGCATTCAATTCGACGCTGCGCTTTTTCCCTTCGGCTTCAGTCACTTGTGCGCGCCGCGCCCGTTCGGCATTCAATTGCTGCAACATGGCGTGGCGGGTGGCATCGTCCAGCGCCACATCCAAAATCTCGGCCCGCGTCACCTCGATCCCCCAATCTTCGACCATCTCGCGCACATGGGTGCGGATGTTGGCGGTCAATTCGTTGCGGTTCGATTGTACCTGATCCAACTCCATCTTGCCGATTTCGCTGCGCACAATCCCCGCCACAGTGGTGGCAATGGCTGCATCAACATCGCGGATTCGGTAAACGGTTTTTTCGGGTTCGGTGATGCGATAAAAAACCGAACTTTCCACTTTGACCAAGACGTTATCGGTGGTGATCGCATCTTGATGGGCGGTGGGAAGCTGGCGTTCCAGAATAGACACCTTATGCGCGACCACATCGATATAGGGGACGATAAAGTTAATCCCTGGCCCCAAAACGGCGCGCAGGCGGCCAAAGCGCTCGATCACATATTTCTGGCTTTGCGGCACGATTCGCACCGCCTTGCTGATCGAGACGATCACAAAAATCGCCAGAATCAGAAAAACTGCATTCGCGCCCAGAAAATCTGTAGGTTCCATCATGCCGCCCCCTTCGCTGGTGATAAAGTGGGGGCTGGGGGGGCTTATGTCAATGCAGGGTCAACTGTCTGTGCCCTGCCCTGCCCGCTGAAACCAATCGACAATCGCCTGCCTCTCGGCGGGTTCCATATAGGTCAGATTGGCGGGGGGCATGGCATGGCTTAGGCCCGCTTGCAGGTAAATGCGCCGCGCCTCGGCGGCGATTTGGGTGGGGGTTTCCAGCACCACGCCTTTGGGCGCCCAAGGGATGCCCTCCCAAACAGGCTGCGCCGCGTGGCACATGCTGCAGCGCCCCTGCACGATGCTGACCACATGGTCAAAGCCTGTGGCGCTGGCATAGGTCAGCGCGGGGCCGCGCAGGGCGGTATCTTCGGCCATATGGCGCTGCGGTGCGGTGGACAACCACGCGATCAACAGGAACAAAACGGCAGTTACAAACCACGTCCAATGCGGGTTGCCTTTGCGGGCGTGCTTTGTGTTGAACCAATGGCGAATGGTCACGCCCATCAGGAAAATCAAGCTGGCGATGACCCAGTTATACTGCGTCGCAAACACCAAGGGATAGTGGTTGGACAGCATCAAGAACACAACAGGCAGCGTCAGGTAATTGTTATGGGTGCTGCGCTGTTTGGCGATTTTGCCATATTTCGGGTCTGGCTTGCGACCTGCTTTCAGATCGGCCACCACGATGCGCTGATTGGGCATGATGATGAAAAACACATTGGCCGACATGATCGTGGCGGTAAATGCCCCCAGATGCAGCAGCGCCGCGCGGCCCGAAAATACCTGCGTATATCCCCATGCCATAGCCACCAGCACCCCGAACAGCGCCACCATCAGCAGGGTTTGATCGGCATTCACAAAGGCGCGGCACAGGCTGTTATAGACGATCCAGCCAAAGGCAAGGCTGGCCATAGATATGGCGATTGCTTGGGGCGCAGTCAGCGCCATCACAGCAGGATCAATAAGGTAAAGGTCTGATCCTAAATAATAAACCAGCACCAACATGGCAAAGCCCGTCAGCCAAGTGGAATAGCTTTCCCATTTGAACCAGACAAGGTGGTCGGGCATGGATGCAGGGGCAACAAGGTATTTTTGAATGTGGTAAAACCCGCCGCCATGCACCTGCCATTCTTCACCATCCGCGCCAGAGGCAAGGCCCCGATCACGGTGCAGGCCAAGATCCAGCGCGATGAAATAAAAGGATGATCCAATCCATGCGATGGCGGTGATGACATGCAGCCAGCGTACACCAATTTCCACCCATTCCCACATCACCACCCAGTCATACATGACCCGCCTCCTGTTTTTGGTAGGCTATACTGGACAGCGCCCTCGTGTTAATGCTGAAATGGCGCAGAATACTTTCAAACGCTTTGTGAAAATGGGGGCGAAGCCATGTCATATGTCGCCACGATTAAGATGTTTGTGCGCGTGTATGAACTGGGGTCGATGTCGGCGGCGGCGCGCGATCAACGCACCTCGCCGGCTGTCGCCTCGGCCCGGGTGTCAGAATTGGAAAAACATCTGGGCGTGCGGCTATTTTCGCGCACCACGCGCAGTCTGCATCCCACAGAAAATGGGCGGTTGTTTTACGATGGTGCGCTAAAGATTTTAGATGCGATTGCCGAGGCCGAGCAGGCCATTT
Organism: Rhodobacter sp.; assembly: GCA_027490955.1. Taxonomy (GTDB): domain Bacteria; phylum Pseudomonadota; class Alphaproteobacteria; order Rhodobacterales; family Rhodobacteraceae; genus Cypionkella. The sequence continues at coordinate 7,956 of JAIXXB010000004.1, forward strand.
CAGGGGCGGCGCAAAACCCGCGCGGCACGATTTTTGTGGCGGCCCCCTTGGGGATAGGGCGGCGGTTCATTGCGCCTTATGTGCCTGCATTCAAAGATCTTTATCCACAAATTGACGTGCGGCTGCGCCTGTCAGATCGATTGATTGATGTCACCTCGGAAGGGTTGGATTTGGCCTTTCACATGGGGGTTTTGGAAGACAGCACGCTAAAGCTGCGCCATATCGTCGATTGCCCGCGCATTCTATGCGCCGCCCCTGCCTATATTGCGGCGCGGGGCAACCCTGTGGATGGGGCCGCGCTGGTGGGCGATAATCATGCCTGTTTGAACCTGCGCTTTCCCGGCGCAAAGGAATTTCAATGGGCGCTGCAAACGCCCGATGGGCCAAAAAGATATGATATTTCAGGGCCTTATGAATCGGATGATGGGGATGTCCTGACAGGATGGGCGCTGGATGGGCGCGGTATTGTTCTAAAACCCATTTTCGAAGTGGCCGATCATCTGCGCGAGGGCCGCTTGGTTCCCGTGGCCACGGCCACCCCGCCCCTGCCCACGCAATTGTGCTGCCTGTTTCCAGACCGCCGCCTGAAAGACCCCAAAGTTGGCCTGTTCACCGATTATATGGCCGCGCAGATCAAAGAGGCGATTCGCCGCGCGATGGCGGGCTTGCCGCAAATGCCGCACATCTAGGAATTGGCTGCACAATATTGTTCGGCATAGGCGCCAAACTGCGTGTATCTTTCCCAAAACGCATCGTCGCGGTTCGAATCGGACAGGCGCACCGATTGCGCCTTTTCTGGGTTTTGGAAAAATGCGGCAGCGCGGCGCTGATCTGACCCTGCCAGCGTCATATTGGCGACTTGCTGGATGCAGTTGCACACCGCGCGGTTTGCCGCGCCGCGATCAGACCGATTGCAGGCCGCTTCGATAGGGCCAGCCATGGCACCGCTGCCCATAACCGCAAAAACCAACGCAAGCCCTGCGCGGCGCAAAAGTGTCTGTGTCATGCTCTGCCTCATTCGCCAAGTTGCGCGGATGCGCCCCTGATCTGTGTGCCACGCTCTTAACGATTCGGGCATAATTTTTCAAGCTTTTCGGCGGCGCCTATGCAGATTGGCAATTTTTTGCGCAGGGTTAGGCAGACGTGCTGCCCTGCGTGATCAAGTCAGGATCGCTGGGCAAGGGCGGCATATCGCCCATCCAAAAGAACAGGCGCACGAATTCGGGCGCGCCGATCCCCAAGACTTGCCATGCACAGGCATAGCCTTCCAGCACCATACCCTCGGCGTAAAAGGCGATTTCTTCACCATCCAGCCCTGCATCGTCATCCTCTTGCGGCTGCCAATCGCCGCCTTCGGCCCAAATCACCTGCGCCTCTAACGTGGGATGTTTGCGGCACAGGGTTGCCAGCGGGTTCAACGATTCGGGCGCGGGCATGGTCAGCCTTTCATCATGGCAATGCGAATAAAAGCGCGTTCGATGACAGCCATGGCAGGCGCGCGCGATGCGCTGCGCAGCGTCAGATCCGTATCGACCAAAACGCGCAGCACATCTTCCAATTTACCAGCGCCCCAACTGCCCGCTTGGCGCGCCATAGCATCGCGGCGCGGGCCAAATGCGCGGGCGCGCAGCAGGCCGTTTTGAATGCCGCCCTTGTCCGTGGCCACAGTGTGAAGGCCGCGAAAATGCCGCAGCGCGCCGATGCACAGGGTGACGGGCGCAATGCCCTGCCCCTCCAATCGGCGCAACAGCGGGCCTATAGCATGCGCCTTGCGGTCCGCCACCGCGGCCAGCAAATCATCCACTTCGGTTTCGATGGTCATCGGGGCCAAATCGGCCACTTCAGCGGGGGTTAGGGCGGTGGAATCGCCATGCTTATACAGCGCGACCTTTTCCAAAAGCTGGCGAAAGTCACCCGGGTCTAACGCGCGGGCAAGGGTGGTCAGATCTGCCATGGCGGGCGGCGATATCTGCGTCAGCCCCGCACGGGCAAGTTCTGATTCGATTTCTTCGCGGGTCGGCGGGTCATCATACAGGCCGATACACACCGCGTTCGGGGCCTTTTCAAACAAAGTTTTCAGCGCGGATTTGCCCGTCAGGTTGCCAGCGGTGACGATTAAATTGGCATCCCCTGCGCGCCAATCGGCAAGGGCAGCGGCAAAGGCATCGGTCAGCCCATCGGTGGCTTCTTCCACAAACACCACGCGCGGGCCTGCAAAAAACCCCGTCTCGCGCAGCGAATCGGTCAGGCGCGCCTGATCTTTGCGCAAATCACTGCCAGCCATGCGCGACAGGCGCATTTCAGCCGCGCCGTCAGGGCCAATTAGGGCGGCAATCGCCTCGGCCCGTTTCAGCGCAACGCGCATCGCATCTGCGCCAAATATCAACAGCCCCGCGCGGGCAGGATCGGGGCGCGCGCAATAGCGGCTTGCCTCGATCCCTGCCAGTTTCATTCGCCCGCCGTCAGTTGAGGCGAAAGGGCAATAAGCCGCTGGATCACCTGATCGGCCAAAATCCGAATCAGCCGCGCTTTGGCATCAGATTCGGCATTTACGGCAGCTATCGTCACACCCGTGGCCGACCATGCGGTAAAGTTTTGTTCCACACCATTCGCCACAACCTGCGCCGTAGCGCGGTCTTTCAATGTCCAAGTCACTGTTCCTGCTAGGTTAAATCTGGTGATTGCACCATCGGGGGTAAAGCCAAGACTGGTTTTTTCCGAGGAAATCTGATAATCTAAATCAAAGCGGGCCGCAGTTGCGCGGCCAAGACGTTCTTCCATCCGTTTGATGAATTCGAACCCATCGCGCGAATTGGTGTCGGCCAGCGCGATGGTGCCGCGCAGGGCGGTTGCGGGGCCTGCTGGGCCAAAAGCGGGGGTGAACCCGCAGGCTGCAAGGCCAAGGGCCAGCGTGAAAGCCAGCAAAAGACGTGGGTTAAGCAACGACATTGATGATCCGCCTCGGCACAACGATGATTTTCTTGACCGCCGCGCCATCAAGGAATTTGACCACGGCAGGATCGGCAAGTGCGACTTTTTCAATTTCGCCAGCAGGCATATCCGCAGGAACAGTGATTTCGGCGCGGCGTTTGCCGTTGATTTGAATGGGCAGCGTCACCCGATCATCCACCAGCAGCGCAGGGTCTGCCACAGGCCAAGGGGCCTGCGCGCACAATCCCTGCCCGCCCTGATAGGCCCAGATCGATTCGGCGATATGGGGAACCATCGGCTGCATCAGTTGCGCCATTGTCCGCATAGCTGCGCGCATCGCATCGCGCGATCCGTTCGCCTTGGACAAAGTGTTGGTGAATTCATACAGCTTGGCAATCGCCTTGTTAAAGGCAAAGGATTCAATGCCTTGGGTCACTTCATGCACGGCGCGTGCCGTGGCGCGGGCGATATCATCGTCCCCCTCGCCCAGAAAACCTTCGGGCATTTCGCCGATACGGGCGCAGAGATTCCAAACGCGGGACAAATGTTTATGCGCAGCCTCGGCCCCCGAAGATGTCCATTCCACATCGCGTTCGGGCGGGCTGTCAGACATGACAAACCAGCGCGCCGTATCTGCGCCAAAACTTTCGATAATGTTCATCGGATCGACGACATTTTTCTTGGATTTCGACATTTTGGCCGAGGGGATGATTTCCACCGCAGTGCCATCTTTCAGGCGGCCATCGGTTACATCTTCGGGCAGGTGATAGACAGGGCGGCCCTGCCCGTCGCGGGTCAGATAAATCTCGTGCGTGACCATGCCTTGGGTGAACAGCGCGTTGAACGGTTCAATCGCCTTGGGCGGCAAATGCCCCGTTTTCACCATCGCGCGGGCGAAGAATCGCGAATACAGCAGGTGCAGAATCGCGTGTTCGATCCCGCCGATATACTGATCGACGTTCATCCAATAATCCGCTTCGGCGGCATCGGTGGGCGTTGTGGCGCGCGGCGCGGTAAAGCGGGCATAATACCAAGACGAATCCATAAACGTGTCCATCGTATCGGTTTCGCGCCGTGCGGGCGCGCCGCAGGATGGGCAGGGGCATTTGCGCCAAGTCGGGTGGCGATCCAGCGGGTTGCCAGGAATGTCAAAAGTGACATCGTAAGGCAGTTCGATGGGCAGATTCTCTTTCTTTTCAGGCACCACGCCGCAGGTATCGCAATGCACCACGGGGATCGGGCAACCCCAATAGCGTTGGCGCGAAATGCCCCAATCGCGCAGGCGGTATTGGGTGACGCCTTTGCCATAGCCGTTTGATTCGGCATGGGTAATGGCGGCAGCAATGGCCGCCTCGCCCGTTTGCACAGACTCACCTGCAAAGCCGCGAATATAGCGCACGGGTTCGGATTTCATCGGCACAAAAGCTTCGGCCAAGGGGGCATCTGCGGCCCCTTCAGCAATGAACACAGATTTAATGGCCAAGCCATATTTGCTGGCAAATTCAAAATCGCGCTGATCATGCGCAGGGCAGCCAAAAATCGCGCCTGTGCCATAATCGATCAAGATGAAATTGGCGATGTAAACGGGCAATTCCCAATTGGGATCAAGCGGATGCTTCACCCGAATCCCCGTATCCATGCCTACCTTTTCGGCGGTTTCCAACGCCTCGGCGCTGGTTCCAACCTTGCGACACTCGGCGACAAAATCTGCAATTGCGGGGTTTGTTGCCTCTAGCGCTTTGGCCAGCGGATGGTCGGGCGAAATAGCGGCAAAACTTGCGCCCATCAGCGTATCGGGGCGGGTGGTGTAAACGGGCAGGGTATCAAACCCCGCAGGCGCGCCGACTGTATGAAAGGCAAATTGCAGACCTTGGGATTTGCCAATCCAATTCGCCTGCATGATTCGCACTTTTTCGGGCCAGTCTTTCAACCCATCCAAAGCGGCCAAAAGTTCGCCCGAATAATCCGAAATTTTGAAGAACCATTGCGTCAATTCACGCCGCTGCACCTGCGCACCAGACCGCCAGCCTTTGCCATCGATCACCTGTTCATTGGCCAGCACTGTCATATCGACAGGGTCCCAGTTGACGACCGCATTCTTGCGATACACCAGCCCTGCGGCCATCATATCAAGGAACATCGCCTGCTGCTGGCCGTAATAGTCTGGATCGCAGGTGGCAAATTCGCGTGACCAATCAATCGACAGGCCCAGCGGTTTCATCTGCGCGCGCATGTCGGCGATATTGCCATATGTCCAATCTTTTGGATGGCCGCCGCGTTCCATCGCAGCATTTTCGGCAGGCATACCAAAGGCATCCCAACCCATCGGGTGCAAAACGGAAAAGCCACGCGCCGATTTGTAACGCGCCACCACATCGCCCATGGTGTAATTGCGCACATGGCCCATATGGATGCGCCCCGAAGGATAGGGGAACATCTCCAAAACGTAATACTTGGGCCGCGCAGGGTCGCGCCGCGCGGTAAACGCGCCAGCGGCATCCCACGCGGCCTGCCATTTGGTTTCAATCGATTTGGGCTCGTAACGCGACATTTGGCGGCCTTTTGCTACTTTTGCCGCCGAAATACACCGCGAAGGACGGCAAGGCCAGATGGCCCAGTTCGATTTTGGGGCGTGAAATTACAGCTTACTATCGGCAATACGCAATTGGCGCGCCCGCGACAGAATTGCATCTTCAACAGCGCGCAGGGTGGCAGGGGCCACGGCACTGCCGCCTTTGGTTTGCAAGCTGAGTTTCAGGCTGCGCGCATCCAAAGCAGGATCCTGCACCAAGATAGTGGCGCGGTAGGCGCGGCCACCGCCAGGCGGCACGCCATAACCCGTCACAATCACCCCAGTGTACGGGTCAACTGATTCGATGGGTAGAAAGTTCAGAACATCCAGCGAGGCGTTCCAAATATACTTATTCACATTCACAATTTTATTGGGGTTTTCCGCATTGGAAAACACATCCCAAATGGTCGCACGCGGTTTACTGGTATCAATTCCCGCCTTGGCCGCAGCGGCATCAGCGGCCACGCCGCCACCACCCGCCTGCCCCAAAGCCAGCCCGCCAGTCTGCGCGCCGCAGCCCGCCAAAGACAGGCAAGTCGCCGTGATAAGTGTAATTTTGGCCAGTCCCTGCAGCACAGCGCCACCCCCCAGATGAACATCTCGCCTTGTGTATCGCAGCCTGCCTAGCCTGCCAAGGCTTTTCGCCCTCTCTAACGGATGGCCCGCGCGCGCAAAATGTGCCGCCCCGATGGCAACACTGTGGCAAGACTGCACCATCGCTGGCGTGTTTGGCCAAAAATCCGCAGAGTTCGTTGCAAATGGTCGGGGGAAAGTGGAAACAGACTGCATACCCAAATCGGATTCCCCTGATTTGGGCCCCACCTTTGATATACACGAGGGAAAAGACATGAAAAAAGTACTTCTTGCCACCACCATCCTTGGGATGACTGCTGGCTACGCAGCAGCAGAAATCGCCTTCACCGGTGAAGCAACTGCTGGTTTCGCTTCGGTAAACGGCGCCGACTTCGACACCTACACCTCCTTTAACTTGGGCGTAGCTGCAACCGCCGAGTCGGATTCGGGTGTTTCCTTTGGTGCGTCGTTCGACGTGACCTCGGGCGAAACCTTTGACTTCGACGGCGATGCTAGCTCGATCGACGCAGAAGATGGCGTGTTTGGTAATCCAGAAGTGTTCATCTCGGGCGACTTCGGCCGCGTTGCATTCTCGATCGACGGCTTTGATGACTACCATGACGACGCTTTCGAAGATCATGACGTAGAATACACCCACACGATCGGTGACTTCTCGATTGGTCTGCGCACCGACATCGACGGCGGCACCTCGTCGCTGCAACTGGGCTACACTGTAGCTAACTTCGATCTGGGCGCAAACTTTGACGAGTCGACCGAAGCTTGGGACGTCTCGGCAGAAGGCACCTTTGACGCTGTCACCGCTGGTCTGAGCTTGGACAACGACGAAGTTGCAACTGTGAACCTGGGCTACGCTGCAAACGGCGTGTCGGTTGGCTTGGAAATCAACACGGATGACGAGTACACCGTGTCGGCTGGCTACGAAGCAAACGGTCTGTCGGTTAACGCAGAAATCGACCAAGACAGCGTTTGGGAAGTGACCGCTGGTTACGATCTGGGCAATGGCTTGGCTGTTGAAGCTGGTCTGCACGAGTCGGAATCGGCCTTCTTGGGCGCAAAGATGTCGTTCTAATCTTAGAACAACCTCTATGGGAAGGGCGGGCCAATTGGCCCGCCTTTTTCATTTGATGAATGCGTTTGAAAGGCCAACCATGCCCTTGCCCGAAATCACCGCTGCTGTACGCGATGCTGCCGCCAAAGCGGGGCGCGATGCGGCGGGTATCACCCTGATTGCCGTATCCAAACTGCAGCCGATGGATCGGTTGCGCGCGGTGCTGGGCCAAGGGCATCTGCATTACGGCGAAAATTACGTGCAAGAATCCGCCGCCAAATGGCCCGATCTGCGCGCAGAATATGGGGCGGGCATAAACGTGGCTATGATTGGCCCCCTGCAAACCAACAAGGCCAAACAAGCGGTAGAGTTATTCGACGCCATTCACAGCCTTGACCGCCCCTCGCTGGCGCAAAAGCTGGCCAGTTTGGCACAGGCGCGCGGGGCCTGTCCCGAATTGTTTGTCCAAGTCAACACAGGGGCAGAGCCGCAAAAGGCAGGTATCCTGCCCGATGATCTGGACGGATTCATAACCGAATGTCGCAAGATGGCTTTATCCCCCATCGGATTGATGTGCATTCCGCCCGATGGCGAAAACCCTGCCCCTCATTTCAAAATGCTGGGCGAGATGGCCGCCAGAAATGGGCTGGCGGGCCTGTCCATGGGGATGAGCAGCGATTTTGCGGCGGCGATTGCGCTGGGGGCCACGCATATTCGGGTGGGCAGCGCAATTTTTGGCGCGCGCCCTGCCAAAGAGGCACATTAAGGCAGAATAATCAGCCGCGATTGGTGCTGGATGCGCTGCGCAATCCACAGCAAATCTTTGCGCGCAAAGGCCACGCATCCCGCCGTGCGCGCATGGGGCCTGCGCCACTGATGCACGAAAATGGCTGACCCGCACCCAGCACGGGCATCAGGCCAGTTCCAATCGGTCAGCAGAATCAGATCATACATCGGATCAGCGCGGCGCAGTTTTTCGTGCGAAAAGGCGTGGGGCAGGCGGATCATGCTGTTGTAATCATCGTCTTGCGGATCGTCTGACCACCCATCCAGCGGCCCAATGGGCAAGGCCCAATCCGCGGGGCGCGTCATGCGATCTGGCCGATAGAGCATGCCGATAAATCGGTGCGTGCCCACTGGCGTGGCCCCATCGCCTTCGCGTTTGTCAACGCGCACGCCGCCGCGCCCAATGGTGCAGGCAAATCGCCGTCCCATAAACCGCGCGCCCCAGCGGCTGACAACCAAATCGGATGGTTTCACAGCAAATGCCCCGATTTTGCGGCCTTGGTCGCCAGATAGTCGCGGTTTTGCGCGGTTTGGCCTACGCGCAGCGGCACGCGCGCCGCCACCTGAATGCCATGTGCAGCCAGCATATCCACCTTGCGGGGGTTATTGGTCAAAAGGCGCACGGCAGCAAAGCCCATTTTGCGCAAAATCTCTGCCCCAATGCGGAAATCGCGCTCATCATCTTCAAACCCCAGTCGGTGATTCGCCTGCACTGTGTCAAACCCCTGATCTTGCAGCGAATAGGCGCGCATCTTATTGGCAAGGCCAATGCCGCGCCCCTCTTGGTTAAGATACAGCAGCACACCCGCGCCGTCCGCACCCATTTGGGCCAAGGCGGCGCGCAATTGTGGGCCGCAATCGCATTTCAAACTGCCCAAAACATCGCCCGTAAAACAGGCCGAATGCAGGCGCGCCAGCACAGGGGCCGCGCGGTCTGGGCGGCCAATTTCAATGGCGTAATGTTCCACCCCGCCATCATCGGGACGGAAGATATGCACGCGCCCTGCCTCGGAGGCTGCCATGGGCAAACGCGCCGAAATGACCGATGTCAGCGGCGCAAGGCGGCCCAAATCCTGCGCCTCAGCGTGCGAGATCAGCGAAAGCTGCGCCGCGCGCGCAAAGTCAGGGCCATTTTCCACAGGAATCATCAGAACGGCGGGCAGCAACTGCGCCTCTTTCGCCAGTGCAATGGCAATGCGGTGCAGGCCAGCATCGCCGCCGCGAAGGCTGCTCAGCGGCCCTTTCATCGGGTGCGATAAATCTTCCGCAGGGTCGGCCAATGCGCGCAGCCAGCGGCAATCAGCATCCAGCGGCAGGGCGATACGGGCCAAATGACCATCATAAGCGGCGGTTTTCAGTGTTTCCGCCCGCCGCGCCGTCAGCGCCACCTCACCCGCACCCAAAGCGCGCAAATCGGCCAAACGCTGGGGGGTCAGCACCTCGATCGCGGCGGCCAGCATCGATCTGCCCTGCCCTGTCAGCACAACAGGCAAGCCAAGGCGCAAGTCACTGCGCGCGCGGGCCAATTTTTCGGTGATGGACAAGGTCAATGTCATGAAACATTTCATAGGGCATTGCGGGCAGAATTGAAACATTGCCCGCGTTTTTGACACAAGCGCGTGAGGCGCGGGCAGACTTCTTGCAACACCGCCGCCTGCGCCCCATCTTGGCCGCAACGTGCAACACACAGGAGGCTATATGCCGACATTGCGCAAAATACTGCTGGTCGACGATGACGACGATCTGCGCGACGCCTTGGGCGAGCAATTGCTGATGACCGAGGATTTCGATGTTTACGAGGCCGCAAACGGCGCCGAAGGAATGGAGAAAATCCGCCAAGGCCAGTTTGACCTGATTCTGCTGGACATTGACTTGCCCGATACGGACGGGCGCGAACTGTGCCGTCTGATGCGCAAATCGGGCGTGAAAACGCCGATTGTCATGCTCACGGGGCATGATACCGACAGCGACACCATCCTTGGGCTGGACGCGGGCGCGAATGATTATGTTGCCAAGCCGTTCAAATTTCCCGTGCTGCTGGCGCGTATTCGCGCGCAATTGCGCCAGCATGAACATTCGGAAGATGCGGTGTTCCAACTGGGGCCGTACACGTTCAAACCCGCGCAAAAGCTGCTACTGGATGCCAAAGACAAGAAGGTGCGGTTGACCGAAAAGGAAACCAATATCCTGAAATATCTGTATCGCGCCCAATCAGGCGTGGTTGCACGCGATGTGCTGCTGCACGAGGTTTGGGGCTATAACGCGGGGGTGACAACCCACACTCTGGAAACCCATATTTACCGCCTGCGCCAAAAAATCGAAACCGACCCCAGCAATGCGCGCCTGCTGGTTACGGAAAGTGGGGGCTATCGTTTGGTGTCGTAATGTTTCCCAAAGCCGCGAAATGACCCTGAATTGTTCATTATTCTGCCACAGTGACACGCCATAACAGTCCTACCAGCGTGGTTGAAAACCAACCCCCCCCCTGCGGTTTTGGCCGCGCTGGTGACTAAGTCATGTTTTTCCTTCCCCTCGCCGCACCGGGGTTATGATGCGGCTCCTCCCTGTTGAACTGGCCAGGCCTTCGGGCCTGGCTTTTTTATTCAACCCTAGGGTGTTGCGCAAAAGACTCAAACCTGCCTAGATTTTGCGTAACCCCTGCACAGTTACCACAAAAGATGCGAATATACTTCCACCTCCCTGTTTGACTGGCCCAGCCCTATGGCTGGGTTTCTTTTGGCCAAGCCTGCCATATCCCCCTTGAGTGCGCCAAAGCCTGCCCTCATAAAGCGGCAAACAGGAGGCGCAGATGGCATTCACCCTAGCCACATGGAATATCAATTCGGTGCGCTTGCGCGAAGACTTGGTACTAAAGCTGCTGCGCGAGGAGGGGCCTGATATCTTGTGCCTGCAAGAATGCAAAAGCCCTGTCGACAAAATCCCAACCGAAGGCTTTGCCGCGCTGGGTTACACCCATATGGTTGCGCGCGGGCAAAAGGGCTATAATGGGGTGGCAATTTTGTCCAAACGCCCAATTGCGGATGCGGGGGGCATGGATTGGGCCGATTTGGGCCATGCGCGGCATGTGGCGGCGCGGCTGGATAATGGTGTCATCATCCACAATTGCTATGTGCCCGCGGGCGGCGATATTCCCGATCGCGTGGAAAATGAAAAATTTGGCCAAAAGCTGGATTATTTAACGCAGATGCGCGACTATTTCCGCAAAGATACCCCGCGAAAATCGATTTTGGTGGGGGATTTGAACATTGCCCCGCGCGAAGATGATGTTTGGGATCACAAGGCGCTGCTCAAAATTGTCAGCCATACGCCCATCGAAGTGCAGCATTTCACCGATGTGAAGGAGGCGGGCGGTTGGGCCGATGTCACCCGCGCCGATATTCCCTCTGGGCGGCTGTACAGCTGGTGGAGTTACCGCGCCGCCGATTGGGATGCCGCCGACAAAGGCCGCAGATTAGATCATATCTGGGCCAGCAGCGATATCGCAGGGGCCGCCCATTCCAGCCGCATTTTGCGCGCCGCGCGCGGTTGGACGCAGCCCAGCGACCATGCCCCCGTTTTCGCCAGCTTCGATCTGTAGCGCCGCTTTTGCCCCCTGTTCCTTGGGCGGGGTTCTGCTATCTTGGCTGCGCATCATTTGATCAAAGGACAGTGCGATGACCCATCTGTGGGTGCGGGCCGAACAGCGGCCAAATGAGGAACGCGTCGGCCTAACACCCGAAGGTGCCGCTGCGCTGATTGCGGCAGGCATTGCGGTGACAGTGGAAAAATCATCGGTGCGCGCGATTGCGCTGGGTGGTTACATCGCGGCAGGCTGCGCGATTGCACCCGAAAACGCATGGCCCAGCGCCCCTGCGGATGCGATTATCTTTGGCCTAAAAGAACTGCCCGATGATGGCACGCCTCTGCCCCATCGCCACATCATGTTTGGCCATGCCTACAAGGGGCAACCTGCGGGCCAAGTGCTGCTAAAGCGGTTCAAGGCAGGCGGCGGCACGCTGTATGATTTGGAATATCTGGTTGATGAGAATGGCCGCCGCGTGGCCGCCTTTGGCTATTGGGCGGGCTATGCTGGCGCTGCGGTGGCACTGAAATGTTGGGCCGCCCAGCAAAAGGGCCAGCTTGCGGGGCCTGTTTCCAAATATGCGGGCAAGGCAGCGCTGCTGGCTGATTTAACCGCAGACCTGCCTGCCAAAAACCGCCCCCGCGCGATCATCATCGGCGCTTTGGGGCGCGTGGGCACTGGCGCGGCAGATTTGTGCGGCGCTATGGGGATGGATGTGACGAAATGGGACATGGCCGAAACCGCCAGCGGCGGCCCATTTCCCGAGATTCTGGCGCATGAGATTTTCCTGAATTGCATCCTTGCCCGCCCGGGTTGCCCCGTGTTTGTGCCTGCTGATGCAATAGGCGATACCAGCCGCAAACTGACTGTGATTGGCGATATTGCCTGCGATCCAACTTCGGATTTCTCGCCCATCAAAGTGTATGACCGCACAACCGAATGGCGCGAACCTGCCCTGCGCGTGGCACAGTCGCCTGTGCTGGATGTCACCGCGATTGACAATTTGCCATCGCTGCTGCCAGTCGAAAGTAGCATTGATTATGCGGCCCAACTGTTGCCGACTTTGGCCCAGCTTGGGGCGATTGACGCGGGCGTTTGGGCGCGGGCAAGGGCCGAATTTCTTGCACATATTGCTAGATTCTAAGGGAGATTTGTTATGACAATACATTGGTGCGGCACGGGGCTTTCCTCGCCCCCAGGATTGCGGGCCTTGCTGGAAGCAGGGCACCAAGTGGTGGTCTGGAACCGCACTGTGGAAAAAGCGCGGGATGTGGTGGGGGATTTAACCTCTGATATCCGCGCCTTTTCACTGGCCGCGCTGAAAGACGCGTTGCAGGCGGGCGATATTGCCGTCTCGATGCTGCCCGCAGATCAGCATGTTTCAATCGCGCAGGTTTGCCTTGAAAAAGGGGCGCATTTTGCATCGTCATCTTATATCGCGCCAGAAATGCGTGCCTTGGACAGCGCGTTCAAATCGGCAGGGCTGGTGTCGGTGAATGAGGTGGGGCTTGACCCCGGAATTGACCATTTGATGGCGCATGATTTGGTGGCCCGTTATCGCGCCAGCGCGGGCTATCATGCGGATAACATTATCTCTTTCACATCCTATTGCGGCGGTGTGCCCAAAATCCCAAACCCGTTTCGATACAAGTTTTCTTGGGCCCCGTTAGGGGTGCTAAAGGCGCTGCGATCCCCTTCGCGCAGTTTGCGCGATTTTGCCGAATTAAAGGTATCGCGCCCATGGGATGCGATCACCGCCTATGAGGCGCCGCTGCCCAGCCCCGAATCCTTTGAGGTTTACCCCAACCGCGACAGTTACCCGTTCATCACCGATTATCGTTTTGATCCTGCATGGAAACTGCGCGACTTTGTGCGCGGCACGATTCGGCTGAATGGCTGGGCGCAGGCATGGGCCCCCGTCTTCCGCGAGATAGAAACCCTAGAAGGGCCAAGCGGCGACGCGCGGCTGGCCGAAATGGCGGCAGAATTTCTGGCTGCTAATTCCTATGCGCCGGGTGAGCCTGACCGCGTGGTTCTATTTGTCTCGCTCAAGGCCGAACGCGATGGCCGCGCGGTCTATCACGAAACTTGGGCGCTGGATGCGTGGGGGGATGCGCGCGGCTCCGCCATGGCGCGGCTTGTGTCGATGCCCGTTTCCTTTGCCGTCACCTCGGCCCTAAAGGGCGAAATTGCGGCAGGCGTTCACGCCGCCCCGCACGAGCCGAAACTGCTGGCAAATTGGCTGGGCCAAGTGAAAACGCTTGCGCAATACATGGCGCGGGTGGATCATCTGGCATAAGTGTATGGTAACAGTAGGATAGGGGCAGAATGAGCACGCAATCCCCCCACAGCATTGGCGGGCTAGCCGCGCGCATTGCCATGTGGCGGGCGCGGCGTGCGCCTGTTGCCAAGGGGTTTGTCAGCCAGCCAGAGCCGCGCAGCATCGGTCTTTATGCGCGCGGCAAACAATTGTTGGCGGGCAATTTCTTTATTGCTGGCCAATTGGTTACAGCGCCCAATGTGTCAATCTGGGATATTCCGATGCCGCGCGCAACCGCGGCCTTTACCTTGCCAGATGATCGGACTGGCTTTGCATGGCTGGATGATCTGGCCGCCGTTGGCGATGCCCCCGCACGCAAACTGGCGCAAGAATGGACATTTGATTGGATCAAGCGTTTTGGCGCAGGGCGCGGCGATGGGTGGAGCGCGGATTTAACAGGTCGCCGCCTGATCCGCTGGGTCAACCATGCGCCATTGCTGCTGACGGGGCGCAAAAACACCGACAGTTCACGCTTTTTCGCCGAAGCATCGGCGCAAGTGATGTATCTGTCGCGCCAATGGTCCAAAACCCCACCCGGTATTGCCCGAGTCGAGGCGCTGACAGGGCTGATCTATGCAGGGCTGTCCTTGGATGGTTTGGCCGAATTCGTGCCTGTGGCTGAAACTGCGCTTGCCAATGAATGTGACAGGGGTATTGCCGCCGATGGCGGAATTGCCACGCGCAGCCCCGAAGAATTGCTGGAAGTGTTCACCCTGCTGACATGGGCTGAACATGCGATGGCCAATGTGGGCCGCCCGCCACCGCGCGCGCTGAGTGCTGCAATTGAACGCATCGCGCCGTGTTTGCGGATGCTGCGCCACGCCGATGGGGGGCTGGCGCGATTTCACGGCGGTGGGCGCGGGGCCGAAGGGCGGCTGGATCAATCACTCTCGGCAGCAGGGATTAAGGCGGCAGGGTTTACTGGCCCGACTGTGGGCATGGGCTTTGCACGGCTGTCGGCGGGGCGCACCTCGGTGATTATTGATGTAGACTCGCCGCCCAAAGGCGATGCGGGCGGCAATGGGCATGCCTCGACGGCGGCATTTGAACTGACCTCGGGCCGCAGGCCGCTGATTGTATCTTGCGGATCGGGCCGCCCTTTTGGGGTGGATTGGTGGCGCGCAGGGCGGGCGACGGCATCCCATTCGGCCCTATCGGTGGAAGGATCGTCATCATCGCGGATGATGGGCGCGCGCGGCCATGAGGCGGGCAGCAGCTTTGGCGATGGTGCGGTGGTGCGCGATCTGAAACAGGCCGCTTTGGCCGATGGGCTGCACCTAAGCCTGACGCATGATGGCTGGACAAAATCGCATGGGCTGGCACATACGCGCGAAGTTTGGCTTACCCCAGACGGGCGCAAATTGGCGGGGCTAGACCGCATGGCGGCGCAGCTTGATCCCGAAAAAAAGCGCTTGGAAAAAGTGCTGTCTGACCATTGGGTCGAGGGCATCGGGATAACAGTGCGCTTTCATCTGCATCCCGATGTGAACGCCACGCTGGATATGGGCGGCAAAGCCGTGTCTTTGGCGCTGAAAAGCGGCGAGATTTGGGTGTTTCGCCACGATGGCCGCGCCGTCTTGACGCTGGAACCTTCGATCTATCTGGAAAAAACGCGATTGCGCCCGCGCCAGACACAACAGATCGTGCTGACCTGCCGCGCGCGCGATGAAGACACGCGTATCGGCTGGACGTTGGCGAAGGCAAAGGATACTCCGCTGGGCATCCGCGATGTAGAGCGCGACGAATTGTCTGTGCCGCTGTAACCAACGCCGCTGTAAACGATAAGGAGGCCGCCGCCATGCCAAACTTAGTGCCAATCGGGCGCGCGCTGATTTCTGTATCCGACAAGACGGGCATTTTGGAATTGGCCCGTGCGCTGGCGGCGCAAGGGGTAGAGCTGATCTCGACTGGCGGCACATCCAGCATGTTGCGCAGCGCAGGAATCGCCGTGCGCGATGTGGCCGATGTGACTGGCTTTCCCGAAATGATGGACGGGAGGGTGAAAACCCTGCATCCCAACGTGCATGGCGGGCTTTTGGCGCTGCGCGATGATGACGAACATTTGCTGGCAATGGCGGCGCATGGGATAGAACCGATCGACCTGCTGATCGTCAATCTTTACCCCTTCGAGGCGACTGTGGCGCGCGGGGCCGATCATGCCACCTGCATCGAGAATATCGATATCGGCGGGCCTGCCATGATCCGCGCCGCAGCAAAGAATCACCGCTTTGTCACTGTGGTCACCGACCCTGCCGACTATGGCGGGCTGATGGATCAGATGCGCGCGCAAGATGGCGCAACTGCCCTTGGCTTTCGGCAAAAGCTGGCGCTGGCGGCCTATGCCCGCACTGCAGCCTATGATGCAGCGGTGTCAAATTGGATGGCGGGGCAGTTGGATGCGCCCTTTCCACCGCACCGCGCCTTTGGCGGCAAGCTGGCGCAAAAACTACGCTATGGCGAAAACCCCCACCAAAAGGCGGCGTTTTACACCGATGGATCAGGGCGCGCGGGCGTGGCCACTGCCCAGCAATGGCAGGGCAAAGAACTGTCCTATAACAATA
Source organism: Rhodobacter sp. (assembly GCA_027490955.1). Classification (GTDB taxonomy): domain Bacteria; phylum Pseudomonadota; class Alphaproteobacteria; order Rhodobacterales; family Rhodobacteraceae; genus Cypionkella. The sequence continues at coordinate 24,351 of JAIXXB010000004.1, forward strand.
TAAACGACACGGATGCCGCCTTTGAACTGGTGAGTGAATTTGCAGGCGCAGGGCCTGCTTGCGCCATCATCAAACATGCCAATCCCTGCGGCGTGGGCACGGCGCGCAGCCTGAAAGATGCCTATTTGCGGGCCTATAACTGCGACCAAACCAGCGCGTTTGGCGGTATTATTGCGCTGAATCAAGAGCTTGATGCAGAAACGGCGGAAGAAATTGTAAAGATTTTCACCGAAGTGGTGATCGCGCCTTCAGCCTCGGACGCGGCGCGCGCGGTGTTTGCGGCCAAGAAAAACCTGCGCCTTTTGACCACGGGCGGCCTGCCCGACCCGCGTGCGGGGGGTATGGCCTATCGGCAAGTGGCGGGCGGGTTTTTGGTGCAAGACCGCGACAGTGGCCAAATCTTAGCTGCCGATCTGAAACAGGTGACAAAACGCGCGCCAACCCCTGCCGAGATGGCCGATTTGTTGTTCGCATGGAACGTGGCCAAACATGTGAAATCAAATGCAATTATCTATGTGAAAGATGGTGCGACTGTGGGCATTGGCGCAGGCCAAATGAGCCGTATCGACAGCACCCGCATTGCCGCGCGCAAGGCGCAAGATATGGCCGATGCGCTGGGCCTGCCTGCAAGCCCCACGATCGGATCTGTTGTGGCATCAGATGCGTTCTTTCCCTTTGCCGATGGGCTGATCGCCGCTGCCGAGGCAGGGGCCACGGCAATCATCCAACCGGGCGGATCGCTGCGCGATGACGAGGTTATCAAAGCCGCCGATGACGCGGGCCTTGCCATGATGTTCACGGGCCAACGGCATTTCAGGCATTGATATGAAAATCGCGCTGATCATCGCTGCAGTGGTTTTTGTGTTGGATCAGGCCAGCAAATGGTTTGTGGTGTTTCACCTGAACTTGGCCCAATTGGGCGCGCTGGATGTGATCCCGCCCTATTTGAACCTGCGCATGGCATGGAATTATGGGGTGAACTTTGGCCTGCTGGCCGCCGACAACCCCGCCACACGTTGGGCGCTGATCGCAGTGGCCTTGGCCATTTGCGCGGGGGTGTTGATCTGGCTGCACCGCGCGCCCATGCCACGCATTGCGCATATTTCGGCGGGTTTTTTGGTAGGCGGCGCATTGGGCAATGTGGTTGACCGCATTCTTTATGGCGCAGTTGCAGATTTTCTGAACATGTCTTGCTGTGGCATCACAAATCCGTTTTCTTTTAATGTGGCCGATATCAGCATCTTTGCGGGGGCGATCGGCCTTGCAGTTTTTGCCGATGCAAAGCCTGCGCGTGAATGACCACGTGACGGCGGCAAAAGCATCGTTTATGGTGTGCGAACACTTGGGGTGGAGAATTCAGATGCGGCCTGCCATTGTGGCCATTTTCATGGGCGTAAGCGCCACTACTTTGCTGGGTGCTTGCGCATCTTCCAAAGAGCCAAACCTGATGAACCTGCGGTCAGATACCAATGGGCCTGATGAGTTTTCGATTTTGCCGACCAAACCCTTGGAAATGCCCAAGGATTTGGCCGTTTTGCCAGAACCCACTCCGGGTGGTGCGAATCTGGTCGATCCGAACCCAATGGCCGATGCCTTACTGGCCTTGGGCGGTAAGGCCCCGAATCCTGACGCCTCGTCGCGCGGGGATGGGGGAATCATCACCTATGCCAGCCGCAATGGGGTCACCGAAGGGATCCGCACTGTTCTGGCCGCCGAAGATTTGGATTTTCGCAAGCGCAACAATGGCCTTTTGCTAGAGCGCCTGTTCAAGATGACGGTCTATTTCAAGGCATATCGCGCGCAATCGCTGGATCAAGATGCGGAATTGGCGCGCTGGCGTGCGCAGGGCGTGGCAACCCCATCGGCCCCACCCGCGAATAAGTGATCGGCCCGCCCTTGCCACTGGCGCGGCAGTGCCTAGGTTTGGCAAAAAGGGTGGGCTAAAGATGCAACCAGTTTTTCGCATTGCTGCTGTGATGGGGGCCTTGGCGCTGCCAGCTTTTGGCGAACCCGTCACGGAATTCGCGTTGGACAATGGGCTGAAAATTGTCGTGATCGAAGATCACCGCGCGCCCGTTGTCACGCAGATGGTCTGGTATAAAACAGGCCGCGCAGATGAACCTGCGGGGCAATCGGGCATTGCGCATTTCTTTGAACATCTGATGTTCAAAGGGACAGATACTGTCGAAGCTGGCGCATTTTCTGCCATTGTCGCGGCCAATGGTGGCCAAGATAATGCCTTTACCAGCGATGACTATACCGCCTATTTTCAACGCGTCCCTGCCGATCAACTGGGCGAGATGATGCGCCTAGAGGCCGACCGCATGGCCAATCTGAACCTGTCGCCCGAAAACGTGGCCACCGAATTGCAGGTGATTCTAGAGGAACGTGGCCAGCGCGTGGACAGCGACCCCTCTGCCCTGTTTCGCGAACAGATGTCAGCGGCGCAATACCTGAATCATCCCTACGGCCTGCCCGTGATTGGCTGGCTGCATGAGATGCAGCAATTGAACCGCGACAAAGCACTGGATTTTTATGCCCGCCATTACGCCCCCAATAACGCAGTTTTGGTTGTGGCGGGCGATGTCGACCCTGCGGCGGTGCGCGATTTGGCGCAAATCCATTACGGCCCGCTTGCGCCCAGCGAAACCCTGCCGCCACGCCTGCGCCCGTCCGAGCCGCCGCAACTGGCCGCGCGCCGCCTGACCATGGCCGATGCGCGCGTCGCCCAACCCTATATCATGCGCAGCTATCTTGCACCCGAACGCAACGCGGGCGATCAAAAACAGGCTGCCGCCATAACAATTTTGGCCGAAGTGCTTGGCGGGTCTGGCACAACCTCGGTTCTGTCGCGCGCGCTGCAATTTGACAGCCAAATCGCTGTGTATTCAGGCGCGGGCTATGACGGGGTGGCGGTTGATCCCACAACATTTTCCCTGATTGTGGTGCCCAGTGCGGGCGTGTCTTTGGCCGATGCCGAAAAGGCATTGGACGAGACATTGGCAAAGTTCATGCAAACAGGGGTTGATCCCGCCGATTTGGCCCGCATCAAAACCCAAGTGCGGGCTGCCGAAATATATGCCCGCGACGATGCAGGGGATTTGGCCCGCAGCTATGGTGCGGCGCTGGCCGTGGGGCTGACAGTGCAAGATGTGCAAGACTGGCCCGCCGTTTTGGATGCCGTGACTGCCGAAGATGTCATGGCCGCCGCCCGTGCGGTGCTCATTCCTGAACAGTCGGTCACAGGCTGGTTAGAAACAAAGGCATCCCCATGATTCGCGCCCTTTTCATCACGCTTGCCCTGCTGGCCGCCAGCCCCTTGCGCGCCGAAGTCAGCATCACCGAAGTCACCTCGCCGAACGGCATCAAGGCATGGCTGCTGGAAGATCATACGATTCCCTTCACCGCGCTGAACATCCGCTTTCAGGGCGGCACATCGCTGGATCGGGCGGGAAAACGCGGCGCGGTGAACCTGATGACCGCCCTGATCGAGGAAGGCGCGGGCGATCTGGATGCGCAGGGCTTTGCCAAGGCGCGGGACGATTTGGCGGCCAGTTTTTCCTTTCGCTCTGATGCAGATGGTATCACTGTTTCCGCGCGTTTTTTGACCGAAAATCGCACTCAGGCACTGGCCCTGCTGGCGCAGGCCTTGACCGCCCCGCGCTTTGACCAAGACGCGATCGACCGCGTGCGCGGCCAAGTTTTGGCGGGGATCGAGGCCGATGCAAAAGACCCCAGCGCGATTGCGGCCCGCCTGTCCAATGCGGCGATTTATGGCACCCACCCCTATGGCAGCGATGACGCGGGCACAGCCGAATCAGTCAAGGCGCTGACAAGACAGGATATTTTGACCGCCTTTGCCGATGCCATTGCAACCGACCGCATGGTGATTGGGGCTGCGGGTGATATGACGGCGGCTGATTTGGGGGCGGCTTTGGATGGGCTTTTGGGCGGCCTGCCCAAAACAGGCGCGCCTTTGCCCGCCAAGGCCAGCCCTAATTTCCAAGGCGGCATCACCGTTCAAGATTTTCCTGGCCCACAATCGACAGTGCTGTTTTCCCAAAGCGGGATGAACGTGAATGACCCCGATTTCATGGCCGCCAGTCTGGTAAATGAAATCTTTGGCGGGGGCCGCTTTACCGCGCGTTTGATGACAGAACTGCGCGACAAACGCGGATTGACCTATGGGGTTGGCACGGGTCTGGCCAGCATGGCCTATGGCGAATCGATGGATGGCAGCTTTCAAGCCAGCAATGAAAAGGTGGCCGAGGCTGTCGATGTGCTGCGCGCCGAATGGGCCAAACTGGCCACAGGCGATATCACACAGGCCGAATTGGACGCAGCCAAAACCTATATGGTTGGCGCCTATCCGCTGCGCTGGGATGGCAATGGGGCAATCGCATCGATTCTGGTCGGCATGCAGATCAACGGCTTTGCGATTGATTATCCCAAAACCCGCAACGACCTTGTGCGCGCGCTGACGCTGGACGATGTCAACCGCGTGGCGCGGCGGCTGTTGCAGCCAGATCAGCTGCAGATCACCGTTGTAGGCCAGCCCAATCCCACGCCGAAATAGCCTGCGAATCTCTGGCTCTGTTACGCGGAACCTGCTATACTTAGGGGTATGAACGCTTTGCACCCCAATATAGGCGATGTTGCCCGCCCTGTGATCCGCGCTTTGGACGAAGCCGCAATCAACAGAATTGCGGCGGGCGAAGTGGTGGAACGTCCTGCCTCGGCGGTCAAAGAATTGGTTGAAAACGCCATCGATGCAGGGGCCAGCAGCATTCAGGTGGATTATGCGGCAGGCGGCAAGGTGATGATCCGCGTCACCGACGATGGCTTCGGCATGTCGGCGGAAGATTTGCCCTTGGCCGTGGCGCGGCATGCCACCTCGAAAATTGATGGTTCTGATTTACTGAACATCCGTTCATTTGGCTTTCGTGGCGAGGCGCTTGCCTCTTTAGGTGCGGTGGGTCGGCTGACATTGACCAGCCGTATCGAGGGGCAAACTGGCGCAACCCTTACTGTCGAGGGCGGGCGCATGGGGGCAGTGCGGCCTGCATCCGCGGCGCGCGGCACTGTGATTGAACTGCGCGATCTGTTTTATGCCACACCCGCACGGTTGAAATTTCTGCGGTCAGACCGCGCCGAAGCACAGGCGATTGCCGATGTGATGCGCCGCCTTGCCATGGCCCAACCCAAGATTTCCTTTGTTTTATCAGAGCTTTGTGACGGCGAGCCACCGCGCCAGATTTTCCGAAGCGAGGCAGGGACGGGTGATTTATTCGAGGCGCTGCATGCGCGATTGGCCAGTATTCTGGGCCGCGATTTTGTTGAAAACGCGCTGGCGATTGATGTTGAACGTGATGGCATGCGGCTGACAGGCTATGCAGCGCTGCCCACCTATTCACGCGGAACATCTGTTCAGCAATTCATCTTTGTCAACGGCCGCCCTGTGCTTGATCGCGTTTTGCTGGGTGCCTTGCGGGTGGCCTATTTCGATTTCCTTTCCCGCGACCGCCACCCTGCGGCGGTTTTGAACGTGATCTGCGATCCTGAACGGGTGGATGTGAACGTGCATCCTGCAAAATCCGAAGTGCGCTTTCGCGAACCCGATGCGGCGCGCAGTCTGATCATCACAGCTCTGCGCACGGCGCTGTCTTCGGCAGGTCACCGCAGCAGCAGCACCTTGGGCGATGCCACTGTGGCGGCGCTACGGCCCGAAATTGGGCTTGGCCAATCACCGCAGATGCAGGCGCGGGTTTATCAAATGCAACGGCCCTCTCAGCCCAGCCTTGGGCGCGCCTTGGCATGGCAGGCCCCGCAAACTGGCTTTGCCGAGGCCCCGCAGGCGCGGATGGAACAGACAGACGATCCTGCCGCAGATTTCCCGCTGGGCGCGGCAAAGGCGCAGATGCATAGCAATTACATCGTCGCGCAAACCGCAACGGGACTGGTCATTGTCGATGCCCATGCCGCCCATGAACGGCTGGTATACGAGCGGTTAAAGCGCCAGATGGCAGACAGCGGCATTACGGCGCAAGCACTCTTGATCCCTGAAATTGTTGAGTTTTCGGCCATTGACTGCCAGCGCCTTTTGGATGCGGCCACAGAATTGGCGCGCTTTGGTCTGGTGATCGAACCCTTTGGCCAAGGCGCGCTTGCCGTGCGCGAAACCCCCGCGATTTTAGGCACAGTTTCTGCCGCCGCCCTCTTGCGCGATGTGCTGGACGAGTTTGCCGATATGGGCCATAGCCAGTTGGTGCAAACAAAGATCGACGCCATTTTATCGCGCATGGCCTGCCACGGATCGGTGCGCACGGGACGCCAGATGCGCGCAGAAGAAATGAACGCCCTTTTGCGCGAGATGGAGCAAACCCCCCATTCAGGCCAGTGCAACCATGGCCGTCCGACCTATGTAGAACTGAAACTTTCCGATATTGAACGATTATTTGGACGCACATGATTACCTTATTTGGCCAAGCCTTTTCGTGGAATGACCCCGAGATTTTGATCCTCGGCGGCGCAATCTTAACACTTGTTCTTTTACTTATCTTAATTCTGCGCGCCGCCAGCCGCAGCGGGGCTATGGCGGCACCTTTGATGGCGGAAATGAACTGGATGGCGCAGCGCGTGCAGGCCCTGTCCGATGGGCAAGAACGGCTGGCAGGCGGCTTGCACCATGTATCCGAAAACCAAGCCGTCAGCCAAAGCGCGATGTTACAGTTGATGGAAAAGCGCCTGACAGAGGTGCAGCGCAGCATGGGCGAAGCGCTGGCAGGCACGTCACAGCGCACAGCAACCAGTCTGGGCGAATTGCAGCAGCGGCTGGCCACCATCGACAAGGCGCAGGCGAATATCGAAAAGCTGTCTGGTAATGTGCTGAGTTTGCAAGATATTTTGGCAAACAAACAGGCGCGCGGGGCCTTTGGCGAAATTCAACTGAATGATATTGTCCAAAAAGCCCTGCCGTCGGATGCCTATACGATGCAGGCCACCCTATCGAACGGCAAGCGCGCCGATTGCCTGATTCACCTGCCCAACCCACCCGGCCCTATTGTGATTGACGCGAAATTTCCGCTAGAAGCCTATGAGGCATTGCGCCGCGCCAAGACCCCATCCGAGGTTCAGGCAGCGGCGGTTCAACTGCGCACATCGGTGCGCTTGCACATCAAAGCCATTGCCGAAAAATACATTCTAGATGGCGAAACGGCGGACGGCGCCTTGATGTTTTTGCCATCCGAAGCCGTCTATGCCGAACTGCACGCCAATTTCCCCGAAGTGGTGCGCGATGGCTTTGCGGTGAAGGTGTGGATCGTCTCGCCCACAACATGCATGGCCACGCTGAACACGATGCGCGCCGTGCTGAAAGATGCACGGATGCGCGAACAGGCGGGGGCCATTCGCGCCACCCTGCGGCAATTGCACCGCGATGTGGAATTGGTGGTGGAACGTGTCGACAAACTCTCGACCCATTTCAACCAAGCGCGGGCCGATCTGGATGGCATTTCAACCGCCGCCGAACGCGCGGGCAAGCGGGCGGCGCGACTGGATAACTTTGACTTTGAAGAAATCGTACCCGAGGTGGAACAGGCCCCATTGGCCCCGCTGCTGGAAACGAAGGTCGGCGAATAACCTATTGTTTTTGAACGCAAACCATAAAGAACCCATCCATGCCGCCCAAATCGGCCCAATAGTCGGGCCGCAAGCGCAATGCGCCTTTGGGCGTGATCCAAGCAGGATCAATGCCTGCAATCTGTGGCGGGATAACCTTTAGCGTGCTGTGCCGCGCCAGCATGGCATCTAACTGTTCTTCGCCCTCGGCGGGCAGCAGCGAACAGGTGGCAAACACCATGCGGCCATTTGGGGCCAAGAGGGTAAGCGCATGGTCAATCAAACGCGCCTGCAGCGCGACAAGCGCAGCTATTTCTGAACCATCCTTCAGGTAAGGCAATTCTGGGTGGCGACGGATGGTGCCCGTGGCGGAACAGGGCGCATCCAAAAGGATGGCATCGAACAGCTTTTCTGAACGATAGGTCAGCCCATCATCCACCACGCAGCTGGCCTTTAACCCTGTGCGCGCCAGATTCTGCTGCAGCTTGGCCATGCGGGGGCCAGAAATGTCCAGCGCCGTCACATCCGCACCGCGACTGGCCAGTTGCATGGTTTTTCCGCCGGGCGCGGCGCAAATATCCAGCACCCGCGCACCCGTTACATCGCCCAGTAAAGGCACAGCCAAGGCCGCAGCCGCGTCTTGCACCCAAAATGCCCCCGCCTCAAAGCCCGCGAGGGCCGAGATTTGCCCCCCATCATGCAGGCGCAGCGACCCTGTGGGCAGGACTTTGGCCCCGTCTATCTGGGCATCGCCCCGCAGGGTCAGATCGGTGGGCGGCGCGCTGGCATGGACGGTTTCAATCATAGACACAGCATCGCGCCCATAGGCATGCACCAGCGGTTGGCGCAGCCAGCGCGGCATCATCTGCGCGGGGCCAGCCAGCACCACAGGTTCGGCAAGCGCGCGCAGCACAGCATTGACCATGCCCGCCAGATGTTGGCTGCGTTTGCCAATACGGGCCAACGCCACGGCCTCGTTCACCACGCCATAGGACGCCTCGCCCAAACTGCGTTCTAATGTCGCAAGGCGCAGGATATTCATCACATGCAGGGGGGGCGATTTGCGCAAAAGCGGGGTCAAAAGCCGTTCGATCGGCTCTAACACGCGGATCACCTGCACGGCGAGCCGCTGCGCACGGGCGCGATCTGCACTGGAAAGATTCCGCAAAAATCCATTTTCTTCAAGCACTTGCGCCAAGGTCTTCCCTTCGCCCAAGACAGCATCCAATATGGCAACGGCTGCGGCGCGCGCGCCGTTCGATGGCGTCATAAATCGTTAACCTTCATTTGTTATCAAAGCCTTGAGATAGTGTCGATTGTGCCTATATGAGCCGTATCGATTTCGCAAGGAAAGCCCATGCCAAACTCGCTAAAACCGCCAGTCTTGCCCGAGGCAGAGCGCGCTTTGCCTCCTGCTGCCCTGCGCGCTTTGGCCGAAGCGGCCGAGCGTCGTCGCCACACACCCGCACCTTTGCCCACAGAATTGGGTGGCCGCAAGGGGCCAGAGCCTGTTCGCTTTGGTGATTGGGAAAAGAAGGGTCTGGCGATTGATTTTTGACGGGCGAGGCTGCGCCTAGCGCAGCCGAAAGTCCGCCGATGCCCCTTTGCCCGCATCCGAGGTAAAGCGCATTTCATCGCCATTGATTTCGACCAGTTGGCAGTCGTAATCGATGGCATAACCGCTCCAATCCATTTCGCGGCAAAACAGCCCGTCTTTCCAATCCCATTTGCCTGTGATGTTCCAGCCCACAGCGCTGCCTTCAATCACGCCATCGGGCATCACATTGATTTGCAGGTTAAACAGGCCGATGTTCAGCGCGCGTCCATCCAGCGCCTTCAAAAACGCCTCCCGTTCACTGATGGGCTGAAACTCGGCTAGGCTGGGTGTGGCCCACAGGGCGAAAACAACAAAAAGACGCAGCATGATCAAGACCTTTGCATTTGCAGCTATACGCAGCCGATGCGCGGTTGGTTCACTTTTGGCCCGTTATAGCCCCAAAACATCCATCATATCAAAGCGTCCAGGTTTTTGCGATTGCCCCCAAATCGCCGCCTTCAGCGCGCCGCGCGCAAAGATGGCGCGGTCGGTGGCGATGTGGCGCAGCACCACCCGTTCGCCCATAGCGGCAAAAATCACGTCATGCTCTCCCACGATATCGCCGCCCCGTATGGCCGAAAAGCCGATACTGCCCGCAGTGCGCGCACCCGTGATCCCATCGCGGCCAGAAACCATTTGCGCCGCCAAATCCACACCGCGGCCCGCCGCCGCCGCTTGGCCCAGCATCAATGCCGTGCCCGAAGGCGCGTCTACCTTGTGGCGATGATGCGCCTCGACAATCTCGATATCCCAATCCGCATCCAGCGCGGCGGCGATCTTTTGGGTCATCCGCGTCAGCAGGTTCACGCCAAGGCTCATATTGCCAGCCTGAATAATCACGGCATGGCGGGCCGCCGCGTCAAGTTTGGCGTGATGCAAAGGGGCAAGCCCTGTTGTGCCGATCACATGCACAATGCGCGCTTGCGCAGCGAGGGCGGCAAATTCAACACTGGCTTCGGGCGCGGTAAAATCTATCACCGCACCCGCATGGGCAAAGGCGGCCAAAGCATCGTCTGACACCTGCACACCCACATCCGCCCCACCCATCACTGCGCCCACATCACGGCCAATCCATGCATGGCCCGCACGTTCGATTGCGCCGACAAGGTGCACAGCAGAATTGCCCAAAATCTCGCGGATCAGCATTTGGCCCATCTTACCCGAAGCGCCAGTTATCACTATGCCAATGCTTGCCATGTCTGCACCCTTTGCCATTTTGGCCAGCAATAGCTGCAAAATGCCCCGCATGAAAGCCCGACATTGCGGGCGGGCGCGAAGCGGCGTAAAGGGGGGCATGGCAAACAAACGCACAGTCTCGGCCAAGGGGCCATCGCAGCGGATGCTGCGCGTCGGGGAAATGATCCGCCGCACGTTGTCTGATATTTTGATGCGCGGCGAGGTGCATGACCCAGCGCTGAATGATATGTCGATCACCGTAGGCGAAGTGGCGGTATCGCCAGATTTGCGGGTGGCCACTGTTTATGTGATGCCCATGTCGGGTGCTGGCAGCGTGGCAGATGCCATCGCCACCCTTGCCCGCCATAAAGGGATTTTGCGCAAAATGGTCGCCGATGAAATGACGCTGCGCTATGCGCCAGAGCTGCGCTTTCGCGCCGATGAAACATTCGATCGGCTGGACGAGGCGCGTCGGCTGTTTTCTGACCCTGTGGTTCAGCGCGATATCGCTGCCAAAGACGCGCCAGAAGTAGACTGATGGCGAGGGGAAAAAAGGGCCGCGCGCTGTCGGGTTGGTTGATTGTCGACAAACCTGCGGGGATCACATCCAGCGCTGTGGTGAACAAGGTGAAATGGGCGCTCGATGCGCAAAAGGCGGGCCATGCGGGCACGCTTGACCCCGATGCCACGGGCGTGCTGGCCGTGGCATTGGGCGAGGCGACCAAAACAGTGCCCTATGTGACCGATGCCCTGAAATGCTATCACTTCATGATCCGCTTTGGTGCGGCAACCAGCACCGATGATGCCGCAGGCGCGGTGATGGCCACGTCTGATCTGCGCCCTGATGACAGCGCCATAGCCGCCGCTTTGCCCGCCTTTCGCGGTGCGATCAGCCAAGTGCCGCCGCAGGTTTCGGCGGTAAAGGTCGAGGGGATGCGCGCCTATGATCTGGCGCGGGCGGGCGAAGAAATGGATTTGGCCGCCCGTGATTTATGGGTGGAAAAGCTAGAGGTGGTCGCGCGGCCCGATGCCGACCATCTGGAATTGGAAATGATCTGCGGTAAGGGCGGCTATGTGCGCGCCATTGCCCGTGATTTGGGGGCGGTCTTGGGCTGCCTTGGCCATGTGGCATGGCTGCGGCGCGTATGGTCGGGGCCGTTTCAGGCCAGCCAAGGGATCACAATGGCAGACATCGACCGCATGGCCAAAACCCCTGAATTGGAAGGTTTTGTGCAGCCTTTGGAAATTGGCCTGCATGGCCTGCCCGAACTGGTATGCACGCCCGAAGGCGCGGCACGCCTGCGCAACGGCAATCCGGGCCAAGTGCTGGGGCATTTGGATTTTGGCACCGAAGCTTGGGCCAGCCTGAACGGGCGCGCTGTGGCCGTGGGCCATTATCGCGGAGGGGAGCTGCACCCATCCCGCGTCTTTGTGCGGGATTGACCCATGACCCTTATGCGCCAGCATCAAGATTTGCTGCGCCAAAGCTGGGCGGTTTATTCGGATTGTGAACGCTACCGCTATACGCTGCGCCGCGAATGGGGCAGCGGGACAGGCCGCGTGACATTTGTCATGCTGAACCCTTCCACTGCGACCGAAGTGCAAAACGACCCCACAGTCGAGCGATGCGAAAGACGCGCCCGCGCAATGGGCTTTAGCGGTTTTCAGGTGGTCAATATCTTTGCCTTTCGCGCCACAGACCCCGCCGATATGCGCCGAGCGGACGACCCAATTGGCCCCGAGAATGATGCGTCCATCGCGCAGGCTGCCGCATGGGCAGACCGCATCATCTGCGCATGGGGCACGCATGGGGCGCATTTGGGGCGCGGGGCGCAGGTGGCGCAGATGCTGCGCGGGCAAGGTCATGTGCTGCATCATCTGGGCCTTGCCAAAGGCGGGGCGCCCAAACATCCGCTGTATATCGGCTATGACGTGCAGCCGATGATTTGGCGCGATTAGCCCGCCCGCAATATGATATCTTGCAGGCTGATCTGCGCACCATTGGTCAGCGTGGCAACAACCTCGCTGCCCAGCAGGATTTGGGTATTTCCAGCCGCATCGTGCCCCAAAGCGGCCGCAGGCGCATCGCCCAAAGCAGGGTCGTACAGCAGGATCAATTGGTCTTCGGCAGGGTCAAAATCGGTGATCTGCACCCCGTCATCGCCCGCGCCAAAATGTGTGACGACAAAATCATCTGCGCCCGCATCACCATGGCCGTAATCGCCCGCGCCAAGGATCAGCACATCATCCCCCGCGCCGCCGTTTAGAAAATCGGTCGCTGTATCGGTGCCTGCGGCAGTGCTGCCATTCAACGTGTCATTGCCGACATCGCCGTAGATCTCGTCCGCCCCTGCGCCACCAGACAGATTGTCATCGCCAATTCCGCCTTCCAGCGCGTCATTGCCTGCGCCGCCCGCTATCGTGTCGGCCCCTTGCCCGCCAAACAACTGGTCATGGCCATCACCGCCTGCAACCACATCATTGCCCGCGCCAGCATAAAGCATGTCATCGCCTGTAAACCCATCCAAGCGATCATTGCCGTTTTCACCAGAGATCAGATCATTGCCCGTGCCGCCGTCCAAAACGTCATTGCCATCGCCGCCAAACATCTCGTCTTCGCCAAAATCGCCAAACAGCGCGTCATCGCCCGCCCGCCCGCCAAGGCTGTCATCGCCTGCACCGCCGATGATCAGATCTGATCCACCTTTGCCAAACAGCACATCTGCGCCGCCGCCGCCTGCCAAAGTCTCGCCCATATCAGGAGGGGGCGTCTCATCATCTGACTGTGGCATGCCCGCATCATCGTCATCGGCATCATCGCCCTGCCGCAGCAAAAAGCCAGAGTTTGACGCATTTTGATCGTCATCAGCGTCGCTGTCACGCCCGCCCGTCTCATCGCGCGTCTCATCAGAGGGACTTTGCATCAGGCCATCGGCGAGAAGTCCCGCAAAAAGCGTGGCCAGAATACCAATAACTTCGATCATACCAACACCCACCCACCAAGCTAAACAACACAGCGCAGTGGCCACCCCGCCACCTTACCGCAGGAAACCCCACAAAACCTAGGCTTTCGAACCAAACCCTATCACGAATCACCACGATTCTCTATCGCTGGGGTTGTTTTTCTATATGCTTGGTTAACAGATACGCCGCCGCCCATGGATCACGCCCCAAGCGCGGCCCGCCAAAATCCCTCTTTTCTTTTGGCGCGATTTCCCCTAATGGCGCGTATCTGCCTGAAAATGGCAGCATCGGCCCTGCTGGACGACATCCCGGCTTGTGCCTTAACCCTTAAGATAGGAGATCCCGATGTCGATCACTGTTGAAGAAAAAGCACGCCTTATCAAAGAATATGCCACTAAAGAAGGCGATACGGGTTCGCCCGAAGTGCAAGTTGCGATCTTGTCATCGCGCATTGCCACGCTGACCGAGCATTTCAAGGGCCACAAAAAAGACAACCATTCGCGCCGTGGTCTTTTGATGATGGTGGCCCAGCGCCGCAAGTTGCTGGACTATGTCAAAAAGAAAGACGAAGCGCGCTATCAGTCGCTGATTGGCCGTTTGGGCCTGCGCCGCTAAGGTTGCACCGCAAAATCTGCGGATAAGTTTAGTCAAAACGCCCGTGGTGAAAACTGCGGGCGTTTTTCTATGCGGGCGGTTATGCTGGCCCAAAGGGGGCGATGATGCGCGTTTTGCTTTTGGGGGCCACGGGCACGATTGGGCGGGCAACAGCGGCGGCGCTGCTGGACGCTGGGCATGAGGTGACGGCCTTTGTCCGCGCGCCCCGCGATATCGCCTGCCCCTGCATCATCGGCGATGTCACGCAAGTGGGGGCTGTTGCTGGCGCGATGCAAGGACAGGGTTTTGATGCCGTGATCTCTTGCCTTGCCAGCCGCACGGGCCTGCCTGCAGATGCGTGGGCCATTGACCACCGCGCCAATTCTATGGCGTTAAAGGCAGCGCATGCGGCGGGGGTTTCGCAGTTTGTGCTGCTGTCGGCAATCTGCGTGCAAAAACCCCTGCTGGAATTTCAGCGCGCCAAGCTGGCCTTTGAAGGCGAATTGCAATCCAGCGGCCTGACCTATGCCATCGTCCGCCCCACTGCGTTTTTCAAATCTCTATCAGGGCAGGTGGCACGAGTGGCGGCGGGCAAGTCTTTCATGGTGTTTGGAAATGGGCGGCTGACGGCGTGCAAGCCGATTTCTGATGCCGATCTTGCCCGTTATTTGGTGAATTGCCTGACAGACCCCGCCTTGCAAAACCGCATCCTGCCCATTGGCGGGCGGGCGCCTGCGATAACGCCGTTGGATCAGGCGGTAATGCTGGGGGCGTTACTGGGGCGGGATGTGCGGGTGAAACATGTGCCGCTTGCGCTGATGGACAGCATCATTGCTGTGCTGGGCGCCCTTGGCCGCCTGTCCCCGCGCCTTGCCGAAAAGGCCAATTTGGCGCGGATTGGGCGGTATTACGGGACGCAATCCATGCTGGTTTGGAACGGGCAAAGCTATAGCGCCGATGATACGCCAGAATTTGGGCAAGACACGCTGCGCGATCACTATGCCGCTTTGCTAAAGGGCGATGCGCAGGGCGATTTGGGCGCGCATGCTGTGTTTTAGCGGCGATTTACCTGCAAACCCCCTTCCCCCTTCCCAAAGCCCCCATTTTCCTGTATGCGCGCGGCATCTGTGACGTGAGGCCAGCCCCCGGCCACATGCAAAGGATAGGGGGCGGCGGCAATGGGGCCGCTATTTTTGACGGGTGCTGCGGCAGGGGCTGCGCGCCTATATAGGGAACGATCAATGTTCAACGTGACGAAAAAATCAATCCAGTGGGGCAATGAAACGCTGACACTGGAATCGGGCAAGGTTGCCCGTCAGGCGGATGGCTCGGTCATCGCCACTTTGGGGGATACCTCGGTGATGGCCAACGTCACCTATGCGCGCAGCGCCAAACCAGGGCAAGATTTCTTTCCCCTGACGGTGCATTATCAGGAAAAATACTATGCCGCGGGCAAAATCCCTGGTGGCTTTTTCAAACGCGAAGCACGGCCTTCGGAAAAAGAAACGCTGACCTCGCGTTTGATCGACCGCCCGATCCGCCCGCTGTTTGTAGAAGGCTTCAAGAACGAAGTTTTGGTGATGGCCACAGTGCTGTCGCATGATCTGACCAATGACCCCGATATCGTGGCCATGATCGCAACCTCGGCTGCGCTGACCATTTCGGGCGTGCCCTTCATGGGGCCAATTGGGGCCGCGCGCGTGGGCTTCTCGAATGGCCAATATGTGCTGAACCCATCCATCGATGATATGGAAAAGCTGCGCTATAACCCTGATCAGCGCCTTGATCTGGTGATTGCTGGCACCAAAGACGCGGTGATGATGGTCGAATCCGAAGCCTATGAATTGACCGAAGATGAAATGCTGGGCGCGGTGAAGTTTGGCCATGCCGCCATGCAACCCGTGATCGACTTGATCATCGATTTTGCCGAAGATTGCGCCAAAGAGCCGTTCGATTTCACCCCGCCCGATTACTCGGCGCTCTATGCCCGTGTCAAAGCCGCAGGCGAAACACAGATGCGCGCCGCTTTCGCCATTCGTGATAAGCAAGAGCGCAGCAATGCAATTTCAGCCGCGGTGGATGCCATCAAATCCGCCCTATCCGAGGAGGATAATGCAGATATCAATCTGGGCTCTGCGATCAAAAAGCTGGAATCGTCGATTTTGCGCGGCGATATCATCAACGGCGGCGCACGCATTGATGGGCGCGACAATAAAACAGTGCGTCCGATTGTGTCAGAAACGGGTATTCTGCCGCGCACCCACGGATCGGCCCTTTTCACCCGTGGCGAGACGCAGGGGCTGGTTGTCACCACGCTTGGCACGGGCGAAGATGAGCAGATCATCGACGCGCTGCATGGCAATTCGCGCAGCAACTTCCTGCTGCATTACAACTTCCCCCCCTATTCGGTGGGCGAAGTGGGGCGTGTAGGCTCGCCTGGCCGCCGCGAAATTGGCCATGGCAAATTGGCGTGGCGCGCGTTGCAGGCCGTTCTGCCTGCGCCAACCGATTTCCCCTATACCATTCGCGTGGTGTCAGAAATTACCGAATCCAACGGGTCTTCCTCTATGGCCTCGGTCTGCGGCGGCTCGCTCTCGATGATGGATGCGGGTGTGCCGCTGAAAGCGCCCGTGGCTGGCGTGGCCATGGGCCTGATTTTGGAAGAAGATGGCCGCTGGGCCGTTTTGACCGATATTCTGGGCGACGAAGATCACCTTGGCGATATGGATTTCAAGGTGGCAGGCACTGCCAATGGCATCACCACGATGCAGATGGATATCAAAGTGGCGGGCATCACACCCGAGATCATGGCGCAAGCTTTGGCACAGGCCAAAGACGGGCGTTTGCATATCTTGGGCGAGATGAACAAAGCGCTGTCAGCCCCGCAAGGCTTTAGCGAATACGCGCCAAAGATTGAAACCCTGCAAATCCCAACCGACAAAATCCGCGAAGTGATCGGGTCGGGCGGTAAGGTGATCCGCGAGATTGTGGAAACCTCGGGCGCGAAAGTGGATATCAACGACGATGGTATCATCAAAATCGCCTCGAATGACCAAGCCGCGATCAAAAAGGCCTATGATATGATCTGGTCTATCGTGGCCGAGCCTGAAGAAGGCAAGATTTACGATGGTAAAGTCGTGAAACTGGTCGATTTCGGCGCATTCGTGAACTTTTTTGGCAAACGGGACGGTCTGGTGCATGTCAGCCAAATCGCCAACAAGCGCCTGAACCACCCGAACGAGGCGCTGAAAGAAGGCCAAGATGTGAAGGTCAAACTTTTGGGCTTTGACGATCGTGGCAAGGTCAAACTGGGCATGAAAATGGTCGATCAGGAAACGGGTCTGGAAATCACCGAGGCCAAGGCCGAAGCCGAGGCATAAGGCCTGCAATAGGATTGCCGAACAGGCCCCCGATTTTCGGGGGCCTGTTTTGTTTTGCGCGCCTATGTTCCCCTTGGCTTGGCCCGCAAGGTGGGTTCGGCCAAACGTGGGTCTTCTGGCCAAGGGTGGCGGGGATATTCGCCGCGCATGTCTTTGCGCACATCGGCATAAGAGGTGGCCCAAAATCGGGGGATGTCTTGGGTCACTTGAATTGGCTTTTGCCCTGGCGATAGCAGCGTCACGCGCAGAGGGGTCTTGGCCGCGCCCACCACTGGATGCTGGGTGACACCAAACATTTCTTGAATCCGTATCGCGATCGAGGGGCTATCGCCTTCGTAATCAATCGGCACATGGCGGCCCAAGGGCGTTTCAAAATGGGCAGGGGCAATACGATCAAGTGCCTGCACCTGATCCCATGACAAACGATTTCTCAGCGCCTCGGTCATATCAAATGCGCGCAGATCCGCTTCGGTTTTGCATTTGCCCAAATAGGGCAAAAGCCAGTCTTCCGCGCTGGCCAGCAGCGCCGCATCGCTGCAATCGGGCCAATCCGCACCGCCCCCGCGCGCCAGTTCTATCCGCGCGCGCAGGCGGCGTGCGGCGGCGGTAAAGGGCAGGCCAATGCTGCGCAACCCCTCTAGCGCGGCACGGGCGATATCTTGGGGGGTGGCCCCTGTCCACGCCTGATCGGACAACACCAGTGCGCCAAAACTTTCCTGCCTGCGCGCCAAAACTTTCCCCTCGCGGCGCGACCATATGCAGATACTGCGCCACGTGATCTGATCCCCATAGAGCGTGCGCAATTCGTCTTCGGTCAGGGCAATGGCCCCGCGCACAGTCGCCTCGCGCGGATCACCATCTAAATCTGTTGCCACAATCAGCCGCGCCGATGATAAAGGCTGGCCCGATGCCATCACCGCGCCCTTTCCCCCCGACAACACCCAGCGCGCAGCATCGCCCGCGCGGCGCAGGCCAATACGATCAGGATAGGCAAGGGCGGCCATTTGGGCGGGTGAAAGCCCTGCGTTTTCAATACCTTGCGGCAAGGCGCGGGCAAGGCGCTTTGCCTCATCGCGTATGCGCTGCAGCGTGGGATATAAGATGGGATACGGCTGATTGCGTTCAAACTGCTTGGCATTTTGCAACGCGGCAAGGCGTAGGGCTAAATCGGCTGGCGCGCCGCGCAGCGGGTCACGTTCGCCCAGCAGGGCGGCCAAGGGCGCGGCCTCGGGCCCAGCTTTTAGCAGCATATGCCCAAGGCGCGGGTGCAGCGGAAGGGCGGTTAAAGCGCGGCCATGCTCGGTGATCCGCCCATCTTTCAACGCACCCAGATCAGACAATAGGCTGCGCGCCTCGGCCAAGGCAGGGGCGGGCGGTGGGGTGAGAAAGGGCAGATCATCACTGCCCCATTGCGCCAGTTCCAGCGCCAGCGATGTCAGATCCGCCACTGCCATTTCGGGCGGTGGGAAAGCAGCAAGCGCCCCCTCTTCGCCCTTTGTCCATGCGCGATAGCAAATGCCTGTGGCCACGCGCCCCGCACGGCCCGCGCGCTGGGTGGCTTCGGCGCGGCTCACCCGTTCTGTGACAAGGCGCGACATGCCAGAGGCAGGATCAAACCGCGCGCGCCGCGCCCGCCCCCCATCGACCACAACCCGAATATCGGGAATGGTCAAAGAGGTTTCGGCAATGGACGTGGCCAGCACAATCTTGCGGTTTTGGCTGGGCGCAAGGGCGGCACGCTGGGCAGCAAACTCCATCGCGCCAAACAGCGGGCGAATCTCGCAGCCCGCGCAGCGCCCCGAAAGCAGGGCTTCAACTTGGCGGATTTCACCCTCGCCAGGCAAAAACACCAGCACACCGCCGGTGGTTTCCTGCACCGCCTGCACCACAAGCCCCGCCATCATGGCAGCAAAGCGCAAAGAGGCATCAGGGCTGCGCGGCAACCAACGCGTTTCAACGGGAAAGGCGCGCCCCTGCGAGGTGATGCGCGGCGCATCGCCCATCAGCGCGGCCACGGGGGCCGCATCCAGCGTCGCCGACATGGCGATAACTACCAAATCCTCGCGCAGCGCGCTGCGAATTTCCAAGGCCAGCGCAAGGCCCAAATCGGCGTTCAAACTGCGTTCGTGAAATTCGTCAAAAATCACCGCGCCAATGCCGCGCAGTTCGGGATCCGATTGGATCATCCGCGTCAAAATGCCTTCGGTGACCACTTCGATACGGGTGGCAGCGCTGGCCTTGGATTCGCCACGAATGCGGTAACCCACAGTTTGGCCAACGGCTTCGCCCAATGTTTCGGCCATACGTTCGGCCGCGGCGCGGGCGGCAAGGCGGCGCGGTTCTAGCATGATGATTCGGCCCACAACCAGCCCGCTGGCCAGCAAATCCAGCGGCACGCCCGTGGTTTTGCCTGCGCCAGGTGGTGCTTCGATCACGGCCATTTTGCGCAGCGCGATAGACTCGCGCAAGGTGGAATAAATGGCGGTGATGGGCAGATCAGCCATCGGATTACTTCAGCAGATCAAGCACTTCGGTGCTGGCATAGCCGTCGGGAATGCGCCCCATACTGCGCTGCAACGCCTTGATCGCGGCCACAGACAAGGGGCCGATTTTCCCATCGGCCTGCCCCGCATAAAGCCCGCGATCCAGCAAAGCCTGTTGCATGGATTTACGTTCGTCCAGCGTCAGCGCCCGCAAATCGCGCGGCCATTCTTGAACAAAAGGCGTGCCGCCCCTGATGCGATCAGACAAATGACCCACCGCAATCACATAACTGTCAGCGCGGTTGTAGGTTTCAATCGCAGCAAAGTTATCGGTGACAAAAAACGCAGGGCCGCGCGCACCCGCAGGCAAAATGACAGAGCCCCAAGTATCGGGCAGGCTGCCACCATCGGCAGGTTTAACCCCCATCGCAGCCCAAGCACTGGGCGGTTTTTGCGTGCGATTGCCTGCGATGTCATAGTCGAAATTCGGCGGCAAAACCACCTCGACGCCCCAAGGCAAGCCTTTTTTCCAGCCCGATTTGGCCAAATAAGTGGCCGTAGAGGCCAAAGCATCACTTGGGTCACTATCCCAAATATTGGGCCTGTCACCGCCTGCAAAATCCACCGCCAAGGCGCGATAACTGGAAGGCATGAATTGCGTATGCCCCATCGCCCCTGCCCAAGATCCAAACAGTTGTTCAGGTTTCACCTTGCCTTCGGCCATAGTTTGCAACAGCGCGATCAATTCAGCTTCGAAAAACGCCATGCGGCGGCCTTCATAGGCAAGGCTGGCAAGGGCGGAAATGGTGGGAATATCGCCGCGCACCGCGCCATAGGCGCTTTCCAGCCCCCAAATCGCCACCACAACACCCGCATCAACGCCAAAGCGATCTTCGATCTGACCAAGAAGTTCGGCGTTGTCTTTCAGTGCCTTACGGCCCGAAGCTATCCGATCATCCGATACTGCGCGATCCAGATAATCCCAAATCGTGCGCGTGAATTCGTCCTGACGGCGGTCTTTATCGATAACGTCAGGCAAAAGCTGAACATCCCGAAAAGCCAAATCGAACACTTGTTCAGGAATGCCCTGCGCAAGGGCACGGGTTTTGAAATTTCGCTGCCAATCTGTCAGGCCAGCGGCAGTATAGCTGTCAATAGGTGGCAAATTCGGCACCTCTGGTTGTGCGAATGCAGGTGGGTGGGCAAGCATCAGACAGGCTGCAAGGATCAAGGTCGCGCGCATGCTTAACCCCGCCGTTTGCGCAGCACTTTTCGGGCGGTTTTTGCCGCCTTTACCGCCGCCGCGCTGGATTTGCGCCCACCCGATTTGCCCTTGGTGCTGCGCGGTTTTGCAAGGTTTGCCCCTTCGACATGCAGCAGATCCAAGATCAACCCACCCGTCAGCGGAGATGCTTCGGCAAGGCGAACAGTCACCCGCAGACCCGCCCCCAAAACCTGCCCCGACTCTGCGCCCACCAGCACCTGCGCATCGGGGTCGTAATGGAAAAACTCGCGCCCAATACTACGCACGGGAACCAGCCCATCGGCCCCCGTTTCATCCAGTTTCACAAAAAGACCAAAACGCTGCACCCCCGAAACGCGGCCCGAAAACTCGGCTCCCACGCGGTCGGCCAAAAAGGCGGCAAGATAGCGGTCAGATGTATCGCGTTCGGCCAGCATCGAACGGCGTTCCGTGTCGGAAATCTGTTTGGCCGTTTCTGCTAAGTTTTCGATATCCCAAGGGGTTAGCCCATCATCGCCCCAACCATGCGCGGCGATCAGCGCGCGGTGAACAATCAGGTCGGAATAGCGGCGGATGGGCGAGGTGAAATGCGCATAATTGCGCAGTGCCAGCCCAAAATGCCCAAAGTTCTGCGGCGAATAATAGGCCTGCGTCATCGACCGCAGGGTGGTGATATTCATCAATTCATCAAAATCTGTGCCCGCCGCTTGGGCCAAAAGGCGGTTCAAATGCGCGGTTTGCAGCACCTGCCCCTTGGCCAAAACAAAGCCAGATGCCTGCGCCACTTCGCGCAAAGCGTCCAGCTTTTCGGGGCTGGGTTCTTCGTGGACGCGGAACAAAAGCGGGGATTTTTTGGTATTCAATTCCTCGGCAGCGGCGACATTGGCGGCGATCATAAACTCTTCAATCAGCTTATGCGCATCAAAACGATCACGGAAAGACACCGAAGTGACGCGGCCCTCTTCGTCCAATATGATCTTGCGTTCAGGAAGCTCTAGGTCCAGCGGCTGACGAATTTCGCGCGCCACTTTCAGCGCCGCATAGGCCGCATAAAGCGGGCGTAGAACGCTGTCCAACAAAGGCAGGGTTTGCGCATCGGGCGCGCCATCTATCGCGGCCTGCACCTGCCCATAATTCAGCGATGCGCGCGAGCGCATGAGACCGCGCACAAAGCGATGGCTTGTCTTTTGCCCAGATGCACCAAAATGCATTTCCACGGCAAGACAGGCGCGATCCACCTCTTGATGCAGGCTGCACAAATCGCCTGACAGGGCATCGGGCAGCATGGGCACAACGCGGTCGGGGAAATAGGTGGAATTGCCGCGTTTGCGCGCCTCGCGGTCAAGCGGGCTGGCGGGGCGGACGTAATGGGCAACATCGGCGATGGCGACCCACACGATATGCCCGCCCTGCCCGTCTGGCATGGCCAGCACAGCATCGTCGCGGTCGCGCGCATCAATCGGATCAATGGTCACCAAATCCAAATGGCGCAGATCGGTGCGGCGTTCCAGCGGAGCTGGCTGCGCTGCCTCTGCTTCTGCCAGCACGGCATCGGGGAAGGAATCGGGGATGCCATGTTGGTGAATGGCGATGAGGGAAACAGATTTTGCCGCCGAAGGATCCCCCAAAACAAGGGTGATGCGCGCCTGCGGCAGGCCAAGGCGACCGCCGTTTTTGCGCGCGCCAATCTGCTCGGCCTCGACCAATTCACCATCGCGCGCGCCGTTTAGATGCACCGATGGCACGGCCCATTCCTTTTCCGCGCCCTTATCGATGGGCATGATGCGGCCGCCTTCATGGGTGGCACGGAATACACCGATTACCTTTAGCGCCGTGCCGCCCAGCGCGCGGATCAGGCGGGCGGTATGGGTGTAATCTTCGCCCGCTTCGGGTGTCAGCCGCGCCAGAATGCGCGCGCCTTCGGCCAAGGCAGGATCGCCCCTTTGCGGGCGCAGCAGGATGCGCGCCGTCGAGGCCAGATGCGCCTCTTCCAAAGGGCGCGCAAATAAATCGCCATTGCTATCAGGGGCTTGCACCATCAACACAGCCACGGGCGACAAATCAGGGCTGTCCACACGGGCCAGCGTACGCGCCTTGCGGGCGGGGATTTCGCCCTCTTCCTCTAGTTCCGCCAGCAGGCGTTTGAGCGTGATTTTACCAGCCCCACGAATGTTGAAAACTGTGGCAATGTCGCGCTTGGTCGCCTGATCGGGGTGATCGGTGATCCATTGGCGGATGTCGTCTTTGGAGGGAATATCACGCATCCCAACCGCATATCACGCGAGGGGGCGCAGCAAAAGCTGCATATCGCGGTGATCAATCCCAGCATCCAGATAGACGGGGCCATGGGCGGTAAAGCCAAGGTTTTCATAGAACGGCTGGGCAGAGATTTGCGCCGAAAGCTTGGCCTTGGCCAAACCCAAAGCGGTGAAATGCGCGATGGCCGCACGCGTCAGGGCCGCGCCCACGCCCTGCCCGCGCGCCGCCTTTAGCACACAGACACGGCCAATTTTTCCCGTATCGCCCAGCGTCAGCAGCCGCGCCGATCCGACGGCGTGGCCATCGATATGGGCCAAAAGATGAACCGCAACATCATCTAAATCGTCAAGCTCGTCCGCCTCGGGCACGCCTTGCTCTTGGATAAAGACAATGCGGCGCAGGGCGCGGCAGGTGGTGATATCGTTGGTTTGGGTGACGGAAATCACGCGAAATAATCCTGCAAAATACGGCGATAAATCGCCTTGAGCTGGTGGATTTGCGCAATTTCCACCCTTTCGTCCACTTGGTGCATGCTGCGGCCCACAAGGCCGAATTCGACCACAGGACAATGATCTTTGACAAAGCGCGCATCAGATGTGCCGCCCGAGGTGGAGGGCTGCGGCCTGCGCCCCAGTTCGGCCTGCACAGCGTTTGAAATCAGCGCTGAAAAATCGCCCAGCGGGGTAAGAAAACTTTCGCTCGAAATAGTGATATGCATATCCATTTGCACACCTGTCTGCGCCTGCACGGCGGCGGCATGGGCGCGCAGCCAGTCTGATACGCTGGCCCCCGTATGGGCATCGTTAAAGCGAATGTTCACAGTGGCACGGCCCTGCGCGGGAATGACATTGGTGGCGGGGTTACCGCAATCAATCGTGGTGATCGCAAGGGTCGAGGCATCAAAATGCTGCGTGCCCTGATCCAGCGGATCGGCTTCCAGCCGCGCCAGCAGCAAAACCAGCGCCGACATTGGGTTTTTCGCGCGGTCAGGATAGGCAGAATGGCCCTGCACGCCGCGCGCCGTAACATAGCAGGTCAGGCTGCCGCGCCGACCAATTTTCATCATCTCGCCCATGATATTTGGGCAAGTCGGCTCTCCCACCAAGCAATGGGTCATCCTCTCGCCTTGGCGGGCCATATAGTCCAGCAGGGCGGGGGTTCCATCCACTGCCTTATCCTCTTCATCACCCGTGATGGCGATGATCACCGCACCATCGGGCGGGCTTTGGCGGACAAAATCCACCGCCGCCGCGACAAAGGCCGCGACCCCTGATTTCATATCGGTTGCGCCGCGCCCATATAAAAACCCATCGACAATCTCTGCACCAAAGGGGTCATGCGTCCATGCCTGCGCATCGCCAATGGGCACAACATCGGTATGTCCGTTAAATCCAAAAGATTTATTGGCCCCTTTCGCGCCCCAACGGGCGAATAGATTTGGGGTATCGCCACGATCCACGCGGGTGCAGGTGAAACCCGCATCTTCCAAAATGCCCTGCAACAACTGCAACGCGCCGCCTTCGGCTGGGGTGACAGTGGGGCAACGCACCAAATCGGCGGTCAATTGCACGGGATCAAAAGGGGAAAGTTCTGGCACATCATCACCTTGGGCATCTCTTGCCAGACCTAGCGCGCCTGCGGCCTATAGGCAACACTGGCACGCGCCGTTACAATTATAGGGTGACATGGCAGGGGTGGCATGGCAATCTGCGGTTATAGAAACGATCCCAAACGGGGCGCAATCAGGCCGAGCAGTCTGATGACATATCCAACCCATGGCTTGCCCCTTCGGCACAAGCCTTTGGCTGCGCGTCACAGATTGGGGCAAAAGAACAGGCAAAGACTATGTCCCAGCGTGCTGCGATTTCCATTGCCCAGATGGGTGCCTTGCCCCCCAAATCCGTGCTGCCCTTTGGCGCGCGCCCAAAACAAGATTGGCTGGCCCTTTCAGGCAAAGGGTTAGTTGACCCTTGGGCGAACCCATTTCAGCCGCTGCACAGCGGCGCATTTGTGGCCGAGTTGCGCCTGCCCTTGCCGCGCGGCAAGGTGCTGATCAATCTGCAAACAAATCAAGGCGTGCAGCGCAGTTTTGCGGTGTTTATTGGCCCCGAGGGGGAGTTATCGCTGCTGCACCGCGAGGGGGCAAAACTGCTGCGGGCAAGTTTGCCGACCATCCCTGCCAGCACCGCCGAGGTTGGCCGCCTGACCTATGTCTTTGACAGTGCAAAGGGAAATTGGTCCCTACAACTGACCAATCCAACAGGGGGCGCGCCACTGGCGGCGGCGCAGGGTATGGGGGCCATCGCCTTTGCCAATCGGGATGCAGAAGAGATTTGCAAAAAGGGCAATTTCGATACGGCGGTTTTGTGGTTTGGCTTTTCGCGCAGCGGTGACCTGCCGCGCGCTGCCCCATGGGTAGGCCTGCGCACCGTGATAGACACCACGCTTGGGCCTGTTGCCGCTGGCAATCTGAGGGCGGGCGATATGGTGATGACCACCGATTGCGGCCCGCAGATGCTGCACGCCGTGCATGCCATGGAATTGCCTGCGCGCGGTTCTTTCGCGCCAGTTTTGCTGCGCGCACCATTTTATGACCGACGCGGCGATGTGCTGGTGTCTGCCGATCAGCGCCTTGTGGTGGCAGGCAGTGCGGTGGAATATCTGTTTGGCACCGAGGCGGTTCTGGTGGCCGCGGGTGATGTAGTGGACGGGCGCACCGCATTGGCAGAAGATCGCCGCGCGGTGGTGTCGGGCGTCAGCCTTGATCTGGGCGGTGCGGCGCTGATTGGCGGCGCGGCAGAGGGCGATCTTGCCTTGGCCATGGGCGATTATACCCAAACTGCGAACGCGCCCCTGATGTGCCTGAACAGTTATGAAACAGTGGCACTGATGCGCATGTTGGGACGGATTGTGACCAAGGTGGCCTAAACGGTAAA
Organism: Rhodobacter sp.; assembly: GCA_027490955.1. Classification (GTDB taxonomy): domain Bacteria; phylum Pseudomonadota; class Alphaproteobacteria; order Rhodobacterales; family Rhodobacteraceae; genus Cypionkella. Next base: position 50,600 of record JAIXXB010000004.1, read on the forward strand.
GCCGTATAAATCCCATTCCGCCGCACTGACGGCCAGTGCCATTCGCTGCACTTCGGCCCGTTTGATGGCAACAAAGCCAGTATGCAGCGCATCGCCCAAAATGCTGCGCGCAAAATCTGACGCGGCCAGCGCGTCAATTGCACCTTCCCAAGTACTTGGCAAAGCAGGGTTTTTTGGCGCATCATAGGCGCTGCCTGTCACCGCTGGGCCAGGGTTCGCGCCCGCCTTTATCCCATCAAGAGCCGCGCCTAAGGTCACGGCGGCCACAAGATAGGGGTTGGCATCCACCCCCGCCACACGATGTTCAAAATGCCGCGATTTGCCTGCACCTGCGGGCACGCGCAGGGCCACAGTGCGGTTTTCAATACCCCATGTGTCATTGGCTGGCGAATAGTTGACCGAGGCGAAGCGCCGCCAAGAATTCAAGAACGGGGCCAATAGCGCCATTGTATCGGGGATTGTGGCGCGAATGCCCGCAATCGCGTTCAGCATCAGGGGCGACAGATCACCCGCAGCCGTATCGGCAAACAGATTAGCGCCTGCGCTATCTGCCAAAGACAGATGCAAATGCATACCAGACCCTGCCTGCGTGCCAAACGGCTTTGCCATAAAGCAGGCTTCCATCCCAAAGCGCCGCGCCGTGGCGCGCAAAAGACGCTTGGCAATCACCACATCATCGGCGGCGCGGGCAAGGTCGCGGTAGCGGATGGTCAATTCATATTGGCCCACCGAATATTCAGAAATCAGCGCCTCAAGCGGCAAATCCAGATGCTTTGCGCCTTCGTAAACGGCATCGAAAAAGGGCGACATTTCGTCTAATTCGTCCACCGACATGGTATTGGTGTTCAGGCTGCGCCGCCCCGTCAACGGATAGCGGGCGGGCTGCATCGCGCCATCTGCGCCGCGCTCGCGGTCAATCAGGTAAAACTCTACCTCTAGCGCGCCCATGGGCGCATAGCCCAGCGCGCGGGCGCGGTCGATTTGGCGAGTAAGCGCGTGGCGCGGCTCATGCGCAAAGCCCGTGCCATCTGAATTATACATCGAAATCAGCACTTGGCCGCGCCCTGTGGCGGGCATAAATCCAAGCGTGCCCGCAATGGGAAAACAGCGCAAATCACCGCCACCATCGGTAATGACCAACCCTGTTCCTGCCACATCATCGCCTGCCACATCTTGGGCGAACATCGATGCAGGAATGCCGCGCCCAGCCGCAAACAGGCTTTCCAATTCGTGCCGCCGAATGGATTTGCCCCGCCCAATGCCATGCGCATCGGTCAGCACGATATCAATCGCGGCGACATCGGGATATTTGGCCAAAAACGCCTGCGCTTCGCTGATGGGGGCGGCGTTTGGGGGCAAGTGTGACATGGGGTGTCCTTTCCGTTGCACCCCAAAAAGCGCAATTTGATCCACGGCGCAAGTATTTCGCTGCATTGCATTTATTTGGCCGCTGTTTCGCGCTATGGTTGCACTGCGTTTAGGGATCAGAGCCGAAATGAAACACCTATGGATTATTCTGCTGCTTGCGGCCTGCGCCTCGCCTTCGCCCGAGTTTTTGGGCGCAAAGCGTATCGATACCCAAATGAATGGCCGCAGCTATACTGTGTTTTTCACTGAAAAACGGGCACAGATCATTCGCCTTGGCTATGCTAGGCGGGGCGAGCACGCGGCCATACGCGCCGATATGATCGCGCTGATCCCGCAGGTGACGGGATGCAGGTTATCCGAATACAGTTTGCAAGGCGATTCGGGCGAAATGCGCGGATCAATCTTTTGCCCGAAGAAATAACTCATAGGCCGCATAGGCCGCCAAGCCGCAAAACAGCAGGCCCCAAAAGGCGTTTTGCAGATAAAACTCAACCACGCCCCAAAAGGCAGGCAGGGCAACAGACACCACACGCACCCAAGTTTTGCGAAAGAACGGATCGTTTCGATCAAGAAATTTCATGATTTCGGCCCAGCTTTTGGATCATCAAAAAATGGCGTCATTTGCGCAATGATGACCGAGTTTTCATCCAAGGCGCGCTGCATCAGGGCGCGTTCTTCGTCGTCGATATCATCGCCGTTTTCCAGCCGTTCTTCCAGCGTGCCATAGCCTGACACATCCAGCGGGGCCAGATCGGCCTGTTTTAGAATGGCCACAGTTTCGCGCACGGCCTCGGCCTCGTCCACACCGCTTGCATAGCACATCAGCGCAGCGCCTGTGGATTTGGGCGGTAAACCATCACCCTCTTTGCGGCCCACTTCCACGACCAGCGTGTAGACTTGTTGTTTACTTGTCGACATCGCCAATCCCTCAGTTGCGCGCGCGCAGGCGCTAAAACCGTTCGGCCCGCAGCACCTGTGCATCGGTGACCGATACCACACCGATATGGCGCTGCACCACGGCAAAAGCCGCGTCCAGCAAAGTGTCCAGCCGTTCGGGTTTGATGATGCAAACGACAGACACCATACCGCTGCGGCCCACCTGCCCTTCGCGCGACCATTGGCCAGACCGCCCCGAGCCGCCCAGCACGGGCAAAATGGTAAAGCCCGTCACGCCTGCCTCGGTCAAGGCTTCGGTCAGACGCGCCTCCATCGGGGCTTCGATGGTGATTTCAACACGTTTGGCGGGATGCATTTGCATAGGTCAGCCTCCGATCACAGCTAGGGCAACGGCGACATAGGTAGGAATGCCGATGATCAAGTTAAAGGGAAAAGTCACGCCCAGCGATAGGGTCAAATAAACGCTTGGGTTTGCTTCGGGCAAGGCCACGCGCATGGCGGCAGGTACGGCGATATAGCTGGCCGATGCTGCAAGTGTCATCAGCAGCGCCGCACCGCCCGCCGAAAGCCCAAGCAGCAATGCCCCGCCAAGGCCAAGCAGCGCACCAATGATGGGCATCAGCACGCCAAATGCCAGCGCGCCAAGCCCCAAGTTGCCCTTTGCCCCACGCATCCCACGCCCTGCGACCAGCCCCATGTCCAGCAAAAACAGGCACAGCACACCTTGAAAGGGCGACACGATAAAGCTTTCGATCCGCACCATGCCGCCATCGCCCGTGAGAGCACCAATCAAGAAAGACCCCACCAGCAGCACGATAGATCCGTTCAGCAAAATCTCGTGCCACAGGCGCGCGTCCATCCGCGGCCCTGCGCCCGACCGCGCCACCAGCCATAGGGCAGATACAATGGCAGGTGCCTCCATCGCGGCGGCTACAGCCACCATATACCCTTCTGCCTCGATCCCACGGCCTGCCAAAACCGTGGTCGCAGTGACAAATGTCACAATCGAGATCGACCCGTAATGCGCCGACACCGCCGCTGCATCCAATGCCGAAAGCTGCGTTATCGCGCGCAGCAGCGCATAGGCGATAAAGGGCAAAGCAAAGGATAAAATCACCCCTACCAAAAGGCTCAGGCCAAGGCTGGCATCAAGACCATGGCTTGCCACCGAAACCCCGCCCTTAAAGCCAATGGCAAACAGCAGATACAGCGACATCGCCTTGGCCATCGCTTCGGGGACAGTCAGGTCAGACCGCGCCAGTGCTGCGGCAAGGCCCAGCGCAAAGCACAATATCATCGGGGTCATTAGGTTTTGCGCAGCAAGGGCGAAGAAATCCATGGTCTTTACTTTCTGGCCAAGGGTTAGATCGTCAGATGTGACTTATGGGTTAGATGGCGATAAACTCATCGCGCGCGGCGTCGTATTGATGTAACTCGCCCTCGCCCGTATTTGTCCATAGCCCGTGCAGCGTCAGAAGATCACCTTCTACCGCCTGCCGAATAAACGGGAAACTCATCAGGTTTTCAAGGCTGGTGAGCACCGCCTGTTTTTCCAAAGCGGGCAAAATCTGGCCCACAGGCAAATGCGCGACGCGCTGAAATCCAGGTCGCAGAATATCCATCCAGCGGCCAACAAAGCTGGATTTCTGTTCCAATTCAGGGGCATGGCCGCTGCACATATCAAGGCAGCCCTTCACCCCGCCACAATTGGAATGGCCCAAAACAACGATATGCGCCACTTTCAGCCCCAGCACTGCATATTCGACCGCCGCTGAGGTGCCGTGATATTCGCCGTCAGGATTATAGGGCGGCACCAGATTGGCCACATTGCGGTGAATAAAGAACTCGCCCTCATCCGCACCAAAAATTGACGTGACATGCACGCGGCTGTCACAGCAGGAAATCACCATGGCGCGCGGATGCTGACCGCCTTCGGCAAGGCGGCGATACCATGCTTTGTTGTCGGTATATGCAGTGGCGCGCCATCCTTGAAAGCGTTGAACCAGATAGCTTGGCAAGGGTTTGAAGGGGTGCATGATGTCGTCCTTGTTCGGCGCGGCGGCCCACCTCTCTGCAATTGCAGAAAATGGGGCGTATTTCCATATACCTTATCAACCTTTTGTTCATTCGTTGCCCCCAAGATGGCTGTTGGGTGTAAACAATGGGGTGAACCATGAGCAGGGCAGTTGTTTTGGCGCTGAAGCCAAAGGAAAACCCAAGACTTGATCTGGAACAAATTTCGTCGATCTACCGCAATCTTTCCGCGCAGGCCGCAGAACAGGTTGTGGCCCGCGCCTTGGGCGAACTGGCGCTGCAAATGGCCAAACTGGCAGAACGAATCGCCGCGCATCAAATGGGCGATCTGCTGCGCCGCCTCAAGCGGCTTGATCGAATGGCGCAGAATTTGGGGCTGAAAACCCTGTCCATGGTGGCGCAAGATTTGGCCACCTGCCTAGAGAGAGAGGATGCCACAGCCTTTGCCGCCGTTTGGGCGCGCTTGCTGCGCGTGGCCGATTGCACCTTGCAGCTTGACCAAGGTTTGCAAGATCAGACAGGGGTTTGACCCCGCTTGCAGCGCGGCGCGAATGGGATAGGGTGGCACAATGCCAGCCAATAGGATCACCGATGCGCGCCGCCTTTGCCCCAGAACATGCCCCTTCGCGTCCCCTTACCATTGTAAGCAGTGACGCGCTGGCGGATTTTTTGCAAAGCTTGGATGCAGGCAGTCGCACTTGGCTGCAATCCACGGGGTTTAGTGCCGCTTTGGGCGAGGTGCGGTTGATGTCCGACAGCGCGACAGGCGATGTAAAGGGCGCTGTGGTGGGCCTTGGCACGCATATGGCGCGGGCGCGCAGCCGATTTGGGCTAGCGAAATCTTTGCCCGCCTTGCCCGCAGGCGCATGGCATTTGGCAGGCGATATGACCGAGGCGCAGGCCGAAGAGGCGGCTTTGGGCTTTTTGCTGGCGTCCTATCGGTTTGACCGCTACCGCCCCAATGCATCGCCACCACAACCGGCGCAGATCAAGGCCCCCAATCCCGCCCGCGCGCCTGTTTTGCTGGCGATGGCACGGGGCGAGTTTCTGACCCGCGATCTGATCAACACGCCCGCCGCTGATATGGGCCCCGCCGATTTGCAGGCGGCTTTCATGGCGCTTGCGGAAGAATTTGGCGCAAAGGCCAGTGCGATTGTCGGCGATGATCTGTTGGCGCAGAACTTTCCCATGATCCATGCCGTTGGCCGCGCGGCAGGGGCAGGGCGCGCGCCGCGCCTGTTGGAAATGAACTGGGGCAGCACTGGCCCGCATCTGACATTGGTCGGCAAAGGCGTGTGTTTTGATACGGGCGGGCTGGATATTAAACCCGCCTCTGGCATGTTGTTGATGAAAAAAGATATGGGCGGCGCAGCCACAGTTATGGGGCTTGCGCACATGATTATGGCGCAAAACCTGCCCCTGCGTCTGCGGGTTTTGGTGCCCGCCGTGGAAAACGCCATTTCGGGCGATGCGATGCGCCCACGCGATATTTTAACCTCGCGCAAGGGGTTAACAGTTGAGGTGAACAATACCGATGCCGAAGGCAGGTTGATTTTGGCCGACGCTTTGGCGCTGGCAAATGAAACCCCAACCGATGCAATTATTTCGATGGCCACGCTGACGGGCGCGGCGCGGGTGGCGGTGGGGCCAGACCTTGCCCCCTATTTCTGCGACGATGCGGCCATGGCCGCGGCGCTAGAGGCGGGGGCAGTGCAAGGGTTTGATCCTGTTTGGCGCCTGCCATTTCATACGCCCTATGAGGCCGCCATCGAACCTGGCATTGCTGATTTGGACAATGCGCCATCGGATGGCTTTGCTGGCGCGATCACCGCGGCACTGTTCTTGCGCCGCTTTGGCGCGCATCCGCGCTATATGCATTTCGACATTTACGGCCATTCGCCCAGCGATCAACCCGCCCGTGCCAAAGGCGGCGCAGGCATGGGCGCGCGGGCGATCTTTTGCGCTTTGCCGCAGATGCTGGGCCTATGACAGACCGCCGCCTGCACCCCGCCACCGCCCGTATGGCGCACAGCAGTTTGCGGCGGCAGCTTGATCTGCCGTTGACAGATGGTGAGGCATGCGAAATTGCCGCCCCTTTGGCCGATTTGCTGGACGCCCCGCATGGCGCGCTAGACCGCCAGTTGGTTTATGGTGAGGGGTTTTGCGTGATTGATCGCATGGACGATCACGCCTTTGGCTTTGCCCGCAAAGATGGCTATTGCGGCTGGGTTTTGGCGCAAAACCTGCGCCCTGCCTCGGCGGCAACGCATTGGATTTGTTCGCTGTCCTCGCACCTATATCCTGAGCCGCGCGTGCAGGCACCTGCGCTGCATCCCTTGCCTTTTGCAGCGCAGGTGCAGGTTTTGGCCGCGCATGGCAATTTCGCCCAAACGCCGCAGGGCTTTGCCCCCCTGCCCCATTTGCGCGCAATGGCAGACCACCTGCCTGACCATGTGTCCACCGCCGAGATGTTTTTGAACGCGCCATACCTTTGGGGCGGCAATTCGGCAGCGGGGATAGATTGTTCAGGTCTGGTGCAGGCAGCATTGCTGGCGGCAGGCGTGATGGCCCCCGCTGACAGTGATTTGCAAGAATCGCTTGGCACAGATGTCACGGGCAGCCCATGGCAGCGCGGCGATTTGATCTTTTGGCGCGGGCATGTGGCGCTGGTGGTCGATGACGCGCGGTTGATCCATGCCAATGGGCACACGATGTCTGTGGCCTATGAGGGGATCACAAATTGCATGGCCCGCATTGCCGCAGCAGGCGGCGGAGAGGTTACCCATCATCGCAGGATCAGCCGCGCCATCAATCGATAGGGCGGATCAGCTTTGCCTCTAATATCCGCAGAACCTGCGCCAATTCATGGCCGCGCCGCAGGATTTGGCCATCCATCCCGACAACGCTATACATGCCCTGCTTAGCCCGCAGTTTTGGCCGCTTTTCAATGCGGTATAGCGGGTTTTCCGCTGTGCGGCGAAATACGCTGAAAATCGCGGCTTCCGACAGGTTGGAAATGCCGTAATCGCGCCACTCGCCCGCCGCGACCATCTGGCCATAAAGACGCAAAATGGCGTTCAGTTCGGCGCGGTCAAACGTCACCTGTTCGGGGGCGGTTTGCGGCGCAAAGGGAATGGGCGGCTGCATATTCATGCCCCTAGCCTAGCCAATTGGCGCATGATTTCAAGGAAAGCTTTGCGCCAGCCGCAATTCGCCCGTGTGCAACCCGCGCCAATTGATCTGCGGTGCGGGCAGACGTTTTTGCGCAGCGGGATGCGCGGGGTTCAGCGCCCCCAGTTTAACCAAAAGCGCCACCAAAACCGCCTCGGCGGCGCGGGAATTGCCATCTTCGATCTTGATCGCAATGCCGATCTGCTGCTCTGGCAAAATAGCGACATAAACCGCCTCGGCCCCTGTTTTCAGGGCCACACGCCCCTCCATCGCATGCATAAGTTCGGTGCAAGCGCGCCCCTGCCCTGCCACCAGCATCGGATGGCTTGCCATCGCGCGGGTCAGCCGCGCCATGGCGCGCGCGCGGGTATCCCCGCCCTCGCTTGCCCCCGCAAAACGCGCCATGCCCCGCGCCAAAGCCGTGACCGAGCAAGCAAAGTTTGGGGCAGAGCAGCCATCAGTCCCCCAGCCAGCGCTGACCTCGCCCGTGACATCCTCAAAGGCCTCGCGCGCAGCGCGCTGCAAAGGATGGTCGATCTCCGTGTATTCTGGCCCTGCGCGCAGATGCTGCACAGTGGTCAAGAACCCAGCATGTTTGCCCGAACAATTGTTGTGAAACTGGCAGGGCGATGCATCGGTCTTGGCCAAATGCGTGCGTTCAGCGCGATCATAGGGGTCATGCGCGCCGCAGCGCAGATCAGATTCGCCAAGGCCCAGCCCCAAAACCCAGTCTTTGGCCATATTCACATGCAGCGCAGCACCTTCGTGGCTGGCGCAGGCAAGGGCCAAATGCGCGGGGCTTAGCCCTGCGGCATCGGCGGCCCCCGTTTCAATCAGCGGCAGGGCCTGATACATTTTCGACGAGGAGCGCGGAAAAATCACGCGCGCGCCATCGCCCCAACTGCCCAAAATGTCTCCCGATGCATGGGCAATCACAGCATGCCCGCGATGGGTGCTTTCCAAAAGCCCGCCACGCCAAAGTTCTACCATCTCGCAGGCTTGCATATTATGCCTCCCAATTGCGCGAAAAACTGCCCAATGCCGCCCGCAAGGGCTTTTCCGCAAGGGCATTTGCCGCTAAAACATAAAGGCAAAGTGAAATGCGCCGTCCAAATAGGCAATGCCAAAAATGGCAATTCGGCGCGGGGTTAAACGAAAGGCAGGCAGGCAATGACGGCTAAGTTCCTAGGGTTAGCGGCAACACTGGCTTTTGCAGTGACGACTTCACAGACAATGGCGCAGGAATCGACGAACAACGTGGCCAATACCACGGATTGGAGCGTGTTTGTCGATGGCACGCCCAAGGAATGCTGGGGCGTGTCAAAGCCCAAAGAAACTGTCAACACAAAGGACGGCGCGCCCGTGTCGGTGCGGCGCGGTGAGATTTTGCTGTTTGTCACCTATCGCGCGGGCGGCGCACAGGGCGAGGTTTCGTTTTCGGGCGGCTACCCGTTTGCTGGCGGATCGACTGTAAAGCTAGAAGTCGGGAGCAGCGCCTTTGATCTGTTTACTGATGGTGAATGGGCTTGGGCAGGCTCGCCCGAGGATGACGCAGCGATTATGGCCGCGCTGAAAGCGGGCGGCAGTGCCAAGGTTACGGGACGCTCGGCCAAAGGCACGCAGACCGAAGATACCTTTAGCCTGCTTGGATTTTCCGCTGCAGTCGACGAAGCGGCCAAGCGCTGTGCCAGCTAGGATATGAGCGCTGCAATCACCCAAGATGTACTGACTGTGCCGCGCAAACTGTCGGACAGTTTGCCCAATCTTGTTGGCATGACGCGCGCGCAAATGCGCGCGGCGCTGATTGCTGCAGGCACCCCTGAAAAGCAGGCAAAAATGCGTGTTGGGCAGGTTTGGCAATGGGTTTACCATTGGGGCGTGCGCGATTTTGACGCGATGACCAATCTGGCGAAAGATTATCGCGCGCTGTTGGCTGCAAACTTTACCCTTGCCGTGCCGCAGGTGGTCACACGGCAAATCTCGGCCGATGGCACGCGCAAATATCTGGTGCGCATCGATGGCGGGCACGAGGTTGAGGTTGTCTATATTCCCGAAGAAGATCGCGGCACATTGTGCATTTCCAGCCAAGTTGGCTGCACGCTGACCTGTTCGTTCTGCCATACGGGCACGCAAAAACTGGTGCGCAATCTGACAGCGGCAGAAATTGTGGGCCAAGTCATGCTGGCGCGCGATGATTTGGGCGAATGGCCGACACCGGGTGCGCCGCGGGTGGAAACGCGCCTGATCAGTAACATCGTGCTGATGGGTATGGGCGAGCCACTGTATAACTTTGAAAATGTGCGCGACGCGATGCATGTGGTGATGGATAACGAAGGCATTGCGCTGGGCCGTCGGCGTATCACGCTTTCGACCAGCGGCGTGGTGCCTGAAATTGCCCGCACGGCCACGGAAATTGGCTGTTTGCTGGCGGTATCCTTTCACGCCACCACAGACGAAGTGCGCGATCAGTTGGTGCCGATCAACAAAAAATGGAACATCGAAACTTTGTTGGCGGCGCTGCGCGATTATCCGGGCCTGTCGAACAGCGAAAGGATCACCTTTGAATATGTCATGCTGCAAGGCGTGAATGACACCAAAGAAGACGCCTATCGTCTGGTGGAACTGCTGCGCGGCATACCAGCCAAGGTCAACCTGATTCCCTTCAACGAATGGCCGGGCGCGCCATATAAACGATCCAGCGGCAACCGCATCCACGCCTTTGCCGACATTATATATAACGCAGGCTATGCCAGCCCCATCCGCACCCCGCGCGGCGAGGATATCATGGCCGCTTGCGGGCAGTTGAAATCGGCCACCGAAAAGCAACGCAAATCAGCGCGCGTGAATTAAAGCTTTCGCTGGACTGTGTTTTTGCCTAAAACGACGCGCAGCAGGGTTAGCTCTGCGTTAAGGTTTCAAGGCGCATGTTTGCGCGGTGATGGCCATATGGCCGTAAAGGGCGCGACATGACAGAAGACACGCAGGCGGCCACCCGTTCGGCCAAAGAATGGGTGACAGAGCTGGCCAAATACCGCAACCCCACGCTGCGCCGTTCGGTCTTTGAATTGGCAATCACGCTGCTGCCTTTTGCCCTGCTTTGGGCGCTGGCTTGGGCGGCGCTGTCGGTCAGCTATCTGCTGGCTTTTGCCATCGCGGCGGTGAACGGGCTGTTTTTGGTGCGGATATTCATCATCCAGCACGATTGCGGCCATGCCAGCTATTTCAACAATCGCGTGGTGCAAGACTGGGTCGGGCGCTGTTTGGGTGTGCTGACGCTGACGCCCTATGATGTATGGCGGCGCACCCATGCCATTCACCATTCGCATCACGGCAATTTAGACCAGCGCGGTATTGGCGATGTGATGACCCTGACTGTCGCCGAATATCGCGCGCGCGGATGGCTGGGACGCGCGTTGTATCGGCTGTATCGACACCCGTTGGTGCTGTTCGTGCTGGGGCCAAGCTACATGTTCATTTTGCACAACCGCCTGCCCGTGGGCCTGATGAACCAAGGCTGGCGGTTTTGGCTGTCTGCCATGGGCACGAATGCGGTGATTGCCATTTTGGTGGGGCTGATTGTGTGGCGGGGCGGGTTGATGCCGCTGCTGCTGATCTATCTGCCCACATCGGTGATTGCGGCCACCTTCGGCGTGTGGCTGTTTTACGTGCAGCATCAATTTGAAGAAACCCATTGGGCCAAAACCGATGACTGGCAGGTGCATCATGCCGCGCTGGAAGGATCGTCCCATTACGTGCTGCCCCAGCCCTTGCGCTGGCTTTCGGGCAATATTGGCATTCACCATGTGCATCATTTGTATTCACGCATTCCCTTTTACCGCCTGCCCGAAGTGATCCGCGATCACAAAGAATTGGCCGAAGCGCAGCGCCTGACGGTGCGCGAAAGTTTGGCATCGGTGCGGCTGCATCTGTGGGACGAGGCATCGCAGCGGTTGGTATCCTTTCGCGAATTGCGCCACATCGCACAGGCGCAATAGGCGCGGTTGGTTGACAGTGGGGGCCATGCGCCCTATCGCCGTGCCAGCACAATGGAGCGGCCTGCCATGCCCGATTTCCCCCTTGATATGACGCGCGTGCTGGATCACGCCCGCATCAGCGAATTGTCCAACCCCTATTTCGGCAAAGTGCGTGATTGTTATGATTTGCCAGCGGGCGGCGGCCAACCTGCGCGGCGCATCTTAATCTCGTCCGATCGGATTTCAGCCTTTGACCGCATTTTGGCGGCGATCCCCTTTAAAGGCCAAGTGCTGACGCAAATGGCGCGCTATTGGTTCGATCATACGGCAGATATTTGCCCCAATCATGTGCTATCTTACCCAGACCCAAATGTGGTGATTGGTCGGCACTTATCAATCTTGCCCGTCGAAATTGTGGTGCGCGGGTATCTGGCTGGCACAACGTCAACTTCGATTTTAACGCAGTATAAGGCTGGGGTGCGCCAGATGTATGGCCACCTTCTGCCCGATGGTCTGCGCGACAATCAGGCCCTGCCGCATGCGATCATCACCCCGACATCCAAAGAATTTGACGGCGGCCATGATGCGCCGCTGACCCCAGATCAGATTATCGCCCAAGGTCTGCTCACCCCTGCACAATGGGATCAGGTATCAAACTATGCGCTGGCCCTGTTTGCGCGCGGGCAGAACATGGCCGCGAAACAAGGGTTGATTCTGGTCGATACCAAATACGAATTTGGTATCGATGAGACCGGCCTCATGTTGCTGGCCGATGAAATCCACACCCCCGATTCCAGCCGCTATTGGATTGCGGCAGGTTATGAGGCTGCGTTCACCGCAGGCACCCGCCCGCCCAGTTTTGATAAGGATGTCATCCGCGCATGGGTCGGGGCGCGCTGCGATCCCTATGTGGGCCCAATTCCAGACATCCCCGCCGAAATGATCACACAAACCGCGCAGACCTATATCGCCGCCTATCAGGCAATTACGGGGCAAGCCTTTGTGCCAGACATGCAGGGCGAAACCCCATTGGCCCGTATTCGCGCCAATCTGGCAGAATTTTTCGCCGCATAGGCGGCCAATGTTTGCGCTAACATAGTGGGTAGTGTAAAGCTGCCCCAAAATTTGGGAGGCTGTTATGATTTTGTCCTGTGGCGAAGCCCTGATTGATATGTTGCCGCGCACCACCACGCTGGGCGAGCCTGCCTTTTCGCCCTATGCGGGGGGGGCGGTGTTCAACACGGCCATCGCGCTGGGGCGGCTTGGTGCGCCGTCGGCGTTTTTCTCGGGCATCTCCACCGATATGCTGGGCGAGATTTTGACCGATACTTTGGCCGCATCCAAAGTGACAACAGACCTTTGCGCGCGGTCAAAGCGCCCCACGACTGTTGCCTTTGTCAAATTGGTAGACGGGCAGGCAAGCTACGCGTTTTACGATGAAAACACCGCAGGGCGGATGCTGTCGCAAGACCAGTTACCCAGCCTGCCCGCCAGTATTTCAACGCTGTTCTTCGGCGGTATTTCTTTGGTCAATGACCCCGCCGCCGGCACCTACGAGGCGCTGCAATCGCGCGAGGCGGGCGGGCGCGTGATTATGATCGACCCCAATATTCGCCTTGGCTTTATCGCAGGGCAAGAGGACAGCTATCGCGCACGCATCACGCGGATGGTGCAGCGCAGCGATATTGTCAAACTGTCGGACGAAGACCTGCATTGGTATGCGGGGGGCGGCGATTTGGCGGCGCTGGCGCGGGGCATTTTGGCCAAGGGGCCAAAAGTCGTGTTCATCACCGAAGGGGCCAAAGGCGCGCATGCCATCACCGCAACCGAGAACCGATTCGTCGCCTCGCGCCGTGTCGAGGTGGTCGATACTGTGGGCGCGGGCGATACGTTTAATGCAGGTATTCTGGCCGCGCTGCACAGCCGCGGCGCGCTGACCAAGACAGGCGTGGCCAACCTTGATGCTGCAACTTTGGATGCGGCGCTGGAATTGGGCACACAGGCTGCCGCCGTGACAGTGTCGCGCGCGGGGGCCAACCCGCCTTGGGCGCATGAGCTGACCGCCTAATGCGCGCGGTTTTACAGCGCGTCTCGCAGGCCAGCGTGACCATCGCAGGCACGACTGTGGGGCGCATTGACCAAGGCCTGCTGATTTTGGTCTGCGCCATGGCGGGTGATACGCCTGCCGAGGCAGACCGCCTTGCCGCCAAAATCGCCAAGCTGCGCATTTTCAAAGATGCCGAGGGCAAGATGAATTTGGCCGTAACAGATGCGGGCAATGCGGCGCTGATTGTCAGCCAATTCACCCTTGCGGCGGATTTGCGTGGCAACCGCCCTGGTTTTTCGCCCGCCGCCCCGCCCGATATCGGTAAAGATTTGTACCAGCATTTCTGCAGCCGAATCGCTGCGGCAGGTATAGCTGTGCAAACAGGGGTTTTTGGTGCAGATATGGATGTGATGCTGCATAATGATGGCCCTGTCACCATTTGGCTGGATACAGACAGCCTCTAGCGCCACATCCCGTTGACATCAGCAAAGAATTAACGCTTGTGCGGCAGAATTGAATTGATTGTTTTCAATTCGGGAACAATGTTATCGCAAAGAGTTTTGGGCATCCTATGGCGTCTGCGCTGAAAAAAATCATGGACCGCGTCAACCAACGACGCAGCCTGCGCCGCTGGGCCGCCCATGCGGGCGAGGTGAAAACCGCGCCTCTTTCGCAGGTGCGCGGGATGTATGCGCAGGCAGCGGCGCTGCGCCGTCTACTTGACCGCGTGATCCATCAATCTGAACAGCGGCTTGCCCTGCCCAGTATCGGCAGCAATGTGATTCGCCGCCAGATGGGCACAGATTGGGCATGGCGGCCCGATCTGTGGCTGGGCCCTGTGGCCACGATGGGCTATGCAGCCATTGCCAACCGCACCCAAATTTGCGCAGGCGCAACAGTGTATCACGATTGCAAACGCTCTGAACTGACGGCGCGCCAAATCCGCAATACACGCGAATCTGACATTGCCCCATTTGGCTTTCGTTTGGATGTGTTCCGCTTTGACGGCTCTTTCCTATCACTGGCGCTGGATTTCCCGCCCGAGGCAGCCGATGGGCTGAAACAAAAACATATCATCCGCGTGGATGTGATTGCCGAAATGGAAAAACCACTGGAAATTTTCGCGCGGCTGAATGTGAAACATGGCCCGAACGTGGAAACAATCGTGCGCGAAATGCCCCTAAACGAAGAAGAGGTCATGGTGGAATTTGACCTTGGCTATTCCAAAATCAACGAAAAGCGGGTCGAGAAAATTTGGCTGGATCTTATCTTTGAGGGGCCAGAAATGAACCAAATCATTCTGCGTGATGTCACGCTTACGCGCCGCCCACGCGCCGAACTTTAGGAAAACCGCATGGCAAGTTTCACCAAAACCCGTTTGCGCGCTGGTATCTGGCAAGGTGTTCTGACCCTAGCCGAAGGCGAGGCACCCGAGATTGACGTGATGCATCTGGAATCACCCGTGCAGGGGGTAACGGTGAAGCCCTTGCAAGAAAATGATTTTTTGGTGTCAGTGCCAATACCGTTGCGGACGCTGAATGACGGGGTTCAAAGTTTCGTGGTGCAAAGCGCAAAAACAGGCGACACGCTGGCCAGCTTTGCGATTATCGCGGGCAGCGCGCTGGACGAAGATTTGCGCGCCGAAATCGACCTTTTGCGCGCGGAGTTGGATTTGCTGAAACGCGCGTTTCGGCGGCATTGCGTGGAAACGGCCTAGGCGCGCTATCTGCGCCAGATTCGGAACATCTCGGATGCGCCCCAGCCAGCAACCGCGGCCAATAGCAGCGACAAGATACCATATAGCAGCGGTTGGCGATGGGCCATATTGCTTAACTGACGCTCGATCCCCGTTTTGCGCACGTCGATGGTTTGCTCTTTGGTATCAATCACGCGGCCACCGCGCAGCAAAAACATACGCACAGTAAAATCGCCCTCGGTCAAGTTGGCGGGCAGGGCAAAATCAGCACGAAAAAGGGTGTCTTCAGCCAGTTTCACCCCGCTGTGCTGGGTCACATAATTGCCCTTTGCGCTGCCAATCCGCTGGGTCGCCTGCAAAAAGTCGGCAAAATCCATCGCATCGCCAGTGATCTTGGTCACAGACATGCGGCGTTCAAGGCTGATCTGATGTTTCAAATCATCATCGGGCGATAGGATCTGATCCAGCGCACCCGAACTGGCGATGGCAAAATAACTGGGCACTTCGGCCAGATCAACCGCAGCCCTGTTGACCCAAATGCCAAAAATGCGCTCTTTGCGCCGCACTGTTACAGGGCCAGAGGGGCCTTCCAGCGTGACAATCACATCCAAGGGCGGGGTTTGCGGTGCAGGGCTGTTGCGCCGCACGGCCCCATAGACCAGAATATCCGACCCCGTAAAATCGGCAGTGATCTGCACATCGTCGCGCGACAGACCCGTCACCAGCGATTCTTCTGCCAAGGCAGGGCCAACAGACAGGGCAAGTGCGAAAAACAACGCCCTCATGGCAGCACCAATCGGGTGACAGAATACAGCTCGGCTGGCATCAGCAGCAAATCAAGCGCGATCTTGATGCTGACGGCCAGTACAAGCATGGCAAGCAAGATGCGCAACTGTTCAGGTTTCAGGCGCGTTGACATGCGCGATCCAATCTGCGCGCCAATCACCCCCCCAACGATCAAGACAAAGGCCAGCATCATATCGACTGTCTGGCTGTTGACGGCATGCATGATGGTCGTAAAGCCTGTCACAAAAATGATTTGAAACAGCGATGTGCCAACCACAACCTTGGTCGGCATGCCAAGCAGGTAAATCATCGCGGGCACCAAAATGAACCCGCCGCCCACGCCCATAATGGCTGACAAAACCCCAACGCAGGCCCCCAGTGCCAGCGGCGGCAAAACCGAAATGAACAAGCCCGATTTGCGAAATTTTACCTTAAAGGGCAGGCTGTGCATCCAACTGTGTTGATGTGCGCGGCGGATTTGCTGCGCGCCCTGACGCTGGCTGCGCCAAATCGCACGGGCCGATTCCCAAAACATGGTCACGCCAATAAAGCCCAAGAAAAACACATAGGAAAGCTGAACAAAAACATCGACTTGGCCCAAGGCCGTCATATAGGCGAAAATCTGAACGCCGATGAAACTGCCGATCATACCGCCAATCAGCAGCACCGATCCCATGACAAAATCCACCCCTTTGCGCCGCAATTGCGCCAGCACACCCGAGATGGACGACGCAACCACTTGATTCGCGCCCGTGGCCACAGCCACGCCAGGTGGCACGCCAATGAACAGCAAAAGCGGGGTAATCAAAAACCCGCCGCCCACACCAAACATGCCCGAAAGAAACCCCACCAACCCGCCAAGGCCCAGCAGCAAAAACAAATTCACAGAGACTTCGGCAATGGGCAGATAAATTTGCATAACCGCAGGCCTGTGTGGGGTGTTGAGTCTGGTGTGCGGCTTTTTATTCCGCGCGTCAATTCACTTTCTAGAATGCATGACGTCGCAGAAATGCGCGTAGGATTTTTTCCAGCTTGGCCGCACCCAAAGGGGCCATTGCCTTGGTATGTTCATGGCTGATCTGCTCGCTTGACATGCCAGCGGCCATGTTGGTGATGGTTGAAATGGCCGCAACCCGCAGGCCCAAAAACCGCGCCAAGATCACCTCGGGCACAGTGGACATGCCCACCGCATCGCCGCCCAAAATCTTGATTGCGCGAATTTCGGCAGGGGTTTCAAAACTGGGCCCCGAATACCATGCGTAAATGCCTTCGGGCAGGGCAATATCCAGTGACTGCGCGGCGGCGCGTAAACTGGCGCGCAAACTGGCATCATGCGCCGTGGTCATCGGCACAAATCGGGCGTCGGTCTTTTCGCCAATCAACGGGTTTAGGCCCGAAAAATTGATGTGATCTGACAGCAGCATCAAATCACCCGGCGCGATATCGGCGCGCAAACTGCCTGCGGCGTTGGTGGCAATCAAATCACCTGCGCCCAAATCGCGCAGCACCTCTAGGGCGGTGCGCATGGCCGATGGGTTGCCGTTTTCATAATAATGCTCGCGCGCACCAAAAATCGCAACGCGCACGCCTTCCAGATTGCCAATCACCAAATCGGGGTTATGGCCTGACACTTGCGCATGGGGAAAGCCGTCTAAATCGCTGTAGGGGATCGACACGCCATCCACTGCCCCCGCCAAATGCCCAAGGCCAGAACCCAAGATAAGGCCCAGCTTCACAGGGGCATCGCCCGCGCGGGCGCGGATTTTGGCGGCGAGGTCAGCGCTCTTTGACATAGGGCTCGCCTCCTGCGCGGGGCGGAATCGCCTTGCCCACAAATCCAGCCAGCACGATGACAGTCAAGATATAGGGCAGCGCATCCAAGAACGGGACAGGAATCGCCAAGCGCGTCATGCTTTCCACCACATCGGGGCGCAGGGCAAGGGCCTGCAAAAAGCCAAACAGCAGCGTAGCCCACAGTGCCTGCCACGGGCGCCATTTGGCAAAGATCAGCGCGGCCAGCGCGATATAGCCGCGCCCTGCCGTCATCTCGCGGCCAAAACCTGCTTGCAGCCCTGTCGACATATAGGCCCCCGCAAGCCCACACAAAACGCCCGCAATAATCACGGCGCTAAAGCGCAACCGCACCACCGATACGCCCGCTGTATCAACCGAGGCAGGGTTTTCCCCCACGGCGCGCAACCGCAGGCCAAAGCGCGTGCGAAACAACACCCACCAAGATATCGGCACCAAGGCCAGCGCCACATAGACCAAAATCGTGTGGCCCGAAATCACCTCGGCATAAAACGGCCCCAAAATTGGGATGGCGCGCAGGGTCTCGGCCAGCGGCAATTCGATATTGGCAAAGCGCGCTGCACCTTCCAGCGGGGGTGTGCGCCCGCCTTGGCCAAACATACTTTCAGCAATCAAAACTGTAATGCCAGAGGCCACGAAATTCAGCGCGACACCCGCGATCAGCTGATTGCCGCGAAAGGTGATCGAGGCCAGACCATGCACCGCCGCAAACAGCAGCGATCCCAAAATTGCCGCAAACAGGCCCAGCCAGACCGACCCCGTCACCGCAGCCACGGCCCCCGCGCTCATCGCGGCCATCAACATTTTACCTTCTAGGCCAATGTCAAAAATGCCAGCCCGTTCGGAAAACAGGCCCGCAAGACAGGCCAACAGCAAGGGGGTGGCAAACCGCAGGGCCGTGTCGCTGATTTGCAGAAAGGTTGCAAAATCCATCACGTCGCCCCTTTTTTGGCAAAGAACATCCCCATCAGCATCCGCACCATCTGATCCAGCGCGCCAGTGAACAAAATCACAAGTCCCTGCACCACAGTGCGCAACTCGATAGGAATATCGGTTTCCAGCCCCAGCGCCGCACCGCCTTGGAACAAAAAGCCAAACAAAACCGCCGCCAAGAAAATGCCCAAGGGGTGGTTGCGCCCCATCAACGCCACGGCGATGCCAATAAACCCCGCCCCCGAGGCCGAGTTTTGCACCAACCGCTCTGCCTGCCCCATGACATTGTTAATCGCCATCAATCCCGCCAGCGCGCCCGAAATCAGCATCGCAATCATGATGATTCGCAGCGGCGAGATGCCCGCATAAACCGCCGCCTTTTCCGATTTGCCAAAGGCGCGGATCGCATAGCCAAGGCGCGTGTGCCACAGCATCACCCAGACCAAAACACAGGCCAAAATGGCGATGAAAAAGGTCACATTCGCAGGCACTTGTTGATACAGCGGCAGGCCTTCGGCGTTCAGCCGTGGTTGGCCATCTGCACCAAAGCGCTGGAAAAGCCCTTGCAGAATGGGGATTTCCTGAAATTGCGGCAAATGCGCGCCGCTTGGGAAATTGGCCGAAGCAGGGTCCATCTGCCCATCAGGGCGCAGCACGTTCACCAGCAGGTAAATCATCAGCGCCGCTGCAATATAGTTAAACATGATGGTGGTGATCACGATATGGCTGCCACGTTTGGCCTGCAAATAGGCAGGAATGGCGGCCCATGCGGCACCAAACAGGGCTGCACCAAACATCGCCGCCACCAGCGCAATCGACCAATGCGGCCATGGTAAGGCGAGGCAAACCAGCGCCACGCCAAGCCCGCCCAATTGCGCCTGCCCTTCGCCGCCAATGTTAAACAGCCCCGCATGAAAGGCGACAGTCACCGCAAGCCCCGTGAAAATGAACGAGGTCGCATAATACAGCGTATAGCCCCAAGCATAGCTAGACCCCAGCGCGCCGTTCACCATCACAGTCAGGGCCTGCATCGGGCTTTGACCAATGGCCAAAAGCACCCCCGCCGAAACCAACGCCGCCAGCGTCAGGCTGATCAAAGGCACAAGGCCGACATCGGCCCAAGTGGGAAGTTTTGTCATTTGGCAATCATCCCCGCCATCATCATCCCCAATTCCCGTTCGTCCGTTTGGGCGGGCAGGCGTTCGCCCATGATCTGCCCGTCAAACATCACCAAAACGCGGTCAGACAGGGACATAATTTCGTCCAACTCGACAGACACCAGCAAAACCGCTTTACCTGCGTCACGCAAGGCTATGATTTGTTTATGAATAAACTCGATCGCGCCAATATCCACGCCGCGTGTGGGCTGGCCAATCAGCAGCAAATCAGGGTTGCGATCCATCTCGCGCGCCACGACGATTTTTTGCTGATTTCCGCCAGAAAAACTTTTCGCGGCCAATGTGGGAATGGGCGGGCGCACGTCATAGGTGGCCATTTTTGCCGCCGTATCCGCGCGCAAGGCATCGTTATCCATCAGCCATGCATTTTTTTGATAGCGCGGATCATCATGGTAACCAAAGCCGACATTTTCCCACGCGGCAAAATCCATGATCAGGCCCAGCGATTGGCGATCTTCGGGAACATGGGCAATTCCAGCATTCCGCCGCGCCTTGCCATTGGCCTGCGGCCCTGCCAGCGGCAATTCGGCCCCGTTCAAAACAACAAGGCCGCTTGCGGGGGCAATGCCGCCCAAAGCTTCCAGCAATTCAGATTGGCCATTGCCCGCCACACCAGCAATGCCCAAAATCTCGCCCGCGCGAATGTCAAAGGACACGCCTTTCAGACGTAATACGCCATGTTCGTCTTTCACCGCCAAATCTTTGACAGACAACACAACATTGCCAGCCTTGGCTGGGTTCTTGACCACTTCCAGCAGCACCTTGCGGCCCACCATCAACTCGGCCAAGGCTTCGGGCGAGGTTTCGGCCGTTTTCACTGTGGCCACCATGGTGCCGCGCCGCATCACAGAAACGTTGTCCGTCGTCTCCATAATCTCGCGCAGTTTATGGGTGATCAAAACAATGGTTTTGCCCTGATCGCGCAACCCGCGCAGAATCCGAAACAGATGGTCAGCCTCGTCAGGGGTCAGCACACCCGTCGGTTCGTCTAAAATCAAAATCTCGGCTTGGCGATACAAAGCCTTTAGAATTTCCACCCGTTGTTGATGGCCCACGGACAGATCTTCGATCAGGGCATCAGGATCGACATCCAGTTCATATTCGCGCGACAGATCGGCCAGAATCTTGCGTGCCTTGGCCAGACTGGAATTTAACATCGGGCCATCTTCGGCCCCCAAAATCACATTTTCCAGAACAGTGAAATTTTGCGCCAATTTGAAATGCTGAAACACCATGCCAATGCCCGCGCGGATGGCGCTTTGGCTATCGGGAATGGTAACGGGCGCGCCATTCACCAGTATCTGGCCCGAATCAGCGCGGTAAAACCCGTAAAGAATAGACATCAGCGTGGATTTACCCGCGCCGTTTTCACCGATGATCCCGTGGATCGTGCCGCGCGGAATAGCGATGTTTATGTCTTTATTGGCCTGAACAGACCCAAAGGCCTTGGATATGCCTTTTAATTCAATAGCATAGGGCGAAGCGGGGGCGGCAGTTGCCTGCCGCCCCCCCAAATCTGCTGACGCCATTAGAACGTCGCCGCAGGGCAGGTGTTGTCGGACATATAGTCATGCACCTTCAGCGTGCCTGCCTTGATGTCGGCTGCTGCCTTATCGACGGCGGCTTTCATTTCAGGGGTGACCAAAGCGGCGTTATGCTCGTCCAGCGCATAGCCAACGCCATCTGCAGCCAAATCCATCACAGTCACGCCAGGCTTCATATCGGTGCCTTCTTTGAACGCGTTATACACAGCCACGTCCACACGCTTCAGCATCGAGGTCAAAACCTTGCCAGGGTGCATGTAGTTTTGGTTGCTGTCCACGCCGATCGACAGAATGCCTTCGTCGGCAGCGGCCTGCAACACGCCCACGCCCGTGCCGCCAGCGGCTGCATAGATCACGTCTGCGCCTTGGGCCTTTTGGGCCTTGGCCAATTCAGCACCTTTCACAGGATCATTCCAAGCAGCGGGCGTGGTGCCCGTCATGTTCAGAACCACTTTCGCATCAGGCTTTACTGCCTTAACGCCTTGGGCATAGCCGCAGCCAAAACGGCGGATCAGCGGAATGTCCATGCCGCCGATAAAGCCAACAGTATTGGTTTTCGATGCCAGACCTGCCATCATGCCAACCAGATAGCTGCCCTGATCTTCGGTAAAGACCACCGATTTCACGTTGGGCTGATCAACAACCATGTCGATGATCGCAAACTTGGTATCAGGGAAGTCAGCCGCGACTTTGTTCAGCACATCACCAAAGGCAAAGCCCGTCATCACGACAGGGTTAGCACCTGCTTCGGCAAGGCTACGCAAGGCTTGCTCGCGCTGAGCTTCGTCTTGCATCTCCAACTCTTTAAACTTGCCGCCCGTTTCGGTGGCCCATTTTTGTGCGCCATTGAAAGCAGCTTCGTTGAAGGACTTGTCGAATTTGCCGCCAAGGTCAAAAATGATCGCAGGTTCAGCAGCAACGGCAGGCTCGGTCGCAGCAGCAGGTGCGGCTGGCGCGGCTGGTGCCTCGGTCGCGGCAGGCGCTGCGGGGGCTTCAGCGGCAGCTTCTGGCGCGGGGGCGGTTGTGCCCATGTAGTTATAGCCAACAATAGCAATTGCCGCTACTGCCACAACGGCAGCGAGAATTTTCGGGTTCATGGAATTCCTCCAGTTTGGTTTTTCTAATCTTCGCGCACGCGCCAACAGGCCCGCGCGGCAACCGTGCGCAATTTAGGGGCCAGTAATAAGGAATCGTCAACCAAAATCTTGCGTTTTGGTGCCCGATTCATGCGCAAATGGCCAAAAACAGGGCGGATTTTGCGCAACGCTGCTATAGCACGCAGAGCATGACAACCGCATCAACTGCGCCGCCGCCTTGGCTATGATAATAGGCGCGGCGCAGGCCAGATTGCGCAAAACCCGCAGCTTTATACAGCGCGATTGCGGCGGTGTTGGTGGCAGCCACCTCTAAAAACGCCGTCTGTGCGCCCTTTTGGCGGGCCATGGCGCAAAACCCGTCCACAAGCGCGCGGCCAATGCCTTGGCGGCGCTGTTCAGGCGCAACGGCAAGGGTCAACAATTCCGCCTCGCCTGCCACAGTTTGGCCCAGCAAAAACCCATGCGGCACAGTTATGGCAAAGCTGTGCGGATTGGCCAAAATCTGCGCAATTTCCACCCCAGACCACGGGCGGGGCGTGATAAAGCAGCGGCCATGCAGCAGGGCCATTTCATCAATGCTTAGGGTCATGGCAAAATGACAGGCGGCGGATCGCTGGGCGGCGCTGCATCAGCGGGGCGCAGATAAAACGGGGCGGGACGGGGCTGTTCTTGCCCCATCCGCGCCGCTGCAATCTGCGCAATGGCAAGCGCAAGCGCATCGGGCGGCAAGGTTTCCATCTGCACCACCTGCGCGTCTATGGGCGGGGCATCGCGCAATTCGGCAGGGCTGGCCATGCCAAAACGCTGGGCATAAACCTGCCCGCGCGGGGCCGAAATGGTGACATAAAAATCAGTTAAATCAATAGTTTGCGCGCGCGCTTCAAACCCTGTCACACCAAGTGCTGGAATGTTCAGCCCCAGCGCCAAACCCCGCGCCAAGGCCACAGAAATACGGATACCCGTAAAGTTACCCGGGCCCACGCCCACGCCAATGGCGGTGAAATCCGCCCATGCCAGCCCCTCGCCTAGCATCATCTCTTCGATCATGGGCAGCAGACGTTCAGCTTGGCCTTTGGCCATATCCTCGCGGCGCAGGGCGGGTGGGCGCGCAGTATCTTGCCAATAGATCGCCACCGCGCAATGCGCGCCTGATGTGTCAAAGGCAAGAATAGGCCGCATCTTTAGGCGGCGCAGTTAGGCGGCAACGGGCCGCACTTCCAACACTTCGGGAATATAGTGGCGCAGCAGGTTTTCGATCCCCATTTTCAGCGTCAATGTCGAGGAAGGACACCCTGCACAAGCGCCTTTCATGTTCAGATAGACCACGCCGCGATCAAACCCGTGAAAGGTAATATCGCCACCATCTTGCGCCACAGCAGGGCGCACGCGGGTATCGAGCAGCTCCATGATTTGGCGGACGACATCGCCGTCAGGCCCCTCATGCGCGGTATGGGCGGCCTGCGCGCCGCCTTCCATCACGGGTGCGCCAGATTGAAAATGCTCCATAATCGCGCCCAAAATCGCGGGTTTGATATGGTTCCAATCGGCGGCCTCGGCCTTGGTCACTGTTACAAAATCGGTGCCCAGAAACACACCCGTCACCTGCCCCGTGGCAAAAATACGCTTGGCCAAGGGCGATGTCGCCGCCGCATCGGCGCTGGGAAAATCGGCCGTGCCCATGTCCAAGACTTCTTGCCCGGGCAAGAATTTCAGCGTGGCAGGGTTTGGCGTGGATTCGGTCTGGATGAACATCTGATAATCTCCGACTGTTATACTCACCTATGCAGGTGGGCGGGCAAAGTCAAGTTTGGAATTATTCTAAACTGAAACAACGCGCCGCGCCAGCAGGGTTTTGCGCGCAAAGGCCAGCAGGAACATCGCAGACAGCATGAGGATAATCGTGGGCGCAGGGGCCGAGTTCAGCCAAAAGCTGGCATAGACCCCGCCCAGCATCGCGGCCCATGTCACAAGCGTGGCCAGCAGCATCATGCTGGCAAAGCGGCGCACCAAAAGATAAGCAATCGCCCCGGGTGCAATCATCAGCCCAATGGCAAGGATCAGCCCCACGGCCTTTAGCGTGGCAACGATGGTGGCCGATAGCAGCACCAAAAAGCCGTAATGCAGCAGCCCCACATTCAAGCCCAGCGCGCGGGCAGAGGCAGGATCAAAGGCATGCAGCAACAGGCTGCGCCATGTCAGCGCAAGGCTTGCCAAAACCAGCGCGGTGATGGCCGCCACTTGCGCCAAATCTGCGGCGTTAATCCCAAGGATATTGCCAAACAGAATATGATCCAGATGCAGATCAGATTCGATTTGGGTGTATAAAACCATGCCAAATCCAAACAGGCCCGAAAAGACAATGCCCATCACCGTGTCTTGTTTAATACGGCTGTTATCGCGCAGATAGCCAATGGCCAAGGCGCTGAATACACCTGCCAAAAACGCCCCCAGCAGCAGCGGCAGTCCCGCGATATAGGCCAGCACGATACCCGGCAATGTGGCATGGGCAATAGCATCGCCCATCAACGACCAACCTTTCAATACCAGATAGCACGACAGCAGGGCAGTGGGCGGGGCAAGGATCAGCGCCGCCCAAAAGGCGTTTTGCATAAACGGAAATTGAAAGGGCAGCAGCAGATCGCTCATGCGCGGTGCGACCTCCGCACTGCAAGGCGGCCATGTTTGGGGGCAAAGACAAAAGCCGCTAAAAAGACCAAACTTTGCAGGCAAATGATCAGCCCGCCCGTGGCCCCATCCAAAAAATAACTGGCATAGGCCCCCAAAAACGACGTGCCCGCGCCTATGGCGACCGACAGCACAAGGATATGCCCAAAGCGGTCAGACAGCAGATAGGCCGTAGCCCCGGGTGTCACCAGCAGCGCCACCACCAAAAATGCCCCCACAGTTTGCAAGGCCGCCACGCAAGAGGCCGCCAGTAGCGCAAAGAAAACCGCTTTCAGCAGTGTTGTGTTCAGGCCAATCGATCGCGCATGGCTTTCATCAAAAAACACCGCCAGCAGCGCGCGCCATAGCACCAGTAAAACGGCCAGCGCCACCACGCCAATGGCAACAAGTTGCGCAGTATCTTCGGGCGATATGGCCAGAATATTGCCAAAGATGATAGAGCGCACATCAATCGGCGTGGGCGATACCGAAATCATAAACAGGCCCAACCCGAAAAACGCCGTGAACACCACGCCGATCACGGCATCTTCCTTTAGCCCCGTGCGGGCGGTGAAAAACAGCATCGCCGCTGCCGCCAGTCCGCCGCTGGCAAATGCGCCCAGCGCCAAGGGCAGGCCCAGCATATAGGCCCCCGCCACACCCGGAACGATGGCATGCGATAGGGCATCACCGATCAGCGACCAGCCTTTCAGCATCAAGAACGCGGACAAGAACGCGCACAGCGCCCCAACCAGCGCCGATACAACCATCGCATTGGTCATATAGCTATAGGCGAATGGCTCTAGCATCAGCCGCCATCCCGCGTTTGGGTGCGCTGATCGTATATCACCATCGGGCGTTCGTCATCGGTCAGAATGGTGACATGGCGCGCATCGTCATCCGCATGCAGCGTGCCGCCGCCCAACACAAAATGGCGCAGCACACCGCCAAAGGCCGCTTGCAAATTGTCTTGCGTGAAAATCTGCGCCGTGGGGCCATAGGCCAACACCGTGCCTTTGACCAAGATCACTTGGTCGCAAAACTCGGGCACAGAACCAAGGTTATGGGTGGATACCAGCATCACGCGGCCTTCGTCGCGCAATTCGCGCAAAAGGGTGATGATCGCCTCTTCGGTCTGCACATCAACGCCGGTAAACGGCTCGTCCAGCAGAATCACTTGGCCATTTTGGGCCAGCGCGCGGGCAAGAAACACGCGCTTGCGCTGCCCGCCCGACAATTCGCCAATTTGGCGATGGCGATAGTCCGACATGCCCACGCGGGCCAGCGCATCATCGACGGCGGCGCGGTCAGCGGCGCGGGGGCGGCGCATGATGCCCATATGGCCATAGCGCCCCATCATCACCACATCCTCGACCAGAACGGGGAAGGTCCAATCCACCTCTTCGGCCTGCGGGACATAGGCAACAAGCCCTGCCTTCAGCGCATCTTTGACCGAATGGCCCAGCAGCGAAATCTGCCCCGTGGTGGTGGGCACAAAGCCCATGATCGCCTTAAACAAGGTAGATTTGCCCGCGCCATTCACCCCCACCAAGGCCGCAATCGTGCCTTTGGGAATGGCAAAACTGGCATCTTCCAGCGCCGTCAGACCATTGCGATACCGCACAGATATGCCATCTGCCCAAAGGCCAGCTTCAGCCTTTTGCACGCCCGTTAGGTTTGCGGTTGCCGTCACTGCGCCACCCCAGTCAGTCCAGTCAGCCCATCCACCACAGTTTGGGTGGTGACGCGCAAAAGATCGGCATAGCTGGGCACCGGGCCATCTGCCGCGGACAGACTGTCCACATAAAGCACACCGCCAAATCGCGCACCCGTTTCGCGGGCAACCTGCTGGGCGGGGTCACTGCTGACCGTGCTTTCACAAAACACGGCAGGAATCGCGTTTTCGCGCACCACATCAATCACGCTGCGCACCTGCTGCGGGGTGCCCGTGGCATCGGCGTTGATCGGCCAAAGATAGGCCTCGCGCAGGCCCAAATCGCGGGCAAGATAGCTAAAGGCCCCTTCACAAGACACCAGCCACCGTTGCGCATCGGGTATGGCATCGATTTTCGCCTTGAGGGGGGCAATTTCGGCTGTCAGTTTGGCCTTATAGGCCGCCGCATTGGCGGCATAATCGGCGGCATTATCAGGATCACCCGCTGACAGGGCCTTTTCGATATTGTCGATATAAATCATCGCATTATCCAGCGACATCCATGCGTGGGGGTTGGGTTTTCCCTGATATGACCCCGCGCTGATGGGCATAGGCACAATCCCATCAGACACAACCGCACTGGGAATATCACCCAAATTGGAAAGGAACTGCTCAAACCAGCGTTCCAAATTCAGCCCATTCCACAAGATCAAGTCAGCATCCATCGCGCCAACCAAATCTTGCGGTGTCGGCTCATAGCCATGAATCTCGGCCCCAGGTTTGGTGATAGACACAATCGTAGCATGTTCCCCTGCCACTTGGGCCGCCATATCGGCCAGAACAGTAAAGGATGTTACCACCTTAAATTCATCCGCCAAAACGGGACTTGCGGCCAAAGACAGGGCCACAGTCAGCAACAGATTGCGCATGCGCCAGCCTCCAAACATCACATTATGATAATGAGAACGATTTGCGAAAAGTCAAGAGTTGCGAGCCATTCTCATGTCTTGAGCGGGCGGTCCAATCCGTGCTAGGCTGGCTTTATGGATAACAGTGCCCAAATTGAAACCGATTTGCGCGCCGAGGGTGTGCGCGTGACGAGGCAGCGCCTTGCGATTTTGCATGTGCTGCGCATGGCCTCTGACCATCCCCGCGCCGAGGATATTCTGACCCGCGCCAAAGTGCAGGATCCATCGGTCAGCCAAGCAACTGTCTATCGCACGCTGGCCATGCTGGAAAAAGCAGGCACAGTGCTGAAGAATGAATTTGACGGCGCAGGCGCGCGGTATGAATTGGCAGGCGGGGCGCATCATGACCATCTGATCGATCTAGACACAGGCGAAGTGATTGAATTTCATTCGCAAAAGATCGAACGCCTGCAGGCAGAAATCGCCGCCGAACTGGGCTATGATATCGAATGGCATCGGCTGGAATTATATGGACGCCGCCCAAAGGCGCGTTAAAGCGGCGATCACACTGTGATCACGTTCGCTTGCGCTGGGCGAAACATCTGCGCAAATTTGTTGCTGCGGGGCGACGCTGTGCACCATAAGCGACAAAATCGCAGCGCATTGGACCTTGTTTTGAAAAAACCCGCCCTTTTGATTGCCGCCCTTGCGCTGATTGTTGCGCTTTGCCTTGTCGTGCAGGGCCAAGGGCTGGATTTGGACAGACTGCGCGCAGGCTTGGCGCAAATACGGCTTTGGCAGCAAGATCACCCGCTGGCCTTGGCGGCAGTTTTCTTTACCGCCTATATTGCCGCCGCAGCCCTGTCTTTGCCCATTGCCGTTTGGATGACCCTTGCCGCAGGGGCGCTGTTTGGGTTTTGGCAGGGGTTTATCCTTGTGTCTTTTGCCGCCAGCATTGGGGCCACGCTGGCCTTTCTGGCGGCGCGCTATTTGCTGCGCGATATGGTGCGGGCGCGGTTTGGCGCGCGCCTTGCCAGCATCGACCAAGGCATCGCCCGCGATGGTGCGTTCTATCTGTTCTCGTTACGGATGATCCCTGTGGTGCCGTTCTTTGTCGTCAATTTGGCGATGGGGCTCACGGGTATTTCGACCCGCGCCTATTTTTTCGCCAGCCAATTGGGTATGCTGGCAGGAACGGCGGTTTATGTGAACGCGGGCACGCAATTGGGCAAGTTGACCTCCGTATCGGGTATTCTCTCGCCGCCTATTGTGATCTCTTTCGCGCTGCTGGGTGCGTTTCCTTGGCTGGCGCGCGGGATAGTGGCCTATTTGAACCGCCGCAAAATCTACAAAGGTTGGGCGCGGCCAAGGCGTTTTGACCGCAACCTGATTGTGATCGGCGCGGGCGCGGCTGGGCTGGTGTCGGCCTATATTGCAGCGGCCACCCGCGCCAAGGTGACCTTGATTGAGGCGCATAAAATGGGCGGGGATTGTTTGAATTATGGCTGTATCCCGTCCAAAGCGCTGATTAAATCGGCCACGCTGGCGCATCACATGCGGCATGCGGGCGATTATGGCCTGACCGATACCCCGCCAAAGATTGATTTTGCCGCGGTCATGGCCCGCGTCCACCGCGTGATCGAAACCATCGCCCCCGCCGACAGTGTCGAACGCTATACGGGTCTGGGGGTAGAGGTGCTGCAAGGCTATGCCAAATTCGTTGACCCGTGGACTGTGGAAATTGCCCTGAACGCGGGTGGTGTGCAGCGACTGACCGCGCGCGCAATCATCATCGCCACAGGCGCACGGCCCTTTGTGCCGCCTTTGCAAGGGATCGAAGATGTAGGCTTTCTGACATCAGACACGCTGTGGGACGCATTGAAAACCCACAAAACCGCACCCAAGCGGTTGGTGGTTTTGGGTGGTGGGCCGATTGGCTGCGAACTGGCGCAAAGCTTTGCGCGGCTTGGCTCTGATGTCACCCAAATTGAAATGGCGCCGCGCCTGATGGGGCGCGAAGATGCCGATGTATCCGCTGTTGTGCAGGCGTCGCTGCAGGCCGATGGGGTGCAGGTTTTGACAGGGCACAAGGCACTGGCCTGCGGCGTGACAAAGGGTGAAAAGTGGATCGAGGTTGAGGCAGGCGGCACAACGCGCCGCATTATCTTTGACCAGATGATCGCCGCCGTTGGCCGCGCACCGCGTCTGACGGGCTTTGGTCTGGAAGAACTGGGCATCAAAACGGGCCGCGTTGTGGAAACCAACGCGTATTTGGAAACCCTATACCCACATATTCTGGCCGCGGGCGATGTGGCTGGCCCCTATCAGTTTACCCATACCGCCAGCCATCAGGCGTGGTTTGCCGCCGTAAATGCCCTGTTTGGCCGTTTCAAACGATTCAAGGCCGATTACCGCGTGATCCCTTGGGCCACCTTTACCGACCCCGAGGTTGCCCGCGTTGGCCTATCGGAATCCGAAGCTGTGGCGCAAGGCATCGCGCATGAGGTGACGCGCTATGACATTGGCCATCTTGACCGCGCTATTGCCGATGGGGCGGCACATGGCTTTGTCAAAGTGCTGACCCCGCCCAAAAGTGACAAGATCTTGGGCGCGACCATCGTTGGGCCGCATGCAGGCGATGTGATGGCCGAATTTGTTCTGGCAATGAAGCATGGGCTGGGCCTGAACAAAATTCTGGGCACGATCCATATTTACCCTACCTTGGCCGAGGCTAATAAATTCGCCGCAGGCACTTGGCGGCGCGCACATGTGAACCCGCGCTTGCTGGCTTTGGTGGAACGATTCCACACATGGCAGCGCGGTTAGACGATGGAATGAAAGGAAAAACGACATGAAACGCCTGATCACCGCCGCAGCCTTGGCCACTGGCCTTGCTACCCCCGCACTTGCCGATTGGCAGGCCACCTTGGATGCAGCACGGGGCCAGACAGTGTATTGGAACGCATGGGGCGGCGATGCGCGCACCAATGATTTCATCGCATGGGCCAGCGCGCAGCTAGAGGCGGATTATGGTGTTCGGATCGAACAGGTCAAATTGACAGACACCGCCGAGGCGGTCAGCCGCGTTATCTCGGAAAAGGCGGCGGGGCAGGATACGGGCGGCAGTGTGGACATGATTTGGATCAACGGGCCAAACTTTTTGGCGATGAAGGATCAGGGCCTGCTGCACGGCCCATTTGTGGCCGATTTGCCCAATGCCAAATATCTTGACCTATCGCCGACTTCGCCCAATTCGGTCGATTTCACCACCCCTGTCGAAGGGTTGGAAAGCCCGTGGCGGCTGGCCAAATTTGTATTTACCTATGACAGCGCCCGCACCGCCGCGCCGCCAGCCAGCATGGCCGAGATGGCCGATTGGGCCGCATCCAATCCTGGCCGTTTGACGCATCCGAACCCGTCAGATTTCATGGGGGCAACCTTTCTAAAGCAGGCGCTGATCGAACTGGCCCCCAACCCTGCTGCCTTACAAATGCCGGTCACGGATGCTGCATTTGCAACCGCTACCGCGCCGCTATGGGCATGGTATGACAGGCTGCGCCCAAACCTTTGGCGCGGCGGGGCGGCCTTTCCTGAAAACCAATCGGTGCAAGATCAATTGCTGAACGACGGCGAGGTTGATATTTCGCTATCTTTCGATCCTGCCTCAGCCGCAGCGGGCATTGCGCAGGGTCTTTTGCCCGAAACCACCCGCGTTTTTGTGCCAAAGGGGGGCAGTCTGGGCAATGTCAGCTTTGTAGCCATTCCCTATAACGCCGCCCATATCGAAGGGGCAAAGGTTGTGGCAAATTTCCTGCTTGACCCTGCAACGCAGGCCCATATGCAAAATATTCAGGTGCTGGGTTCCTATTCGGTGCTAGATCCCGCCAAGCTGGACGATACAGCCAAAGCGGCCTTTGCCGCCCTGCCCACTGCGCCTGCCTTACCAAAACTGGAAGATTTGGGCGCAACTTTGGCCGAACCTCATGCCAGTTGGATGACGCGCTTGGCCGAGGAATGGGCCACGCGTTATACCAAGTAAGATGCGGCAAGCCCTGCCAGAAAAAATATTGCGCGCAGGGGTGCTGGCCGCTGGGGCCATAGTTCTGCTTGCGCCCATCGCCGCAGGGCTGTGGCACAGCATGGGCGCGGCGCTGGGCCATGTTCCAGCGCTGGGCAGCGAGGGCCCCAGCCTTGGGCCGCTGCGCGATGTCGCTTCGCAGCCTGGTTTTTCCACGGCACTGCGGCTGACAGTGGTTACAGGAATTAGCGCAACCCTTCTGTCATTGGCCCTTGCCATTGCACTGGCGGCGGCCATCACACAGGGGCCTGCACGCGTTGTTTCGCGCCTTTTGGCCCCGTTTCTGGCCATGCCCCATGCCGCCATGGCCGTAGGGCTGGCCTTTGTTCTGGCTCCATCGGGGTGGATCGCCCGCGCGCTGGCCCCTGTTTTTGGCTGGGCGCGCCCGCCTGATTTGGCAACAGTGAATGATGCCTTTGGCGCGGCGCTGATTTTGGGGTTGGTTATCAAGGAAACACCATTCTTGCTGCTGATTATTCTGACAGCGCTGACGCAAATACCCCTGCGCGCGCACATCAGCGCGGGGCAATCGCTGGGCTATGGGCGGGGTGCGATCTGGGCCAAAGTGATTGTGCCGCAGCTTTGGCCGCTGATCCGCCTGCCTGTCTCTGTGGTGCTGATTTATAACCTATCCGTGATTGACATGGCGCTGATCCTTGGCCCTTCAAACCCGCCAACTGCCGCTGTTTTGATTGCGCGGTTGTTTTCCAGCCCTGACTTGGCGCAAATCATGCCCGCCTCGGCAGGGGCGATTGTGCTGGGCCTTGTGGCGGCGGCCAGTATTGCCGCGCTGGCGGCAGGCGCGCGCGCTTTGGCCTATCTTGGCCCGATCTGGCTGCGGCGCGGCGGGCGCGAGGCATGGATGGATATGCCATTTCGTGCCATTGCACCCATGGGTGCTGCGCTATTGCTGCTGGGCGCTGCCGCGATGGTGTTGCTGGGCCTGTGGTCGCTGGCGTGGCGCTGGCCTTGGCCGATGCTTTGGCCCGAAACCCTGACCGTCGCGGCTTGGGCCAGCGCGCTGCAAGATTTTGGCCCAGCGCTGCACAACACGGCCCTGATTGCACTGGCCAGCACTGCATTTTCCCTTACGCTGGCCGTGGCGTGGCTAGAGACGCAGGCCAAATCTGGGCGCGAGGCGCTGATATATCTGCCGCTGCTGATCCCGCAGATTTCCTTTCTTTTTGGGATGAACACACTGCTGCTGCAATTGGGCGCACAAGGCAGCATGGGCGCGGTGATTTGGGCGCATGTGCTGTTTGTGTTTCCCTATATGATGATGGCGCTGACGGGGCCATGGCGCAGGCTTGATCCGCGCTATGGGCAGGCAGCGGCCTCGCTGGGGGCGGGACGCATACGCCAGCTTTGGGCGGTGAAACTGCCCCTGCTGCTGACCCCGATCTGCGCCGCCGTGGCTATTGGGCTGGCCGTATCAGTGGCGCAGTATTTGCCCACGCTGTTTCTGGGCGCTGGGCGCATTGGCACGCTGACAACTGAGGCGGTAACGCTGGCCTCTTCCTCGGATCGGCGGATCACGGGGGTGGTGACCAGCTTGCAGGCAGCCCTGCCTTTGGCGGCCTATGCTGGGGCATTCATCATCCCGAAACTGGCGCACCGAAATCGCAGCGCGCTGCAAGGAGCCGCTGCATGAGCCTGATTTTGAAAGATGTTTCAATCACCCCAAAAGGCGGGCCAGCCTTATTTGCGCCTCTGTCACTGACCATTTTGGCAGGACAGATCGGCGCGGTCATGGGCCCATCTGGGGTGGGAAAATCTACCCTGCTTGCCGCGATTGCGGGGCATCTGCCACAGGGCTTTGCCCTGACAGGACAGATTATCCTGAACGGCGCGCGGGTAAATGACACCGCCGCGCAGATGCGCCGTATTGGGCTGATGTTTCAAGATGCGCTGCTGTTTCCGCATTTGTCTTTGGCCGATAATCTGGCCTTTGGCCTACCAGCCCAAATCAAGGGGGCTGCGGCGCGCGCAGCGGCGGTGGCACAGGCGCTGGCCGCAGCAGGGCTTGCAGGGATGGGCGCGCGCGATCCTGCAACCCTATCAGGCGGCGAGCGCGCCCGCGCTGCATTGATGCGCAGTTTGCTGGCCGAACCACTGGCGATATTGTTGGACGAGCCGTTTTCAAAACTCGACACCGCGCTGCGGGGCGAGATTCGCGCCTTTGCCTTTGACCATATCCGCGCGCGCGCCATTCCTGCGCTGATTGTCACCCATGATGACAGTGACGCGATGGCGGCCAACGGGCCCGTGCTTCGCCTTACTGGGCAGTCGGGCTAAGGTCTGCACTGGCAGGCCAAGCCAAGCTGTGGCACAGTTTGGCAAACGGAGCGTTTGATCCATGCAGCAAAACCCAGCACCCCAAAAAACCGCCCTAGTGACGGGCTGTTCGGGGTTTATCGGCTATCACCTTTGCGCGCGGCTATTGGCGGCGGGATGGCGTGTGGTTGGGGTAGACAGCCTGTCAGATTACTATGATGTCGCCCTAAAACAGCGCCGCCAAGATATGCTAGCCGCGCATAGCGCGTTTTTGGTGGTCAATGCCCCTATTGAGACGCCCGATTTGTTGATGGATTTGTTCAAAACTCATCATCCAACGGCGGTGTTTCATTTGGCGGCGCAGGCGGGGGTGCGCCATTCTATCGAAGCGCCGCGCAGCTATCTGACCAGCAACATCAACGGCACGTTCGAACTGCTAGAGGCCGCGCGCGCCCATCCGCCGCAGCATATTCTTCTGGCCTCGACCTCCTCGGTTTATGGGGCAAATACGATGATGCCTTACCGCGAAATCGATGCCGCCGATCATCAAGTCAGCTTTTACGCCGCCAGCAAAAAGGCTGTCGAGATGATGGCGCACAGCTATGCGCATTTGTATCATCTGCCCATCACAGCTTTTCGGTTTTTCACTGTATATGGGCCATGGGGCCGCCCTGATATGGCGCCCATGAAATTTGCCAAGGCGATTTTGGCGGGCATGCCGATTGATGTGTATAACCACGGCGATATGCAACGCGATTTCACCTATATCGATGATCTGATCGAGGCGATCATGCGCCTGATCCCAGCCGCACCGCAGCGCCCAAGTGCAGGTGCAGCGCCAGATGCAGGCGATAGCCTGTCGCCTGTGGCCCCGTTTCGCGTGGTCAATATTGGCAATGCGCGCCCTGTGGCGCTGCTGGATTTTATCGCAGCCATGGAACAGGCCTTGGGCGCGGCCGCGCAGCGCAATTTGCTGCCGATGCAGGCGGGCGATGTGGCCGCAACTTGGGCCGATACGCAGCTTTTGCAGAAATTAACGGGCTATGCCCCCAGCACCGATATTCACGCAGGTCTTGCCGCCTTTGCCGCGTGGTATCGCGGCTATCGCCCCAACCTATAGGCAAGCGCGCCTTAGGCCACGCGTTTGCCTGCCACCCATGTGCCGCGCGGGCAGGCCAGCCCAGCCAATCGCGCCACGCGGATGATATCGGCACGCGCGCCCAACACCAGCGCACCGCGATCCTGCAGCCCCGCGGCTTGGGCGGGGGCCGATGTAACAGTGCGCAACCCGCGCGCCACATCGCCCCATAAATCGCCCAACATCAGCGCGGCTGACAACAGGGCAGACGGCACATAATCGGACGAGACGATATCGAGCAAATCCATTTCCGCCAAGACATGCGCAGCGACATTACCCGAATGCGATCCGCCGCGAATCAGATTTGGCGCGCCCATCATCACCGCGATACCTGCCGCGCGACAGGCGCGGGCCGCCTCGAGTGTGGTGGGAAATTCGGCAAAATGCGCGCCGTGTTTGGCCGAAATTGCCACCTGATCGGCGGTGGTATCATCATGGCTGGCCAGCACCGCGCCAAAACGGCGGGCCTCTGCCACAGCGGCAGCCTCGTGTGCGGGGCCTAAACGGGCAGATAGGGCGATTTGGCCTGCAACATGGCTGTCAAATTCAGCGTCATTAAGCCCATGTTTGCCGCAGACATAGGCGCGCAACTGGGCCAAATCCCGAAACTGCCGCTGACCAGGAGTATGATCCATCAGGCTTACGATGCCGATGCCGTCTTTGGGGCCAAATTTGGCAAGTTCTTCGATCAGGGTTTCGGAACAAACCTCGGCACGCAGATGCAGCAAATGGCTGATGCGCAGCGCGCCCTTGCTGCGCAAATCTAAAATCTCATCGGCCAAAAGGCGGGCATATTCGCCATAATTGGCCTTGTTATTCGAAACAACCGAGCCGACGCGCAGTGCATCGAACACAGTCGTGATGCCCGTGCTGGCAAGTTCCCCATCATGGGCGATGATCGCGCTGGCATGGGGCCAATCTACGCGCGGGCGCGGTTCGATATGGCGTTCCAGATTGTCTGTGTGCAATTCAATCAGGCCTGGCGCGAGCAAATCACCCTCGCAATCCAGCGCATCGGCGGCCACAGTCTTGCCTTGGTCGATCGCCGTGATATGCCCAGAGTCAAGCGTTATCGCACCGCGGATCACCTCGCTGGGCATCACCAGCGTGGCATTGGCAAGGATGGTCTTGGTCATGATCGAAACTTTCAAACAGATTGGGCGCGGTATGGCGCAGAACTGTCACAGGCTTGTGACATTTGGCGGCTAGGCGGCGCAGTTATGATGAAGATGAACCGATATGCGATTTATTATGCGCCGCCCGAAGGCGAATTTGCCGATGCTGCAGCGCAGTGGCTGGGCTGGGATTTGGCCCATGGCCGCGCCCTGCCCCCTGTTGGCGTGCTGGATGGGCAAGATATCACGCAAACTCCGCGCAAATACGGCTTTCACGCCACGATAAAACCGCCGTTTCGGCTGGCGGGTGGGGTGGATTTGGCCCAATTTTGCACCGCCACTGAAAGGTTGGCCGCCAGTTTGCAAAAGGTCACCCTGCCCGCGCTGAAGTTTGCGCTGCTGGAGGGATTCTTGGCCCTGATCCCCGCCGCGCCCAGCGCCGATTTGCAGGATTTGGCCGCCGAAGTGGTGCGCGCACTTGACCCCTACCGCGCGCCGTTGACCCCCGCCGAAATCGCCCGCCGCAGGCCCGAAATGCTGACCCCGCGGCAACGCGAATTGCTGGGGATTTACGGCTATCCCTATGTTATGGAACAGTTTCAGTTTCATTTGACCCTGTCTGGCGCACTGGGGCCAGACCAGACTGCGGCCGCGATGGCCGCCGCACAAAGCCATTTCGCGGGCGTGGTACCGCAGCCCTTTATCCTTGCCGATCTGTGCCTGTGCGGCGAGGATGATCTGGGCCAATTCCACCTTTTGCACCGCTATCCCCTAATGGCCTGAAGCAGGCGCGCGATACCAATGTCTGGCGCGCCATCGTTGCACACTTGGGTATGGGGCAGCCCATTGGGCAAGGCAAAATCAGCGCGGGCAAGGCGGGCTTTGATATCGTCGCTGTTTTCGCGCCCCCGCGCGGCAAGACGCTGTGCCAGCAGGGCGGCGGGTGCAGTGATCAGTAAAATCTGCATCTGCGGAAACGCCGCCCGCGCCTGCGCAATCGCCGCGCGCGAGCCGTTCAGCAAGACAGTGCGCCCCGCCGCTAAAGGTGCCAATTGCGCATGGCACACACCATAGAACAAGCCGTGCGCCTGCCAATGCAGAGCAAAATCGCCCGCCGCCAAACGGGCCTGAAACTGGGCCTCGGTACACGGCTCAAAAGGCTCTCCTTGCCCAGTTTGCGGGCGCGAGATTACCCGCTGCGCCCAATGCAAGCTGGGATCGGCGGCCAGCGCACCTGCAAGCAGCGTATCTTTGCCTGCGCCCGATGGGCCAACCACAAAGACCAGTTTGCCCTGCGATGTATCTGTCATGCGGCGGCCTTGGGGGTAAAGGCGCGCACATCGATCAGGCGGTCACAAACCCTGTCGCGCGCAGCTTCATCATGGAAAATTCCCAAAATCGCCGCGCCGCGCGCCTTGGCCTCTTGGATCAGGGTCAGAACCACCTCGCGGTTGGCCGCATCAAGGCTAGCGGTAGGCTCGTCCAGAAGCAGGGCGGGAAACGGGTGCGCAAAACCGCGCGCGATATTGACGCGCTGCTGCTCGCCCCCCGAAAAGGTGGTGGGTGACAACTCCCACAACCGCTGCGGAATGTTCAACCGCGCCAGCAAATCGGCGGCGCGGGCGCGGGCAATATCGGCAGGCACGCCAAGGAAAAGCAGGGGTTCGGCCACCACATCCAGCGTGGGCACGCGCGGCACCACACGCAAAAACTGGCTGACATAGCCCAAAGTGCTGCGCCGCAGGGCGATGATCTGGCGCGGGCTGGCGGTGACAACATCCAGATCACCCACCCATATACTGCCCGAAGCGGCCAGATAATTGCCCCAAACCATGCGCATCAGAGTGGATTTACCCGCCCCCGATGCCCCAATCAGCCCCACACATTCGCCGCGCGCCACGGCCAAATTGGCCCCCGCCATAACGGGAATAACAGCGCCATTTTGGTTGTGCAAGGTAAAGCTTTTGCAAAGATTTTCGATGGTTATCATGTCACACCTGCAAAACCGAGCTGACCAAAAGTTGGGTATATTCATGCTGCGGGTCGTCGAGCACCTGATCGGTCAGGCCCCTCTCTACAACATGGCCGTCTTTCATCACCATCAAACGATCTGCCAGCAGGCGCACCACGGCCAGATCATGCGTGACGATAATGGCCGACAGCCCCATTTCGCGCACCAACCCGCGCAGCAAATCCAAAAGCCGCGCCTGCACCGAAACATCAAGCCCGCCCGTAGGTTCATCCATAAACACAAGGCGCGGCGCGGTGACCAGATTGCGCGCAATTTGCAGGCGCTGTTGCATGCCGCCCGAAAAGGCGCTGGGCCGTTCGTCAATGCGGCCCGCGTCAATTTCCACGCGGCCCAGCCAATCGATAGCCGATGCGCGAATATCGCCGTAATGGCGCGCACCAATGGCCATCAGCCTTTCGCCGACATTGCCGCCAGCTGAAACCCCCATGCGCAAGCCGTCGCGCGGGTTTTGGTGAACATAGGCCCAATCAGTGCGGGCAAGTCGGCGGCGTTCTGCTTCGCCCATTTGCACCGTATCGCGTGCGCCTTGCGCGGTTTGAAAAAACACCTCGCCCTGATCGGGGCGCATATGGCCCGCAAGGCAGGACAGAAGGGTTGATTTGCCAGACCCGCTTTCGCCGACAATGCCCAGCACCTCGCCTTGGTAGACGTCAAAGGAAATATCCGCACAGCCCATGCGCGCGCCATAGCGTTTGGTCAGATTTTTCACCTGCAACAAAGGCGTATCTGCCGCCGCTGCAAAAGCATGGGAAAGATCGGTCATTCTGCGGCCTTTTCAGTGATGGTCTGCCCGCCCAGCGCACCGATGTGGCCCGCCGCGCGCCGCGTTGCGCAATAGTCGGTGTCAGAACAGACAAACATCCGCCCGCCTTGATCGTCGGTAATCACCTCGTCCAGATAGCTGGTATCTGAGGCGCAAAGATCGCAGCTATGGTTGGCCTTGCTGGGGCTGAACGGGTGATCGTCAAAATCCAAACTGACAACGTGGGTAAAGGGCGGTATGGCATAGATGCGCTGTTCGCGCCCCGCGCCAAACAATTGCAGCGCCGCATTTCCCGACAGTTTGGGGTTGTCAAATTTCGGAATTGGCGAAGGATCCATCACATAGCGCCCCTCCACCCGCACAGGATAGGCATAAGACGTGGCAATTTGCCCATGTTTGGCGATGTCTTCATACAGCTTCACATGCATCAGCCCGTATTCTTCCAATTCATGCATTTTGCGGGTTTCCACCTCGCGCGGTTCTAAAAAGCGCAGAGGTTCGGGAATGGGCACTTGGTAAACCATAATCTGCCCCGCGGTCAGCGCGGCCTCGGGTATACGATGGCGGGTTTGGATGATGGTGGCCTTATCGGTGGCTTCGGTCACCGCAATGCCTGCTGTGGCCACGAAAAACTTGCGGATGGAAACGGCGTTGGTCGTATCATCCGCACCTTGATCGATGACCTTTAGCACATCATCAGGGGTTAGGCAGGCGGCCGTCACCTGCACACCGCCCGTGCCCCAGCCATAGGGCATGGGCATTTCGCGGCTGGCAAAGGGCACTTGATACCCCGGAATGGCTACGCCTTTTAGAATGGCGCGGCGGATCATGCGTTTGGTATCTTCGTCCAGATAGGCAAAGTTATAGGCTTGGTCGGTCATTGCAGGCCCCGCTGGATCAGGCCCGCGCGCAACGCATCGGGGCTGGTGAAATGGATGGTGTCCATGCCAAAGGCCGCCGCACCTGCAATGTTGCGCGCCGAATCGTCGATAAACAGGCATTCGCGCGGGGCTAGGCCAGCGCGGCTGCACAGCAGGTCAAATATGCCCGCATCGGGTTTGATCACGCCTTCGCGCCCCGACACGATTGTCACGCCAAAGGCGCGGCCAAGACGGGGATGCGCGGCCACGCCGATGGGCCAAGTTTCCGCCGACCAATTGGTGATGGCGTGAATGAACAGCCCACGCGCGCGCAAATCTTCCATGGCCTGCCAACTCGATTCAATCGCATGTGCCACAGTTGCCGCAAATCGAGACGGATAGGCCGCAAACAGGGCGCGGTCGGCAGGATCATCGATTTCGCGCGCCAAGTCAGCCCAGCTTGCGCCCGCATCTGCACGCAGGTTACGGGCAAAGAAATCGGTGCGCGCCAAAAAGTCATCCACCAAAGCTTGGCTGCCCAAATCGGGCAAAAAGGCTTGGCTTGGCTGCCAATCCACCAGCACATTACCAATATCAAATACTACCGCGCGCAGGGGAAAAGACTGGGTCATTCGGCGGCCTCGCGGGCGGCAATGGCCTCGCTCCGCAGACGGCGAATCAATTCCAATTCGGATTGAAAATCCACGTAATGCGGCAGTTTGATATGTTCCAAAAAGCCCGTTGCCTGCACATTATCGGCATGCATCAGCACAAATTCTTCGTCTTGGGCAGGCGCGCCGATGTTATCTTCGCCCAATTCGCGCCAGCGCAGGGCGCGATCGCACAGGCTCATAGAAATCGCCTTGCGTTCCGATTGGCCGAAAACCAGCCCATAGCCGCGCGTGAACTGCGGCGGGATGGTTTTGCTGCCCTGAAATTGGTTGACAGTTTCACATTCGGTGAGCTCGACCTCGCCAATATCAATGGCAAAGCCAAGCTCGGGGATGTGCATTTGCACCGCCACCATGCCAATGCGCAATTCGCCCACAAAGGCATGGGTGCGCCCATAGCCGCGCTGTGTGGAATAGGCGATCGACAGAACAAACCCCTCGTCTGCGCGCGCCAAGGCTTGCAGGCGAAGGGCGCGGGTGGCGGGCAGCTCCATCGGCGCGCGCGTCAGATCGGGCGGGGAGGCATCGCTGGATGCTTCGGTTTCGATCAGATCATCGCGGTTTAGAAATTCCATCACATGGGGAATATGGGCGGGCGGGGTTTGGGAGGGGCGCTCCTGTTCAGCTTGGCCCAGCGGCGAATCCCCTTCGGCCATTAGGGCAAAGTTTAGCAGCCGATGGGTATAGTCAAAGGTTGGCCCCAGTATCTGCCCACCTGGCAAATCCTTGAACGTGGCCGATACGCGGCGGATCACCGCCATACGGGCCGTATCCACAGGGATCGACGCGCCAAAGCGCGGCAATGTGGTGCGATAGGCGCGGATCAGAAACACTGCCTCGATCAAATCACCGCGCGCCTGTTTTATTGCCAGCGCGGCCAGATCAGGATCATACAGCGATCCTTCGGCCATCACGCGGTTTACGGCCAATGTCAGTTGCGCGCGGATTTGGGCGACGGAAAGGGCGGCAAGGCCCCTATCGCCGCGCCGCTCCTCGGCCAGCCATGCATGGGCTGCGTCAATTGCCCTTTCGCCCCCTTTGACGGCAACATACATCAGATATCCCCCACAATGGTGCTGCGCGGCAAACCTGCCACCTGCGCGCCTGCCGTGAAAAAACAGTCAAACCCCAATGGGAATAGCGCATGATTGGCCTTGAATGCCGCTGTTTCGGGCAAGGAAAGAAAGGCTTCGGTTTCGATTCCGGGGCCAGTCAACCGCGCACCTACCTTGGCAATGGTGGGCATTTCCACGATCAATGTTGCGGCGCGGTCAGGATAATCAGGCAGACCAATGGCAAAGCGCTGGATCGGCTGCAGCGCCGCCCAAGTGCCGATGGCAAAGCTGGCCGCCCCCGCATCAACCAAGGGCGCGCCCGTGTGAAAGGTGATCCATGCGCGCAGGGCGGCTGTGTCATGTGTGCCTGCCAGATGAACGGGCGTTGTCGCGTCAAACAGCGTCACCGCCAGCGTTGCCGCCGCTGTAGAGAGCGGCGCTGGCGCGCTGGCCCCGTGCAGCGTTTCTATTTGGCCAGGCCGCGACAGGGCATTAAGCGCCGCGCGAAACGCATGCGATGCTTGCACAGGCGCATCGGTAAAGCCGCCAATCAGCGCGTCTGGGTTCATTGGTCTTCTCCGCGAACTAGGGTGAAAAACTCGACCTTGGTGGCGGCGGCGCGGGCAGCGCGGGTGGCGCGGGCAGCGGCCTCTTCGGCAGCAAGGGGGGCCAGAACGGCGGCTTGTAACGCGCTGAATTGATCGGTTTGCAGCAGCGCATCCAAAATGGCGGCGCGGGTCGCATGGTCTTTGTCGCGGCCTTGCACGTGGCCATAGCCCAACTCGCCTGTGGTCAGGCGCAGCGCACAGCGCGTGACCGTCATTTCGCCCAGATTGAACGGCGCACCCGTACCGCCTGCCCGCCCCTGCACCATCACTGTGCCAATTTCAGCAGGGCGCAACACCTCATGGGGCGGCAAGTCTGGAAACAGGGCGCGCAGGCGGTCAGGCTTGGCGCGCGCCAGTTGGCCCATCCATGCGGCGCGGGCAGTGGTTTCGGGCGGGTGGGGCATGGCATCTCCGACATCTTGCGAAGTTGTCTAGAATACTATACAACTAGACAAACATTAACCCATCCCGCGCCAGATTGCACGTGAAGTTTTCATGACAGGCCTGCGAACCCCCATCTGGCAATCTATCGCACAAACCCTGCGGGGCGAGATTGCGCAGGGCCATTTTTCAGCGGGCGATAAACTGCCAACCGAGGCGGAGTTGGCCCTGCGTTTTGGCGTGAACCGCCATACTGTGCGCCATGCTTTGGCCGAATTGGCACAGGCAGGCGTGGTGCATGCGCGGCGCGGCGCGGGGGTATTTGTAACCATCCGCCCCACCGATTACGCGCTGGGCCAGCGCGTGCGGTTTCATCAAAATATCCAAGACTCGGGCCGCACCCCCTCGCGCCAAATCACGCGTCTGGCCACCCTGCCCGCCAGTCCTAAAGAGGCGGCGGCGCTTGGCCTGCCCGCAGGGGATATGGTGCAGGTGGTCGAAGGAACCTCTCTGGCAGATGGGCAACCCTTAGCGGTGTTTCGGTCTTGCTTTCCTGCCGCGCGCTTTCCCGGCTTGCTGGCCCATATGCGGGGGCAAAATTCGGTCAGCGCGGCGCTGGCGGCTTGTGGGGTGCCTGACTATACCCGCGCGCATACCCGCATCACCGCGAAACTCGCCGATAGTTTGCTGGCCCATACGCTGCGCCTGCGCGAAGGCTCTGCGCTGATTCGCACCGAAGCGGTCAACATAGACCGCGCTGGCCAACCCATCGAATTTGGCACCACATGGTTTGCGGGCGAAAGGGTCGCGCTAACTGTGCAAAACCAAGATCGAAACGGCTAGCACAGCGCCGCGGCCCTGTCACAAATCCGTCACCTGTGGCAGATAGCAGCGCAGCAAAAAGGATTTAGAATGCCGCAGATTTCCCCTTTGCGCCTGACAGGCGCGCAGTGCCTGATGGATGGTCAGATGATGGGCGAGGCTTTGACCATAACACATGGCCTGATCGGGGACGGCCCAGCGCGCGAGGTGAATTTGACGGGCTATCTGCTGCTGCCCGCCATCATCGATCTGCATGGCGATGGCTTTGAACGCCACCTTTCCCCGCGCCCCACCGCCCCCTTTGACAAGCGCCGCGCGCTGACATCGGT
Organism: Rhodobacter sp.; assembly: GCA_027490955.1. Classification (GTDB taxonomy): domain Bacteria; phylum Pseudomonadota; class Alphaproteobacteria; order Rhodobacterales; family Rhodobacteraceae; genus Cypionkella. Next base: position 94,489 of record JAIXXB010000004.1, read on the forward strand.
TGCAACCGAATTGGCCGCCAATGGAATCACAACCGCATGGCTTGCCCAAAGTTGGAGTTGGGAAGGCGGGTTTCGATCTGGCGCCGCCACTTTGGATTTGCTGGCCGCGCTGCAGGATCGGCGCGCGAGCCTGTTGGCCGATTGCCGCGTGCAAATCCGCCTTGAAACCCATATTCCGCAAGAATTTGCCAAAGTGTTGCAGGCGGTTCGCACCTATGGTGTAGATTATGTTGTGTTCAACAACCATCTGCCCGAAGCCTTGGATATGGCAAAAAACCAACCCAAGCGCTTTGCCAATTGGGCCGCGCAAACCAAACGCACGGCGGAAGACATGTTGCAGATCGTGCAGGCGGCAGATGCGGCGGGGCCACAAGTGCCCAGCGCCCTTGCCGATTTGGCCGCGCAGTTTGCCGCCCTTGGCCTGCGGATGGGATCACATGATGATGCCAGCCCCCAGACCCGCACGTTTTTCCGCAGCATCGGCGCGCGAAACTGCGAATTTCCAACGACTCTGGCTGCAGCACAGGCGGCGCGAGATTCTGGCGAGCCTGTGCTAATGGGTGCGCCAAATGTGGTGCGCGGTGGCAGCCAATCTGGCAATATCGCTGCGCAATCGCTGATAGAAGCGGGGTTATGCGATGCGCTGGTGTCGGATTACTACTACCCCGCCCTTGCCCAAGCAGCGTTTCATTTAATGGACGCTGGCGTGATGGATTTACCCGCCGCTTGGGCAATGATTTCAACACATCCCGCCCAAATCGCAGGTCTGCAGGATCGCGGCGCTTTGACAGTGGGCAAACGCGCCGATTTGGTGGCCGTGAACGCCGAAACCCGCGCTGTTGAGATGACCCTCAGCGCAGGCCGCATTGCGCATTTGTCTGGCGAGGCGGCGCGGCGTGTTTGGTCGGCAGCCATGATCGGGGGGTAGCGGCCATTTAGCCGCGATACTTTTCCAAAAACGCCTCGGCCTTTAGGCTGCGAAAATCTATCAGCGCGGTGCGCAGGGCGTTATGGCTCCAATTCCACCACGCCAGCGCAAGCATCCGTTCAATCACCGCATCAGAAAACCGCGCGCGGATGGGGGTGGCGGGGCAGCCAGCGACAATCATGAAAGGTGCCACATCTTTTGTCACCACAGCGCCGCTGGCGACGATTGCACCGATTCCGATGGTGATTTCAGGCTTGATAATCGCGCCGTGGCCAACCCAGCAATCGGCCCCCAGCGTGGTGCGGCGCGCGGCGCGGGCGGCGAAGAATTCGGGATCATCTTCCACGTCATCCCAGTAATAGGATGAACGATACAGGAAATGGTGTTGCGCGGCGTTTTGATAGGGGTGGTCGGTTGGCCCGATCCGCGTCATGGCGGCGATATTGGAAAAACGGCCCACCGTGGTATTGGCAATATCCGCCATGCGGTCGCAATAGGCGTAATCTTCGAATGTGGAATTCACCACGACCGAGCGTTCTCCCACCTCGCAAAAGGCACCAAAGGTGGAATTCACAATCTTGCAGCCCTCATGTAGGCAGGGCGCGTCTGGAGACAGTTTCGGCATCACGCGCCTTTGATCAACTTGCGGCGCAGCCAGCCTGAAAGGCTGTCCATCAGCATCACCATCAACACGATCAGCACCATGTAATAGGCGACTTCTTCCCAATCTTTCTGCGTCACAATGGCTTGGGTCAAAAGCAAACCAATGCCGCCGCCCACAATGGCCCCGATGACAGTGGCGCTGCGGGTGTTGGATTCAAGATAATACAAAACCTGCGCCAAGAGCACGGGCATCACCTGCGGGATCACGCCGAAACGGGCGCGTTGCAGCGCATTCGCGCCTGTGGATTGCACACCCTCGACTTGCTTTTCATCAATGTTTTCCAGTGCTTCCGAGAACATCTTACCAAAACTGCCCGTATCCGTCAGCGCAATGGCAATTGCCCCTGTCATCGGGCCAGGCCCAAAGGCGCGCGACAGAATAACCGTCCAAATCAACCCATCCACCCCGCGGATAAAGTCAAACATGCGCCGCACGGCCCCGCGCAAAAAGCCAAGTGGCATGAAATTGCGCGCCGCCAAAAACCCAAGGGGAAGCGAGACGATTGCTGCACTCATCGTGCCCAGAAAGGCCATCAGGATTGTTTCAAAAATAGCCCAAACCACCACGCCATGCTGCCACATGCGGTTGTTCCACCATTCCGACAGCATATAGGCAGCGTTAAGCCGCGTTTCGTCCAAGCGCGGCCCGATAGTGGCCAAATAGGCCATATCGGCCAAAGATTTGCCATAAAACGGGCTATCAAGGGTGAAAAACCACAGCTCCCACCCAGCCTGATATTTGAAGGTTTCCACTTTTGACCGCGAATAGCTAAAGCGCCCTGCATCAGTGGTGACCGATACTTTGTTCGGCGCAACAGATATCCAATCAGGAATGGGCAAAGGCGCGTCCAAAACGGGCTTGCCCCCGACTTCGCGGATGTTGATCGTGCCATAGCTTGGCACAACCATCCGCGCACCAGCCAGATCATAGGTCACGATATGGCCCGCGCCCAGATCAATCGTGGTCACATCGCCGTTTATACTGACCCAATCGGGCTGCATGCCCTTGGGATAGGTGCCTTTATTTTCACCCTCGATGGCCACCACAACTTGGCCCGTGCGGTTATCGCGCGTGACATGGGTTTTATGCGACCAGAAATCGGACAAAAGGATCGCCGCATTGTCGATCCGCGCGCGCGCGGCCAAACCTGCCAGATCAAAGCTGATGGAAGCATAGATCAGATAGGCCAATATCATCAGCGGCACGGCAAAGGCGATGCGGCGCTTGCGTGCAAAGCTTTGCAAAACGGCGGCGTGCAAGGGGGTGGTTGGCAGGGAGGCGTTTGCAAACATGGTCATATCAGTGGCCCTTTACCAGCCTGTGCCGAAAGTAGTCCGAGATTTGATCCACCACCACAATCGCCACAAACAGCAGCGCAAATATCGCCACAACACTGTCATAGCGCCCTTGGCCCCATTGCATGGCCAGTTTCAAATCATGGCCAATGCCGCCTTCGCCCACAAAGCCCAAAATGGCACTGGCGCGGAGGTTGATTTCAAACCGCAGCAGCGCATAAGACAACCAATTTGGCGCAACTTGCGGCATCACGCCCAGCCACATGCGCTGGATCCACGTAGCCCCAACGGATTGCAGCCCTTCGATGGGCTTTAAATCGGCGTTCTCGGCCACTTCGGAAAACAACTTGCCCAGCGCACCGCCTGTATGCAGCCCTATGGCGATGACGGCAGGCACAGGGCCACCGCCCAGAATGTAAATCAGCACCAGCGCGATGACGATTTCGGGAATAGCGCGCATTGCGTCCATCGTGCGGCGAAACACAGGAATCAGGCGCGGCCAGCGGGCAAGGCCGCGCGTGGCAAGCAGCGACAGGGCAATCGCAAACAGCGCGCCCAAAAGGGTGGAGACAGCCGCGATGTTCAACGTTTCAATCAAGGACGGAACATGCTGGGCAAAAATTGGGGCCAAATTCGCGCGGTCGCGCCATGCTTCGGAAAATACCTCGGCTGGGAAATCAAGGATATTGGGCAGGCCATCCCAGAAACCGCCTGCGTTGCGGTCATCGGCCAAAACCCAGCCCGAATACAAAAGGGCCATAAACAGCAGCAGCAAGATACCGCCATACATGCGCTTGCGCCGCACCATTTCCATATAGGCGCTTTTTGGGTCGTTCATATCTGGGCGCGGGCCGGGAGTGGGGCCAAAGGCGATATCGACCATTGCTGTTCCTGCCAAAACGGGTGTGAAGCAGCCAAGCCGCCCCCCATGGGACGGCTTGGCCAAACTTTCAGAAATTACATACCTTCTTGCAGTTTGCGGGCCGCCAAAACGCCCTCATAGGCCGAATGTTCGACGGGAACGAAATCTTTCGCATCGCCCGCAGCCACGCCATAGGCGCATTCTTTGTCAGTTTCCCACAAATCAGCAGTCAAAGCGGTAACTTTGTCTTTCACGTCCTGCGGCAAAGCTTTGCGTAGAACCATGGGGCCTTCGGGGATCAGCTTGCTGCGCCAAATCTCGACGATATTGTTCATGTCAACCAAACCCGCATCGGCAGCCTTACGGAATGCGCCCGAATTGTAACCATCTTCCCAGTTGCCAACGCCATCGGCCCAAGACACGCCCGCGTCAAAATCGCCATTGGCCACGCCAACGATGGTCTGCTCGTGACCGCCCGACATCTTCACTTCGCCAAAATAATCTTCCAGCTTACCATAGGTTGCGGTCAGCTCTGCACCAGGCACCAAATACCCCGAGGTCGAGTTTGGCTCTGCAAAAGCAAAGATTTTGCCCTTTGCATCATCCATCGACGTGATACCGCTGTCTTTGCGGGCAAAGCCAATCGAGTAATAGCCCGTGGAATCGTTCAGGTTTTGCTTGGTCAATTTCACTTCAACCGCCTCTGGGTTGGTCAAGTAAATCTTGGCATAGGCCGAAGCGCCCAGCCATGCATAGTCCAGCGTGCCGCCAAGCAGGCCCTGAATAACGCCGTCATAATCAGCAGGGGTGAACAGTTTGACGGGGACACCCAGCGCCTCTTCCACTTTGGCGCGCAAACACTCGTTCGAGGTCATGCGGTCTTGGGCATTTTCACGGCCCAGAATGCCGATGTTAAACTCTTTGATCGCGTCTTGTGCAAAAGCTGCGCCAGACAGCGCGGTGGTTGTGGCAAGTGCCAAAAGAACGGTTTTCATCGTCTTCTCCAAGGTTGAGCCTGCTTTGCGGGCAGGCAGGGTGGGAACGTCAGGCCAGCATCGCAGAGGCGAATTTCACATCTGCGGCTGTATTGGTGGGGATGGCGGTGGATGTCGCGGCTTCGTCAAAGCTGGCATCAGCGCCATAAATCTCGCGCGCAACGCCGGTGGACAACTGGTCAGGCGTGCCATCGAACACGATGCGCCCATCACGCATACCAATCACGCGGTCGCAATATTTGCGCGCAGTATCAAGGGTATGCAGGTTGGCAATCACCATGCGCTTATCTTCGACATTGATGCGCTTTAGCGTATCCATCACGATTTGCGCATTCATCGGGTCTAGGCTGGCGATGGGTTCATCTGCCAAAATGATCTTTGGGTCTTGCATCAGGGCGCGAGCAATGGCCACGCGCTGCTGCTGTCCGCCCGATAGGGCCTCGGCCCGTTTGGGGGCCTGTTCGGCAATGCCAAGACGATCCAGAATATCCAAGGCGCGCAAGATATCGGCGCGCGGCCATAGGTTGAACAGGGTTTGCAGGGTCGATCGGCGGTTCAAAATACCATGCAGCACATTGCTGGCCACATCCATGCGCGGCACCAGATTGAACTGTTGAAAAATCATCGCGCATTGGCTTTGCCACGCCCGCGCCTGTGCGCCGCGCAGGGCCAGAACATTTTGACCATCTACCAAAATCTCGCCCGAAGTGGCATCGGTCAGGCGGTTCATCATGCGCAAAAAGGTGGACTTTCCCGCACCAGAGCGCCCAATAATGCCCACAAAGGCAGGGCCTTCGATGGAAAATGTGGCGCGGTCAACTGCAGCCTTTTCCCCGAATCTCTTTGTCACGTCTTTGACGTTCAGCACAACAGCTTCCCCCAGATCGCGGCCCGAATGCACGGCTTGGACGGGGTTTAGCGGCAGTATGTGACAGCAATGTTCAGCTTCGGCGAAGATTTTGTAACAAAATCGCCCCACGCAGGGTTGCATGGGGCTATTTTGCGGCTTTCGTCTTTTGGGGCGGGTGGGCGCTGTCCCTCATCCGCAGCTATCTGCGACGGCACAGCGCCGCGCGCATCAGCATGGGCACAATCAGGGCCAGCGCCGCCGCTGATCGCAACCCAGCCGACAGGGGCGTTGAGACCAGCGTTGTCCAATCGCCCTGCGCAATCGCCCCGCGCAATCGCCGCAGTTTGCGCGTTGAGGTGATTTTCCCCGCGGCCAAGCCAAGCCGCCCTGACGCGCATCGCTTTCTTATCCCGCACCACTGCTGCCATCTTCCCTAGGGGCGCTTTGGCTGCTAACGCTAGGGTATCGCAACGGGCGGGATGGGAATGGCGATGAAAGATCTTCCAGTTTTTCCAGACCTTAAGGGCGCGTCGGTGTTTATCACGGGCGGGGGGTCGGGCATTGGCGCGGCCTTGACCGAGGGGTTTTTGCGCCAAGGCGCGCGCGTGGCCTTTTGCCAGCGCAGTGATGGGACTGCCTTTTGTGATGCCATGGCTGCCGCAACAGGCAACCGCCCTTTGTTCTTGCGCGCCGATATCACCGATTTGCAGGCGCTGAATGCGGCCTTGGCCAGTGCCGCTGCCACCCATGGGCCGATTTCGGTTTTGGTCAATAATGCGGCCAATGATCAGCGCATGGGCACGTTGCAGGTGGATGAGGCGTTTTTTGATGCCTCGATTGCGGTCAACCTGAAATCCTATTTCTTTGCGGCCAAGGCTGTGATCCCTGCCATGCAGGCCGCGGGCGGCGGGGTGATCGTGAATTTTTCCTCTATCAGCTATATGATGGCAACGGCGGGCTATCCTGTTTACATCGCAGCCAATGCAGCCATCACGGGGCTGACGCGCACTTTGGCGCGCGAATTTGGCGCAGGGCGCATTCGCGTCAACGCCCTTGCCCCAGGCTGGGTGCTGACGCAAAAGCAAAAGGATCTTTGGGTTACACCCGAAGGGCTGGCCGCGCATTTGGCGCAGCAATGCCTGCCCGATCCGCTAGAGCCGGACGATATTGTCGGAGGATGTTTGTTCTTGGCATCCAAAGCCTCGCGCGCGATGACGGGGCAAGTTTTGGTGATTGATGGCGGCGTGGTGCATAGCGGATGAAACCTGTTTGGATTGCAATTGATTGGGGCACAACCAATTTGCGCGGTTGGGCCATGGGGAACGATGGTATTCTGGCCGAAGCCAGTTCTGACAAAGGCATGTCCAGCCTAAAACCTGCCGAGTTTGAGCCAGCCTTACTGGCGATGATCGGCCCTTGGCTGGTGGGCCATAGCGGCGCGCCGATTCCTGTTTACGCCTGCGGAATGGTGGGTGCGCGTCAAGGCTGGGTCGAGGCACCCTACCGCGCCGTGCCCTGCGCGCCAGTGCATGGCGGCGCTTTGATGGCGGTGCCTGTGCAAGACCAACGCATCGCGGTGCACATCACTCCGGGTTTAAGGCAAGACAGGCCTGCCGATGTGATGCGCGGCGAAGAGACACAAATTGCGGGCGCGCTGGCGCTGTATCCAAATTTTGATGGGGCCATGTGCCTGCCTGGCACGCACAGCAAGTGGGCACAGGTTTCTGCAGGCGAAGTTGTGTCTTTTCAAACCTTTATGACGGGCGAGATGTTTGCGCTTTTGTCCACACAGTCGGTATTGCGGCTGGGGATGGCTGGGGATGGTTGGGATGACACCGCCTTTGATGCAGGCGTGGCCGACGGCATGGCGCGGCCCGAACGCCTGCCCGCCAGCCTGTTTCGCCTGCGCGCCGAGGGGTTGCTGGCGGGGCTAACCCCTGATGGTGCGCGTGCGCGTCTGTCTGGCCTGCTGATCGGGGCAGAGCTGGCAACTGCCCGCGCCTATTGGCTGGGCATGGATGTGGCGCTGATCGGATCATCCAAAACCACACCGCTTTATGCCCGCGCGCTGGCAGCCCAAGGGGTCACGGCGCGCATATTGTCTGTCACCGACTGCACGCTTGCGGGGCTGACCCGCGCTGCTGGCCATTTGGCAAAGGATAAACCATGACCCGCAACCTGATCGCCATTTTGCGAGGGCTAACACCGCCCGAAGCCCTGCCCATTGCCGAGGCCTTGATTGACGCGGGCATCACCACCATCGAAGTGCCGCTGAACTCGCCCCAGCCGTTTCAATCGATTGCGTCGATGGTGCGCACCTTTCCGCAGGCGCATATTGGCGCAGGCACGGTGCTGACAGTGGCGCAAGTGCAAGAGCTGGCCGATGTGGGGGGGCAAATCGTGGTCTCGCCCAATGTGGATGCCGAGGTTATCGCCAAAAGCCGCGCGCTGGGCCTGCAAAGCTGGCCCGGAATCATGACCCCGACCGAGGCTTTTGCCGCCCTGAAGGCAGGAGCCACGGGGCTGAAACTGTTTCCTGGATCCTTACTTGGCCCAGATGGGCTGAAAGCTATTCGCGCGGTGTTGCCAACGGGCACGCAAGTTTATGCTGTGGGCGGCGCTGGGCCAGATAACTTTGCCGCATGGCGCAGGGCAGGGGCCGATGGGTTTGGAATTGGCACAGCGCTGTATGTGCAGGGCCTCTCGGCTGCCGAAGTCTTGGCCCGCGCGCGCGCGATTGTAACTGCATATGACGAGGCGATGCGATGATCTTTGACAGCCGCAGGTGCGAATTGGGCGAAGGGCCCTTGTGGCATCCGAAACGAGGGCAATTGTTTTGGTTCGATATTTTGAACAAAACGCTGCTGACACAGGTGAATGGGGCCGCGCAGGAATGGGTCTTTGGCGAAATGGTTTCTGCTGCGGGCTGGGTCAGTGAGGCGGAATTGCTGATCGCCAGCGAGACACAGCTTTTCTTGTTTGATGTAGAAACAGGGGCGCAGCGCGCTGTTGCGCCGCTAGAGGCGGATAACCCCGTCACGCGTTCCAACGATGGCCGTGCCGATGCGCAAGGCGGGTTTTGGATTGGAACAATGGGCAAACGCGCCGAAAAAGGCGCGGGGGCGATTTACCGCTATTATCGCGGGCAGCTGCGCCGCCTTTATGGCGATATCACCATTTCCAACTCCATCTGCTTTGCGCCAAATGGCAAAACCGCCTATTTCACCGATACGGCCACCGCCAAAGTGTTGCGCGTGGCGCTGGATGTAGATGGCTGGCCACTGGGCACGCCAGAGGTATATCTGGATTTGAAAACCAACCCCGATGGTGCGGTGATCGACAGCTTTGGCAATATGTGGCTGGCGGAATGGGGATCATCGCGGGTTGCCTGCTATGACCGCGCTGGCGCGATGATCAGCCAAACGGCGTTTGACGCGCCCCATACCTCTTGCCCTGCCTTTGGGGGGGCTGAACTGACCACGCTTTATTGCACGACCGCCCAGCAAGATATGGACGCAGCCGCCCGCGCGGCGCATCCACAATCGGGCATGGTTTTTGCGGCGCAGGGCGTGGGCAAGGGCCAAGCCGAACATATGGTGATTTTATGAACCGCACATTGGGCGTGTGCTATTACCCCGAACATTGGGAAGAATCGCAATGGGCCATTGATGCTGCCCGTATGGCCGAAGTGGGGCTCACATGGGTGCGTATCGGCGAATTTGCATGGTCGCGGATGGAACCCAGCTATGGCCAATATGATTTGGGCTGGCTTGACCGCGCGATTGAAACCTTGGGCGGGGCAGGGCTGAAGGTGGTGTTGGGCACGCCCACCGCCACGCCGCCACGCTGGATGCTGAACCGCCACCCTGATATGCTGGCCCATGACAAAATGGGCAATCCGCGCGGCTTCGGCTCGCGCAGGCATTATGATTTTGCGCATGAGGGCTATCGCAGCGACTGCGCCCGCATCACCGAGGTGCTTGCAAAACGCTACGGCGCAAACCCTTATGTCGCCGCATGGCAGACCGATAACGAATATGCCTGCCACAACACAGTCTTGTCATATTCGCCCACCGCGCTGGCGGCCTTTCGCAACTGGCTGGCCCAGAAATATCAATCGCCGCAGGCGCTGAACCGCGCTTGGGGCAATGTGTTTTGGTCGATGGAGTATGCCAGCTTTGACGAGGTAGGACTGCCCAACCTAACCGTGACCGAGGCAAACCCCGCCCATGTGATGGATTTTCGCCGCTTTTCCAGCCAGATGGTGGTGGAATTCAACCGCATTCAAACCGACATCATCCGCGCCCATTCCCCCGCGCCGATTGCGCATAACTACATGGGCCAAGTCACGGATTTTGACCATTTCGCCGTGGGGGCCGATTTGGATATTGCCTCTTGGGATGCCTATCCGATTGGGTTTTTGTCTGACCGCGTTGTTGCCAGCCCAGAATACAAGCGTCGCTTTTTGCGCCAAGGCGATCCTGACTTTCAGGCGTTTCACCACGATCTTTACCGCGCCGTGGGGGCGCAACGGCAAGGCGGATCTGTCGCCGCTGGCCGTTGGTGGATCATGGAGCAGCAACCCGGCCCTGTGAACTGGGCCCCGTGGAACCCCGATCCTTTGCCTGGCATGGCACGGCTTTGGGCGCATGAGGCCTTTGCCCATGGGGCAGAAGCCGTGTGCTATTTCCGCTGGCGGCAAGCGCCCTTTGCCCAAGAGCAAATGCATGCGGGGCTATTGCGTCCCGATAGCGCGCCTGCCCCCGCCTATCACGAGGCGATGGAGGTTGCGCGCGAAATTGCCGCCATGCCGCAGGTGGGAACAGCGCGCGCGCGCGTGGGTTTGGTGTTTGATTATGCGTCCGATTGGGCATGGGCCACCCAGCCGCAGGGGCGCGATTTCAGCTATTTTAGGTTGGTGTTTGAAACCTATCGCGGACTGCGCCGCCTTGGGCTGAACGTAGATATTCTGCCGCCCCATACGGGCGATCTTTCGCCCTATGCCTTGGTGCTGGCACCGGGCGTGGCCACGCTGACCGATGCGTTTTTGGCCGCTTTGCGCAGCCATAAAGGCCTGTCGCTGATTGGCCCGCGCAGCAATAGCAAGACGGCAGATTTTGCTATTCCCGTGCCATTGCCCCCCAACCTGCCCAATCTTGATGCCACAGTAGCCCGCGTTGAAAGCATGCCCCCCGATTGCAGCGAGGCTTTGGCCATGGGCGCGGCCTTTGTGCATTGGCGCGAAAAGGTGGAAACCAGCGCAGAGGTGGTCGAACGCACCGCCGATGGCTGGCCTGCACTGATCCGATCAGGCGGGATTCACTATTTGGCAGGCTGGGCAGATGCCGCAGCCTTGGCCCGTATCTTAAGCAATTTATGCGATGAAGCGGGAATCGAGACAACCCCCCTGCCCGAAGGTCTGCGCCTGCGCGACAGCGCCACGCATCGGTATCTGTTCAACTACAACGCCTTTGCCGTGGAATGGGATGGCCGCACCATTGCGCCTGCTGGGGTGGATTGGCAAACGCTCTAGCGCAGCCTTCGCCACCGAAATGCGCAGATACGGGGTTGACAGGCCAATGACCTTGGCGGACGCTGCAGCCATAGCAACAAAGATGGTGTGCGCGATGCGCGCGGTTGAATGGACAAATAATTTGCAACAGATCAATCACCTGCAAGATCGCTGCGGGTTAGATTGCTGGCCGCGCAAACCAGAATTTGGCGGCGCGCCCAGCCCCCGATAATGCACCAACATCACCGTGCCGCCCGCTAAGGGCCAATTCAACCCAATTAAGTATGAGGCTGCTATGCCTGGAAATATGACTCTGGATCAATTAAAGCTTGCCGTATCCAGCGGCGAAATTGACACTGTTATCGTTGCCCTGATCGACATGCAGGGCCGACTGATGGGCAAACGCTTTCACGCGCAATTCTTTGTGGATGGTGGGCATACCGAAACCCATTGCTGCAATTACCTGCTGGCCGTGGATATGGAGATGAACCCCGTTCCGGGATACAAATCAGCAGGTTGGGAACAGGGCTATGGCGACTATGCGCTGCGCCCCGATCTCGCCACGTTGCGCCGCATTCCTTGGCTGCCCGCCACTGCGTTGGTGCTGGGCGATTTGGTCGATCATCACACGGGCGAAGATATTGCCATTTCCCCCCGCGCGATCCTAAAGCGGCAGGTTGCCCGCGCCCGCGCCATGGGGTTTGAACCCATGATGGCGACCGAGTTAGAGTTCTTCATCTTTGAAAACTCGTATGAAAATCTGCGCGATGGCGGTTTGCGCGCGCTGGCCCCGATTTCGGCCTATAACGAAGATTACAACCTGTTCCAAACCACCAAGGAAGAGGGGCTGATGCGCGCGGTGCGCAATGGGCTTTATGGCGCAGGCGTGCCTATCGAGAATACCAAGGGCGAGGCGGATTCAGGCCAGCACGAGGTAAACTACAAATATTCCAACGCCTTGGATACCGCAGACAACCATGTCATCGTCAAGCAGGGGGTTAAGGAAATGGCCCATGCAGCGGGCAAATCTGTGACCTTTATGGCGAAATATGATCACCGCAAAGCAGGCAGTTCCAGCCATATCCACCAATCCTTGTGGTCGCTGGATGGCAAAGCCAGCTTTGCAGATCATGACGATGCGCATGGCATGTCCGCTGTGATGAAACATTTTCTGGCGGGGCAACTTGCCCATGCCCGCGACATCACCGCGTTTTTGGCGCCCTATGTGAACAGCTATAAACGCTTTACCATTGGTATGTTTGCCCCGACCAAGGCCGTTTGGTCGGCAGATAACCGCACGGCAGGTTTTCGCGTTTGTGGTGCGCATACCAAGGCCGTTCGGGTGGAATGCCGCATTCCGGGATCGGACGTAAACCCCTATCTGGCCTGCGCGGCCCTGCTGGCGGCGGGCCTTGACGGGATCGAAAAGAAAATGGCGCTAGAGCCCGAGATGAAGGGCGATATGTACAGCGCGCAAGGCATCCGCGAGATTCCCCATAATCTGCGCGAAGCAGCCGATTTGCTGAAAGGTTCTGCGATGCTGCGCGCAGCCTTTGGCGGCGATGTCGTTGATCACTACCACCATGCCGCCCAGTGGGAGATTTCGGAAACCGACCGCGTGGTAACCGATTTCGAATTGCAGCGGCTGCTGGAACGGGCCTAAATCAAACTTTGGGCGGGCGATTGCCCCGCCATATTTCACATGGCCTAATTCGATCAACAAGGTGACGAAATGAAACCCATTCAACTGATTTCGCCCGTCGATGGCAGCGTTTATGCCGAACGGGTTCCACTAAGCCAAGATGCCGCCATTGTGGCTGCAAAGGCCGCAAAAGCCGCGCAAAAGGCATGGGCCGCGCGCACATTGGACGAGCGTATCGCGCTGGTTAAGGCCGGCGTTGCCCGCCTAAACGAGATGAAAGACGTGGTGGTTGAAGAACTGGCTTGGCAAATGGGCCGCCCCACGCGGTTTGGCGGGGAATATGGCGGGGTAAACGCCCGCACAGATTATATGTGCGAGATTGCTGCCAAAACCCTAGCGCCGCAAATGGTGGAAGATTCGGGCGCATTTCGCCGCTATCTGGCGCGCGAGGCGCTGGGCGTGGTTTTTATCATCGCGCCTTGGAACTATCCCTATTTGACCACCATCAACACGCTGGTCCCCGCATTGGTGGCGGGCAATACAGTGGTGCTGAAACACGCCAGCCAAACCCTGCTGGTGGGCGAACGCCTTGCGCAGGCGTTCCACGAGGCGGGCGTTCCCAAGGACGTGTTCCAAAATCTTGTGCTGGATCATGCCACAACCGAACATCTGATCGCGCACCGCTATTTCAACTTTGTGAACTTCACAGGGTCGGTGGCAGGTGGCCAAGCGATCGAGCGTGCGGCGGCGGGCACATTTACTCCGCTGGGGCTGGAATTGGGCGGCAAAGACCCAGGTTATGTGCGGGCCGATGCCAATTTGGATGCTGCAGTTGATACGCTGATGGATGGTGCGTTGTTTAATGCAGGCCAATGCTGCTGTGGAATCGAACGGATTTATGTGCATGAAAGCCTGTATGACGCCTTTGTCGAAAAGGCGGTGGCATGGACAAATGCGCTGAAACTTGGCAACCCGTTTGATGCGGGCAGCACGCTTGGCCCAATGGCGAACACCCGTTTTGCCAAAGTGGTGCGCGACCAAATCGCCGAGGCGGTTGCGCAGGGCGCAAAGCCGCTGATCGACCCCAAGAATTTCCCCGCCGATGATGGCGGTGCCTATCTTGCCCCTCAGGTCTTGGTCAATGTCACCCACAAGATGCGGGTGATGATGGAGGAATCATTTGGCCCCGTAGTCGGCATTATGAAGGTGAAAGATGATGCCGAGGCGATTGCCCTGATGAATGACAGCCCCTACGGCCTGACCGCCAGCATCTGGACGCAAGATTATGACACAGCCGCACAGATTGGCGCACAGATCGAAACGGGCACAGTGTTTATGAACCGCGCCGACTATCTTGACCCAGCGCTGTGCTGGACAGGCTGCAAAGACACGGGGCGGGGTGGCAGCCTGTCTTACCTTGGGTATATGTCTGTGACCCGTCCAAAATCCTATCATTTGAAGAAAGTTTGAACCCATGACGCATAACGTGCCAAACCGCAATTTCAGCTATCCCACCGCAATCAAATTCGGTGTGGGCCGCGTGCGCGAACTTGCAGAACATTGCGCCAGCGTGGGTATCAAAAAACCCCTATTCGTGACCGATAAGGCATTGGCCGCCCTGCCCATTACCGCCGAAGCTGTTGGCGTTCTAAAGGCGGCAGGTCTGGGCACGGCCGTGTTTTCCGAAGTTGACCCGAACCCGAACGAAGCGAATATGTCCGAGGGTATCGCCGTATATCTGGCGGGCGGGCATGATGGGGTGATTTGCTTTGGCGGGGGCAGCGCCCTTGATTTGGGCAAGATGATCGCCCTAATGGCGCATCAGCGCAAAGATCTGTCCGTCTGGGATTTAGAAGATATCGATGATTGGTATACGCGCGCCGATGCCGCGAAAATCGCCCCCATCATCGCCGTTCCCACCACGGCTGGCACAGGCAGCGAAGTGGGCCGCGCAGGAGTTTTGACCAATTCGGCAACTCACAAGAAGAAAATCATCTTCCATCCCAAATTGATGCCCGTTGTCACCATTTGTGACCCCGCCCTGACAGTGGGCATGCCGAAATTCATCACCGCAGGCACCGGAATGGATGCGCTGGCCCACTGCCTCGAGGCCTATTGCAGCCCGTTTTACCACCCGATGAGCCAAGGTATTGCGCTAGAAGGGATGCGGTTGGTCTTCGAAAATCTTGCCCGCGTTTACGCCGCCCCCGATGATTTAGATGCCCGCGCCCATATGATGAGCGCGGCCGCCATGGGCGCGGTGGCCTTTCAAAAAGGGCTGGGCGCGATCCATTCGCTTTCGCACCCCATCGGCGCGGTATATGGCACGCATCACGGCACCACGAACGCCGTTGTCATGCCATGGGTGCTGGATATGAACCGCCCCGCCATTGAAGAGCGCATTGAAAAAGCGGCGGCCTATTTGGGCATTGCGGGCGGTTTTGATGGGTTCCGCGCCAAGGTGATGGAACTGCGCGCGGTGCTGAACATCCCCGCCAATCTCACCGCATTGGGCGTGACGAACCCCGATCTGGACACCCTGGCTGATATGGCGCTGGAAGATCCGTCTTGCGGCGGCAATCCTGTGGAAATGACAAAGAAAAACACCCGCGCCCTGTTTGAGGCGTGTTTGTAGCAAAAAAGTCGGGGGGATCAGAAGGATGGTGCCGCTGAAGGGACTCGAACCCCCGACCCCATCATTACGAATGACGTGCTCTACCAGCTGAGCTACAGCGGCATCCTTCTGGCGCTTGCGATACAGGCGCGGGGGGGCTTAGGCAAGATGGAAAATGCGGGCGGGTTTCATTGCCCGCCTTAATTTCCAGACCTGACCACATCGGCCAAATCAATCACGGCATCCTCTGTCTTGGTGGGATGATCTGCCTTGTCCTTGGCGGGTTTGCCTACCATCAGCGGCAGCAATTCGGCCCCCGTGGCGCTGGGGCCCGATTTTTCATTCGGCGCACGCCATGACAGGGTGTCAAAGCCGTGGCAATTGCTGCAAGTGGGCAGCCATTCTGAATGGATGGCTTGGCAGGAATCGCAGCACCATTGCGGGCCGCGCGGGGCGGTCAGCGCGCGCGACATCCAGCCGCGCACCACGGCCTCGTCACTGCCTTCGCCGCGCTCGATCGCGGCCATGATCACCATGGCACGGGTCGTGGGCTGCGTTTCGATCACATCGCCCAGCGCACGGCGGGCGGCGGGGAAATCTTCGGCGGCGATCAGCAATTCGGCACGCGACAGACGCGATTCGGTGCTGTCCTTGGCACAATCCAGCAGCGCGGCCATGCGTTTCACCCGTGCCGCTGGCGTCTCGTCTGGTGCGATTTCGGCATAGGCGGCGGCCAAATCGGGATGCGGCAGGGCGGTGTAAGCCTTTTTCAAAATCCGCTCGGCGGCCTTCGTCTCGCCCTTTTCAATCAGCGCGCGGGCCGCCATGGCGGCGGCAGGGATCAGATCGGGCGACTGTTTGTTGGCCTCTATGGCTGCTTCGCGCGCCTCAATACTGGCCCCTTCGTCCAAAATCCCTTTGGCCTGTTGCAAGGCCATCACCGCATCACGGCGGCGGAACACATCTTTGGGCAGGCTTCCACCGCGCGCCTTGGCCCCCAATGTGGCCCGCGCGCCCGCCCAATCGGCGGAATCTGACTGTAATTGCAGCAAGATATCCTGCGTTTCGGCGTGTTTGGGGCGCAATTCAAAGGCCTTTTGCGCCAGCTTCAGGGCGGTGTCACGATCACCCTCGGCCAATTTTTGTT
The DNA here is from genome assembly GCA_027490955.1 of Rhodobacter sp. Lineage (GTDB taxonomy): Bacteria > Pseudomonadota > Alphaproteobacteria > Rhodobacterales > Rhodobacteraceae > Cypionkella. The sequence goes on from JAIXXB010000004.1 coordinate 110,998, forward strand.
TTAGCAAACCGCGCACGCCAACAAAGCGGGTGCTGTCATTGGCCAGCAGGGTTTTATAGGCTGCCGTGGCGCGCGCGGAATCCCCTGCCACCTCGGCCGCTTGGGCAACCAAAAGGGCAGTGATTTCGGGCTTGCCCAAGTATTTTTCGGCCCGCTGGGCGCGCAGCAGGGCAAGCCGCCCTTCGCCAGATGCCAGTGCAATCAACCCTTCGTTCAGCGCTGCATAGCCCTTGCGTTCGCGGTTGCGATCAAAATACCGCGACAGGGCCGTTTCATCCCCCGTGACAAAGCGCAAACTTGCCACAAGCAGGCCGACTGCGCGCATCATCAGCCACAGCACCGCCAATAAAAGAAGCATCATAATCGTGGCTTGCAACGGGCCTAGGTGAAATTCCCATCCCGCATAGGCGATGCGCAGACCCGCTTGGGTGTTTTGCAATAATGTCGCAGCAAAACTCAGCGCCGCCACAAAGGCAACAAACAAGACCACTTTCAGCAACGACCAAAGCATAGGCTACATCCCCTCTTTGGTCAGCTTGGCAAAGGCGGCCAAGGCATCGGCGCGCAGCTGGGCCTGCTGGGCCCACGCCTGCATGGCGTTTTGGGCGGCGTCAGGCAGGGCGGCCATTTCAGCAACGACAGTTTGCATATCGGCTGCTTTCAACGCCGCGTCAATGCGCGACAGAATGGCATCGGGGTCATTGCCCTCGCGCGGGGTGAGTGCGCGCGCACCTGTCTGGCTGCGCAGAAAATTGGTGATGCGTTCACCCCATGTCGCCCCCATGTTGGATGTCAGCGCGGCATCCAGCCCAGCGCGGGCAGCATCAGGGAAAGTATCACGCAGCAGCGTAAGGCTGGGGATTCCCGTTTCCGCATGTGCAGCAAGCACTTCGGGCAAAGCGATTTGCGCGCTGGCCGAGGCATAGGGCGCCCCTGTATCTAGCGCCGCCTGCAGCAGCGTCATTGCAGAAAGGCGGGCAGCTTGGGCAGCAGCCGTATTCACCTGCGCCACCATATCCTGCGCTGTTTTTTCAACGGCGCCCATCTGCGCTGCGATGGCGGCTTTGATGGCAGGAGCAGGGTCTGATTGGGCCAATTTCGCGCGAATATCAGCAAGTTCAGCGCGCAGGTCGGAATTGGGCGGTGACGCAGCCAGTTTTGTTTCAAGTGCTGTGAGGCGCGCCTCAAGCGCCGAGGTATCACTTACAACCTTAGGTTCATTTTCTTGGGCGGTGATTCGCGCCTGAAGGTCGGCTTCGACCCCGTCTAGTTTGCTGGTGATCTCTGCCAAAGCGGCTTGATCAATGGCCGCTGTTCCTGCCCCCCCAATGGGATAGACCACCGCCGCGCCATAGCCCAGCGCCGCCATGCCAAGCCCAAGACCTGCCCCCAAAGCCAGCGTCAAAACCCTATTTGATTTGAGTTTTGCAGGGCTGGAATCGCTGGTGGGGCTATTGTTCGCCTCTGCAATTGGCGGCGACTCTGGCGCAAAACTTGCTTCAACAGCACTGTCTACAACAGGTTCAACTGCTGCTTCTATCGCTGGATCTGGGGTGGTGGGTTTACGTCTGGCCATTGTTACATCCAATCTGGCAAGGTCGCCTTAGCCTAAGCACGAATGGGCCGCGCTTCAAGGATGCGCGCGCAGGCCAAGCGCTTAATCCAACACTTGGGCAAAAGCATCCAGCAAAGCGGCGGAGTTTGGCCGATGCGCCACCGCCTTGCGCGCGAAAGGCAAGCTATAGGCATCGGTCACGGCGTTGCTCAGCCCCAACAGATAAATGGGGGCGGCGGGCTGGGCTTGCGCGCAAAACACCTGCGCGGTGCGGGGCGAAAACAGCGGCAAAATCACTGGGTGCGATCCTGCAAGTAGCGCCTGCGCCTCTGGGTTTAATGGCTGGGCATCTTGGGTGTAAACTTCGATGCGTTCGATATGGTGTCCTGCGGCTGTCAGCACTGTTTGCAATTGGCTTGCCGCCTGCCGCGCGCATAAAAATGCCAAAGATTTTCGCCCACCTTCGCGGGTGATCAACGCGGCCACATCCTGCCAATCGCCCTGTGCATCGCGCGCATCAAACCCCGCCTGCCGCGCCGCCGCGGCCGTGCGCGCGCCCACACAATAGGCAGCTTCGCCCCGCGCCTGCACACCCGCAGCCAATGCGGCGGCAACCCCCGTTTCCGAAGTGAAGATCACCCCGTCCATCCCGCTGGGCGGCGTGGCTGGCAAGAATCGCGGTATCAAAAGCGGCGAGATGACCACCTGCAACGCGCCGAACCGCGCCGCCACCTCGCCTGCAAAGCGCTGGCTTTGCGCCAAGGGCCGCGTCAGCAACAGGTGGGGGCGGGATTGCTGTGTCATGGCCAAAGTGTTACCGCTTTGAGGCATATCGCGCAACGCGCAGGTTTGGGATGATGGCCAAAGAGCTGACGATCCTTGGAATTGAATCCAGTTGCGATGATACCGCAGCCGCCGTGGTGCGTGGGGATGGCGCGCGCGGGATGGTGCTGTCTTCGGTTGTCGAAGGGCAGACAAACCTTCATGCGCCCTTTGGCGGTGTTGTTCCCGAAATCGCCGCCCGCGCCCATGCCGAAAGATTGGATACCTGCGTTATTGCCGCCATGGCGCAAGCGGGGGTTAGCTTTGAGTCATTGGACGCGATAGCTGTCACATCGGGGCCGGGTTTGATTGGTGGGGTTTTGTCGGGTGTCATGCTGGCCAAAGGGCTGGCAGCAGCGCGCGGATTGCCGCTGATGGGGGTCAACCACTTAGCAGGCCATGCGCTGACGCCGCGCCTGACCGACGGGTTGGACTTTCCCTATTTGATGCTGCTGGTGTCGGGCGGGCATTGCCAGTTTCTGATTGCGCATGGGCCGCGCCAGTTTACCCGCCTTGGTGGCACCATTGACGATGCCCCCGGCGAGGCGTTTGACAAAATCGCCAAGCTGCTGGCCCTGCCGCAACCAGGTGGCCCACAGGTCGAAGAACAGGCGCTTCTGGGCGATGCGCGCCGCTTTAACTTTCCGCGTCCGCTGCTGGATAGGGCGGGGTGCGATATGTCTTTTTCAGGGTTGAAAACCGCCGTATTGCGCGCCCGCGATGCGATTATCGCGGAAAAATCGGGCCTGACGCTGCAAGATCGCCGCGATTTATGTGCAGGGTTTCAATCTGCCGTGACCGATGTGTTGGGCGAGAAAACCCGCCGCGCTGTGGCAGAATATCTGGCGCTGAATCCAGCGCAGCCTGCCTTTGCAGTGGCGGGCGGTGTGGCGGCAAATCAGGCCATTCGCGCGCGTCTCAAGGCGGTTTGCGCAGATTTGGGCACGGGCTTTTTCGCCCCACCTTTGCGCCTGTGCACCGACAATGCGGCCATGATCGCTTGGGCGGGGATAGAGATGTTTCGCACAGGCGGATCGCCCCCCGAAGATCTGGTTGCGCGCCCACGCTGGCCGCTGGACGGCAGTGCGGTGCCGATGATCGGGTCTGGCAAAAAGGGGGCCAAGGCATGATTGGCGTGGCAGGCGCGGGGGCATTTGGCACGGCTTTGGCCATCGCTTTGGCGCGCAAAGGGCAAGATGTGATGCTGTGGGCGCGCGATGGGGGCCACGCGCGGGCAATGCAGGCGGAGGGTGAAAACGCGCGCTATTTGGCGGGGGTGGGTTTTCCGAAAAATCTGCGCATCACATCTGAGTGCGCAGATTTGGCGGCCACACAGGCGCTGCTTTTGGCTGTGCCGATGCAATCTTTGGCCAACTTTCTGCAATCCCAAACAGCGGCATATGCGAAGCAGCCTTTGATTGCCTGTTGCAAAGGGGTTGATTTGACCACCCTGCAAGGGCCAAGCGCCGTGATCGCAACGGCCTATCCTGATGCCCAAATTGGCGTTCTGACAGGCCCCAGTTTTGCCACTGATATCGCGCGTGGCTTGCCAACAGCGCTGACCTTTGCCTATCGGGGGGCGCAGGCAGAGGCCCTGCAAGACTTGCTGTCCACCCCAACGCTGCGGCTGTATTTGTCCGCCGATGTTCTGGGGGCGGAACTGGGCGGCGCGCTGAAAAATGTCATCGCGATTGCGGCGGGGGTGGTTATGGGCGCAGGGCTTGGCGCATCGGCCCGCGCCGCCCTGATGACACGCGGATTTGTGGAAATGCAGCGCATGGCGCAGGTGCTGGGCGGCAATCCTGAAACGCTGACGGGCCTGTCTGGCTTTGGCGATTTGGTGCTGACCTGCGCCTCGGACCAATCGCGCAATTTCCGCTATGGGCTGGCTTTGGGCGCGGGGCAAGGTTTTGATCCCCGCGTCACAGTCGAAGGCGCAGCCACAGCGCAGGCGGTTGCGCGGCTGGCCGCCGAGCGCGGCATTGATATGCCCATCACGGCGATGATTGCCGCGCTTATTTCACAGAAAATCGATTTAAACCAAGCGGTTGCGGCACTCATGTCGCGCCCACTGAAGCAGGAGTAGACCATGCGCGTTGCACTGATTTGTATCGATAAAGCGGGGGCGTTGCAGGTGCGTCTCGACACCCGCGCCGCCCATCTGGACTATATCGCCGCAACGGGCGTGGTCGAAATGGCGGGGCCGTTCCTAGAGGCAGGCGCGATGGTGGGCAGTTTGGTTGTGCTGAACGTCGATGATCTGGCCGCCGCGCAGGCATGGGCGGCGGGTGATCCCTATGCCAAGGCAGGGCTGTTTGCATCGGTCGATATTCGTGAATGGAAAAAGGTCATCGGATGAGGTTTTGGCTGCTGAAAACCGAAGCGGACGAATTTGGCTGGCACGATCAAATCGCGGCGGGGACGGCGGGGGCCGAATGGCACGGCATTCGCAACTATCAGGCACGGGGCAATTTACGGGCGATGGAATTAGGTGATTTGGCCTTTTTCTACCATACTGGGCGGGAAAAGGCGGTGGTCGGCATTGTCGAGGTCACCCGCCGCGCCGCGCCTGACAGCACCACCGATGATCCGCGCTGGGACAGTGTCTGGGTGCGCGCCCAGCGCCCACTTTTGCCCGTTTCTTTGGAACGCTGCCGCCAAGAGCCAGCCTTGAAGGATATGGTTTTGCTGCGCAATCCCCGCCTGTCGGTGCAGCCCGTGACCGCAGCCGAATGGGCCACGATTTGCAAAATGGGCGGCATGGATTGACAAAATGTCGCAGGCCCTTAGCCTGACCGCGCAGTAACTGGCCAAAGGGCCAAGAAAGCGAGGGAAAGATGGAATTTATCAGCGTAATCGCAGCGGCCTTTGCGGCCTTTGCCTATGGCGCAGTGCATTATATGGCTTTGTCAAAGCAATGGCTGCCAGTCTCGGGTGTAAAGCTGGATGAAAATGGCCGCCCTGCGCAATCGGGCAATATGGTGTTTCAATTTGGATCATCCTTTATCGCGCTGATTTTGGTCGCTGGGATGATGCGCCATGTTTTGGCGAGTTCTGGCGTGGATACGCTGGGCGGCGCGGTTGTGTCGGGCCTTGGGGTTGGTGCCTTTTTCATCCTGCCTTGGGTTTGGATGAACAATACCTATACCAGCCGCCCCATCATGCTGACAGTGATTGATGGGGCTTATTCGATTATCGGCTGCGGGATTATCGGCGCGGTTTTGGCGCTGCTGTAAAGAATTGGGGGGTCTTCACCCCTAAAGACCCCCCAACCACCCCACGCGCTCCCCCGCACCGCACGTGTTCTGTCTAAAGGGTCTTGAGCTCCTGCTCATGGGATTACATTAACCGAAGGCCCCGCTTTTTGCAAAAGCCAAGCGCATAAACCTTGAATGATTAATGGCCCGCGCTGCGGCTGGGCAAGGCGAAATTCTGCGCAATCAGATAGGTGATCACGGCGCGATAGCGCTGGGGCGATGGGTAGCTGTCTTTGATTGCCAGCACCATCGGCTGCACCAAAGCTGTGGGCAGATGATGGCGCGACATAAAGCTGGCTACAGCCTTGTGCAGCGCCGTGTCATCGTGGTCAGAAATCTGGGCCGACTTGGGCGCAAGCATCAGCGGCCCCAGCGCGCGCATCACCCAATCTAGCAGGGCCATATCAGGCACAATACCGCAACGCTCGCGAAGGTCTTGCGCAAAAATGGCCTTCATATCGTGCAGCTTTGACATAGCCTACCTGCGGTAAACAGGCCCCGCTTGCGCGGGGCCAATTCAAACTCAATAGCGGTAATGTTCGGCCTTGAAGGGGCCTTCAACCTTGACGCCGATGTAATCGGCCTGATCTTTGCGCAACTCGGTCAGCTTGACGCCAATTTTCTTCAGATGCAGGCGCGCCACCTTTTCGTCCAAGGCCTTGGGCAGAATGTAAACGCCAGGCTTATACTCGCTGCCCTTTGTCCACAGTTCGATCTGCGCCAGCACTTGGTTGGTGAAAGAGGCCGACATCACAAAAGATGGGTGACCCGTGGCATTGCCAAGGTTCAAAAGACGGCCTTCCGAGAGCAGAATAATGCGATTGCCCGAGGGCATTTCGACCATATCCACCTGTTCTTTGATATTCGTCCATTTGTGATTGCGCAGTGCTGCCACTTGGATTTCGTTGTCAAAATGGCCGATGTTGCCGACGATGGCCATATCCTTCATCTCGCGCATATGCTCGATGCGGATCACGTCGCGGTTGCCCGTGGTGGTGATAAAGATATCGGCGCTGGCGACTTCATCTTCCAACAGGGTCACTTCGTACCCGTCCATCGCGGCTTGCAAGGCGCAAATCGGGTCAACTTCGGTCACCTTCACCCGCGCACCCGCGCCGCGCAGCGATGCGGCCGAACCTTTGCCCACATCACCATAACCGCAAACAACAGCCACTTTGCCGGCCATCATCGTATCGGTGGCGCGGCGGATGCCGTCTACCAGCGATTCTTTGCAGCCATATTTGTTGTCAAATTTGGATTTGGTGACGGAATCATTCACATTGATCGCGGGGAAGGGCAATTGACCATTCTTATGCAATTCATACAGGCGATGCACGCCTGTGGTGGTTTCTTCGGACACGCCCTTAATCGCGGCGCGGGTTTTGGTGAACCAACCGGGGCTTTCTTTCATCCGCTTGTGGATTTGCAGTTTGATGACCTCTTCCTCTTCCGAGGCAGGCACGGGGATAATCTCTTCGCCCGCTTCGGCGCGCGCGCCCAGCAGAACATACAGCGTGGCATCGCCGCCATCGTCAAGGATCATATTCGCGCCGTCGGGGAACATAAAGGATTTGTCCAGATAGTCCCAATGTTCGGTCAGGGTCTGCCCCTTGATTGCAAAGACGGGAATGCCAGCGGCGGCAATAGCGGCGGCGGCGTGATCTTGGGTTGAGAAAATGTTGCACGAGGCCCAGCGCACATCAGCGCCCAACGCGACCAGCGTTTCAATCAGCGCTGCGGTTTGAATGGTCATATGCAAACTGCCAACAATGCGCGCGCCTTTCAGCGGTTTGGCAGCGCCAAACTCTTCCCGCAGCGCCATCAGACCTGGCATTTCGGTTTCGGCAATGGTCAGCTCTTTGCGGCCAAACTCGGCCAATGCGATGTCTTTTACGATATAATCCTTGGCCATGTGCCATTCTCCTATTTCTTTGGGGGCAATTAGCACGGATACCCCAAGCCGACAACTGGCGCGGGCAGTGTCATTAAAATGCGGCGAAAATGAGGAAGGCGATATCGCGGTGCAGCCTTATCTGCCGCTGGGCGGTTCGGCTGAAGGCTGCCTGAACGCCCGCCACAAAAGCCACAGCCATAGCCCAAGGCCCAAGGGGGCAAGCGTGCTGGCCGCCACGATATTTGCTGCAAACCCCGATGTTCCACGCACAGCAAAAGCCGCGATCAGCGCGGTGACAAGGGGCGCAATAAGCACCAGCATATGGCGCAGCAGCGGTGGTTGCGGCACAGATAGGGCATCACCGATGGGCTTGCCTTGCCCCAATCGCCACATCGCCCAAAGCGTCAGACCCAGCATTGGCAGCAAAGTCAAACGTTCGGCTCGCGGGTCGTAGATTCCCTGAAACACCCACAATGCTGCAGCCAAAACAGGCACAATCAGCAGCACCCAAGAGGAAGGGCGTGGCACGCGCCCCAACTGCGCAACCATCATACAGCCAAGGGCCGCCGCCGCGCCCGTTCCCAGATGATACAGCAATATCTGCGGCGCAGAGGGCAAAGTGGCGCGCTCAAGCGGCCAATAGCCAGCAAAGAACCCACCCCCAAGGCCAAGCACGCCAAGGGCCAGCGCATGGCGATAGGCAGGCATTTTTGCCATCATAAAATGCACACCAAACAGCCCAAGGCCAGTGACCAGCGCATGCCAAGCCAAGGGCGTCCAGACCAATTGGAAGGGCATTGCATCATACATGGTTGAAACAATCACACCTTCAACAATAAACCCCAGAATAGCACCCCCAAGAAAGACGGCCTTCCACCCACCAAGCCCAGACCAGATCACCGCAGACAGGGCGCAGGCCGCAGCACCGCTATAGGCGATAACTGTTATGGCCCATTGCTGGGGAGTGATATCTTGTGGCGGAAAGCTCCAAAACATGGATTCTGATGCCCAGTAGGAAATCATCCCCATGGCAATTGCCATGCCAAAATACCTAAACGCTTGGGTCATCGGCATCCCTTGTTTTTCGCAGCGCCGACACTGTATCACATGGCCAGTTTCGCAAAAAAGGAAAATTCATACTGTAAGCGCGCAATACACCTTTCTATCCATGGCAAAGTAGGTAGCAAACAGTGATGAGGTCGGCATGAAACAACCACGGGCATGGCAGCGGATGTTATCGGGGCGGCGGCTGGATTTGCTGGATCCAACCCCGATGGATATTGAAATTGCCGATATCGCACATGGGCTTGCCTTTGTGGCGCGCTGGAATGGGCAAACGCGCGGCGATTTTGCCTATTCCGTGGCCGAGCATTCGCTTTTGGTCGAGGCTATTTTTGCCCGCACAGTCGCCGATACCAAATGGCAATTGGCCGCGCTTTTGCACGATGCGCCCGAATATGTGATTGGCGATATGATCTCGCCCGTAAAATCGGCTGTGGGCGAGGGGTACGGCCAAATGGATTTGCGCCTGACGGCGGCCATTCATTTGCGCTTTGGCCTGCCTGCCACCCTGCCCGCCCCCGTGAAAAAGGCGATTAAGGCCGCAGACAAAGTGTCGGCATGGTTAGAGGCCGTTGAAATTGCGGGCTTTGATCGCAGCGAGGCCGACAAACTGTTCGGCGCGCCAGATCCCACGATCTTGCGCGGGCTGACCATCCGCTTGCGCCCCCCTGCCGAAGTGCGCGCTGATTTTCTGGCGCGGTTTGGCCAATTGTTCCGCTAACCCCAACGCGCCAGCAATGCTTCGTCGCTGTCTTTGGCCGCAACCCATGCGGCGCCATCGCGGTGATGTTCTTTTTTCCAAAAAGGCGCGCGGGATTTCAGATAATCCATCAAATACTCGGCCCCTGCAAAAGCATCTTTGCGATGCGGGGCAGAGGTTGCGACCATCATAATCATCTCGCCCACAGTCAGCCGTCCATAGCGGTGAATGACCCACGCATCCAGCAGGCCAAAACGCGCGCGCGCGCCATCTACCATATCCGTGATCGCGGGCAGGGTCATGGCGGGATAATGTTCAATCTCTAACGCAAGCAGACCGCCATCGCCGCGCACCACGCCCGAAAAGGTGACAATCGCGCCAGCCCCTGCTTGTGCCACGGCAAAGCGGTTTGCGATATCGCCCAGATCGAAGGGCGCAGATTGCACGCAAATCATTCAGCCCCCCGTCATGGGCGGGAAAAACGCCACCTCTTTTGCCGCAGCGATTGGCGTGTCAAAATCGCAAAGCACCTGATCGACCGCCACCCGCACTGCGCGCAAATCGGCAAATGCGGCGGCATGATAGCTGTCTTGCGCGGAAAGTTCTGCCACCAATTGCGCCACAGTTTTGGCCTGCGTTTCAATTTCTTCGCGGCCTGTCCCAATGCGTTCACGCAGCCACGCGAAATAGACCACCGTGATCATCTTTTGTCTTTCAAAAACGGGCGCGATTTGTTGAAATAATCAAGCCCCGTTAGGGCCGTCAAAACTGCGGCAACCCACATCAACACCAGCCCAATATCCCAAATCACCGAAGCGCAGTCGCGCTTGCCGCAGGCGCGGATCGGATCGGCAAGGCCAGCGGAAACGGCAGCAGAATATTGATCCGTTGTCATGCCCTGCATGGCCACACCATTCAAGTATTCCAGCCCCGTTCCAAGGAACAAAACCGCAATGGCCACCATTTGCGCCGTGGTTTTCCATTTGGCCAGTTTGGTCACGGGCAGCGCGCCCGCTTTGGCCCCCAAAAACTCGCGCAGGCCCGAAACAAAAACCTCGCGGAACAAAATGACAGTGGCAGGCAAGATCAGCCATGGGTTCATGCCCGAATAACCCGTCAGCACCATAATGGCGATCACCACCATCGCCTTGTCGGCAATCGGGTCAAGCATCGCGCCGAATTTGCTTTCTTGGTGCCAAAGACGCGCCAGATAACCATCAAACCAATCTGTCACAGCCGCGCCCACAAACAGCGCCAATGCAAACCAATCAGCCCAAGGGCGGTGGAAATACAAAAACATAACCGCCACACCGGGGGCAGCAAGCAGACGCAGAACGGTCAAAGTATTGGGCAAATTCCACTGCATGGGGCCAGCTTATCCTGTGGTTGCGCAGGGGGGAAGGGGCAAAACCTGCCCCCTATGGCACGGGAGTCCACAGAACATCATCAATACGGGGCGCACCCGTGGCCAGCATGACCACGCGGTCAAAGCCCATAGCAATGCCCGCAGCATCGGGCATTTGGGCCAAAGCAGCCAAGAAATCTTCGTCAACGGGATAGGTTTCGCCATAAACGCACTGCTTCTCGGCCATTTCGGCAGCAAAGCGGCGGCGCTGTTCGTCTGGGTCGGTCAATTCGCCAAAACCATTGGCCAGCTCGACACCGCAGGCATAAACTTCGAACCGCTGGGCAAGACGCGAATCATCGGGCAGTTTGCGGGCAAGGGCCGCCTCGGCGGCGGGGTAGTGATCCAACATTGTCAGTCGGCCCATGCCCAGATGCGGCTCGACCCTTTCTGATAGGATGCGCGACAAAATATCGCTCCATGTATCGTCATCAGCCACGCGCAAACCAATGGCGCGGGCCTGCACCGCCAAGGCATCGCAGTTGGTTTCGCCCGCTGTATCCAGTGTCGCCAGCAGATCAATGCCAGCAAATCTTGCAAAGGCATCATGCAGCGAGATGCGTTCAAAGGGCGCAAAGGGATCGCACAGCTTATCACGAAAGCGTAACCCATCGCTGCCCGCCGCCCGAACCGAAACCGCAATCAGCGCAGCAATATCATCCATCAAGACGCTGTAATCTGCGCCCGCACGATACCATTCCAACATGGTGAATTCTGGACTGTGCAACGCGCCCCTTTCGCGGTTGCGAAACACATGGGAAAAGGCGGCGATCTGCGTCTCGCCCGCGGCAAGCAGCTTTTTCATCGCAAATTCGGGACTGGTATGCAGATACATCTGCCGCGCCGCGCCATCATTGCCCAGCGCCTGCGTTGCAAAGCCATGCAGATGCGCCTCATTTCCAGGGCTGATGGCCAGCGCGCTTGGGTCAACCTCGATAAATCCAGCATCTGCCAACCATGCCCTCTGCGCCGCCAGAATGCGATTCCGCGCCAGCAGCACAGGGCGGCGATCGGCGTGCGTTTGGGCATTCCACCACGGGTTTTGCATGATTTTGGCTATCCTCTGGAGATTTGCAAAAAACTAGGCTAAAGCGCAGCCAGTCTGCGCAGCCCCCGATAGGGCTGGTCGCGCCCAAAAACAAGGATCAAACCCGTGAAAGTCATCGCTTCTAGCCTGCGCAAAGGCAATGTGGTTGAAATGGAAGGCAAGCTTTATGCCGTTCTAAAGGCCGAAAATTTCCATCCGGGCAAGGGCACCCCCACGACCTCGGTCGATATGCGTCGCATTTCTGATGGGGTGAAGGTGGCCGAACGCTGGCGCACCACCGAAATGGTGGAAAAGGCCAATGTGGACGAGCGGGAATATGATTTTCTGTATGAAGATGGTGAAGGCTACCACTTTATGGAGCCGACAACCTATGAACAATTCGCCGTGCATCCCGATGTGGTGGGCGACGATAAGGTGTTTTTGACCGAAGGCATCAAAGTATATCTGAAAACCTATGACGGCGTGGCGATTGCCATAGAACTGCCCCAGCGCGTTACTGTAGAAATCGCCGAAACCGAACCCGTGGTCAAAGGGCAAACGGCATCGTCCAGCTATAAGCCTGCCGTCTGCACCAACGGCTTGCGCGTGATGGTTCCGCCCCATATCGGGCCAGGTGTGCGCATTGTCATCAACACCGATGACTATGCCTACCAAGGGCGCGCGCAGGACTGAACACGCAGCTTTTGGTTGATATTTGAGACGATTTTTTGCCCCCTTGTTTTTTGCATTGAAAAGGCGCATAGGGTGGGGGCGAAAAACGCTAATCTCGAAAAATCTGTGTCCTTACGGCTTCAGCTATCGATACTAACGTGACTGAGCCGCGCCATCGCATCCTGCGGATGGGACACTAAAACGGAGATATCACTATGGCCAATGGCACAGTGAAATGGTTCAACGCAACCAAGGGTTTTGGCTTTATCGCCCCCGCAAATGGCAACAAAGACGTGTTCGTTCACGTCTCGGCGCTAGAGCGTGCAGGCATCCGCCAATTGAATGATGGTCAGGCAGTGACCTTTGACATCGAAGCAGGCCGTGATGGCCGCGAGTCGGCTGTCAATCTGGCACTGGCATAATCTGACGTAAACAGCGGGGCTTTCGCCCCAAAGTTTCAGACAAAAAGAAACGGGAAAGGTTTGCGCCTTTCCCGTTTTTCTTTAGATCGCGTCTTGTCGCTTAGATCATCATATCTTCGGGTTTTTTGCCCGATTTCAGCGCAGCCACAAACCACAACGGCTTGCGCCCGCGTCCCGACCACGTTTCTGAACCATTGGCGGGGTTGGCATATTTTGCCACCGCTGGCGAGCGCTTGCGCATTTTCGATGCGCCCGTCAGTTCCGAAATAGAAAATCCAAGTTCCCGCGCTTTTTCTTCCAGCGCGAGCAGAGCTTCGCGTTTTTTGCGGTCTTTGAAGCCCGCGATTTCCTTGGCAATGCGTGTTTGTAAATCCTTCAACTCTTTCAATGAATACTGGGAAAGATCCATGGTCATTCTCCTTTATTGGTAACTGCACACTTTATTATGCCTGCCTTTGAAATTCTGCAATGGTTTTATGAAAATGCAATCCATTCTATTTTGGGCTGCGTTTGGCCAAAATACGTTGCAAGGTGCGCCGATGCATCGACAATCGCCGCGCTGTTTCGGACACGTTTCTGTTACACATCTCGTAAACGCGCTGAATATGTTCCCACCGCACCCGATCTGCCGACATCGGATTGTCCAATACGGGGGGCATTGCGCTGCCCTTAATCAGCAGGGCATTGGTAATGTCATCCGCATCGGCAGGCTTTGAAAGATAATCTGTTGCGCCAATTTTCACCGCAGCCACGGCGGTGGCAATCGCTCCGTATCCGGTCAAAACCACGATACGGCAATCTGGGCGGCGTTCGCGCAGCAGCTCTACAACATCTAGGCCATTTCCATCCTCTAACCGCAGATCTACCACGGCATAGGCGGGCGGGCGGGCCGTTGCCACTGCGCGGCCCGCGGCCACAGATGTGACGGTTTCCACAACAAAACCGCGCTTTTCCATCGCCTTTGCCAGACGTTTGACGAATGTTTCATCGTCATCCACCAAAAGCAGGCTGCGATCTGTGCCAAGCTCGGCTATCGTATTTTCCACGGCATTCCCCTTTTCGTTTCTTTTAATCTAGGCCGCTAAAGGGATTAGGTCAAATCACCGACTATTTTGCCGCATCTACAAAGCATTCCACCTGTGCAGCCATATCGGCAGCGCTGATATTGCGGTCAAAAAAGTCTACAAAACCAACATCAGGCAGCATGAGATAGCTAAAGGTAGAGTGATCCATCAAGTAATACTGCGGATCACCATCTGTCTGTTTCTGGTAATATGTTTTGTAAGCCAGCGATGCCGCCTTAACTTGGTCAGGCGTGCCCGTCAGCCCAATCATGCGGGGATGCAGCGCATCGGTAAAATCGCGCAACACCTCGGGCGTGTCGCGCTCGGGGTCGAAAGAGATGAAAACTGGGGTGACAATCTTTCCCGCGCTTTCCAAAATATCCACGGCTTCGGCGTTGCGGGCAGCATCCAAGGGGCAGATATCTGGGCAAAACGTATAGCCGAAATAGACTAGGGTCGGCCCTGTAATCACGTCTTTGTCGGTCACAGTCTTTCCGTTTTCATCGGTCAGGGTGAAGGGGCCACCAATCGCCCCGCCGCCGACCGCGCCGCCACGGCACTGGGCAAAGGGATCATCACCCGAGTGTTGCATGACATATAAAACACTGGCCCCGATCAGCCCCACCACAGCCACAGCTGCAAAGCCCGCAATCAGACCTTCGTTTTTCATGTCGCGCCCTTTCCCTTTTTGCTGCGCGACCCCTATATCACATCTATACCCATGCGCGAGGCTGACAATATGACACGCCAAGACACTGGCAATATGCGGCTTTTGCAAATTGATTGGTTGCCCCTGCGCACGCTGATTTTGCTGCGTTGGCTGGCCGTTGTGGGGCAGCTTTTGGCGATATTTGTCGCCAGCCAAATCTATGCCTTCCAACTGCCGCTGGGCCTGTGCCTGCTGGTTATCAGCGCGGCGATGAGCGCCAATTTCATCCTTTCGGCAGTTTACCCGCCAACCAAACGCCTGTCTGAAAAAGAATCGATCGCAGCTTTGATGTTTGATTTGGTGCAACTGGCCGTCTTGGTGTTTTTGACGGGCGGTTTGACCAACCCCTTTGCCTTGTTGATGCTGGCACCTGTGATTGTGTCAGCCTCGGCGCTGAATTTGCGCGCAACTTTGATTTTGGGCGGCGCATCTGCAACGCTGACGACTTTGGTGTTTTTGTTTCAAATGCCCTTGGTGCAGGCCAATGGCCAAGTCTTTGATACGCCAATCTTATTCAAATTTGGCTTTTGGGTATCGATCCTGATTGGGATTGCGTTTTTAGGGCTGTATGGGCGCAAAGTTTCGACGGAATTGGCCAAGATGTCAGATGCGTTGTTGGCCACGCAAATGGCCCTTGCGCGCGAACAAAAGCTGACAGATTTGGGCGGGGTTGTGGCCGCCGCTGCCCATGAATTGGGCACGCCCCTTGCCACGATCAAACTGATCAGCGCCGAAATGGCCAGCGAGTTGAAAGATAACCCCAGTTTGCAAGAGGATGCCTTAACCATTCGCGCCCAAGCCGAGCGTTGCCGCGATATTCTGCGTGAAATGGGCAAATCGGGCAAAGATGATCTATTGATCCGCACCGCGCCTTTGTCCGAAGTTCTGCGCGAGGCGGCAGAACCCCATAGCCAGCGCGGCAAAACGCTGCATTTTCATCTGCATCCAACAGACAGCCCGCTGGCCGAGCCGTTCATTTTTCGCCGCCCCGAAATCATCCACGGGCTGCGCAATTTGATTCAGAATGCCGTCGATTTCGCCGGGGCCCATGTCTGGATTGAGGGGCGCTGGAGCGAGGACGACATCAGCGTGGTCATCATCGATGATGGCGCGGGTTTTCCACCGCAGTTGATTGGGCGCATTGGTGATCCGTTTTTGCGCAGCAGATCGCCGCAAAGTTTGGATCGGCCCGAGTATGAGGGCATGGGCCTTGGTCTGTTTATTGCCAAAACTCTGCTAGAGCGAACGGGTGCCGCCATGTCTTTTGCCAATGCGGCCGAATCACCCCTAAGCATCGACAAAGGCCCCAAGCGGCGCGGTGCGGTTGTCGAAGCGATTTGGCCCCGTTTGGCGCTGTCGGCCGATCGCAGCGCGATCCTTGGGGATAACCAAGTGAACCGCTAGGGATAAACTGGGGAATATTTCAGCAAAATTTCGTAAAATGAAAGGCTTAACGAATGTTTTGACGTATCGTTAACCTTTTGTTAATGAATACCCTCATAGGTTGAATTTAACACTATTTTGTTGAGTTTTTTCCAAAGGCGGGTGGGGCAATGGGGTTTGGGTCAACGGTGGACTTGATTGGGGTTGGCATGCTGATGGCCGCTTTGGGCCTGATGATTGCAACCCTATTGAACACACAAAGCGCAGGGCCCCAGACAGAAAGCCTTGTCTTGCGCAGCGAGGGGCCAGTTTTTCTGTTTGACGGCGATGTTTTGGTGGATTGCAACGCCTCTGCGCGCGCCGTTCTGTCGCGATCCATCACCCGTGGCGGCGATTGGCAGCGCTTGCTGGCATTTTTGGCCAAGCATTTTGAAAACATAGATGAAAAACTATCGCAATTGCCTAGGCTTGGCGCGCTGGCCGAAGTTGCTGAAACCAGCAGTGGTAAGGCCATGCTGATGCAGGCCGAACTAAGCGGCGGGTTGACGAAAATCGCACTGATCGATCCCGATCTTGCCGAAGGGCCAGGTGTGGCGCTGGCGATGTCGCACCGCGCCTTGGAAACCGAAGTGCAAGATTTACGCCATGCTATCGCATCCGCCCCCGTGCTGATGTGGCGCGAATCGCAATCGGGCGAAATCACTTGGGCCAATAATGCCTATGTTTTGCTGGCCAGCGCGGCACAATCCTCATCGCGCGAATTGACGTGGCCTTTGCCGCGCCTGTTCGAACGGGCCGCAACGCTGCAATCGGCGCAGGGGCAGCGGCAAAGCGTGGCCGTGGGCGCGGGCAAAACCGTTTGGTTTGATCTGACAACGCAGGCCGAAGACACAGGGATGCTGTGCTTTGCCAGCCCCGTTGATGCCGCCGTCACGGCGGAAAATACCCTGCGCGAATTCATGCAAACCCTGTCCAAAACCTTTGCCCAATTGCCCATTGGGCTGGCGATTTTCGACAAAGATCGCAGACTGCAAATGTTCAACCCAGCCTTGGTAGAGCTGACAACTTTGCCGCCCGATTTTCTAACGCGCAAGCCCAGCATGTTGGCGGTTTTAGACGCGATGCGCGACCGCAATCTTTTGCCCGAACCCAAAGATTACCACAGTTGGCGCCGCCAGATCATCGAAATGGAGCGTGCCGCCGCTTCGGGATTGTTTCAGGAAAACTGGGCCTTGCCCGATGGTCAAACCTTCCGCGTCACGGGCCGCCCGCACCCCAATGGCGGGCTAGCCCTGATGATCGAAGATATTTCAGGGGAAATGCAACGCTCGCGCCGCTATCGGTCGGATTTGGAAATCAGCCAATCGGTGATAGACCAATTAGACGATGCGATTGTGGTGTTTGACCAAGGCGGGCATTTGTTATGGTGCAACAGCGCCTATACTGCGCTGTGGAATCATGACCCCGCAGCCAGCCTTGGCGATAGCACCATTCGATCTGTCGCTGCCCAATGGAAAAGCCTGACTGCGCCGACGCAACTTTGGACAGAGATTGACGAGTTTATCCACACCATTGGCAGCCGCGAGCCGTGGAGCAAGGAACTGCGCCTGCTGGATGGCCGCTTGCTGACCTGCGCCATCGCCCCTTTGGCCGCGGGTTCGACCATGGTTGCGTTTCGCGGTGCAGGCCCAAAGCGCACGGGAAATGGGCTAGAGCCTATGTCTGGCAGTGCAACGGCGGCGCGCTAGATCGCGGCTTGCCAGCGGGGGGGGCTTTGGTAAACATGCGCTATGTCATTGCCCAATCGCACCCCAGCCCAGCAGGATCTGCAGATTTTCCTGCCAGATGAGGCCCGCGCCACAAGGTTTGCGCAGATCTGCGCAGACCACCTTGGCGCGGGCGACACTGTTCTGCTCTCTGGCCCCGTGGGCGCGGGCAAAAGCCATTTCGCCCGCGCTGTTATTCGCGCGCATCTTGGCGAAGAAACCGAAGTGCCATCGCCCAGCTTTACCCTTGTGCAATGCTATGATGCCGCATTCGAGATTTGGCATGCCGATCTTTACCGCCTGTCGCATAGTTTTGAACTGGCCGAATTGGGTTTGGAAGAGGCGATGGGAACGGCGCTGTGCCTGATTGAATGGCCTGATCGTCTGCCGCAAACCCCGCAGCGCGCCATTTCCATTTCGCTGGCGATGGCGGGCGAAGGGCGCATGGCCCATCTGTCGGGGGCTTCGCCCGCGCTGGCAGGCGCGCTGCAATCGGCCTTTTCATCATGACACGCGCCGCTGCATGCGAGGCATTTTTGGCAAGCGTTGGTTGGGCCAAGGCTGCGCGCGCCCCGCTTGCAGGCGATGCTTCGACGCGCAGCTATATGCGCCTGACGCAGGGCGCGCAAAGCGCAGTTTTGATGGATGCGCCGCTGGGCGGGGCAGATGACCCTGCCCAGTTTGTAGCAATTGCAAACCACCTCACCGCGCTGGGCCTATCTGCGCCGCGCTGTCTGGGGCAAGATTTGACGCAGGGGTTTTTGCTGCTGGAAGATTTCGGTGATGGCGTTTTTGCACGAATTCTACAGTCCGCGCCAAACCGCGAGATGCCGCTTTATGCTCAGGCTGTCAGGGTGCTGCATCACCTGCAAAGCCACCCCGCGCCGCAGGGGTTGCCGAACCTTTCGGCGACAGATTGGGCGGATGCGGCCATGCTTTCGCTGACGCGCTATGCTGCGGGAATTATCGGTCAGGCACCCGCATCGGGTGATCTGCATGCGGCGCTATCGGATGTGATTTCGCACTATGCCGATGGCCCACGTGTGATGATTTTGCGGGATTATCATGCTGAAAATCTTATGCATTTGCCTGATCGCATGGGCCTAGCCCAAGTGGGGTTGCTGGATTTTCAACTCGCCCAAATGGGGCAGGCCTGTTATGATTTGGTCTCGCTGTTGCAAGATGCGCGGCGGGATGTGTCCCCCCAAACCCAAGCCGCCATGCGGGACGCGTTCTTGTCCCTTTCGGGCCAGTCAGAGGCTGGTTTTGCAGCCGGTTATGCCGCCTTTGGCGCGCAGCGCGCATTGCGAATTTTGGGCATTTTTGCCCAGCTTTGCACCCATCAGGGCAAGCCGCAGTATTTGCCCCTTATTCCGCGCGTTTGGCAGCAGTTGCAACACAATCTTGCCCATCCAGCCTTGGCTGACTTGGCCAAGATCTGCGCCCGCGATCTGCCAAAGCCCAGCGCTCGTGCCATGAATAGCCTTAGGTCAAAATGTCAAACTTTCCCCTTATGATCTTTGCCGCAGGTTTTGGCACGCGCATGGGCGCGCTGACCAAATCGATGCCAAAACCGCTGATCCGCGTTGCGGGAATGGCGCTGATCGACCATGCGCTGGCAGTTGCGCGCGGCGCAGGGGTGGGCAAAATTGTGGTCAACCTGCATTACTTGGGCGATCAAATTGCCGCCCATTTGGCAGGCCAAGATATTGCCCTGTCTTGGGAAAGAGAACAGATTTTGGAAACAGGCGGCGGTCTGCGTGCTGCCTTGCCGCTTTTGGGCCAAGGGCCTGTTTTGCTGCTGAATTCTGATGCTGTTTGGACGGGCCAAAACCCGTTGACCCAGCTTTTGGCGGCATGGGATGGGCGGAAAATGGATGCGCTTTTGCTGCTGGCACAGCGGTCTGATGCGCTGGGCCACAGCGGCACAGGTGATTTTCTGGTTGATGCAGATGGAAGGCTGAGCCGCGCCAAAGGCCGCGAGGCACCGATTTATCTGGGCGCGCAAATCATCGACCCGCAGGCGCTGGGTGATGTGGCGCAAAATGCCTTTTCTTTGGGTCTGATCTGGGACAAGCTGATTGCCAAGGGACGCGCCTTTGGCACATTTCACAATGGTGGATGGTGCGATGTTGGCAGCCCTGATGGTATAGCGATTGCAGAGAGGCTGCTGCGTGTTTGACCCCCTAAAATCTGCGCCCTCTGACCGCATCTTCGCCCTGCCCCCCGGCTGCGATTTTCCAAATCTGGTTGTGGCAGGGTTGCAAGCACGCATGGCCAGCGCCCCCCCCGAGGCGATGGCGCGCGTAACAGTTTACCTGAACACAAACCGCATGCAGGCCCGCGTTGCACAGATTTTCACCAGCCAAGGCGCGCAGTTTCTGCCACGCTTGCGGCTGATCACTCAGGTCGATCAAGACCCGCGCATAGATCGCCAGACCGCCACCTCGCCACTGCGCCGCCAGCTTGAAATTTCGACATTGATTGCCGCTTTGTTGCAGGCGCAGCCCGATCTTGCCCCGCGGTCAGCGCGGTTTGACCTTGCCATCAGCCTCACGCGCCTATTGGATGAAATGCAAAGCGAGGGGGTTTCCCCGCAGGCCATTTCTGCGCTGGAAGTGGGCGACTATTCGGCCCATTGGGCGCGCACACAGGATTTTTTGCGCATTGTTGCCCCGCTGTTTGCCTCTGGTGATGGGCCAGAGGCGCGGCGGCGCAGTGCCATTGCGGCCTTGGCCGCCCTATGGCAGGCGCATCCGCCGCAAGACCCCGTGATCATTGCAGGCACAACGGGTTCACGCAAATCTACCGCAGAATTGATGCAGGCCATTACCGCCCTGCCCCAAGGTGCGATCATCTTGCCCGGGTATGATTTTGATCTGCCCGAAGCTGTGTGGCAGCACATGGACGACGCGATGACCAGCGAAGATCATCCGCAATTCCGCTTTCGCCATCTGATGGATCAAATCGGCTTTGCGCCCAGCGATGTCAAACCTTGGGTGGATACGCCCGCGCCTGCGCCGATGCGCAACGCTTTGGTATCGCTCGCGCTGCGCCCTGCCCCCGTGACGGACCAATGGTTGCGCGATGGCCCCATGTTGCCCGATTTGGTGCAGGCCACGGCAGGGCTGACACTGCTGCAAGCGCCCTCGCCACGGGCGGAAGCATTGGCGATTGCGCTGATCTTGCGCAAAGCGGCTGAAGATGGGGTCAAAGCCGCGCTGATCACGCCAGATCGTGGCCTGTCGCGGCAGGTAACGGCGGCACTGGATCGTTGGGCATTGGTTCCAGACGATTCGGGCGGGCGGCCCTTGGCCCTGTCTGCGGTTGGGCGGTTTTTGCGGCAAATGGCTGCCCTGCGCTGCGAGGCGCTGACCATCGACCGCCTGATTGATCTGCTGAAACACCCGCTGACAGCCTCGGTGGAGGGGCGGGGTAAACATCTGCTTTTGACGCGGGAATTGGAATTGCATTTGCGCCGCAATGGCCCTGCCTTTCCAGACTTGGCAATGTTGCGCAAATGGGCGGCCGAGCGCGCGATTGCAGGGGCAACTGAATGGGCAGATTTGCTGGCACCACTGTTTTCTGCCCGCTGCGATAACACACCGCAGCCCTTGGCGGGCCACATTGCCGCACATATCGCGCTGGCGGAAGCCATCGCAGGTGGCCCAACTTCGGCACTTTGGGCCGAGGCGGCGGGCGCTGCCGCCCGCGCTTTGGTCGACGAATTGACCGCCGAGGCTGACGCAGGCGGCGAGATGACCGCACAGGATTATCGCCAACTGTTCGACACGCTGATCCAGTCGCGCCAATTGCGCGAGCCGCAGATCGCCCACCCAAGTATTCTGATTTGGGGCACGATCGAGGCGCGGGTGCAAGGATGTGATTTGGTCGTCTTGGGCGGGCTGAATGATGCGATTTGGCCCAAGCCACCCGAACCTGACCCATGGCTGAACCGCAAAATGCGCAAAGACGCGGGGCTTTTGCTGCCAGATCGTCAAATCGGCCTTGCCGCCCATGATTTTCAACAGGCCATTGGCGCGCCGCAGGTTGTTCTGAGCCGCGCAACGCGCAACGCGGAAAGCGAAACAATCCCGTCGCGCTGGCTGAACCGTTTGATCAACCTGATGCAAGGCTTGCCGCAGAAAAATGGGCCTCAGGCGCTGGAGATTATGCGCCAGCGCGGGGCAGATTGGCTGGCGATGTCGCGCGCGCTAGATCAGCCCAGCGCCGCGATGCTGGCCGATCCCGCGCTGCAGCCCAGCCCCCGCCCAGCGCCGCTGCCGCCACTTGCCGCGCGGCCCCGCGAATTGCCAGTCACCGCGATGGAGCAATTGATTATCAATCCCTACCACGTTTACGCGCGCTATATCCTTGGCCTAAGGCCTTTGGCCCCGCTGCGCGCGCAGGCCGATGCCCGCGACCGCGGGATGGTGGTGCACAAGATATTGGAAACATTTGTCAAAACCCGCCCCGCGTCAGAGGGGCGCGATGCCGCCCGCGCGCGGTTGCAAGAAATCGCAGCGCAGGTATTTGCCCAAGAAATCCCCTTTCCAGCCATCCGCGCGCTGTGGCTGGCCAAGTTGATGCATGTGGCCGATTTCTTTTTGGATCAGGATAAAAAACACGAAGGCGTCACGCTGGCCGTGGAAAAGAAAGGCCGCTTTACCTTGCCCAATTTGGATTTCACCCTTACGGGCACGCCCGATAGGATTGATCGTTTGCCAGATAACCGGCTGCATTTGATTGACTACAAAACAGGCGCGCCCCCGTCAAAGGATGAACAGGCCCAGCATCGCAAGCAATTGCTATTTGCTGCTGTGATGGCCGAAAATGGGGGCTTCGCCGCATTGGGCCATCCAAAGGTTGCCAAAATCAGCTATATCTCGCTTGCGCGGGGGACAAAGGCCGTTGAAATCGATTTGGACGACGATGATCTGGCTGCCGAGGCGCAGATTTTGCAGGATTTGGTTGCGGCCTATCTGCGCCCCAACACGGCCTATACAGCACGGCGGGCCGATTTTCGGGCAGGGATTGATGGCGATTACGATCATCTGATGCGCTATGGCGAATGGCAGACCAGCGATTTTGCGGTGACAATCTCCGTGGGGCAGGAGGGCGCAGATGACCAATGACGCCACCCTCGCCCAGCACCGCGCCGCCAACCCCGCCACCAGCACATGGCTGTCGGCCAATGCAGGGTCTGGCAAAACCAAGGTGTTGATCGACCGCGTGGCAAGACTGCTTTTGTCGGGCGTCTCACCCCAGCATATCTTGTGCCTGACCTATACCAAAGCCGCCGCGACCGAGATGCAGAACCGCCTATTTGAACGCTTGGGCGCATGGGCGATGATGCCCGAACCTGCCTTGCGCGCAGCGCTGGCAGATTTGGGCCATAGCGATGGCCAACCATTGGCTGCGACCGATTTGGCCCATGCCCGCCAGTTATTCGCCCGCGCTATTGAAAGCCCGGGCGGCCTGCGCATTCAGACGATCCACAGTTTTTGCGCCACGCTGCTGCGCCGCTTTCCGCTTGAGGCGGGGGTATCGCCCGCCTTTACCGAAATGGATGACCGCGCCGCGCGGATTTTGCGCGAAGATATCATCGAAGAAATGGCGCAAAGCCTTGCCCCCGATGCGGTGCGCGAGGTGGCGCGCTATCATTCGGGCAGTGATTTTCACGGGCTGATGGCCGCAATCGCGGGCGAGGCTGATGGTTTTGCGCGGCCGCTGACCTTGGCACAGGCCAAGCAGATGTTCGGCCTGTCTGGCACTGAAACCGAAGCAGGTCTGGTTGACCACGTGCTGATGGGCGAAGGCGCTGCGGTCGTGGCGGGGATTTTGCCCTATCTCAAAGCGGGGTCGAAAACCGATGTGAAAGCCGCCGAGAAATTGGGCGAAGTGGATTTTGCGCGGCAAACCATGTCTGTTTTGCTGGGGTTAGAGAGTGTTTTTCTTTATGGCGACAGCGCCGCGCGGCCCTTTGGTGCCAAAACGGATAGGTTTCCAACCATAGCCACGCGCGCAGCATTTCCCCAAAATCTCAGCGCGCAATTAGATGCGCTGATGCGCCGCGTCGAAGCCGCCCGCCCCCAGCGCATTGCCCTGTCAGCCGCGCAGAAAACCGCGGCCCTACACGCCTTTGCGGGGCAATTCTTGCCGCTGTATGCCCGCGCCAAGGCCGCGCGCGGGCTGTTGGATTTTGACGATTTGATCAGCCGTGCGATCCATCTGCTAACCGATCATTCGGTGGCCGCATGGGTTTTGTTCCGCCTTGATGGCGGCATTGATCACATTCTGGTGGATGAAGCCCAAGACACCAGCCCACGGCAATGGCAGGTGATTGAATTGCTTGCGGCCGAATTCACCTCGGGCGCTGGGGCGCAAACGCGGCCGCGCACGCTGTTCGTTGTGGGCGATAAAAAGCAATCCATCTATTCCTTTCAAGGGGCAGACACAGCGGTTTTTGACGAAAAGCAGCAGCATTTTAAGCAGAAGTTTGCGGCGGCCAGCCTGCCCTTTGCCCCTGCCGAATTGCAGCATTCGTTCCGCTCCTCCCCTGCCATTTTGCAGGTGGTCGATAACATCTTCAGCACCCGCTACCCTGCGGCGATGGGGCCGATTGTGCAGCATTTGGCCCATCATAGCGATATGGCAGGTCGCGTGGATTTATGGCCCGTGATGGAAGAGGTTGAAAAGCCAGACCCAATCATTCCCACCGATACCACCCCCCGCGTGGCCAGCGCCTCGGCGCAGTGGCAGCTTGCGCAAAAGGTGGCCGAGGCGATCCGCGCCATTTTGTCCAAAGGCACCTTGATTCCGACCAAATCAGGCATTCGCGGCGCACGCGCGGGCGATGTTTTGGTGCTGGTGCAGCGGCGCAGCGCGATTTTCCATCATATCATCCGCGCCTGCAAAAAGCTGGATCTGCCGATTGCAGGGGCAGATCGGCTGCGCCTTGGCGGGGAAATGGCCGTGCGGGATTTAACCGCTTTGCTGGCGTTTTTGGCCACGCCCGAGGATGATCTATCGCTGGCGGCGGCGCTGCGCTCGCCCCTTTTGGGCCTGTCAGAGGCGCAATTGTTTGATTTGGCCGCAGGGCCGCGCGGATATCTATGGGAAAAGCTGCGCGGCAGCAACCACGCCCAGATTCTGGAAATTCTGACAGATTTGCGCGATCAGTCAGATTATCTGCGCCCCTATGATCTGCTGGAACGTCTCTTGACCCGCCATGATGGCCGCCGCCGCCTGATTGCGCGATTGGGGCCCGAGGCAGAGGAAGGCATTGACGAACTTCTTTCGCAGGCACTGGCGTTTGAAGTGGGGCAGATTCCGTCGCTGACAGGGTTTTTGTTATGGCTTGAAGGCGATGATGTAACGGTCAAGCGGCAGATGGATACGGCGGGCGAGCAGATACGGGTGATGACCGTGCATGGCGCCAAGGGGCTAGAAGCGCCGATTGTGATTTTGCCCGATTGCGCCGATCGTCACCCACGCGAAAGAGGCGAAATTGTGCGCCTAGATGGCGGGCTTGCATGGCGCACCAACGCCGATGATAGCCCCGACCAAATTGCAAATGCCACCGCGCGCAGCGCGCAGGCCAGCGAGGACGAACGTTTGCGCCTGCTCTATGTGGCCCTGACGCGGGCGCAATCGTGGCTGATTGTTGCGGCAGCGGGCAAGGTTAGCAAACCCGAAACTTGGCACAATTTGGTCAGGCAGGGGATGGAGGCCGCAGGAAGCATGCCCATTTCAGGCGGGGTTCTGCGGCACGAATTTGGCCAATGGCCCCTGATTGGCCCTGCAGAGCAGCCTGCGCCCGTAACTCGCGCCATTTTGCCAGATTGGGCGCAAAGCAAAGTCGCCCCTTTACCGCGCGCGGCTTTGCCATTTGCGCCATCGCGCCTTTCGGGGGCAAAAACCGTGGCGGGCGATGCGCAGGGCGATCCCGACGCTTTGGATTATGGCAGCGCCGTGCATTTGATGTTGGAACATCTGCCCCAATCACCGCCAACGGATAGGCCCAGCATTGCCGCGCGGCTATCGCCACTGACCGCCGCCTTTGACGAGGCGCTGATGGTTTTGAATACGCCAGATTTGGCCGAAATCTTTGGCAATGGCCTGCCCGAAGTGACCCTGACCGCCCCCTTGGACAAGGGCCAGATGTTGGGGGTGATTGACCGCCTGATTGTCACCAAAACCCACGTCTTAGCGGTGGATTTCAAAACAAATCGCGTGGTTCCTTCTAGCCCAGACGAGGTGCCGAAGGGGCTTTTGGCACAAATGGGGGCATATCTGGGGGCTTTGCAGCAAATTTACCCCAGCCATAGCATTGATATCGCTTTGCTTTGGACGAAAACGGCATCGCTTATGCTGCTGGATCACGCAAAATTGCAGCAGGCCTTGGCCGAAGCCTCGGTGTCTTGACCATTCCATACAACGTGCTTAGCTAGGTGCTCTGATCAGTTAGGAGTCCCGCTATGGGTGCCAATACCGTTGCCGTCACCGATGCCAGTTTTGATGCCGAAGTGCGCCAATCCTCCATCCCCGTTGTGGTGGATTTTTGGGCCGAGTGGTGCGGCCCATGCCGCATGATCGGCCCCGCTTTGGAAGAATTGGCAGGCCAATACGCTGGCCGTGTGAAAATTGTCAAAGTGAATGTCGATGAAAATCCCGACAGCCCTGCAGCACTGGGCGTGCGTGGAATTCCCGCGCTGTTCTTGTTCAAGGATGGGCAGGTTGTGTCGAACAAAGTTGGTGCAGCGCCCAAGGCCGCGCTGGAAACTTGGATCACATCTGCGCTGTGATTGCCGCATCATCCGATCAAAGGCGCGCAGCATTGCGCGCCTTTTTTGCGTTTTAGATCAGGCTTTCCAATAGGGCGGCAAAGCCCTAGCCTTTGTGCTGTTAGACATGGACCCGTTATGAAAAAGCCCCGCCCCCACGCCTTTCGCGATTCTGCGCAAGATATCTCCAGCACGCGCAACATTCCCGATACGCCCCAAACCCGCGCGCACAGCTATCGGCTGGCCTTTGCCGACCAAGAATTTCTAACCCGCGAAGAATTGCGCCCCGTGCGGCTGCAATTGGAACTGCTGAAACCAGAGATGATCTTGGACGAGTTGGGCATAAAATCCACCATCGTCTTGTTTGGCGGCGCGCGTATTCCTGCCACGGCGGCAGGTGCAAAAACGCCAGAAATGGCGGCGCTTGTGCCGTTTTACGATGAGGCGCGGCGCTTTTCCCATGCAATGACATTGCGCTGCATTGAAAATGGCGGCTCGCATGGCGTGATTTGCACCGGCGGCGGGCCAGGGGTGATGGAGGCGGGCAATCGCGGTGCAGCCGAGGCGGGTGGCATGTCGCTGGGGCTGAACATTGTTTTGCCCCACGAGCAGGCCCCCAACCCATATGTCACACCCGAGCTTTCGTTTAACTTTCACTATTTCGCCATTCGCAAAATGCATTTTCTGATGCGCGCGCAAGCGATCTGCATTTTTCCCGGTGGTTTTGGCACGCTGGATGAAATGTTCGAAGGGCTGACGCTGATCCAAACAGGTCGGATGCGGCGGGTTCCCTTTATTTTGTTTGGCCGCGCATGGTGGCAGCGTATTGTCAATTGGCCGGCACTGGCCGATGCTGGGGTGATTGCGCAGGCCGATTTGGATTTGTTCGTTATGGTCGACACCGCCCAAGAGGCTATTGCAGCCATTGATGCTTGGCCCTCACACAAAGGATAAACCATGACCAAACCCACCATCTTTAGCCCAATTCTGCTGGCGGGCTGTGTGATCTTGATGGTGAGTTTCGCCATTCGCGCCAGTTTTGGCATGTTTCAAATCCCGATTGCGGCCGAGTTTGGCTGGATGCGCGCGGATTTTTCACTGGCGATTGCGGTGCAAAACTTGGCTTGGGGCATTGGGCAGCCCATTTTTGGGGCCTTTGCCGAACGCTTTGGTGACCGCCGCGCCATTGTTTTGGGTGCGCTGCTATATGCGGGTGGGCTGATGCTGTCTTCGCTGGCGGTCACGCCTGGTCAGCATCAACTGCTAGAGATTTTGGTAGGCTTTGGTATTGCAGGCACAGGTTTTGGGGTGATTTTGGCCATTGTTGGCCGTGCGGCTGCCCCCGAATCCCGCAGTTTGGCGCTGGGAATTGCCACGGCGGCAGGATCGGCGGGGCAAGTATTTGGCGCGCCCTTGGCCGAGGTTTTGCTGCGCATTTACCCGTGGCAAGGGGTGTTTGTGATTTTTGCAGGCATGATCTTGGCCACGCTATTTGCCTTGCCGTTTTTGCGCAGCCCCAAAATGGCCAGCCGCACCGAACTGGAAGAAAGCCTTGGCACGGTGCTGGTTCGCGCGTTCAAAGACCCCAGCTATAGCATGATTTTTCTTGGGTTCTTTTCCTGCGGCTATCAGTTGGCCTTTATCACCGCGCATTTTCCTGCCTTTGTCACCGAACGTTGCGGGCCGATTGATCCGTCTTCGCTGTTGGCAGGGATCGGCATTACCACCACATCGGCATTGGGCGCAGTGGCCATCAGCGTGATCGGGCTGGCCAATATTGGCGGCAGTATTATGGCGGGATATTTGGGCAAATATTACCCCAAGAAATATCTGCTGGCGGGAATCTATTTGGCCCGCACCATTACTGCCGCGGCTTTTATCCTTGCGCCAATGACGCCTGCCACAGTGCTGATCTTTAGCCTGATCATGGGCGCGCTATGGCTGGCCACGGTGCCGCTGACATCAGGGTTGATCGCGCATATCTACGGGCTGCGCTATATGGGAACGCTGTATGGGCTGGTGTTTTTCTCGCACCAGATGGGCAGTTTCATGGGCGTTTGGCTGGGTGGGCGGATGTATGATTTGACAGGTGGTTACACGCTGGTCTGGTGGATTGGCGTGGGGGTCGGCGCTTTCTCGGCGCTGATCCATTTGCCGATCCGCGAACAGCGCAGCCCCATTGTTGCCTGAATGCCGCATCTTTGCGCAAACCACTTTCCCCCAGCGCGTGCATAGGCTAAAGCGCAGCGTTCCTGACGGTCAGGACAGATAAAGGAGAACCCCGATGGGCTATAAGGTCGTCGTCGCGGGTGCCACGGGTAACGTGGGCCGCGAAATGCTGAATATCCTCGCCGAGCGCGAGTTTCCCGTGGATGAGATTGCGGCTTTGGCCAGCCGAAAATCCTTGGGCACTGAAATCAGCTTTGGGGATAAGACCGTCAAGACAAAGGATTTGGATACCTTTGATTTTGCAGGCTGGGATATTGCCCTGTTCGCCGTAGGGTCAGAGGCGACAAAAACCTATGCGCCAAAAGCGGCGGCGGCGGGCTGTATCGTGATTGATAACTCGTCTTTGTATCGTTACGACCCCGCCGTGCCACTGATTGTGCCCGAAGTGAACGCAGATGCGATCATGGGTTATAAAAACAAAAACATCATTGCGAACCCAAACTGTTCTACCGCGCAAATGGTTGTGGCCCTAAAGCCATTGCACGACCGCGCACGGATCAAGCGGGTGGTTGTCTCTACCTACCAATCGGTGTCTGGCGCGGGCAAAGAAGGTATTGATGAGCTGTGGGATCAGACCAAAGCCATCTATAACCCGACCGACAACGTGCCGCCGAAAAAGTTTTCCAAGCAAATCGCGTTCAACGTGATTCCGCATATTGATGTGTTTTTGGATGATGGTTCCACCAAAGAAGAATGGAAGATGGTCGCCGAAACCAAGAAAATCCTTGATCCTGCGATCAAGGTAACTGCCACCTGCGTGCGCGTGCCCGTGTTTGTGGGCCATTCGGAATCGATCAATATCGAGTTTGAAGATTTCCTAGACGAGCATGAGGCCCGCGATATTCTGCGCGAAGCACCTGGCATCATGGTGATCGATAAGCGCGAGGCAGGCGGTTACATTACCCCTATTGAATGTGTGGGCGATTATGCCACCTATATCAGCCGCATTCGCCAAGACAGCACAGTCGATAATGGCATCAGCCTGTGGTGCGTGTCCGATAACCTGCGCAAGGGCGCTGCTTTGAACGCTGTACAGATTGCGGAACTTTTGGGCAACCGCGTGTTGAAAAAGGGATAAGCGCTGCAAGCTTGACGCAACGGAAACCCCGCCAATGGCGGGGTTTTTGTGTTTTTTTCCTAGTATGTGATTTTTTGGTTAAAAAATTTCCTTGCCTTGGCACAGAATTGGGAATTTCATTCGCGGCAGGCCAAGGCGGCACAGATCCGCCAGACCACAACCCAACTTGGAGAGGTTCTATGAAACTCACAAAACTAATGTCCATTTCCACGATGGCCCTGATGGCCGCAGGCGCGGTGCAGGCCAAAACGCTGGTGTTCTGCTCGGAAGGCAGCCCCGAAGGTTTTGACCCTGCCCCCTATACGGCAGGAACCACTTTTGACGCCTCGTCCAAGGCGATCTACAACCGCCTTGTCGAATTTGCACCTGGCACCACCAATGTGCAGCCCGCGCTGGCCGAAAGCTGGGACGTTTCCGCCGATGGGATGGAAGTCACCTTTAAGCTGCGCCAAGGCGTGAAATTTCACACGACCGATTTTTTCACCCCCACCCGCGATTTCAACGCCGATGATGTGATTTTCTCCTTTACCCGTCAGGGCGATGCCGCCAACCCGTGGAACCAGTATATCGCTGGCATCACCTATGAATATTATTCGGGTATGGAGATGGCGACCGTTATCAAAGAAATCGTCAAAGTCGATGATTATACGGTGAAATTCGTGCTTTCGCGCCCCGAGGCCCCCTTCTTGGCCAATATGGCGATGGATTTTGCATCGATCCTGTCCAAAGAATATGCCGATAGCCTAGAGGCTGCTGGCACGAAAGAAAACCTCAACTCTGCCCCCATCGGCACAGGCCCATTCCAGTTTGTTGCCTATGAAAAAGACGCGGTGATCCGCTACAAGGCCAATGCAGATTATTTTGGCGGCAAGCCCGCCATTGATGATCTGGTCTTTGCGATCACGCTTGACCCTGCAGTGCGGATGCAAAAACTACAGGCGGGCGAATGCCATGTAGCACCTTATCCTGCCCCTGCTGATTTGGCCGTGCTGAAAGCCGACCCGAACCTGACAGTGATGGAGCAGGCAGGCCTGAACGTGGCTTATCTTGCCTATAACACCAGCGTTGCGCCCTTTGACAATCCAGATGTGCGCAAGGCGTTGAACATGGCGATTGATAAGGATGCTATCCTTGACGCCGTTTATCAAGGCACGGGGCAAAAGGCCAAAAACCCGATTCCACCCACAATGTGGAGCTATAATGACGCTGTGGTGGATGATGCCTATGACCCAGAGGCCGCCAAGGCCGCGCTGGAAGCGGCAGGCGTGAAAGACCTGTCGATGAAAGTTTGGGCCATGCCCGTGCAGCGCCCCTATATGCCCAACGCCCAGCGTGCGGCAGAACTGATTCAGGCCGATTTCGCCAAAGTGGGCGTAGCGGTGGAAATCGTCACCTATGAATGGGGCGAATATCTGAAGAAGTCCTCCGAAAAGGCCCGCGATGGTGCTGTCATCTTGGGTTGGACAGGGGATAATGGCGATCCTGACAACTTTATGGGCGTTCTGCTTGGCTGCGCTGCGGCAACCGATGGTGGGTCTAACCGCGCGCAATGGTGCGATGCCGATTTTGACGCGCTGATCCAAAAGGCCAAAGTCACCGCCGATCAGGCCGAGCGCGCAAAACTGTATGAAGAGGCGCAAGTGATCTTTAAGGCAAAGGCACCTTGGGCAACGCTGGGCCATTCGACTGTGTTCATGCCAATGTCGACCAAAGTGTCGGGCTATGTAATGGACCCCTTGGGCAGCCATAGCTTTGCAGGCGTGGATATTGCCGAATAAGGCAAAGGCAATGAAGGCGCGCGAAGGTATTCTTCGCGCGCCCTTTTCTTTGGAAACCCTATGATCAGATTCATTCTTGGCAAACTGGCCTATGTGATCCCGACCTTTTTCGGCATTACATTGGTTGCCTTTGGCTTTGTTCGCGTATTGCCGGGTGATCCGGTGCTGCTGCTGGCGGGTGAGCGGGGGCTGACGGCAGAACGCTATGCGATGTTGCTGCATCAATTGGGTTTTGATCGCCCACTTTGGCAGCAATATCTGGATTATTTGTGGAAATTGGCCCATGGCGATTTGGGCATTTCACTGGTGACCAAGAAACCTGTGCTAACCGAGTTTTTCGCCCTATTCCCCGCCACAGTGGAACTGGGCCTATGCGCGATCATTTTGGCTACGGCCATCGGCATTCCTTTGGGTGTGATGGCGGCACTGAAACGCGGCACGATGTTTGATCAGATCACCATGGGCGCAGCTTTGATTGGCTATTCCATGCCGATTTTCTGGTGGGGTCTTTTGCTGATTATCTTTTTCTCGGGCATTTTGGGCTGGACTCCTGTTTCGGGCCGCATCTCGCTGATGTTCTATTTTGACCGCGTGACAGGGTTTATGACCATTGACGCGCTGCTGTCGGGGCAAAAGGGCGCTTTTGCCAGCGCTTTGCAGCATTTGATCCTGCCCTCCATCGTGCTGGCCACCATCCTCATGGCCGTGATAGCGCGGCAATCGCGCAGCGCTATGCTAGAGGTTTTGGGCGAAGATTACGTGCGCACCGCCCGCGCCAAAGGCATGCGCCCTTTTCGCGTGGTGGCGGTTCACGCCCTGCGCAATGCGATGATTCCTGTGATCACCACCATTGGCCTGCAAGTGGGCACGCTGATGGCGGGCGCGATTTTGACGGAAACCATCTTTTCTTGGCCTGGTATCGGCAAGGCAATGGTCGATTCGATTGGGCGGCGCGATTACCCCGCTGTTCAGGGCGGACTTTTGCTGATTGCGGGGATTGTGATGGTGGTCAATTTGGCTGTTGATCTGCTGTATGGGCTGATTAACCCGCGCATTCGGCATGGAGGCGGGCAATGAGCGATATCCACCCAATCCGCGAGTTCTGGCTGTATTTCCGCGAGAATCGCGGTGCGGTTCTGGGTCTTTATGTGTTTATGGCGCTAATCGCCTTGGCCATTTTGGCACCGCTGATCGCCCCGCATGACCCGACCGCGCAGGCGCGCGATGCCCTGCTTGTGCCGCCTTTTTGGCAAGAGGGCGGGCGCATAGATTACCTTTTAGGCACGGATGCCATTGGCCGCGATATCTTATCGCGTCTTTTATATGGCGCGCGGTTTTCGCTGTTTATCGGTGTGGTGGTGGTGACTATCGCGCTGACGGGTGGGGTGATTGTGGGGCTTTGGGCGGGGTTTTATGGGGGCTGGGTCGATAGCGTGATCATGCGGATCATGGATGTGATTTTGGCCTTTCCGTCGCTGCTGTTGGCCCTTGTCTTGGTGGCGATCTTGGGGCCGGGGTTGCTGAACGCGATGATCGCCATTGCGCTGGTCTTGCAGCCCCATTTCGCGCGCCTGACCCGCGCCGCCGTAATGGCGGAAAAGAACCGCGAATATGTTATGGCTGCCCGCGTGGCGGGGGCCAGCAAAACACGGCTGATGTTTCGCACCATTCTGCCCAACTGCCTTGGCCCGCTGATTGTGCAGGCAACCCTATCCTTTTCCAACGCGATTCTCGACGCGGCAGCCTTGGGCTTTCTCGGTATGGGCGCACAGCCGCCCACCCCCGAATGGGGCACAATGCTGGCCGAAGCGCGCGAGTTTATCTTGCGCGCGTGGTGGGTTGTCACTCTGCCTGGCCTTGCCATTCTGATCACGGTTTTGGCGATTAACCTGATGGGCGATGGGCTGCGCGATGCTTTTGACCCCAAAATGAAGCGGAGTTGATCGATGCCCCTGCTGAACATCCGCAACCTAACTGTCACCTTTGATACCCAAAAAGGCCCGTTTCGGGCGGTGGATGGGGTGGATATCTCGGTTGAATCGGGCGAGGTTTTGGCGATTGTGGGTGAAAGCGGGTCGGGCAAATCTGTGTCTATGCTTGGGGTGATGGGCCTTTTGCCGCCCAGCGCCACTGTCACC
Source organism: Rhodobacter sp. (assembly GCA_027490955.1). GTDB lineage: Bacteria > Pseudomonadota > Alphaproteobacteria > Rhodobacterales > Rhodobacteraceae > Cypionkella. The sequence continues at coordinate 144,745 of JAIXXB010000004.1, forward strand.
GCCGATGAGATGGTGTTTGATGGCCAAAACCTGCAGGCTATATCTTTGCAGGCACGTCGCCGTATCATTGGCCGCGATATCACAATGATTTTCCAAGAACCGATGGCCAGCCTGAACCCTTGCTTTACCATCGGCTTTCAAATTACCGAAGTGCTGCGCCAGCATCTGGGCATGGCACAAAAACAGGCTCTCATCCGCGCGACAGAGTTGCTATCTGCTGTTGGTCTGCCAGACCCCAGCGAAAAGCTGAACGCCTATCCGCATCAGTTATCAGGTGGCCAATGCCAGCGCGCGATGATTGCCATGGCGCTGGCCTGCCAGCCCAAATTGCTGATTGCAGATGAACCAACGACGGCGCTGGATGTGACCATTCAAAAGCAAATCTTGGATCTTTTGATGGATTTGCAGGCCAAAACGGGCATGGGCCTGATCATGATCACCCATGACATGGGTGTTGTCGCCGAAACGGCTGACCGCGTTGTGGTGCAGTATCAGGGCCGCAAGATGGAGGAGGCTGGGGTTTTGGACCTGTTCGAAAACCCGCAAAACCCCTATACCCGCGCGCTTTTGTCTGCCTTGCCCGAACATGCCACGGGCAAGCGCCTGTCTACAGTTGCCGATTATATGGAGGCGGCGCGATGAACGATTTTGTCATCGAAGGCCGATCTTTAACCCGCGCGTATCGCAGTGGGGGCGGTATATTTACCCCAAAGCGCGAGGTGATGGCGCTAAAGGGCGTTTCCTTTGCCGTTCCACGCGGCAAAACACTGGCGATCGTGGGCGAAAGCGGGTGCGGAAAATCGACCCTTGCCCGCATCATGACGCTGATAGATCCTGCTACCAGCGGGGAACTTTGGATTGATGGGCAGGCTATCGACATCCGCAAATCCTTGCCGCCCGAAGTGCGCCGCAAAGTGCAGATCGTGTTTCAAAACCCCTATGGCAGCCTAAACCCGCGCCAAAAAATTGGCGATATGTTGATGGAACAGTTGCTGCTGAACACCAATCACAGCGCCGCCCAGCGCCGCGATTTGGCACTGGCCATGTTGCAAAAGGTGGGGCTGCTGGCGGACCATTTCACCCGCTATCCGCATATGTTTTCAGGCGGGCAGCGCCAGCGGCTTGCCATTGCCCGCGCATTGATGGTGACCCCTAAGATTTTGGTTTTGGACGAACCTGTATCCGCCCTTGATCTTTCGGTGCAGGCGCAGGTGCTGAACCTTTTGGCCGATTTGCAGACAGAGTTCGGGCTGACCTATGTGTTCATCAGTCACGATCTGTCGGTCGTGCGCCATATCGCTGACGAGGTGATGGTAATGTATTTGGGCGAAGTGGTGGAAAAAGGGCCTGCCGCGCAGGTCTTTTCCAACCCGCAGCACCCCTATACCCAAACCTTGTTTGCCGCGACCCCGCGCGCCGATGTTGCCACAATCAAGGCGCGTTTGGCGCGCAGGTCAGCGCAGGCTTAGCCCGCCTTCGGTTTGCAAAAAGGCAATCACCTCGTCCACACCCAGACCCTGCCGAAGCCGCGCCATGACATAGGGGCGCGCGCCGCGGGCGATTTTTGTATCTGCCTCTAATAAGGCCAAATCAACGCCAACATGGGGGGCGAGATCGGTTTTGTTTACCACCAATAGGTCAGATTTCGCCACGCCTGGCCCCTTTTTGCGCGGGATATCCTGCCCCGCCGCTGTATCGATGACATAGATCGATAGGTCGGCCAATTCTGGGCTGAAGGTGGCGGCAAGGTTATCGCCGCCTGATTCAATCAAGATCAGATCAAGGTTTGGAAAATGGCTGCGCAGATCGGCCACGGCGGCAAGGTTGATGCTGGCATCTTCGCGTATCGCCGTATGCGGGCAGCCGCCCGTTTCCACACCGCGAATACGCGCGGCGGGCAGCACCTGTGCGCGCGTCAGATAATCGGCATCTTCGCGGGTGTAGATGTCATTGGTGATCACCGCCATATCGCAGCGGCTTGCCAAGGCTGCACATAGCTTTTCAGTCAACGTGGTTTTGCCAGCGCCCACTGGGCCGCCAATTCCCACGCGCAGGGGGCCATTTGCGGTCATGTCCTGTAAATCCTTACCTCTAACGTTTCATGCGCCATCGAGGCCATATCTGCCCCAATGGTCGCCGATGACATTTCGTCCAATTCGGCATGGGCGGCGTGGGCGGCTATGGCCAAGATCTGCGGCGCAAGCGCGGCCAAGATGGCCTGCCCTGCGCTTTGACCCAAGGGAATGAACCGCACCCCGACAGAGACCATTTGCGCGGCAAACCCCTGCAAAAACAGAGCCAGAATATCGGCCGTGGGCAAATCCAAACCGCGCGTGGCAAGGCCAATGGCCACAGGCAGGGGCAGGTTTGGAAATTCTGCCCCCGTCAGCCCCGAAATTTGCGCGCCAAAGGCACGGCCCATCTCGCGCAGTTCAAGATCGCGTTCCTTGCTGGCGGCAAAACCATAGGCCAAATCTGCCAGATCGTCACAGTTACCAGTGCGGGCATGGGCAATGAAAATCGCATCCATGTAGGCAGAGCCGTGCCGTAATTGCGCGGAAATCCAGTCTTGCAGGCTTTGCGAATCTGTCACTGATCGGGCCGAAATAGCCATTTCCAGACCCTGCGAATAGGCAAAACTGCCGATGGGAAAGGCAGGGGAAAGGTATTGCACGGCACGCAAATAATCGGCGCTAATCATGGGCGTGCCCAAAGGTGCGGCCAAAGCCATAGGCCCCGCCCTCGGGGCGGAAGGGGGCGATTTGCGTGGCAAGGCTGGCGCCCAGCCCACGCAGCATGTTTTCCAAGACAGGATCGCGGCGGATGACCAGATGGGTCTTTGTTACCTCGCAAGGGGTATGACGATTGCCGATATGCCATGCCAATCGCGGCAAATCACCTGTGATGATGACCACAGGTTCAATCGCGGCCCGCACCTCGATGATGCGGCCATCGATCAATTCGAACGCATCCCCTTCGTCCAAAGAGACCGTTTCAGGCAGATCAACCATAAAACTGCCGCCACCCGCAGTTTCCAACCGCTTGCGGCGGATCAGGCGCGCGTCATAGTCCAGCACAACATGATCTGTTGCCACCTTCCATGCCCCTTTGCGCAAGATTTTTGACCCTAAAGACATGTTTAGACCCTAAAATAAGAAATAGCGCTGCGCGAGTGGTAGGCTGCTTGCGGGTTGGCAGGTGAGCAATTCGCCATCCGCCCGCACTTCGTAGGTTTCGGGGTTCACCTCGATCTGGGGGCGTGCGGCGTTGTGGATCATGTCGCGCTTACCAATGCCGCGCGTGTCCTGCACCGCCAGCACAGTCTTGTCCAAGCCCAAGCTGTTCTTTACCCCCGCCGCCTGCCCCGCTTGGCTGACAAACATCACCGCTGCATCGCCGCGCGCGCGGCCTAAGGCCCCGAACATGGGGCGCGAATACATCGGCTGCACGGGGATCGACCCGTTTGGATCGCCCATTTGCGCCACAACGATCTGCCCGCCCATCAACACCATTTCAGGCTTGGCCCCGAAAAAGGCAGGGTTCCAGATGACCAAATCGGCGCGCTTGCCCACCGCAACCGACCCGATATGCGTGGACACCCCATGCGCAATGGCGGGATTGATCGTGTATTTCGCCACATAGCGGCGGACGCGAAAGTTATCATTTTCGCCCGTTTCTTCGGGCAGGCGGCCGCGCTGCTGGCGCATCTTATGGGCGGTTTGCCAAGTGCGTGTAATCACCTCGCCCACACGGCCCATGGCCTGACTGTCAGATGACAGGATCGAAAGCGCGCCCATGTCATGCAGGATATCTTCCGCTGCAATCGTCTCGCGTCTGATGCGGCTTTCGGCAAAGGCGACATCTTCGGGGATAGAGCGATCAAGATGGTGGCAGACCATCAGCATGTCCAAATGCTCTTCTACTGTATTTACAGTATAGGGCATCGTCGGGTTGGTCGAAGAGGGGATGATATTCTCAGACCCGACCACCTTTAGAATATCGGGCGCATGGCCGCCGCCCGCGCCTTCGGTATGAAAGGCGTGGATGGTGCGGCCTTTGATGGCGGCCAAAGTGTTTTCGACAAAGCCCGATTCGTTCAGCGTATCGGTATGAATCATCACCTGCACATCCATATCATCTGCGACCGATAGGCAGCAGTCGATGGCGGCGGGGGTTGTGCCCCAATCTTCATGTAGTTTCAGTGCGCAGGCCCCCGCCTGCACCATTTCGATCAGCCCTTCGGGGCGCGCGGCGTTGCCCTTGCCCGATAGGCCAAAGTTCATCGGCAAAGCGTCCAGCGCCTGCATCATCCGCGCGATATGCCAAGGGCCAGGGGTGCAGGTGGTGGCCAACGTGCCATGTGCGGGGCCAGTGCCACCGCCCAGCATCGTTGTCACCCCAGAATGTAGCGCATCTTCGGCCTGCTGCGGCGCGATGAAATGAATATGCGCATCCATCCCGCCCGCCGTGATGATACGCCCTTCACCTGCAATGATTTCCGTGCCAGGGCCGATGATGATATCTACCCCGTTCTGCACATCGGGGTTGCCTGCCTTGCCAATGGCGGCAATGAAGCCGCCCTTCAGCCCGATATCCGCCTTGTAGATTCCCGCATGATCGACAATCAGCGCGTTGGTGATGACAGTATCCACCGCGCCGCCCGCACGCGGGATTTGGGATTGGCCCATACCATCGCGGATCACCTTACCGCCGCCAAACTTCACCTCTTCGCCATAGGTGGTCAGGTCACGCTCGACTTCTATGATCAGGTCTGTATCGCCAAGGCGGACGCGATCCCCCGTTGTGGGGCCATAAAGGGCGGCATAATCGGCGCGGGCAATTTTTGTGGCCATCTACAAATCCCCCATCACGGCTGCGTTGAACCCAAACACGCGGCGCAATCCGCCGTAAGGGATCAGCCGCACTTCGCGCCGCTGGCCCGGTTCAAACCGCACCGCCGTGCCTGCGGGAATATCCAGCCGCATACCGCGCGCGGCCACTCGATCAAAATCCAGCCCTGCGTTGGTTTCGGCAAAATGATAATGGCTGCCCACTTGGATAGGGCGATCACCAGTGTTCGCAACCATGACGACAAGGCTTTTAGAGCCTGAATTTAAGGTAATATCACCAGCGGCGGGAATGATTTCTCCGGGGATCATGGGTTATCCTTTGGCAAGGCGATAGGCAAAATAGGCCAGCGCCAGCACAGCCAGCGCGGCAAGCAAATGGTCGGGTTGGCTTAGGGCATGGGTGATGTTTTGGGCGAAATTCGCGCTGTGATTTCCCGCATGGGCAAAGGCGGGGGCGGGGGCAAGAACGGCCACGGCAAGGGGTTTTTTCATAACGCGCTCCTAGCGGATGGGGTGGTGGACGGTCACCAATTTGGTGCCATCGGGAAAAGTAGCCTCGACCTGAACGGAATGGATCATCTCTGCTATGCCATCCATGCATTGGCTGGCCGTAATCACATGCGCGCCTGCCTGCATCAGATCGGCTACCGAGCGGCCATCGCGTGCGCCTTCCACGACGAAATCGGTGATCAGCGCCACAGCTTCGGGATGGTTCAGCTTCACCCCGCGGGCAAGGCGGCCACGTGCGACCATGGCTGCAACAGAGATCAGCAGTTTTTCACGCTCTCGCGGGGTAAGGTTCATGGATGCCTCTCTAACATTGCCAAACGCGCGGCATTGGGGCGGCGCGCAGCGTGGTGATGATGCGGATGATTTGGGCGCGCAGGGGCCAACCATCGGATGCGGTGATGCGGGCAAGGCAGCGGCCATTCCAACCTGATACCGCCATCTGAGCCCCTTGGTGCACGGGCAATTCGCGCAGGGTGGTGGCGGCATCTTCGGCGTTTTGGGCAACAAAGGCGATAATCGCCACGGCCTTTGCCCCGCCCAAAAGGGCAGGGCTGGCGGCCTCTGCCAGAACATCGCGGTCAATCTTTAGGGTTTCGGCCCAAAAGGGGCGCCCTTCACGGCGTATCATGCGATGGTCGATCAGGCGGGCATGGCGCGGCACCTCGCCCATAGCATGGCGGCCCAGCACTAGGCTTTCAACCAGCAGGCATGTTGCGCCTTTGGCAAGATTGATTTCGGTTTTGCGGGACAGGTTCGCAGATTCGAACAAAATGGTTTCTTGTGGCAACCAATCCAAATGGCCGCCCGCGCCGACATGGGCCTGAACAGTGACATGGGCAGATTCGCCCGTGCTGGCATAGGCGCGTTCGGCGGTTTGGGTGGTGGCCGTCAGCCGCGCACCTGAATCCAGTTCGATGGAATAGGCCAGATGATCGCCGCCCGTCAGCCCACCCGATGTGTTCATGAACACAGCTTCGGGCACAGGGCCAAAAATGCGGGGCAGCATGGCCTTGCCACTGCCACTTTGCGCCAAATCCAGCAAAGTCATGCGCCCATCGCGCAAAGCAAAGCGCACCATCGCACGACCATGGCTGCGCTGCATTTGCGTCTGGTGGCTGGCGTCTAACATCGCGTTCCCCTTACGCGGCGATCAAAGGCCCAGCGCAGGCGCGCTGCAATTACCCATCCACGAAATCGGGCTTTGGCGCGCGCGAGGCCCCCCAATACGCCCAATTCTGCGCCGCCCTGCCAAAATTTTCGGCACCGCAAAAACTGCACCCGCACAGTTTTGCCGCCAGATGTCGCAAATTGCTGCTTATTCTGGGCGGCAATGGCGCTATCCTACCTGAAATCGGAGAGATATGATGAACGCCCCATCCCGCGACCCGTTGCTGCAGCCCTACCAGCTTAAGCATCTGACGCTGCGCAACCGCATCATGACGACATCCCACGAACCTGCCTATCCCGAAGATGGCATGCCCAAAGACCGCTATCGCCTGTATCATCTGGAACGGGCGCGCGCGGGTGTGGCCCTGACGATGACAGCGGGTTCGGCGGCGGTGTCAAAAGACAGCCCGCCCGTCTTTAACAACATCCTCGCCTATAAGGACGAAGTGGTGCCATGGATGCGCCGAATCGCCGATGATTGCCACGAGGTGGGCGCCGCCGTGATGATTCAGCTCAGCCATTTGGGCCGCCGCACCCGTTGGGATAAGGGTGATTGGCTGCCCACTGTGGCCGCATCCCATGCGCGCGAGCCAAGCCACCGCGCCTTTCCCAAATTGATCGAAGATTGGGACATTACCCGCATCATAACGGATTACGCCGACGCTGCCGAACGGATGAAAGAGGCGGGTTTGGATGGGGTAGAGTTTGAATGTTATGGCCATTTGATGGATCAATTCCTATCGCCGCTAACCAATGCTTTGCCCCCGCCCTATGGCGGCAGTCTGGAAAACCGCGCGCGATTTGCGCTGGACGTCGTGGCCGAATGTCGCAAACGCGTGGGGCCAGATTTTCTGCTGGGCATCCGCTATACCGCCGATGAAGAGACTAAAGGCGGCATTAGTGACGAAGAAGGCATTGCCATTGGCCATATGTTCAAGGCCAGCGGACATGTGGATTTTCTGAATATCATCCGCGGGCGTATTCATACCGACCCTGCCATGACCGATGTGATCCCGATTCAGGGCATGAAATCTGCCCCGCATTTGGATTTTGCGGGCCGTGTGCGCGCCGAAGTGGGGCTGCCTACCTTTCACGCAGCCCGCATCCCCGATGTTGCAACCGCGCGCTATGCCATTTCCTCTGGCCAATTGGACATGGTGGGCATGACCCGCGCCCATATGGCCGACCCGCATATCGTGCGCAAAATCATCGACGGGCGCGAGGCGGATATCCGCCCCTGCGTTGGTGCGACCTATTGTCTTGACCGCATCTATCAGGGTGGCATGGCGCTGTGCATTCACAACCCCGCCACGGGGCGAGAAGAAACCATGCCGCATGATATTGCCCCTGCTGCAAGGGCGCGAAACGTGGTCATCGTTGGCGCTGGCCCTGCGGGGCTAGAGGCTGCGCGCGTGGCCGTCGAGCGCGGACATAAGGTGACGGTCTTTGAGGCCGCCGATCAGCCTGGCGGGCAAATTCGCCTGACGGCCAAGACCAAACGGCGGGCCGAGATGATGGGCATTATCGATTGGCGCATGGCCCAATGCGCGGCTAGGGGCGTGATGTTTCACTTTAACACCTACGCAGAAGCGGATGATATTCTGGCACTTTCCCCAGATACTGTCATCATTGCCACAGGCGGTGTGCCGCAAAAGGATATTCTAGACAATGGCAATGATCTGACCATTTCTGCATGGGATATTCTGTCTGGCGATGCAAAATGCGGCACGAATGTGCTGATTTTCGATGATGCAGGCGATCATACCGCGCTGCAGGCGGCGCAGATGCTGGCCGAAAGCGGCGCGCGTGTCGAGGTGATGACCCCCGACCGCAGCTTTGCACCCGATGTGATGGCGATGAACTTGGTTCCCTATATGCGCGCGCTGCAAGGGCGGGATGTGACCTTTACTGTCACGCATCGCCTGCTGTCGGTGGCGCGTGAGGGCAACCAGTTGCGCGCTACGATCGGCAGCGATTACATGCCTCTGGCCAAAACCGCCGTCTATGACCAGATCATCGTCAATCACGGCACCCTGCCCTTGGACGATGTTTATTTCGCGCTGAAGCCCCAATCAGAAAACCTTGGCGCTGTGGATTATGACGCGCTGATCGCAGGACGGCCGCAAACGCGAAAGGGCGGGCCTGCGGGGTTCCAACTGTTCCGCATTGGCGATGCGGTCGAGGCGCGCAATACCCATGCCGCGATTTATGATGCACTGCGTTTGGTCAAGGATCTATAGCGTCCCTATAACTCCCCGCACGCCGCCCGTCTGCCCACGATCCAGCAACAGATGGTCGGCCAAAACGATGGCCATCATCGCCTCGCCCACGGGTACGGCGCGAATGCCAACGCAGGGGTCATGGCGACCTTTGGTCACGAGATCAATTTCTTCACCCGCGGTCGTGATGGTTTGGCGCGCCGATAAGATGCTGGACGTGGGTTTCACCGCAAAGCGCACCACCACTGGCTGACCGCTAGAAATACCGCCCAAAATACCGCCAGCATGGTTTGACAGAAACTGCGGCCCATTCGGCCCCATGCGAATCTCGTCTGCATTTTCAACGCCCGTCAGCGCCGCAGATGCCATGCCTTCGCCAATTTCCACGCCCTTTACCGCGTTGATCGACATCATCGCGGCGGCCAAATCACTGTCTAGCTTGCCATATATCGGTGCGCCAAGGCCCGCTGGCACAGCTTTTGCCACCACCTCTATGATTGCACCGACCGAGTTATGCGACAGGCGCAATTCGTCCAAATAGGCGGCCCAATCAGATGCGGCCACTGCATCGGGGCACCAAAACGGGTTTTCTTCGATTTGCGCAGCGTCAAATCGCGCGCGATCAATCGCCTTGGCACCCATTTGCACCATATAGCCTGAAATTGCCAAATCAGGCACTAAGCTGGCCAAAACCCGCCGCGCCACGCCGCCTGCCGCCACCCGCGCCGCTGTTTCGCGCGCGCTAGAGCGCCCACCCCCGCGCGGATCGCGCAGGCCATATTTCTGATGGTAGGTGATATCGGCATGGCCAGGGCGAAAGCTGGCCGCGATGTCGGAATAATCTTTGCTGCGCTGATCGGTATTGTCGATATGCAGTTGAATGGGCGTGCCTGTGGTGACGCCATTATAGACACCTGACAGGATTTTCACCTCATCCGCCTCGCGGCGTTGGGTGACATATTTGTTCTGGCCAGGTTTGCGCCGATCGAGCCATGGCTGCAAATCCGCCTCGCTAAGCGCAATTCCGGGTGGGCAGCCATCAACGGTGCAGCCAATCGCTGGCCCATGGCTTTCACCCCATGTGGTGACGCGGAATATGTGACCAAAGGTGTTAAAGCTCATGTCGCGCTCCTTTCCCGCAGACATAGGACATCGGGCGCTTTGGTGAAACCCAAAAATGCGCCCCCTTGCGCGGGGCGAATTATAGCCTATGTTTGATAGTACCTCGGGGTGCCTGATAGGGCTGAGATGCGTAAGCGGACCCGTTGAACCTGAACCGGATCATACCGGCGGAGGGAAGGTGTGGCAGCAGATGCTCCATTTCCGACCACTTCGTCGCAACATGGAGAGACTGATGAAACCCATACTCCTTGCTGCTGGCGGTGCCTTTTTGGCCACGATTGCCACAGCCGAAACCCCCGTTTTGAACGTGCTGACCTATGACAGCTTTACGTCTGAATGGGGCCCCGGCCCTGCCATCGAGGCTGGGTTCGAGGCAAGCTGTGCCTGCGATGTGCAATTTCAAACCGCGGGCGATGGGGCGGCCCTGTTGGCCCGTTTGCAACTGGAAGGGGCTGCAACCACTGCCGATGTTGTGGTGGGGCTAGACACCAATCTGGCAGATGCGGCGCGAAAAACGGGGCTGTTTGCGCCTGTTACACCTGCTGAAACCACCCTGCCTGTGGCCTATACAGATGCCAATTTTATACCCTTTGATTGGGGTTGGTTTGCCTTTGTTTATGATAAAAAGCAGCTTGCCAGCCCGCCCAAATCCTTGGCCGAATTGGCCGATTCGGATGTGAAAATCATCATTCAAGATCCCAGATCATCCACCCCCGGTCTTGGGCTTGTGTTGTGGGTTAAGGCTGCCTATGGCGACGGGGCGGCGGCGCTTTGGGAAAAGCTGGCCGATAACATCGTCACAGTGACCCCCGGTTGGTCGGAAGCCTATGGCATGTTCTTGGAAGGGCAGGCTGACATGGTGCTGTCTTATACCACCTCTCCTGCCTATCATTTGATTGCCGAAAACGATGACAGCAAGGCTGCCGCCCCCTTTGACGAGGGGCATTTCATGCAAATTGAATTGGCGGGCAAGCTGGCAGGCAGCGATCAGCCCGCGCTCGCCGACCAATTTCTGACCTATCTGTTGGGCGATGCGGCACAAACAGCGCTGATTACCACCAATTGGATGTATCCCGCACGCACCCCTGCTGCGGGTCTGCCAAAAGGGTTTGAAACACTGATCACGCCTGCGAAATCGCTGACGATCCCAGCCGATGAGGTCGAAACAATGCGCCAAGCCGCGGTGGATGAATGGCAAGCCGCACTGGCAAAATAGCGGCTTTGGTCGCTGCTTTTGGTATGGGGCTGCCGATTATCGCCAGCCTTGGCTTTTTGGTGCCCCATGCCAATATCGCACAAGTGACCGCCGCCGATATGGCCGCCTTGCGCTTTACCCTGTTGCAGGCGGCACTTTCGGCGGCGGTGTCTTGTTTGCTGGCCATTCCTTTGGCGCGGGCGCTGTTTCGCACACGATTTTGGGGGCGAAGGGCGGTCATCAGGTTGATCTCTGCCCCGTTCATCTTGCCCAGCCTTGCCGCTGTGATGGGGTTATTGGCAGTTTTTGGGCGCGGCGGGGTGGTGAATGATGCGCTATTGGCCGCAGGGGGCACGCCGATTTCTATATTCGGGCTGGGCGGTGTGGTTTTGGCGCATGTGTTTTTGAACCTGCCCCTCGCCACGCGCATGCTGCTGGATGGTTGGGCGGCCATTCCAACCGAAAGATTTCGTCTGGCGCAGGGCCTGTCCTTTGACCGCAAAGCGATGTTCTTACATCTGGAATGGCCGATGCTGCGCGCCCTATTGCCCAGTGCCTTTGCTGTGATTTTTCTGGTTTGCCTGACCAGCTTTTCCGTCGCACTGATTCTGGGGGGTGGGCCAAAGGCGACAACGGTGGAACTGGGTATCTACCAATCGTTGCGGTTTGAATTTGACCTTACCCGCGCGGCCAATTTGGCGCTGATGCAAACAACGCTGTGCCTGTTTGCGGTTCTGGTTATGGGGGCTGTTTGGCGGCCATCGGGCTTTGGCGCTGGGCTGGACCGAGCGTTGCGGCTGCGCGGCCAATGGCTGGATGGGTTTGTAATAGGCTTGGCCGCCCTGTTTTTTGCCTTGCCACTGGCAGGCATTGCGGCGCGTGGTTTGGCGGGGGTGAATGATTTGCCAAATGGGTTTTGGATGGCTGCTGCGCGGTCAATTTTTATTGCTGTGACGGCCGCCTTTTTGGCCACTTGGGCGGCGCTGATGTTGGCGCTGGCGCAATCCCGCGGCGCTGGAATTTGGGCCGAGCTGGCGGCGATGTTGCCACTGGGCACATCCAGCCTTGCCTTGGGTGTGGGGGCGTTTTTGGCCCTGCGCCCGCTGATAGCACCGCAAAGCGCGGTCATTACTTTGGCCATTTTTTTCAATGCTGCCATGGCCTTACCTTTTGTCTATCGGCTGCTTTTGCCCGCTTGCCGCGAGGTGCAGGGCAGCTACGCGCGGCTAATGTCCAGCCTTGGCATGCCCTATTGGGCGATGCTGCGCGTGGTGTTTCTGCCGCGCCTTGCGCCGATGATCGGATTTGGCCTTGGCCTGTCCGCCGCAATGGCGATGGGCGATTTTGGCGTGATTGCCCTGTTCGGGCACAGCGATCAGCCGACTTTGCCGATTTTGGCCGCGCGGGTGATGGGGGCCTATCAGATGCAAGCGGCGGCAAGTGTTACGCTATGGCTCATCCTGATCGCCTTTGCTTTGTTTTGGCTGTTTGACCATTTTGGGGGCCGTGATGCTAAGGCTTGATCGCACAGTCATCACATTGGGCGGTTTTTCCCTAAGGGCTGATTTTGCCATAACGGCGGGGGCGCGCGTGGCAGTGATGGGGCCGTCTGGCGCAGGAAAATCATCGCTATTGCTGGCAATTGCGGGGTTTATCGCGCCATCAGAGGGGCGGATTTTTTGCGCGGCGCAAGAGGTGACGGCTCTTGATCCCGCCCAGCGCCCCGTTTCGATGCTGTTCCAAGACCAAAACCTGTTCCCGCATTTGACCCTGCTGGACAATGTGGTGCTGGGGCTGACGGCGGGGCGGCCTGCGCGCAGGGCGCAATTGGAACAGGCCGAAGCCGCCTTGGCCAAGGTGGGGCTGGCGGGGTTTGGGGGCCGTAAGCCTGCCCAAGTGTCTGGCGGGCAGATGGGCCGCGCGGCATTGGCGCGGGTTTTGCTGCAAGCGCGGCCAATCTTATTGTTGGACGAACCTTTTGCCGCGCTTGATCAAGATTTGCGCCATCAGATGCTGGATTTGGTGGTGCAAGTTGCCACGCAAACCAATGCGACTGTGCTGATGGTCACGCATGATGACCGCGATGCCGCGCGATTTGCCAGCCATGTGATTTCCATAGATCAGGGAATTGCCCATCCCCCCCGTAGCACATGAAAAAACCCCGCATTGCTGCGGGGTTTTCTTATTGCAGCGGGCTGTCTTAGGCCTGCTTTGGCCCCTTCACATTGGCCCAAATCCGCTTATTCGTCAGATACAGTAGGGTCGACAACAGGGCGAGCAGCAAGATCGCCTTAAAACCCGCCTCTTTGCGGGCGTTCAAATGCGGCTCCGCCGTCCACATCAAAAATGCGGACACATCCAGCGACATTTGATCGACTGTGGCAGGCGTGCCATCGGCATAGGTTACAAGATCGTCCGACAAGGGCGGCGTCATCTTGATCCAACCCGTTGAAAACGCGTGGTTTTCATAGAACGTCTCGCCCGCTTCGGTTTTCTCTTCGCCCGTGTAGCTGGTCAATAGGGCATGGATATATTCTGGCCCGCCCATACCTTTGAGGAACTGATTGATACCCAGCCCGTAAGGCCCCGAAAAGCCTGCGCGCGCTTTGGCCATCAAGGACAGGTCGGGTGCGCCTGCGGCCAGATTTTCTGGGAACTTATCCGAAGGGACTGCCTCACGCTCTTCGCCCGTGTCTTTATCTACCACAGTGTAGTTTTTGGCATAGGCTCGCACTTGGTCTTCGGGCAGCATGGGGCCGCCCGCATCGGCCAAGGTGCGAATAGGCACAAACTTTAGGCCATGGCAGGCCGAACATACTTCGGTGAACACTTGCAGACCGCGTTGCAATTGCATTTGGTCATAGGTGCCAAATGGGCCTTGAAAGCTGAAGGGCACATCTTCGATATGAACCGCCTCGCCCGCCGCAAAGGCCGCGCCCGTGGAAATTGCCAGTGCCGAGACGGCGCTGATTGCGATTTTACGAAACATCTCAGTCAGTTCCTTTCTCTCACTCAGCCGGATTGGCGTAGTGCGAATTGAAGTCGTCTTCAATCGTGGCGGGGATTGGCAAGGGCTTTTCGAACAGGCCCAGCAGTGGCAGGATCACCAAGAAATAGGCGAACCAATAGGTGGTGGCGATCAGCGAAATCCAGCTGTTCAGCTCATTCGCAGCTTGGCTGCCGACCCACATCAACACGATGAAATCGATCACCAACAGCCAGAACCACGCCTTGAACTTTGGCCGATAGCGGCCCGAGCGCACCGAGGATGTATCCAGCCAAGGTGCCATGGCCATCACAGCAATGGCGCCAAACATCGCCAATACGCCGAAGAATTTCGCATCCACGATGCCAAAGGTGACAAACTCGACTAACTGCACCAACCACACATCTGCCGTAAAGGCGCGCAGAACCGCGTAGAAGGGCAAGAAATACCATTCTGGCACGATGTGCGCAGGTGTCGCCAGCGCATTGGCTTGGACATAGTTGTCGGGGTGGCCAAGGAAGTTGGGCATGAAACCAACCACCGCAAAGAACACCGCCAGCAACAAAGCCAAGGCGAACAGATCTTTGATCACGTAATAGGGCCAGAACGGCACTGTATCTTTTGCAGCGTCAGCCTTGGACGTGCGGCGCACTTCTACGCCTGTTGGGTTGTTGTTACCCGTGGTGTGAAAGGCCCAGATATGCAGGCCAACCAAAGCAGCAATCACGAAAGGCAACAGGTAGTGCAGGCTGAAAAAGCGGTTCAGCGTCGCGTTATCTACCGCAGGGCCACCCAGCAAAAGGGTTTGCAACGATTCGCCAATGCCAGGAATGGCGCCAAACAGGCCCGTGATCACGGTGGCCCCCCAGAACGACATTTGCCCCCATGGCAGAACATAGCCCATAAAGCCCGTGGCCATCATCAGCAGGTAAATGATCATACCGATGATCCACGTCACTTCGCGCGGGGCCTTGTAGCTGCCGTAATACAGGCCGCGGAAGATATGCAGATAAACGGCAAAGAAGAACAGCGATGCGCCATTCATATGCAGATAACGGATCATATAGCCGCCATTCACATCGCGCATGATATGTTCAACCGAGGCAAAAGCCAAATCGACATGCGGGGTGTAATGCATGGCCAGCACAATGCCAGTGACGATTTGCAGCGCCAAACAGAAGGTAAGAACAATACCCCAAATCCACATCCAATTCAGGTTCTTGGGGGTTGGAATCATGAGGGTGTCATACAGAACGCCCGCGATCGGCAGGCGAGAATGCAGCCATTTTTGGCCGTTCGTCTTTGGCTCGTAATGGTCGTGGGGAATTCCAGCCATAATCTATCCTTACCCAAGCTTAATGGTTGTTTCGTCAAGGAACGCGGCAACTGGCACTGGCAGGTTGCGCGGCGCGGGCCCTTTGCGGATGCGGCCTGCGGTATCGTAATGGCTGCCGTGGCAGGGGCAGAACCAACCGCCAAAATCGCCCGCGGCATCGCCGATGGGAACGCAGCCCAAATGGGTGCAAACGCCAATCATCACCAGCCATTCACCCGCCTCGTCCAAGCTGCGGTTGGCGTCCGACGCATCTGCGTCAGGCTTGTTGGCATTTTCGGCCAAAACATCGACCAAATCTGTCAGCGCTGTATCGCGGGCGGCCTGAATTTCTTCGGGCGTGCGGCGGCGGATGAACACAGGCTTACCGCGCCATTTCACCGTCAACTGCGCGCCCACTTCAACGCCCGAAACATCAACCAGAATTGAGGCCAGCGCGCGGGTATCTGCCGATGGGTTCATCTGGTTGATCAGGGGCCAAACCGCTGCACCCGTGGTCACAGCCCCAACGCCTGCAGTGGCGTAATACAGAAAATCGCGGCGCGATCCTGCGGTATCATCTGCGTGAGACATGCGTCCCTCTCCCTTTGAAATGCCGCGAATGGCACGGCACAGCTGATCGATAGAAAAAACGGGCGCGGGCTGGCCCACACCTTTGGGCGCGCTTTTAACCACAGTTTATGCCCTCGTCCAGCGGACAAAGCAGCGCAGGGGGAGTGGGCGCGCGATAAATATGATTAAGGTTGCGTACAATGGCCGCGATCAGACGGGCGGTTGCGTATCGCGCAGGCTGGGGCGGTTTTGCACCCCCTGTTGCCACGCTGCCAGCATGGGCCGACCAGCCCGCCATCCCCGCGAATCGTGGCGAAAATCCAGATAAGCCAATGCGCAGGCAAGGGCGATATGATCCATAGCCATCACTTGCCCCATGGGGGTAGGGGCTGGCGGGGCCGATTCGAACAAGTCCAAAACACGACTGACCTTGGCCCATTGCGCGGTCATCCATCCGTCAAAGCGCAGATTTTCAGGGCGCAGGCGCATTTCATAGGCCACAAGAACGGCGGCTTCGATCATGCCGTCAATCGCGGCCTCTCGCGCCAAGGCGGGCCATAGGGCCGCGCCCTTTGGATAAACGCCAAGGCCGAAATGGTCATCCAAAAACCGCGAGATAACGCGGCTGTCGTAAACTGCCGTGCCATCGCCCAGCACCAAAACTGGAATCTTGCCCAGAGGGTTGTGCACCAGCGGAAGATTTCCAGGTTCCAGCGGGGTGCCTGCCACCCATTCCACACCAACTTTGTCCAGCAAATCCGCCTCGCGCAGCAGCACGGTGATTTTGCGGCCAAACGGGGTGGTGGGAGAGAGGTAAAGTTTCATATCAAACCTTTTCCATATGGCTGGCCAGCGCATCCATACCCAGCGCGCGCAGGCCCGCAATTGCCCCCGCCCGCGCCTGCGGTGTTTTGTTTTGGCCCAGTTTCCATGTGCCTTCAACCGATGTGATCTGCATTTCAAAGGGCAAGATCGCGCGCATCATACGCTCCATCACGCCACCCGACATTTTGCTGCTGCGCCAGATGGGTTTGGGCGCAAGACGTGCCTCAAAGGCATCGGACACGGCATTCACATGCGGCTCTAACGCATCAAGCGGCAGGGGGCGGATATGGCCGCGCAGATGCACGGCGATATAGTTCCATGTCGGCACTTGATCGGGCGCGCCATACCAATCGGGCGAGATGTAGCCATCTGGCCCCATAACCGCCATCACGGCGGGGCAGGGCAATTGGGCGCGGGCAATGGCGTTTGACCGCGCCAGATGCAAACGCAGGGTATCATCGCCCACCATTTCAAACGGGATATGCGCCAAAAGCGGGCCTTCAGCGCCATTGACACAAAGCGCGCCAAACCCCCGCGCGCGGGCAAATTCCAAATTCTGCGCCGTGGTTTCTTTGCGAAAGGCGGGGTTGGGATGCATGGCTGATCCAAAATAAAAAAGCCGCCGAAGGTTTCCCTTGGCGACCTATTTATGCTGCTGCGCGCAGGCCATATCAGGCATCAACCCTGACGTGCCTTGTAACGCTTTTGCGTCTTGTTGATCACATAGACGCGGCCTTTGCGGCGCACGACTTGGCAATCGCGATGACGCGTTTTCAGCGAGCGGAGCGAATTTGCAACCTTCATGGCTGTCTCCTGTGCATCGCGGCGCTTGCGCGCCACAGTTAAGCGCCCTTTTGGGGCAAAAATGGTGGGCGGTACTGGGATCGAACCAGTGGCCACTACGATGTCAACGTAGTGCTCTACCGCTGAGCTAACCGCCCACGTGTCGCGTTGGTCTTCACATAGATCAGATTCGCCAAAAGACGACGCTGCCCTACAGGTAGCGGGGCTATAAACATAAGGGCGCTGCGGATCAAGGGGTATCGCTGCCGATATCTTTCATTATATTCTGTGATTCTAGAGGAGCCGTATTTGACCGCGTCGTTTCAGATCCTTCGTCCTGATGTGCAGACTTGTCCTGTGGTGGTGTCTTCGCCGCATTCTGGGCGGGATTATCCGCCTGCGTTTTTGCGTCAATCTGTGCTGGATGTCGCGGCGGTTCGGTCATCTGAAGATGCTTTTGTCGATGAATTGATTGCCGCCGCCCCACGTTTGGGTGCGCCGTTGCTGCTGGCCCATGTGCCGCGCGCCTTTGTTGACCTTAACCGCGCTGCTGATGAGTTTGACCCCGCCCTGATTGACGGCGCGCGGCGCAATGACAGCAACCCGCGTATTGCATCAGGGCTGGGGGTAATTCCCCGTGTGGTGGCAGGCGGGCGGGCGATTTACAGCGGCAAACTGCCTTTGGCCGAGGCAGAGGCGCGTATCAGCGCCCATTGGCGGCCTTATCATACTGCCCTGCGCGCGCTGATGGATGAAACGGCTGCCCGTTTTGGTATGGCGATTTTGCTGGATATGCATTCCATGCCCAGCGAGGCCGCGCAGATGCTGCGCCCACATCAACGCGCGGCCGATGTTGTGCTGGGCGATCGGCATGGTGCGTCTGCCTCGGGGCAGATTATAGCCGAGGTTGAGGCGGCCTTCGCTGCGCAAGATCTGCGCGTGGCGCGCAACAGCCCCTTTGCAGGGGCCTATATTGCCCAGCATTATGGACGGCCTTTTGCGGGCAAACATGTGGTGCAAATCGAAATTTCGCGCGGTTTATATATGGACGAGGCGCAGGTTGTGCCCCTGCCGCATTTTGCGGCCTTTGCGGGCAAGATCACTGCGGCATTGGCCCAAATCACCGCGCGTTTTGCACAACCACAATCGCTGGCCGCCGAATAATCAGCGCAGCGCGCGGCCCTTTACGATGGCATCCTTGCCAAAGCGGGCACGGATCGCATCGCTGGCACGTTCGGCGGCGGCGCGCTTGGGTGCTGTGGGGTCTAGCAGATCGCCCAGTTGATCGGCGGTTTCGGCAGGGGATAGGTCAGAAATACCAACCCCAATCAGGCGAAACGGGCCAAAGCCTGCCCCCAATTGCGCCTGCGCCGCATCAAACAAGGCGCGGGCCGTACGATAAATGCGGTCAGCCAATTGCGTTGGGTCTTCCAGCGTGACGCGCCGCGACAGGGCCGAGAAATCGCTGCGCTTTAGCTTTAGCGTGACAGTTTTTCCGCCAAACCCTTTGGCCTTGGCGCGGTCGGCCACTTGAGTTGCCAGCCGCCATATATGACCATCAAGCAGATCTTGATCTGCGGTATCTTCAAAAAACGTGGTTTCCTTGCTGATAGATTTTACGGCTGCATCGCGTTGCACGCGCCGCCTATCTTGGCCGCGCGCCAAGTGAAACAGACGCGCGCCCATTTGACCAAAGCGGGCGGATAGATCGGCCTGCTCCCACCGCCGCAAATCGGCAATGGTGCGGATACCCGCACGTTCTAGCTGCGCCTGCATCGCCGTACCCACGCCCCAAATGATTTTGACAGGCTTAGGCAAAAGAAAATCTTCCGTCTCGGCGCGGCCAATCACCGAAAAGCCCTTGGGTTTATCAAGGTCTGATGCGATTTTGGCCAAAAACTTGTTATGCGACAGGCCGATAGACCCTGTCAGGCCCAATTCCACCTCCATCCTGCGCACCAAACCCGCCAGCATGACGGCGGGCGGCGCGCCGTGCAGGCGCGTGGTGCCGCTGAGGTCTAAAAACGCCTCATCCAGCGAAAGCGGTTCGATGGCGGGGGTCAACTCCTCCATCATGGCGCGGATTGCGCGGCTGGCTTCGACATAGGCGGACATGCGCGGTTTGACGACCACGGCCTGTGGGCACAGCTTTAGCGCCTGAAACATCGGCATTGCGCTGCGCACCCCGTGTATCCGCGCGATATAGCAGCAGGTCGAAACCACCCCGCGCTGCCCACCGCCGACAATCACGGGCTGGTCGCGCAAATCAGGATTGTCGCGTTTTTCAACCGAGGCATAAAACGCATCGCAATCCATATGCGCGATGGACAAATCATACAGTTCTGGATGCGCCAGCACGCGGGGCGAGCGGCATTTGGGGCATCTTACCCCCGCATCAAACTGGGTCCGGCAATCGCGGCATAGGGCTGGCATGGGGCAACTATGCGCCCTGATTCCCCTTCAGGCAATATCGGCCAGAATAGCCTGCGCCGCCGCGCGCATATCTTTGGCCGCCCAAATCGGACGGCCCACGACGATATGATCGGCCCCATCTGCCAAGGCCTGACTTGGGGTGGCAATGCGTTTTTGATCGTCCAGATCAGCCCCTGCAGGCCGCACCCCGGGCGTGACAATCAACTTGCCCTTTGCTTGTGGCAGGGCGCGTATCATGGCGGCCTCTTGCGGGCTGGCAATGACGCCATCCGCGCCAGATTCCAGCGCACGGGCTGCGCGGGCAAGGGTGATTTCAGCGATATCACCCGCCACAATCATATTTGCGTCCAAATCAGCGCGGTCTAACGATGTCAGGATCGTTACCGCCAAAATCTTGGTGTTTGATCCGCGCTTACCCTCGCCCGCTGCACGCACAACCTGCGGATCGCCGTGAACAGTCAGAAAATCCAGATCATATTGGCACAGCCCGCGCACAGCCGCTTCGACTGTGGCACCGATATCAAACAGTTTCATATCAAGAAAAATGCGCTTGCCGCGTTCGCCCTTCAGCTCATTGGCAAGGGCCAGCCCGCCGCCCGTCAGCATTCCAAGACCGATTTTGTAAAAGGAAATGGCATCGCCCAAGGCATCGGCCACTTGCAGGCCTTGCACAATATTGGGCACATCCAGCGCCACGATCAAACGGTCATCGGCCATTTCGCCCCCTTTTTCTTTCCAATGGCGGGGTGCAGCAGCGCTGTCAATAAGCGGTGATTGACAGCCGCCGCCTTTGCGCCAATTCTGCCCAAAATTGTAAAGGTTGCGTCATGGAAATCTCTGTCGGCTTTGAGCGCCCCGAATATGAACCCGAAAACGGCCCTGTGACAGTGGGTTGGTTTTTGACATCTGACAAAGGCGCGGTGATGTATGATCCGCCTGAACGGGTGATTTTTCGGCAAACCAACAAGGCCCATGCCAAAAGCGCCTCGCGCTGCCCTGCGGTGATCCAACTGGAAAGCCGCTATTTCATGGTTAAAAGCCCGTTTGATATGCATATCGGCTTTGGCCGCGATGATAAGGGCAAGGCGATTTTGATCAACCGCGCGGGGGCGGCCAGCCCCATTCGCGGCAACAAACTGGGCGAGGTTTTGACGCTGGTGAATGAAACCGAATGGCGCTTTGCCGACCGCCCGACAGTGCAGCTTTCGTTGCCTTACTGCTTTATTGCTGATGAGATGGTCTATATCACCCAGCTTTCGGCCTTTTTGCATTACCGCGCCGACCCATTGCCAGGTACGATTTTTGGCGGGCGTTTTCCGCTGAACGCATGGCCGCGCCCCTTAATGTGGGCCTTTGAATGGCACGATATCAAAAAAGACCTGATCCTAAAGCGCGGCGAGCCGTTGTTTTATTGCCAGTTCGAGGCGAATGGCCCCGACCGCGCCGTTCAAGTCGTCGAGGCAGAGCGCACCCCCGAATTGCAAAAATATATGGAGCAAATCGGCGGCGTGGTGAATTATGTCAACCAGACCTTTGGTCTGTTTAAGGCGGCCGAGGCGCTACGCCCTGCCAAGCTGCTTAAACCCAAAGCGCGCGAATGATCAGCCACCTGCAAATTTGGGATATGCACGCGGGGCAATCCCGCCTTGTGCTGAAAACAGACCGCCATATCGAAGCGCCCAATTGGTCACCTGATGGCAGTTATCTTTTGGTCAACGGCGATGGTCGCCTGTTTCGCGTGCCGCTGGCTGCGCCCGCTTTGCAGCCCGTGCCGATGGATATGCCACAAGATGCCGCGCGCGGGTGCAACAATGACCATGGCATTACACCCGATGGGCAGACCTACATCATCTCCTCGCATCACGAGGGGGAAGGATCGGTGATTTACACCATGCCTGCAGCGGGGGGTGATCTGGTGCGGCTCACCCCGCAGGCCCCATCTTGGTGGCACGGCATTTCGCCCGATGGGCAGGTGATGGCCTTTGTGGCGGCGCGCGGGCAAGGGCCGATTGATGTGTATATTCAACGCTTTGGGCAAAAAGAGCAGCGCCTGACACATGGCGAGGGGCACTGCGATGGCCCCGATTATGCACCAGATGGGGCAAGCATCTACTACAACTGCGACCGCACGGGCCATGCACAGATTTGGGTGATGGGGGCCGATGGCCAAAATCAACGGCAATTATTTGCAGATGATTATGTAAACTGGTTTCCCCACCCCTCGCCCGATGGGCAGCACCTGCTGTATTTGGCCTATCCTGCGGGCACTACGGGCCACCCTGCAAACCTGCCGGTCGCGCTGTGCCTGTGCAATCCAGATGGCACGAATCGCCGCCGCATCATCGCGTTTACGGGCGGGCAAGGCAGCATTAATGTGCCGTGCTGGGCACCTGACAGCAGCGCATTTGCCTTTGTCAGCTATGATACGGCGTCTTGAAACTGTAGCCCTGCCAACACACATCAGATGCAAGGCTGCGGGTATGTGCCAATCATGGGCATCCACGCGGTGCTTGATAGGAGACATACCATGAATCTGGAAAAACTAACCGAACGCGCGCGCGGATTTTTGCAAGCGGCGCAAACCATTGCCATTCGTGAAAACCACCAAAAACTCTCGCCCGAACATCTGCTCAAGGCGTTGATGGACGATGGTCAGGGGCTGGCAAGCAACCTTATTCGCAAATCTGGTGGGCGGCCCGAGGCGGTGATGTCTGGCCTAACCCTTGCCCTTGGCAAAATCGCCCGCGTGACGGGTGATGCGCAGCCCTTTATGGATACCGCGCTGGTCAAGGTCTTGGACGAGGCAGAAAAAGTCGCCAGCAAGGCGGGTGATAGTTTTGTGCCTGTCGAGCGTATTCTTATGGCGCTGTGTATGGTGGCAGGGCCCAGCAAAGATGTGCTGCTGGCAGCGGGGGTTACGGCGCAAAACCTGAACGCCGCGATCAATGACATTCGCAAAGGCCGCACTGCCGATACGGCTTCGGCCGAATCAGGCTATGACGCGCTAAAGAAATATGCCCGCGATCTGACCGAGGCGGCAGCATCGGGCAAGATTGACCCGATCATCGGCCGCGACGAGGAGATTCGCCGCGCCATGCAGGTTCTGTCGCGCCGCACCAAGAACAATCCCGTTCTTATCGGCGAGCCTGGTGTTGGTAAAACCGCCATTGCCGAGGGTCTGGCCCTGCGCATCGTTGACGGCGATGTGCCCGAATCTTTGCGCAACAAAAAACTGATGGCACTGGATATGGGCGCGCTGATTGCGGGGGCAAAATATCGCGGCGAATTCGAAGAGCGCCTCAAAGCCGTGCTAAACGAGGTGACCGCCGCCGAGGGCGAGATCATTTTGTTTATCGACGAGATGCACACCCTTGTTGGCGCGGGCAAATCGGATGGGGCGATGGATGCCGCCAATCTCATCAAACCCGCCCTTGCGCGGGGCGAATTGCATTGCATTGGTGCCACTACCTTGGACGAATACCGCAAATATGTGGAAAAGGACGCGGCCCTTGCGCGGCGCTTTCAGCCCGTGATGGTGTCTGAACCCACAGTCGAAGATACCATTTCCATTCTGCGCGGGATCAAAGAGAAATACGAATTGCACCACGGCGTGCGCATCACCGATTCGGCGCTGGTCGCGGCGGCAACGCTCAGCCAGCGCTATATCACCGACCGCTTTTTGCCTGATAAGGCGATTGATCTGGTGGACGAAGCCGCTTCGCGTTTGCGCATGGAGGTCGACAGCAAACCCGAAGAACTGGATCAGATCGACCGCCAAATCTTGCAATTGCAGATCGAGGCCGAGGCGCTGAAGAAAGAGGATGATGCCGCCAGCATCGACCGCCTTGCACGGCTAGAGGCAGAGCTTTCCAACCTTTTGGAACGCTCTACCGAAATGACGGCGCAATGGCAGGCCGAGCGTGACCGCATGGAACAGGCCCGCGATATGAAAGAGCATCTAGATCGTGCGCGCGCCGAACTGGATCAGGCCAAACGCGAAGGCAATCTTGCCCGCGCGGGCGAGTTGTCTTACGGCATCATTCCAAGTTTGGAAAAGCGGCTGGCCGACTCGGATGGCGGCACCGAAGATGCGCTGGTCTCCGAGGCAGTCAAACCCGAACAGATTGCCGAAGTGGTCGAACGTTGGACAGGTATCCCCACCACCAAAATGCTAGAGGGCGAGCGTGAAAAGCTGCTGAAAATGGAAGAGGCGATTGGCGCGCGTGTGGTCGGCCAAGGCCCTGCTGTCGCGGCGGTTGCCAATGCCGTGCGCCGCGCCCGCGCGGGGCTGAATGACGAAAACCGCCCGCTTGGCTCTTTCTTATTCCTTGGCCCAACGGGGGTTGGCAAAACCGAACTTACCAAGGCGCTGGCCGAATATCTGTTTGATGACGACGGCGCGATGGTGCGGATTGATATGTCGGAGTTTATGGAAAAACACTCGGTATCCCGCCTGATCGGCGCACCGCCTGGCTATGTCGGCTATGACGAAGGCGGGGTGCTGACTGAGGCCGTGCGCCGCCGCCCCTATCAGGTGGTTTTGTTTGACGAGGTGGAAAAGGCCCACCCCGATGTGTTTAACGTGCTGTTGCAGGTGCTAGACGATGGTATCTTGACCGATGGTCAGGGGCGGCGGGTGGATTTTAAGCAAACGCTGATCATCCTGACATCCAACCTTGGGGCGCGGGCGCTGTCCGAATTGCCCGAAGGCGCAGATCAAACCCATGCGCGGGCCGAGGTGATGGACGCTGTGCGCGCCCATTTCCGCCCCGAATTTCTGAATCGTCTGGACGAGCAGGTGATTTTCGACCGCCTGTCGCGCAGCGATATGGGTGCGATTGTGGAAATTCAGTTGCGCCGCCTAGAGACGCGGCTGGCGGGGCGCAAAATCAGCCTTGCTTTGGATAGGCCTGCCAAGGCTTGGCTGGCGAACGAAGGCTATGATCCTGTGTTCGGCGCGCGTCCGCTAAAGCGGGTGATCCAAGCACATCTGCAAAACCCGCTGGCGGAATTGATCCTGTCTGGCCGTGTGAAAGATGGCGAAACCATCGCCATCACGGCAGGGGTGAATGGGTTGATTATCGGCAATTACGCCCCGCCCCCCAAACCCGATGCGCGGGTGCATTGAACCAAAGGGGCCGCTTCTTGCGGCCCCTTTTTTACCGGTGAAAACCTGATAAACACGCGCCATGACAGCCAGTGAGACGATGATTTTTGTGTTTTTGATGGTGATGGCGCTGCCCTTTGCCATTTGGCGCGTTTTGGGTGGGCGGCAGACGCTGCCCTTGGTTGTGGTGCAGATTCTGTGCGGTATCGCGCTGGGGCCAGCGATTTTAGGCCAAATCGCGCCAGATTTTCATGCAGCGATCTTTTCGCCCGATATTATCAAAGGTTTGAACGCGGTCGCCCTGCTGGCAGTGATGATTTTCGTTTTCTTCGCGGGGATCGAGTTGGATCTGCGCGCCGCGTGGGATGAGCGGCGAGATACGGGTATCACAGCGGGGCTTGCTTTGATTGTGCCATTTGCGGCGGGTGCGCTGGCAGGGTTGGTTTTATTTCAATGGCAAGGCTGGCTTGGCCCAAATGCGGCGCTGTGGCAGGGCGCATTGGGCCTTGGAATGGCTAGTGCCGTCACCGCCCTGCCGATTTTGGTGCTGTTTTTGAAACAGCTTGGCCTTATGCAACAGGCGTTGGGCCAGCGGGTTTTGCGCTATGCCAGCCTTGACGATATCGCCATTTGGGCGGTGTTGGCGCTGATTTTGTTGGATTTTCAGCGGCTTGGGCGGCAGGCTGTCTTCGCGATGTTCTTTATTGGCGCGGCCTATGCGATGCGCAAACTTATGCCGCGCCTTGCGCAGGGGCATCGCTGGCCGATCGCGCTGATCTGGATGCTGGCCTGCGCGCTGGTGACAGATTGGGCGGGGCTGCATTACATCGTTGGGGCGTTTTTGGCGGGCGCGATTCTGGATGCCGATTGGCTGGGGCATGAGGAGGTAGACCGCTATTCCACCTTTACCCTGACAGCGCTGATGCCGATTTTCTTTTTGGCAACGGGTCTGCGCACCAGTTGGGAAATGGGCGGGCCTGCCGTTTTTGGTGCGGCGGCTTTGCTGTTGGTGGCGGCTGTCGGGGGAAAATTGCTGGGGGTCGCGATTGCGGGGCGGATTTTGCATTGGCCAAAGGGTGACGCATGGGGCATTGGCTGGCTTTTGCAAACCAAGGCCTTGATTATGATCATCTTTTCCAATGTCTTATTGGATAAAGGTCTGATTTCAGGCGGCACATTCACCGCATTGTTACTGATGGCCGTGGCCAGCACTGTTTTGACAATGCCCATCGTCACGCGCTGGCTAGCGGCGCGATAGATAAACATACAGCGCGCCGCCGCCGCCATGGGTGGCATGGGCCTCTGTCACTTGCAAGATCAGCGGGGCAAGCGGCGCTTGGTGCAGCCAATGCGGCACTTGCACACGCAGCACGCCCGTGCGCTGCGGAATTGGGCCTTGATCGGCGCGCAGCCTGCCGCCCTTGCCCGTAATCACCAAAACAAGCCGCATTCCCGCCCCATGCGCGCGCAAGATAAAGCTGATGAGCGCGGGTTGCGCCTGATCCAGCGTCATGCCGTGCAAATCAATGCGCGCTTCGGGCAGTAACTTGCCCCGCGTCATCTTGCCATGGGTTTTTGCATCCATGCGCAGGGGGGCATTGGCCAGATTTTGCCCAATACTGGGGGCAAATTGCGCCGAGGATGACATTTTCGCCGCTGCGCCCAGTTTGATACCGCGCAGGCGGGATGTATCGGCCATGGGCGGTTTCGGCGCGCTGGGTTTTGGCGGTTCGTCCTGTTGGGGTTCAAGTCGCGCAAGATTGGCCCTTTGCGCATGCAGAGGCTTTGCCGTGCGCGCCACATTGCGCCAAAGCTCTTGTTCTTCGGGATGCAAAATGCGTTTGCGGGGCATGGCCTAGCTGCCGCTATCTGGGGGCAGATAGTCGTTGGGCAAAAGCTGCACCATGCGCCCAGAATCGCGAATCACCCCCGCCGCATCCCCCGCCTTTGGCCCTGTGCCAAAAAAGATATCAGCGCGCTGCGCCCCTTTGATCGCGCCGCCCGTATCTTGGGCAATCATCAGGCGCCTCAAGGGACTTGCGCCCGATTTTTCCAGCCACACAGGCGCGCCCAGTGGCACAAAGCTTGGATCAACCGCGATAGACCGCATGGCCGTGATAGGGAGGTTCATCGCGCCAATCGGGCCATCCTGAGGGCTTAGGTCTGTGATTTCACGAAAGAAAACATAAGATGGGTTGGCGTTCAGCAAGGCCTTTCCAACAACTGGATTGCGCTGCACATAGGCGCGAATCGATTGTGCTGAAAGTTCGTTTTCCGCCAGCGCCCCGCGCCGCACCAATTCTGCCCCGATCGAGGCATATTCATGCCCGTTGCGCCCCGCGTAACCCACGCGCATCACCTTACCATTGGGCAGGGTAATGCGGCCAGACCCCTGTATTTGAAGGAAAAACACATCAACGGGGTCTTCCAGCCAAGCCAGTTCCAACCCCCTGCCCCGCAATGCGCCAGCCTCGATTCGCGCGCGGGTCAAAAACTGCTGGCCATCCACCAATTCCTTGGGCCGCGCATAAATTGGATATGCAAAGCGATCTGTTTTGGTTTTCGAGCCTTTCAATTCTGGTTCGAAATAGCCCGTGAACAGGGCGGGTGGCTGGCCCACCAGCGTGGGGCGAAACAGCATTTCAAAAAACGCGCGGGCCGATGCGGGGCTTTGCCCAGCGGTTGCGGCCAATTTGCAAATCGGGGCCCAAATCGGCCCATCCAAACGCGCGCAACTGTTCTGAAACACTTTCAGTGCGGCAAGATGATCATCCGCCTCCCACCCAGCCAAAGCGGAAAAGGGCAGGTTTTGCGCCTGCGCGGGCAGCCCTGCCGTCATTATCCAAACAGCCAAAAGGGCAGCACGCATTCCTCTCCTTTCAGTCGCTGGTGGCGACCAATTGCCAATTCGGGTCCTTGCTACCCAAGACGCGGGCAAAACTCCAGACGTCGCGTTGGCGTTTCACCTCGTCTGGCGATCCCGAAATCACGGCCCCGCTTGCGTCTTTGGTCACGGCGGTCAATTCGCCAACAAACCGCACTGTCACCTCGGCGGTTTTGCTGGTGGCGTCATATTCTGCATCATGCAGGGCAATTTCGCGCAGACCAACAAATTCGGCTTTGGTCACCAGACCTTGTGCATTGCGCTGATCGATGGCGGCCTGAAAACTTTCAGCCACTTCATCTGACAAAAACGCCCGCACATTCGAAATATCGCCCCGTTCATAGGCCATCAGAATCATCTCATAGGCGCCGCGCGCGCCGCGCAGGAATTCTGCCACTGTAAATTCCCGTTCCATCGATTTGATTTGGCTTAGCGCGCGGGCCGAGGCCGAACCTTCGGGTGCGTGATCGGTGATATCTTGGTCAACACCGCCTTCGATCACCTCGAATTTCGATTGCCGCGCTGTTGGTGCGGGCTGCATGGGGATGGGCGGCTTTTCAAAGCCCTCACGCGTGCCCAAAACTGAACGCAGCTTGATAATTAAGAAAACTGCCACAGCGGCCAGAACGATGATTTGGAGCATTGAATTACCCATATGTGCCTCGGCCTAAGAAAACCTTTGCTGTATGTAGGCAGGCCACCTGCCCAAGTCCAGTTGCTGCGGCTAAATTGTACCGCAAATACCCCTGCACGCATTGAGATATAGCATTTTCCCTGATAACAGGGGCAAAATTCACAGAGGAGAGGCTGACATGGCCGAGGAAACCACCGCAGCGCCGCAAATCAAAATGTCCGTGCTGGCGCAGTATATTCGCGAGATGTCCTTTGAAAATGCTGTTGCCATGAAGGGCTTGAATTCAACCGAAGTGCAGCCCGATGTGCAAGTATCCGTCAGCATCGATGGGCGCAAACGCACTGCGGAAAACCAATATGACGTGGTGACAAAGTTCAAAATCGTATCCAAAAATAAGGCCAGCGGTGATCCGATGTTCGTGTTGGAACTGGATTACGGCGGTGTTTTCCACATTGAGGGCGTGCCGCAAGATCAGATGCATCCGTTTTTGCTGATTGAATGCCCGCGCATGTTGTTCCCCTTTGTGCGGCGGATCGTGTCAGATGCCACCCGTGATGGCGGATTCCCACCTTTGAATCTGGATACTGTGGATTTCTTAGCGCTGTATCGGGCCGAGCTGGCCCGCCGTTCGGCAGCACAACCCAGCGGAACCGCTTAGGATTTCATGCGCTGCGCCCAAATCGCAGAATCGCCCAGTTTTGCGATAAACTCGGCATGGGCGCGCGCCTCGTCTTCGGTAAGGCGCGGGGCCAAGGGCGCGGGACGCGGCCCGATTTTGCGGCTGGGGGCCTGAACGGGCCCTGCCGCCACGCTTTGCGCCGATAGCGTGAGGTCGGGTTGCCGTCCACCCACCAATTCTAGGTAAACTTCGGCCAAAATCTCGCTATCCAGCAGTGCGCCGTGTTTGGTGCGGGCCGAATTATCCACCCCAAACCTGCGGCACAGCGCGTCGAGCGAGTTTTGCGCACCCGGATACTTCACGCGGGCAATGGCCAGCGTGTCGATGGCGCGGGCCATGGGAATGGGTGCATGGCCTGCTTGGTGCAATTCATGGTTGATGAATTTCATATCAAAACTGGCATTGTGAATGACCAGCGGGCTATCGCCGATAAAGGCCAAAAACCCCTCTGCGATGTCTTTGAACACAGGTTTGTCTGACAAAAACTCGCGGCTAAGGCCATGCACCTGAAAGGCCCCTTCGGGCATATCGCGTTGCGGGTCGATATATTGATGATAGACCTTGCCCGTGGGCAGATGGTTCAGCAATTCGACCGCGCCGATTTCGACCAGCCTGTCGCCTGCCTCGGGATCAAAACCTGTGGTTTCGGTATCTAGCACAATCTCACGCATGTATTGCCCCTTGGGTTAGGCTGCGGATTTCCGCCAGTATACGCCCGATTTCGCCCGTAACATGGGGCACGGACTGTGTTTCGACCACCCATGTCGCGCGCGCGCGTTTTTCGGCATCGGGCATTTGTTTGGACAGAATCATGTCAAATTCTGCCTCGGACAGGCCGCGTGCCAAGACGCGGCGGCGCTGCTCTTGCGGTGTGGTGGTGACAACAATCACCCCATCGCACAGCTGATCTGCACCAATTTCAAACAGCAAGGGGATATCCAACGCGATAATCGCCTCTTGAGTTTTGGCGATGAAATCTGCGCGGTCGGCCGCGACCAGCGGATGCACAATATCTTGGATGTGTTGCAAAAGATCGGGGTTTGCCGCAATGGCCGCGCGCAGTTTTGATCTGTCTAGGCCACCATCCGCCAAAGCTTGGGGGCATAGCGCGGCAATGGGCGCCACGGCCGCCCCGCCTGCGCTGTACAATCGATGCACCGCGCCGTCGGCATCCCAAACTGGCACGCCGAATTGGCCTAAAATCGCCGCTGTGGTCGATTTGCCCATGCCAATACTGCCCGTTAGGCCCAAACGATAGCTCATTGGCCCAGCACCACGCGGCGGGTTTCTTCTGTAACGTCAGGCATTTGGCCGAACCAGCGCGCAAATCCTGGTGCGGCTTGGTGCAGCAGCATGCCCAGACCATCGACTGTTTGGCATCCCTGCGCGCGGGCCGCCTGCAGAAAAGGCGTATCAAGTGGGGTATAGACGATGTCTGTGGCCAGCGCCGTGCTGGGCAGGCCTTTCAGCGAAAAGGGAAATGGGTCTTTTCCTGCCATACCCAAAGCGGTTGTATTCACCAAAGTCGCGGCCAAAGGCAAAAGACTTTCGGTTTTTTCCCAAGGCTGGGCCTGCACCTTTGGGCCAAACTCGGCGGCAAGGGCGTGGGCGCGGTCTGCGGTGCGGTTGGTCAGCAAGATTTGCGGCGCGCCAGCATCCAGCAGCGCGACCAGAATCGCCCGCGCCGCACCGCCTGCCCCAATCACCACAACAGGGCCAGACTCGGCGCGCCACTGTGGCGCATTTTGGCGAAGGTTCTCGATAAACCCGATGCCATCTGTGTTATCGGCGTGAATCTCGCCGTTTTTGAACAAGAGCGTATTGGCCGCCCCGATGCGACGCGCTGTATCTGTGACATGATGGGCAAGGTTTAGCGCCGCCTCTTTATGCGGGATGGTCACATTGCAGCCCACAAATCCCATATTCGGCATAGATTTCAATACGTTGCTTAGGTTTTCTGGCGATACATGCAGCGGCACATAATGGCCCTGTATCCCATATTTCGCCAACCAATGCCCGTGCAATCGCGGTGATTTGCTATGCGCAATGGGAAAGCCGATAACCCCCGCCAATGGGATGGTGGTGTTCATGATGCGATAATCCCCCGCAGGGCAAGATAGTTGAGCAGTGGCAACAAGGGCAGCCCCTGAATGGTGAAAACATCCCCATCGATTTGCGAAAACAACTGAATGCCGCGTTCTTCGATCTTATAGCAGCCCACCGAATGGCGAATCGACTCCCATGCCGTTGCAACATAGCTTGCCAAAGCCTGATCTGACATAGCGCGCATCGTCAGGCGGGCATGGCCAATATGCCGCCACAGCGGTTGCCCGTTTTGATAGATGACGATGGCGGAATACAGATGATGGGTTTGGCCGCGCAGGGCGTGCAATTGTGATATGGCATGGTCGGGCGTTTCGGGCTTTGTGAAAATCACATCGCCCAAGGCGAGGATCTGATCGCAGCCCAAAACCAGCGCTTGGGCGTTTTTGTCTGATATTTTCAGCGCCTTCGCCTCGGCCAGACTGTCGGCAATATCGCGCGGGCTTGCCCCATCGGCCTGCATCGCATCGCGGATTGCCTCTTCGTCAACGCGGGGTGCGGCTGTAACAAAGTCTAAACCCGCCCGCGCCAAAATTTGCGCGCGGATCTGCGAGGTCGAGGCAAGGATGATGGTCATAACAATCCTATGATAAACCTGTGGACAGTCTTGCTTTGTTCGCGCGCACGACCTGCGCCAGTTTTGCCCGCTTTTGCCAGTGCTGTCGAGACGGGCGATTATCGCGGCGATTCGCTGGAAGTTGTGGTGATTCGTCCACATGGGGATAGCGGTTGCAGGCGGCAGGGGAAAACTGCCCAGCCCTTCTGCGGTGCAGCAATCCACCCACAGTCTGGGCAGGGTCAAGGGTGCTGTTTTAGCAGGTTAAATCGCGCCAGAGCAGCACTGAGGCCCATCTGTCCAAACTTTATCCCCAAAACTATGCTTGGGGAGAAACGTCTGGGTAACTTCCCCCATTCTGTTATCCCCTGCCCCTACAACATCATCTTCCTTTTTCAATTTCTTTCTTTAAGAAGAAGACAGGGGGCCGATATGACATTGAGCGACTGGTATTTCACTGTGAAGGCGCTGCATGTGATCTCTGTCATCGCATGGATGGCAGGGCTGTTCTATTTGCCGCGATTGTATGTGTATCACGTTGAACAGGCGCAAAAGGGGCCTGCTTTGACCGATACTTTGGTGGTGATGGAACGCCGCCTCTTGAAGGCAATTATGAACCCCGCCATGATCGCAACATGGGTTTTTGGCCTGATGCTGGTCTTGATGCCCGGCGTTGTGGATTGGACGGCGATCTGGGCTTGGGCCAAGGCGGCTTCGGTTATTGGCATGACAGTGTTCCACATGTGGCTGGGCGCGCGGCGCAAAGACTTGGCGGCGGGGAATAACACCGTGTCAGGCCGCACCTACCGCCTGATGAACGAAGTGCCCACTGTTTTGATGATTGTCATCGTTTTTGCGGTGATCGTAAAGTTCTAAGCGCCGCGATTTTTAGCAGAAAACTTGACAGGTGCTGCGTCGGCGCTTAGTGCACAGATAGCGCGGCCATTCGGCCATCCCGCTTTTCGTATTCATCCTTGATTTTGCCTGCTGCGCCCTTGGCGCAAGGAGACGCGCCATGACCAAAGAACATTTGAACCTTGCCGATCTAAAGGCCAAGACACCTGCCGAATTGCTGGCTATGGCGGAAGAATGGGAAATTGAAAACGCGCCTTCGATGCGGAAGGGCGAGATGATGTTTTCGATTCTAAAGGAGCATGCCGAAGAAGGCTGGGAAATTGGCGGTGATGGCGTTTTGGAAGTGTTGCAAGATGGGTTTGGCTTTTTGCGCAGCCCATCGGCCAACTATCTACCAGGCCCAGATGATATTTACGTCTCGCCTGATATTCTGCGGCAGTTTTCCCTGCGCACCGGCGATACGATTGAAGGTGTGATCGCCGCGCCAAAGGAAAACGAACGTTATTTTCACATGACGAAGGTCACAAAGATCAACTTTGATGATCCAGAAAAAGCCCGTCATAAGGTGCATTTTGATAACCTGACGCCGCTGTATCCAGACGAGCGTTTGAAGATGGAGGTGGAAGACCCCACCATCAAGGATCGCTCGTCGCGGGTGATTGATCTGGTGTCGCCCATTGGTAAGGGCCAGCGCGCCCTGATCGTGGCCCCGCCGCGCACGGGTAAAACGGTGCTTTTGCAAAATATCGCCAATTCCATCGCCGCGAATCACCCCGAGTGCTACCTGATCGTGTTGCTGATCGATGAACGTCCCGAAGAGGTGACAGATATGCAGCGTTCTGTGAAGGGCGAGGTTGTATCTTCGACCTTTGACGAACCCGCCACCCGCCACGTGGCTGTGGCCGAAATGGTGATCGAAAAGGCCAAGCGATTGGTGGAACACAAGCGCGATGTTGTGATTCTGCTGGACAGTATCACGCGCCTTGGTCGTGCTTTTAACACTGTTGTGCCATCCTCGGGTAAGGTGCTGACAGGCGGGGTGGATGCGAATGCGTTGCAGCGGCCTAAGCGCTTTTTCGGTGCAGCGCGCAATATCGAAGAGGGTGGCAGCCTGACCATCATTGCCACCGCGCTGATCGATACAGGCTCGCGTATGGACGAGGTGATCTTTGAAGAATTCAAAGGCACAGGAAACAGCGAAATCGTGTTGGATCGCAAAGTGGCCGATAAGCGGGTCTTCCCCGCAATTGATATTTTGAAATCGGGCACCCGCAAAGAAGATCTGCTGATCGATAAAGTTGATCTGCAAAAGACCTATGTGCTGCGCCGAATCTTGAACCCGATGGGCACGACCGATGCGATTGAATTCCTGCTGGGCAAGTTGAAACAAACCAAGACCAACGCCGAGTTCTTTGATTCGATGAACAGCTAGGCCACAAAAGGGGCTGCTGATGGATACGATTTTCGCGCTTGCATCGGCGCGTGGGCGGGCTGGGGTTGCGGTGTTGCGCATCTCTGGCCCGCTGGCGCATTGGGCAGCAGGCCAGCTCTGCGCCCTGCCGCCTGTGCGTCATGCGGGGCTTCGGGTGCTGCGATATCAGGGCGAAGTGTTGGATCAGGCGGTGGTTTTGGCCTTTGCTGCGCCGCACAGCTTTACGGGGGAAGATTCGGTCGAACTTCATCTGCACGGCTCGATTGCAGTCGTGGCAAAGGTTTCTGATGTTTTGGCGCAGATGGGCGGGTTGCGTTTGGCCGAAGCGGGCGAGTTTACCCGCCGCGCCATGGACAATGGCCATTTGGATTTGACCCAAGTTGAAGGTTTGGCCGATTTGATCGATGCCGAATCGGAATCGCAGCGCAAGCAGGCCCTGCAGGTTTTGTCGGGGGTCATAGCGCAAAAGGTGGCCCCATGGCGCGCCGATTTGTTGCGCGCGGCCGCCCTGATCGAAGCGACGATAGACTTTGCAGATGAGGATGTGCCGTTTGACGTCTCGCCCGAGGTATTGGGCCTGCTGACGCGCGTGCAACAAGATTTGGCGGCAGAACATGCGCGCAGCGGTGCGGCCGCAGCGATTCGCGAAGGTTTTGAAGTGGCCATTTTGGGCGCGCCGAATGTGGGGAAATCCACATTGCTGAACGCATTGGCGCAGCGCGAAGCGGCCATTACATCGGATATTGCAGGCACAACGCGCGATGTGATCGAGGTGCGTATGCATATTGGCGGCTTGTTGGTGACGGTTCTGGACACGGCGGGCCTGCGCGATTCGGATGATGTTGTGGAAAGCATTGGCATTGCGCGGGCCAAACAGCGCGCCGAGGCCGCCGATTTACGGATCTTCCTGCTGCAACGCGCGGACGAAAGGTTTGATATCCAGCCGCGCCCCGATGATATTGTGCGCCTTGCGAAAGGTGACGTGGTGCAAGGATCTATACCCTCTGTTTCGGGCAAGACGGGTGCGGGGTTGGATGCATTGCTGGCAGAGATCGCCCATAAACTGGAAGGCAAAACATCGGCGGCAGGGGTATTCAGCCGACAGCGTCACATTCAGGCATTGGGCGTGGCGCAGGCCGCCTTGCAAAAGGCCATTGCGGCCCTGCCCCGCGCCACCGAAGCGCCAGAAGTGATTGCGACCGAGATAAGGGTTGCCCTGAACGCCCTAGAGGGAATATTGGGGCATATCGGCGTAGAAGATTTGCTGGGTGAAATCTTCAGCAGCTTTTGCATTGGCAAGTAGGAGTGTTTCACGTGAAACAATTTGACGTCATCGTTGTAGGCGGAGGGCACGCAGGGGCCGAGGCTGCTGCAGCCTCGGCACGTATGGGCAGCCGCACCGCCTTGATCACCCTACGCCGTGATGCGATTGGGGTGATGTCCTGCAACCCTGCTATTGGCGGTCTTGGCAAAGGCCATTTGGTGCGCGAGATTGACGCCTGTGATGGCATTATGGGCGAGGCGGCAGACCGCGCGGGGATTCAGTTTCGTCTTTTGAATCGGCGCAAAGGCCCCGCGGTGCAGGGGCCGCGCACGCAGGCCGACCGAAAACTGTATCGGCAGGCGATTCAATCATTGCTGGCGCGCTACGACTCGCTGACCATAATGCAGGGCGAAGTTGCCAGCTTGATTGTGAACGCAAATCAAATCGGCGGCGTTGTGCTGGCCGATGGCAGCCGCATTACGGCCAGCGCGGTGATCATCACAGCAGGGACGTTTTTGAACGGGGTGATCCATGTGGGCGACCAGCAGCGTGCTGGCGGCAGGGTGGGCGATGCGCCTTCGGTTCTGTTGGCGCAGCAACTGGCCGATTTAAACTTGCAACGCGGGCGGCTGAAAACGGGAACGCCGCCGCGCCTTGATGGCCGCACGATCAACTGGTCTGTGCTGGACAGCCAGCCAGGCGATGATGTGCCCACAATGTTTTCCTTTCTGAATTCCGCCCCCTTTGCTGCGCAAATTGCCTGTGGCATAACGCAGACCAATGCGCGCACGCATGATATTGTGCGGCAAAATCTGGGGCGGTCTGCCATGTATGGCGGCCATATTTCGGGCGTTGGGCCACGCTACTGCCCCTCGATCGAAGATAAGGTGGTGCGCTTTGCCGATAAAGACCACCACCAAATCTTTCTCGAACCTGAAGGGTTGGATGACCCGACAGTCTATCCAAACGGCATTTCCACCTCGTTGCCAGCCGAGGTGCAGCAGGACTATGTGCGCAGCATTGTTGGGTTGGAACAGGTAACCATCACCCAGCCCGGCTATGCGATTGAATATGACTATTTTGATCCGCGTGGGCTGGATCCCGCCCTGCAGGTTAAGGCGATGGCGGGCCTGTTCTTTGCGGGCCAGATCAATGGCACCACAGGCTATGAGGAGGCTGCAGCGCAGGGTCTTGTCGCGGGGCTGAACGCCGCCTTGCTGGCATCTGGTCGGCCCCCTGCCCTGTTTAGTCGTTCGGAAAGCTACATCGGCGTGATGATTGACGATCTGACCACCCATGGGGTGACCGAGCCCTATCGCATGTTCACCTCGCGCGCGGAATATCGTTTGGCCCTGCGCGCCGACAACGCCGACCAAAGGCTGACCGAGAAAGCCATTGCTTTGGGCTGTGTGTCGCAAACGCGTGCCGCCCAGTACAGAAAGAAGGCCGATCTTTTGGCTGCCGCGCGCGCGGTGCTGTCAGAAACGGCATTTTCGCCGCGTGAATTGCAGGCCGCGGGGGTTGAGGTCAGCGCCGATGGCGCGCGCCGTTCCGCCTATGACGTTCTGGCGTTTGAGGGGGTGACCCCCGAACATGCCGCCAATCTTGTGCCTGCATTTGCTGGTTTCGATGCTGAAATTCAGCAGCAAACCGCCCGCGATGCGCTGTATGTGCAGTATATCCAGCGGCAAGACCGCGATGTGCAGCGCCTGCGCGCGGATGAGGCCTTGGCGATTCCTGCGGGCTTTGATTATGCAGACATACCGGGCCTGTCGAATGAGCTGACGCAAAAACTGAAGCGTGCGCTGCCTGCTAATATCTTTCAGGCCAGCAAGATCGAGGGGATGACCCCCGCCGCGCTGTTGTTACTGATTTCGCATGTTCGCAGGCCATCTCGTCGGCAGACTGCATGATCATGGATCGTGACATTCCTGATTGGCTGAATGTTTCACGTGAAACAATCGAACGGCTGGAGCATTACGCAGCCGAAGTTCTGCGCTGGAATCCCGCTATCAATCTGGTGTCAAAACCCTCTATCCCCCTGCTATGGCAGCGCCACATCCTTGATTCCGCCCAACTGTTCCCGCTGGCGTCGCCAACAGGCATCTGGGCGGATTTGGGGGCGGGAGGCGGTTTTCCGGGCATTGTTCTGGCCATCATGGGTGCGCCGCAAATGGTTTTGATCGAATCAGATCAGCGAAAAGCAAGCTTTCTGCGCGAAATGGCGCGCCAGATGTCCCTGCCCGTGCGTGTGGTTGCAAAAAGAATCGACGCTGTAGAGCCGCTTGGCGCAGAAACAGTCTCGGCGCGCGCCTTGGCTTCGTTGACAGAATTGTTGGGCCATGCAACACCACATCTCGCACCCCACGGGCGGGCAATCTTTCCAAAAGGGCGCGGTGTTGAAGAGGAATTGGCGCGCGCCCAAGCGGATTGGATCTTTGATGCAACCAGAATACCAAGCCGCACCGACCCAGAGGCGGCGATACTGATGTTAGAAAACATAAGGCGGCGATAGATATGGCGAATCCTAGGATTATTGCGATAGCAAACCAAAAGGGCGGCGTTGGCAAAACCACCACCGCAATCAACCTTGCAGCGGGCTTGGTCGAAAGCGGCGCGCGCGTTTTGTTGATGGATTTGGATCCGCAGGGGAACAGCTCGACAGGGCTTGGGGTGGCGCCTGCAGATCGCGCGCTGACCAGCTATGATGTGCTGATCAATGATGCCAGCGTGACCGAGGCGATGCAGACCACGGCAGTTGAGGGTTTGTTTGTTTGCCCCGCAAATGCCGACCTAGCTTCGGCAGATATTGACCTTGTCGCCAATGAAAAGCGTAGCTTTTTGTTGCATGACGCCTTTCATGGCCCTGATATTGCGGCGCTGAATCTGGATTTTATTCTGATTGATTGCCCACCATCGCTCAGCCTTTTGACAATTAACGCTTTTGTGGCCTGCCAATCGGTTCTGGTGCCGCTGCAGGCCGAGTTTTTTGCGCTGGAAGGCCTGTCGCAATTGATGGTTACCATCCGCGAGGTGCGGCAAACAGCCAACCCAACCCTGCGAATCGAAGGTGTGGTGCTGACCATGACCGATTCGCGCAATCGCCTGTCGCAGCAGGTCGAGGCGGATGTGCGCGAAACCTTGGGTGAATTGGTGTTCACCACTGTGATTCCGCGCAATGTGCGCCTGTCGGAAGCGCCGTCTTTTGCGCAATCTGTGCTGACCTATGACAGCCAATCCAAAGGGGCCGAGGCATATCGCGCCTTGGTCGAAGAGGTTTTGGCCCGCCATCCGCTAACCCGTTAAGGAGTGATTGTTATGGACAAAAAGAACGATCGGCGCGGTCTGGGTCGCGGTCTGTCAGCGCTGATGGCAGATGTGAATATGGACAACTCCCGCAATGCCGCATCGGTCGAGCGTGCGCCAGACAGCCATTTGCCGATTGAAAAGATTTTTCCAAACCCAAATCAGCCGCGCCGCGTGTTTGAACCGCAGGCGATGGAAGAATTGGCCGAATCTATCCGCCAAAAAGGCGTTATTCAGCCATTGATCGTGCGGCCATCAGCAGATGGCCGATACGAGATTGTCGCAGGCGAGCGCCGTTGGCGCGCGGCACAGGCGGCCAATCTGCACCAGATCCCTGTTTTGATTCGCGATTTTTCAGACATGGAAATGCTGGAAATCGCAATTATCGAAAACATTCAGCGCGCCGATCTGAACGCGATAGACGAGGCGCAGGCCTATAAGCAGTTGATGGACAAGTTTGGCCATACCCAAGAGAAAATTGCCGAAGGTCTGGCGCGCAGTCGCAGCCACAT
Source organism: Rhodobacter sp. (assembly GCA_027490955.1). Lineage (GTDB taxonomy): Bacteria > Pseudomonadota > Alphaproteobacteria > Rhodobacterales > Rhodobacteraceae > Cypionkella. The sequence continues at coordinate 184,052 of JAIXXB010000004.1, forward strand.
CGCCAATCTCCTGCGGCTTTTGACTTTGCCCGAGTCTGTGCAGGACTTGGTTCGTACGGGGCGGCTTTCGGCAGGCCATGCGCGCGCCCTGATCGGCACCCCAGACGCCGAAGCGATTGCGATGCAGGTGGTCAAGGACGGGCTGTCTGTGCGCGCTGTAGAAGATATGATGCGCAGAAAGGCGGCCGAGACCAACCAAGCCGCCACTGCCCCGCGCCGCCCGATGGGGGATAAAGATGCCGATACAAAGGCGCTAGAGGCTGATTTGGCCGCAAGTCTGAAAATGGCGGTGTCGATTGAACATACATCAGACGGCGGCGGCACAGTGAATATCAGCTATAAGACGCTGGATGATCTGGATCGTCTGTGCGCGCTTTTGTCAAAAGCGGATCTTCCCAATGCTTTAGCCCGCTAATTGGCGGATAATGGAATTCAGTACAATTTTCCCAGCATTGGTTGGGAAAATCTTATCTTCGCTTTGGCCCAGTAGCCCCATTTCGGCCAAGTCTGTGACGCTTTGCATGTTCAGCGGCGCATCTGACAGGGTATTATATCGGGCCAGCGACATGCCTTCGGACAGGCGCAGCGACATCATAAGGTATTCCAGCGCATGTGATTGGGGCGATAGCGCCTCGCGCGCACCCTCGCCCTTGCCTGCGGCAACCATTTGCAGCCACAGTTCAGGCGATTTGGGGCATTCTGTGGCCCAGCGGGTGCCGTCTAAGGTCAGCCGCCCATGCGCCCCAGGCCCGATGCCGATGTAATCGCCGCCCCGCCAATAGATCAGATTATGCAGCGATTGTGCCCCATCGCGGGCGTGGTTTGAAATCTCATAGCCCGCAAAACCCTTGGCGGCGGTTACATCTTGGGTCAAGGCATACATATCGGCGGCCAAATCGTCATTCGGCAGGCCCTTTAGCCCGCCTGCCTGATGCCGCGCGCCAAAGGCAGTGCCATCTTCGATGGTCAATTGATACAGCGACAGGTGATCTACGGCCAAATCCAACGCGCGGCCAAGTTCGACCTTCCAATCGGATAGGCTTTGATCCTGCCGCGCATAGATCAGGTCAAAATTCACGCGGTCGAAATGGCTGCGGGCAATGTCAAAGGCGGCCAGCGCCTCGGCAGCCGAGTGCATGCGCCCCAAACGGCGCAAATCGGCGTCGTTCATCGCCTGCATCCCCATAGAAACCCGCGTCACCCCCGCCTGCCGATAGGCCGCAAACCTGCCCGATTCAATGGAGGTTGGGTTGGCTTCTAGGGTAATCTCGGGATCATTGCGCATGGGCCAAGCGGCGCGCGCCGCGGCGATGATTTCTGCCACAAGGTCGGGGTTCATCAGCGAAGGCGTGCCGCCCCCAAAGAATATCGTATCAAGTCGCCTGCCCGTGGTTTCGGCGCGATGGCGGGCGATTTCGGCCAAATAGGCCGATTTCCAGCGCGTTTGGTCGATATGGGCCGAGACATGGCTGTTGAAATCGCAATAGGGGCATTTGGCGGCGCAAAACGGCCAGTGAATATACAGCCCAAAGCCGCCATTCTGCCAATCTGTCACGAAAGACATGCTTTGATCAGCTTTGCAAAGGCCTTGCCACGATGGCTGATGGCGTTTTTCGCAGATTCGTCCATTTCGGCAAAGGTCAGGCTTTGGCCATGGGGCTGAAACATTGGGTCATAGCCATGGCCGTTTGCGCCCCGCTTTGGCCAAACAACCTGCCCTTCCATAACGCCTTCAAACACCTCGTCATGGCCATCTGGCCACGCCAGCACCAAGGTGCAGCGAAACTGGGCAAGGCGGGGCAAGGGCGCATCCAGCGCCTGCAACTCGCGGTGAACGCGGTCCATCGCCATATGAAAATCGCGCCCTTGCGGGGTTTCTGCCCAATCGGCGGTGTAAACCCCTGGCGCGCCACCCAAAGCATCTACTGTAATGCCCGAATCATCTGCCAAGGCGGGCAATTGCGTGGCCTGCGCGGCGGCATGTGCCTTGATCCGCGCATTGCCAACAAAGGTGGTTTCGGTTTCCTCAGGCTCGGGCAGGCCAAGCGCGCCTGCCGAAACAGCGGCAATAGAAAACGGGGCCAGCAGGGCGTTTATCTCGGCCAGTTTGCCCGCGTTGTGGGTGGCGACCACCAATTTGCCCCCGTCTAATTTGCGCATTTACAGGCCCAAAGCGGCCTTTTGTGCCGCAACCAGATCCGCCCCACCTTTAAGTGACAGGTCAAGCAAGATGTTCAATTCGTCGCGCGAAAAGGTTGCACCTTCGGCGCTCATTTGAATTTCGATCATTTTGCCGCGGCCCGTGGCGATGAAATTGCCATCGGTGCCCGCAGCGGAATCTTCGGCATAATCCAAATCCAGAATGGGTTGGCCTGCGTAAATGCCACAGGAAATCGCCACCACATGATCCAAAATCGGATCAGAGGTGATCATCCCCGCCTTGAGCATTTTGTTCACAGCCAAACGCAAAGCCACCCAACCCCCCGTGATCGAGGCGCAGCGTGTGCCGCCATCGGCCTGAATCACATCACAATCCACCACAATCTGCCGTTCGCCCAAAGCCGCACGATCCACGCCTGCGCGTAGGCTTCGGCCTATAAGCCTTTGAATTTCTTGGGTTCTTCCAGATTGTTTGCCTGCAGCAGCCTCGCGCCGCGTGCGGGAATTGGTGGCGCGGGGCAGCATGCCATATTCTGCCGTTACCCAGCCCATGCCAGTGTTTTTCAAAAACGGCGGCGCTTTTTCTTCCAAAGTGGCGCTGCATAGCACATGGGTGTCACCCATTTTGATCAGGCAAGAGCCCTCTGCATGTTTCATCACGTCAATTTCAATCGAAACTGCGCGCATTTGGTCTAAGTTTCGCCCCGATGGCCGCATGATGTTTCCTTTCACGTCATCGCCAGATATGCCGAGCCACGCCGATGATGCAAGCAGCATTGACAGAGGCCCGTGTAATCCCCAATTTTAGGCCGTTATGACGCAGCCACAAAACACCCTTTCTGAAATGAATGAGCGCACGCGCGAGGTGTTTCGCCGCGTGGTCGAAGGCTATTTGCAAAACGGCGAACCTGTCGGCTCGCGCACCTTGACGCGGGCCATGTCGCAGCCTCTGTCAGCCGCCACGATCCGCAATGTGATGCAAGACCTGGAGTTTTTGGGCCTGCTGAATTCGCCGCATATCTCGGCGGGGCGCGTGCCCACCGAACAAGGTCTGCGCCTGTTTGTGGATGGCTTGCTAGAGGTCGGCGATGTTGGCGCGGAAGATCGCCAGAAAATGGAAAGCGCGGTTGAGGGCGACAGCGATATTCCCACCATGCTGGAACATATCAGCGCGACCTTGTCTGGGCTGACGCGCGGCGCATCGGTGGTGCTGGCACCCAAACAGGAATCAGTTGTGCGCCAGATCGAGTTTATCTCGCTTGCGCCAGATCGGGCGCTGGTGGTGCTGGTTTTTGCCAATGGACAGGTAGAAAACCGCGTTTTCACCCCGCCCGCAGGGCTGACCGCCAGCGCCATGCGCGAGGCTGCGAATTTTCTGAATGCGCTGGCCTCTGGCCGCACCCTGTCAGAGTTGCGCGCGGCGGTAGAGCGGCAAATCGCCCAAAACCGCCGCGAGATTGACCAATTGGCGCAGGGCCTTGTCGAAGCGGGCCTTGCGATGTGGGAAAACTCGGGCGAATCCAGCGAGAGGCTGATCGTGCGGGGACGCGCCAACTTGATCGACGATCAGGTTGACAGCGCGCAAGATATCGATCGCATCCGCGAATTGTTTGATGATCTAGAACGCAAACGCGATATCGCGGATTTTCTATCGCTGACCGAAAAGGGCGAAGGCGTGCGTATTTTCATCGGATCAGAGAACAAACTATTTTCGCTATCGGGTTCCACTTTGGTGGTTTCTCCCTATATGAACGGCGAGAGCAAGATCATTGGCGCGATTGGGGTGATTGGCCCAACGCGGCTGAACTACGGACGAATCGTGCCAATTGTGGATTATACGGCGCAGCTTGTAAGCAGGCTTTTATCTGGCCGTTAAACAGGTTAGATGCAGCCCGCTGCGCCAAAGTGAAGAAGGACATGTCATGAGCACCGATTCGAACGCCGATAATGTGGATATCCCAGAAATGGCGGATATCCCTGTAGAGGTTAGCGAAATTGACACCCTGCGCGCCGAGCGCGACGATATGCGCGACCGATTCATGCGCGCTTTGGCCGATGCTGAAAACACCCGCAAACGCGCCGAGCGTGACCGCCGCGAGGCCGAGGCCTATGGCGCATCGCGTCTGGCCCGCGATTTGCTGCCTGTCTATGACAATCTAAAACGCGCGCTGTCGACTGTGGCTGATGGCGCGGCCCCTGAAATGGTGGCCGTTCTGGAAGGTGTTGATCTGACTCTGCGCGAATTGACGGGCGTTATGGCCAAGCACGGGCTTACCCCGATCAGCCCCAAACTGGGTGAAATCTTTGACCCCCAGTTGCACGAAGCCATGTTCGAAGCGCCACTGCCTGGCACCAAAGCGGGCGAAATCATTCAAATCGCTTCGGAAGGGTTTATGTTGCACGATCGCCTGCTGCGCCCCGCGCAGGTTGGGGTATCGTCCAACACTCAGGGCTAGATTTAGCCTTTTGGGGGCAGCATCCCGTGCAATTCATATAACAGTTGCAAAGCCGCCATTGGGGTCAGCTGATCGGGGCTGATATCGCGCAGCTTTGCCTCGATGGCCGATGGTTTTGCCGCTGGCGCGGCGCTGGGTGCGCGAAATAGGGGCAGATCATCGATCAGGGCCTTCGGTTTGCCCCCGCCTTCGCGTTCCGATTTTTCCAGTGTTTCCAGAACAAATTGCGCGCGGTCAATCACGGCAGGCGGCAGGCCCGCAAGCCGCGCCACATGCACCCCGTAAGAGCGGTCTGCCGCGCCCTGTTGCACCTCGTGCAGGAAAATCACATCGCCATCCCATTCCTTGACGGACATGGTCGCGTTGCGGAGCCCGTCCAGCTTGCCTGCAAGGGCTGTCAGTTCGTGGTAATGGGTGGCAAATAGCGCGCGGCATTTGTTCACCGATTGCAGATGTTCCAGCGTGGCCCATGCAATTGACAGCCCGTCATAGGTGGCCGTTCCGCGCCCAATCTCATCCAAAATCACCAAGGCGCGGTCTGTCGCTTGATTCAAAATTGCGGCGGTTTCGACCATTTCCACCATAAAGGTTGACCGGCCGCGCGCCAAATCATCCGATGCGCCCACGCGGCTGAACAATTGATGCACCAAACCGATATGCGCGCGCGAGGCAGGCACAAAGCAGCCAGCCTGCGCCAGAATCGCAATCAGCGCGTTTTGCCGCAGAAAGGTTGATTTTCCTGCCATATTTGGCCCTGTCAGCAGCCAAATTGCGGGGGTCTCACCTGCCGACAGATCGCAAGTGTTTGGCACAAAGGCCCCGCGCCGCGCCCGATCTATCGCGTGTTCCACCACGGGGTGACGCCCATCTTCGATGATAAAGGCGCAGGAATTGTCCAGAAGCGGCCGCTTCCACACCTTTTCGGCGGCCAGCTCTGCCCAAGCGGCGGCCAAATCCATCTCGGCCAAAATCTGGGTGATTTGGGCAATCGTGGCGGCGTTCTGCAACACCTCATGGGCAAGGCGGGCAAAATGAACCTGTTCTATGTCAACGGCCCGTGCCCCTGCATTCATGATTTGCGTTTCTAAATTAGACAACTCGACAGTGGTAAAGCGCACTTGGTTTGCGGTGGTTTGGCGGTGGATGAACCGCGCTGACAGCGGAGGAGCCATCATCCGCGCCCCATGCGCGGCAGTGGTTTCGATGAAATATCCCAGAACATTGTTGTGCTTTATCTTCAGGCTTTGCACGCCTGTTTCTTGCACATAACCGCTTTCCAGATTGATGATGATCCCGCGGCCATCGTCGCGCATGCGGCGGGCATCGTCCAAATCGGGGTCATAGCCATCGGCCACAAAGCCACCATCGCGGGCAAATAGCGGCAGGTCGGTGACCAAAACCTCCGCCAATTCTGTGTAAAGATCAGCCGCGCCAAGCAGGGCTGCGTCTGGCAGGGCAAGGGCTGCGTGAATACGCTGCGCTGTGCCCAACCCATCGCGCACTGCGCCCAAATCGCGCGGCCCGCCTCGGCCTAAGGCAAGGCGGGACATCGCACGCTCCATATCAGGCACGCCCCGCATCAACAGGCGCAACGCATCGCGCAGGGCGGGGTTGTCGACAAAATGCGCCAATTGTGCATGGCGGGCTTGGATCAGGGCCAAATCGCAGGATGGATTTGCCAAGCGCCGCTCTAGCAGCCTGCCGCCTGCCGCTGTGATGGTGCGGTCAATCACAGACAGAAGCGATCCTTCGCGCCCACCGCCAAGCGCTTGTACCAATTCCAAATTGCGCCGTGTGGCGGCATCAATCATCATCGTGCCGCCCAGTTTTTCCTGCACGGGCGGGCGCAACAGGGGCAATTGGCCGCGCTGAGTGAGGGAAATATAATCCAAAACAGCGCCCAGCGCCGATATCTCGGCCCGATCCAAATGGGCAAAGGCATCCAGTGATGCCACTTTGAACGCTGTGCACAGCCGCCGTTCGGCAGAGCCCGAATCAAAACTGGCGCGCGAGAGGTCTGTCACAGCGGCGCCCGCCTCGGTTGCGATGGCGCGGATGACCTCGTCCTCATCTTCGATCAGCAGTATTTCGCTGGGGCATAGCCGCGCAAGTTCGGGGCCAAGGCGCATGATTGGGCAAGAGGATACATGCAGCGCCCCTGTCGATACATCACACCACGCCAGTGCCGCGCCATCGCGCACCTTGGCATAGGCGGCCAGAAAATTGTGTTTGCGTGCATCCAGCAGCGCCTCTTCGGTCAGCGTGCCGGGTGTGACAAGGCGGACAATCTCGCGCCGCACCACGGATTTGTAGCCACGCTTTTTCGCCTCGGCGGGGTCTTCCATTTGTTCGGCAATGGCCACGCGAAAGCCTTTGCGAATAAGCTGCTGCAAATATCCCTCGGCGGCATGATAGGGCACACCGCACATGGAAATCGGCTCGCCTTTATGGATGCCGCGTTTGGTGAGGGTGATATCCAGCGCTGCCGCTGCCTGTGTGGCATCGTCAAAGAACATCTCGTAAAAATCGCCCATACGATAAAACAAAAGCGCATCAGGCATTTGCGCCTTGATCTCAAGGTATTGGGCCATCATTGGTGTGACGGAATCCGTGCTCACATCGTCCCTCTTTGCTGCAGGTTACAAAAGCCTGCTGGGAACAGAAAGCCCATAGTTGTGCGCGCTATTCCTTATGCACGAAAGCGGCTTGATCGCCCCAAAGCTGGGCAATGCGCGCATCGCGCCCGCAAGATTTGCGATAATATTGATAGGCTTCGGATTGTGTTTTCACGCCGCCGCGCGTCAGTACAATGTTTTCGCCCTTATAGTAATCTTGGTGGTAATCTTCGGCGATCCAAAAGGTTTTGGCGGGCAAAATGGGGGTGACGATGGTTTGGCCCAATTCAGCCTGCGCGCGGGCCAATTCAGCCTTGGCCACGGCCTCTTGGGCGGCGTTTTGGGTGAAAATCGCGCTGCGATAGGCAGGGCCGCGGTCGCAGAACTGGCCGCCATCATCCACCACATCGGTAGAGCGCAGGAATTTGGCGATAATCTGGTCATAGCTGATGATGCTGGGATCAAAGGTGATTTCGACCGCCTCGTAATGACCTTCGTGATTTTCATAGCTGGGGTTTTCCAAATCGCCGCCCGTATAGCCCGAGATAACCCCCGACACGCCCTTCACGCTTTCGAAATTTGACTCGACGCACCAAAAACAGCCCCCTGCCACAATGGCTGTATCGGCGCGGGCGCAAAGGGGGGCAATCAGCAGCAAGGTGGCCAGAATAATGCGGTGCATAGGATGTCCTTTCAGATTTATGCCATCATTTAGCGCGAATCGATCACAGGCAAGACACGCTTGCGTGACGGGGCGCGCGCGCTGTAGCGTGGCCCTGCAAAGGAGATCACAATGACTGATACGCAAACGGGCCATGTTTCCACCCATCAGGCCGAAGAAGATGCCCGCAATGAACAGATCCTTATCTATGTGAACGGCCGCATCGTGCCAAAGCGCGAGGCGCTGGTTTCGGTCTATGATGCGGGGTTCATGCTGGGCGATGGCGTGTGGGAAGGGCTGCGCCTGTACAACGGCACATGGGCCTTTGCGGATGAGCATTTTGATCGCTTGTTCGAGGCGGCCAAGGCCATTGATCTGGACATTCGGATGACGAAAGAACAGGCTCTAACCGCGCTGTTAGACACGCAAAAGGCCAATGGGATGCACAGCGATGTGCATGCGCGCTTTATGGTGACGCGGGGGGTGAAGACGCGGCCATTCCAGCACCCGAAACTCTCGCAGCAGGGGCCGACAGTGGCGATTATCATGGAACATTCGCGGCAAAAGCTGCCCCGCCCGATCAAATTGGCCACAGTGCCGCATCTGCGCGGCCTGCCCATGACCCAAGACCCAAAGCTGAATTCGCATAGCAAGTTGAACTGTATTCTGGCCTGCATCGCCGCCGAAAAGGCAGGTGCGGACGAGGCGTTGATGCTGGACATCCACGGATTTGTGAACACCACCAACGCCTGCAATTTCTTTATCGTGCGCAAGGGCGCGGTTTGGACAAGCACGGGCGATTATTGCATGAACGGCATTACGCGGCAGAAGGTGATTGATTTGTGCCGCGCCAATGACATCCCCGTATTTGAACGCAATTTTACCTTGGTCGATACCTACAGCGCGGATGAGGCGTTTTTGACGGGCACTTTTGGCGCACAAACGCCTGTGGGCAGTATTGATGGGCGTGTGATTGGCACGGGGCAAATGGGCCCTGTCACCCAAAGGCTGCGCGATTTGTATAAGGCCTTTGTTGGAGCATGAGCAGCGCCGTGCCTCAAAGAATTGCCATGTGGTCTGGCCCGCGCAACCTGTCGACCGCGCTGATGTATAGCTTTGCGGCGCGGGGTGATTGCGCCGTCGTGGACGAGCCGTTTTATGCCGCCTATCTGGCCGCCACGGGCATCCATCACCCGATGCGCGCAGAGGTGATTGCCAGCCAAAGCACCCATGCCCCCGATGTGGCGGCGCAGTGTTTGGGGCCAACACCGCAGGGCGCGGCGCTGGTGTATCAAAAGCATATGACGATGCATATGATCCCCGCCTTTGATCGCGGCTTTATCAAAGAGCTGACCAATGTGTTTTTGATCCGCCACCCCGCCCGCGTGATCGCCAGCTATGCCCGCAAACGCGAAGCGCCGACTTTGGCAGATATTGGTTTTGTCCAGCAGGCGGAACTGTTCGACCAAGTGGCGCAGATGCAAGGGGCCGCGCCTTTGGTCGTGGATTCCTCGGATATTCGCGCCAATCCGCGCGAAACCCTGTCGCGCCTTTGCGCGAGTCTTGGCATTCCCTTCACCGAAACCATGCTGAACTGGCCCGCAGGCCCCAAACCCTATGACGGGGTCTGGGCCAGCCATTGGTATGATGAGGTGTGGAAATCCACGGGCTTTGGCGCGGCGGAAGGCCCGTTGCCAAGCTTGGATGCAGGATTTGCCGATTTAGCCGAACGCGCGATGCTATATTATGAAAAACTCGCCAAGTTTTCGCTGATGGCGTGACAGCGCTATTCGGCAACCTTCAAGACAAGCTCTACCTCACTATGCGGCAGGCGGCCTGTTTTTTGGAACCCATAGTTTTCGTAAAACCCCAGGGCAGAGTTTTCACGATCAACCACTGTCACAGTTAATCTTGGCAATCCCCAAGCACGGGTTTGCTGGACCGCAAGGTCAAGCGCCTTGCGGCCAAACCCGCGCCCTTGGTGCGCGGCATCAATCAGCAAGCGCCACAGATAGGCCGCCTTTGGGTCGTCGGAAGGATCAAGAAAGGGAGAGTGGCGCGGATCGATCATGGCCATCAGGCCGACGGCAGTGTCGTCGTTCCAAAGACCCCACACCACAGACCCCGGTTCAAATTGCGCCTGCGCAAGGGTAACTGCCGCCTCGGCCACCAACCCCTGTTGTGCAGGGCCCACACGCAGGCCCAGCAGCGCATCAAGATTGTCTCGGCCCGGAAGTCGCTGCTGCAACATTCCTATTTCTTCTTCACCCGCGCATTGCGCGTGGCAATCAGCTTTAGCCGCAGCGCGTTCAGCTTGATAAACCCTGCCGCGTCTTTTTGGTCATAGGCGCCCGCGTCTTCCTCAAACGTCACATGCTTTTCGGAATACAGCGAATGGTCTGACCAACGGGCAACTGTCCGCGCCGACCCTTTATACAGTTTCACCCGCACCGTGCCGGTGACATGTTCTTGGGATTTATCGATCAGCGCCTGCAACATCTCGCGTTCGGGGCTGAACCAGAAGCCGTTGTAAATCAGTTCGGCATAGCGGGGCATGATGCTGTCTTTCAAATGGCCCGCGCCTGCATCTAGCGTGATCTGTTCAATCCCGCGATGCGCTTCTAGCAAAATCGTCCCGCCGGGTGTTTCATAGAGGCCCCGCGACTTCATCCCGACAAAGCGGTTTTCCACCAAGTCGAGCAAGCCAACGCCATGCTTGCCGCCCATTTCATTCAGCCGTGTCAGGATGGTGGCGGGGGAAAGCTTTTCGCCATTGATGGCCACGGCATCGCCGCGTTCAAACGAAATTTCCACATATTCGGGCGTGTCGGGGGCTTTTTCCACGGGGGTGACGCGCTGATAAACAAACTCGGGCGCTTCCTCGGCGGGGTTTTCCAGCACTTTGCCCTCAGACGAGGTATGCAACAGGTTTGCATCCACGCTGAAGGGTGCATCGCCGCGCTTGTCCTTGGCAATTGGAATTTGGTTTGCTTCGGCAAATTCCAGCAGTTTGCTGCGGGATGTTAAATCCCATTCGCGCCACGGGGCAATCACGCGGATGGATGGATCCAGCGCATAGGCCGACAACTCGAAGCGCACCTGATCGTTGCCCTTGCCCGTGGCCCCATGTGCCACCGCATCGGCCCCTGTTTCATGGGCAATGCGCACCAGATGCTGCGAAATCAGCGGCCGCGCGATGGACGTGCCCAGCAAATACAGCCCTTCATACAGGGCATTTGCGCGGAACATCGGAAAGACGAAATCGCGCACGAATTCTTCGCGCACATCGACGATATGAATGTTTTCTGGCTTAATCCCCAGCAAAATCGCCTTTTCGCGGGCGGGCTCTAATTCTTCGCCCTGCCCTAAATCGGCGGTAAAGGTCACCACCTCGCAGCCATATTCGGTTTGCAGCCACTTTAGGATGATCGAGGTATCCAGCCCGCCCGAATAGGCAAGGACGACTTTTTTGGGTGCAGACATGGTGGGCCTCCAAAGATGTTTGAGCGCGATTACCCATAATTGGGGGCGGGGGCAAGGTGGGCAAGCCTTGCCTTTTCTGCAAGCTGGGGCTTAATCGGCGGATGAATGATTTTGTCCCACAGGTGCAAGACAGCACCCGCGCGCTGCGGGCGCTGTTTGCGCGCACGCCGTTGCAGCAGAATGTGCATTTGTCGGCACAATATGGCGCGGAAATCTGGCTAAAGCGCGAAGATTTGACCCCCGTGCGCAGCTATAAGCTGCGCGGAGCCTTCACCGCGATGCGCAAAGTGCGCGCCAATCATCCCGATCAGCGCAGTTTTGTCTGTGCCAGCGCAGGAAATCACGCCCAAGGCGTGGCCTTTGCCTGTGCCCATTTCGGGGTGGAAGGTGTGATTTTCATGCCCGTGACCACGCCGCAGCAGAAAATTGACAAAACGCGCGCCTTTGGTGGCGATTCGGTCAAAGTGGTGCTGACGGGCGACTATTTTGACCAAACCCTGTCAGCCGCGCAGGCCTATTGTGCGGAAAATGCCGCCTATTTCCTATCGCCCTTTGACGATTACGATGTGATCGAAGGGCAGGCGAGTGTGGCGGTTGAGATTTTGGAACAATTGGGCAGCGCGCCTGATTTGGTGATTTTGCCTGTGGGGGGTGGCGGGCTTTCGGCAGGGATCACCCGCTATATGCGCGATGTGGCACCGCAAACGCAGTTTATCTTTGTGGAACCTATGGGCGGGGCCAGCCTGACGGCGGCGCTGGCGGCGGGGCGGCCCGAACGGCTGACATCGGTCAACAGTTTTGTCGATGGTGCGGCCGTGGCGCGGATGGGGGATAAAACCTTTGAACATCTGAAATGGGCGCGGCCAGAACAGGTGCTGCTCGCCCCAGAAGACCGTATTTGCATCACCATGCTGAAAATGCTGAATGTCGAAGGTATCGTGCTGGAACCTGCTGGCGCGCTTTCGGTGGATGTGTTGGATGTGTTGGCCAGCGATCTGCGCGGCAAGCGTGTGGTTTGCGTGACCTCAGGCGGGAATTTTGATTTTGAACGCCTTCCCGAAGTGAAAGAACGTGCCCAGCGCTATGCGGGGCTGAAGAAATACTTCATCTTGCGCATGCCTCAGCGGCCAGGTGCGTTGAAAGAGTTTTTGAACATGCTTGGCCCCGACGATGACATCGCGCGATTCGAGTATTTGAAGAAATCAGCGCGCAATTTTGGTTCGGTACTGATTGGCATTGAAACCAAAGCAGCCAGCAACTTTGCAGCCCTGACCCAGCAGTTGGATGCGGCCAATTTCACCTATCGTGACATCACCAATGACGAAACTTTGGCCGAGTTTTTGATTTAGGCAGCAAATTCGGCCAAGCCCAAGATGAACGCTTCGCGAGAGGCGTGGTAACATTGGCGCATTTCGGCCAGATTCACCCCGCAATCGCCCGCCTTTGCGCGGCGTTCTGCGGCTTGGCACAGGTCGGCCAAGCTGGCAAAGCCAAGGTTCAGCGCTGCCCCCTTTAGGAAATGGCAATCATCCCGTAACCGCGCTGCCCCACCCGCAGGGGTGATTCGCGCCAAAACGTCATCAGCCTCGTCCAAGAACATGGTGGCAACTTCGGCAAATTCGTCTTTGCCAATTTCATGCTGCAATTCGCGCACGCGATCCCAATCTATCATGTTCACCCCACCCAGTTTTCGGCATTTTGTGCGGTTTGGGTTAAAGATTTCTCTGCACTTGGGTGGAAAATCCACCGCATTTTAACGTTCACCCTACGTTAAAGAATCGCTGGCACAACAGATGAAAGGAGCAGGAATTGTCAGAGCATCCCGCCATTTTCGCCAGCGCCGCCGCCGCAACCAGTGCATTCTTGCCCCGCAAAGTGCTGGTTGTCGATGATTCTCGCGCACAACGCACGGCGTTGCGGTTGCAGCTTTCCCGCTGGGGATATGAGGTGACCGAAGCCGCATCAGGCCAAGCCGCGCTGTCGCTGTGCCACAACACCAGCTTTGATATGATTTTGTCCGATTGGGTGATGCCTGAAATGGACGGGGTCACGTTTTGCCGCAATTTTCGCGCGCTGAACCATGAAACCTACGGCTATTTCGTGCTGCTCACCTCAAAATCGGAAAAGGCTGAAATCGCCAAAGGTTTGGAAAGCGGGGCAGATGATTACCTGACAAAACCCGTCACCTCGGAGGAGTTGCGGGCGCGCCTGCGCGCGGGCGAGCGGATTTTGAACATGCAAGAAGAATTGCATGAGAAAAACGCGCTGGTCAGCAGCACGCTGTCGCAATTGCAAAAGGTCTATGATTCGCTGGATCGCGATTTGATCGAGGCGCGCAAGCTGCAGCTTGCCCTTGTCCGTGATCGGCAGCGCGATTATGGGCGCGGGACTGTGTCGGTGGTTTTGCGCCCATCGGGCCATGTTGGCGGTGATCTTGTGGGCAGTTTCCCGATAGATCAGACGCGGATCGCGGTATTTGCCGTAGATGTATCGGGCCATGGTGTGGCCTCTGCGATGATGACGGCGCGGCTGGCAGGTTTGCTGACGGGCACATCGCCCGACCAAAACATCGCTTTGCGCCCATCGCCCGATGGTGGCGGTGATGCGTGGCCGCCCGCGATTGTGGCGCGCAGGCTGAATGATCTACTTTTGGAAGATTGGCAGGTAGATCAGTATTTCACCTTTGCCTATGCTGAAATTGATCTTTCCACAGGTGCGGGCAAACTGGTGCAGGCGGGCCATCCGCACCCCGTTTTGCTGCGCGCCACGGGTCAGGTGGAAGAGCTTGGCGATGGTGGCTTGCCCATTGGGCTGATTGCCAATGCTGTTTTTGACGAAGTTTCCTTTACCCTTGGTGCAGGTGATCGGCTGGTGATCACATCCGATGGTGTGACCGAATGTTGCAACGAAAAGGGACAAGAGATTGGCCAAGACGGGCTTGCCAAGATATTGCAATCTAACGCAAAAATGATGGGGCTAGACCTGCTGGAGGCTTTGGTATGGGATTTGCAGACCCATCGTGCTGGCGCAGAGTTTGATGATGACGTCTCGGCCCTAATGGTGGATTTTTCGCCTAAACCAATGCTTTGATCAGCATATCGCGGTCACCCTCATTGGCCAAAATGTCTACCGCCACCTTGGGGCTGGCCCAAATGGCGCTGTGGCCTTTTTCGGTGGGTGGGCCAAGGCGCAAGATGGGGCGCGCCAGAAAAATGTAACATAGTTTTTCGGCATATAGATTGTATTCGGGCATGAAGGTGAATCTGCGATAGGTGCCAATCCAACGCGGCGGGCCAATATGCCAGCCCGTTTCCTCCATCACTTCGCGGTGCAGGGCGGCGATGGGTGCTTCGCCGCGATCTATCCCGCCGCCGGGCAGTTGATATTCAGGGCTTGGCTCGCGCTGATGCGTCAGCAGCACCGAGGCGCCATCGAACAGCACAGCATAAACCCCTGGACGGCGGCGATAGCTTTGGCCTGCCACAGGGCTTCGACCATAGCGTTTGATGCCAAAATTTTTCCCCACACTGCCCCCTTGGTGCTGCGCGCCTTGCCCTATATATAGCATTTTTATGCCAAGTTTGGCGGCAATAGGAAATACCAATGACAACGGGCCTGCAGATCGCGTGGGATGACACAGTTCTTCCCTTTCAACTGGACTTGCCACTTATTCGCGGCCGTGTTGCGCGGTTGGATGGGGTTTTGGATAATGTGCTGGCCCAGCATAACTATCCCCCTGTGATCGAGGCGCTGGTGGCCGAGGCCGCTATATTGACGGCGCTGATCGGCCAATCGGTGAAATTGCGCTGGAAACTCAGCCTGCAAATACGCGGCAACGGCCCTGCGCGCCTGATTGCCACCGATTATTATGGCCCCGAGGAAGAGGGCCAGCCCGCCCGCATCCGCGCCTATGCCAGCTATAACAAAGATACGCTGGATCACAGCGCAGCCCCGTTCAGCCAGATTGGCCAAGGCTATTTTGCGGTGATGATCCATCAGGGCGATGATATGCAGCCATATCAGGGTTTTACCCCTATTGCGGGCAAATCCCTGTCAGATTGCGCGCAGACCTATTTCGCGCAATCGGAACAGATACCCACCCGCTTTGCCCTGACCTTTGGCAAAAGCCAGACACCCGGTGCGGCACAATCATGGCGCGCGGGCGGCGTGATGTTGCAACATATGCCTGCCGTGGGTGGCACTGTCGCCGCCGATGCGGGCAGTGGCGAGGGTGGATTGCTGTCGCATGCCGATATTCTGGCAGGGGCCGAGGCGGAAAACTGGAACCGCGCCAATATCTTGCTGGACACTGTTGAAGAGATTGAGCTGATCGGCCCATCGGTCAGCCCAACGGATCTGCTGCTGCGACTGTTTCACGAAGAAGCGCCGCGCGTGTTTGATGCGCAAGCGGTGCAGTTTGGCTGCTCTTGCGCGCCAGAGAAAGTGGTGCAGGCGATGTCGATTTATTCGGCCAAGGATATCGCCACCATGACCACCGCCGAAGGCGTGGTGACAGCCGATTGCCAATTCTGCGGAAAGCATTACGAATTTGATCCCAAAACTTTGGGGTTTCAGGCCGAAAAGGCAGTGGATGCGGGATGATGTTTCAGATTTGATCGCGGCCTTGGCCCGCACCACAGCGGGTTCGTCCGATTATGATTTGAACGGCCATGTTGCCAAATCTGCCCGCCCTTTGCGCCCTGCTGCGGTGCTGATCCCTGTGATGCAGGGCCGCATTATACTGACCAAACGCGCATCGCATTTGAAACATCATCCGGGGCAAATCGCCTTTCCGGGTGGAAAGGTGGATGCGGGCGAAACACCCCAAGATGCCGCCCTGCGCGAGGCGTTCGAGGAAATTGGCCTGCCGCCTGCGCATGTGCAGATCTTGGGTGCGTTGCCTGCCCATGAAACGGTGACGGGGTTTCAGATGACCCCTTTCATCGGTGTCGTGGGCGCACCACCCCCCTTTACCCCCGATCGCGCCGAAGTGGCCGAGGTGTTCTCCGTGCCGCTGGATTTTCTGCGCAATCTGGACAATTTTCGTATCGAGCAGCGCCATTGGCAGGGACAGCCGCGCAATTACTATATTGTGCCCTATGGCCCCTATTATATTTGGGGGGCCACGGCGCGGGTGCTATATGGCTTGGCGCAAAGGCTAAGCCCATGAAAATCGCGGCGGATTGGTTACATGAAAGCGGGTTGCAGCGCCTGATGGCGGCGCTGGAAGGCGCGGGGTTTCAGACCTTGGCCGTGGGTGGTTGCGTGCGCAATGCGCTGATGGGGCTGGCGATATCGGATGTAGATCTGGCCACCGCAGCCCTGCCCGAAACAGTTACCAAGGTTGCGCAGCAATTGGGGTTTCGGGCCGTGCCCACGGGCATAGATCACGGCACTGTCACTGTCATCACCCCTCAGCGCGCCTATGAGGTGACCAGTTTTCGCCGCGACATTGCCACCGATGGCCGCCACGCTGTGGTGCAGTTTTCGCAAGATGTGGCGCAAGATGCGGCGCGGCGGGATTTTACCATCAACGCGCTGTATATTGCCGCCGATGGCACAGTGATTGATCCGCTGGGCGGATTGCCCGATCTTACCGCGCGCCGTGTGCGCTTTGTCGGGGAGGCAGAGGCGCGAATCCGCGAAGATTACCTGCGCATTTTGCGATTCTTTCGGTTCACGGCGATATATGGCGATGCGGCTGCGGGTTTTGATGCCGAAACATTGGCCGCCTGCGCCGCGCATCTGGACGGGATGGACACTCTCTCGCGCGAGCGTGTGGGCCAAGAAATGCGCAAGCTGTTGGCCGCAACAGATCCTGCCCCCGCCTTGGCCGCGATGGCGCAAGTGGGTGTTTTGGCGCGGGCTTTGGCAGGCGCTGATCCGCGGCTGATCGCGCCATTAGTGCATTTGGAACAGGGCCGCCCGCGCGGCTTTCTGGCACGACTCGCGCTGTTGGGCGGGCAGGATGTGGGGGCAAGTTTGCGCCTCTCGCGGGCTGAAATGGCGATGCTGGACAATATTCGCGGCGATCTGGGCAGTGATCTGACCCCCGCCGCGCTGGGCTGGCGGCATGGGCAGGAGGTGGCGGGCGACATCATCTTTGCGCGTGCGGCGCTGCTTGGTCAAAGCCTGCCGCAAGATTGGCAAGGTGACGTGCAGCGCGGCGTTGCGGCCATTTGCCCCGTGACCGCTGCCGATTTCATGCCGCGTCTGTCAGGCCCAGACTTGGGCCGCGCGCTGGCACGGGCCACACAGCGCTGGCTGGCCAGTGATTTGCGCGCGCTTAAGCAAGACCTGATTTAACCGCCCTTTCCCTTTGCACGCCTTGCGATATATGCTGCCTCGCAGGAGCGCATCCAAATGTTCAAATTTTTCGAGGGGTTGATTGACCCCTACCAAGCCTATCCGACCCGCGACATACCGCCGACACGGCTTTGGCCGTTTTTGGCCGAATATGTGCGCCCATTTCGGAAAATCTTTCTGGTTACGGGCGTTATTTCGGCGCTGAACGCCATTTTGGAAGTGGCGCTGATTTGGTATATGGGGCGCATTGTGGATGTCTTGGCCGCAAGCCAGCCCGCGCAGATTTGGGCCGATTATGGCAGTGAAATCTTGATGGTGGGGCTGGCGGTGTTGCTGGCCAAACCCATGATTGGCGCTGTGGGCGTGGCGCTTTTGCACAATACAATTTTGCCCAATTTCACCTCGATGATGCGGTATCGCGCCCATGCCCATGTGCTGCGCCAACCCGTGGGCTGGTTTGAATCTGATTTTGCGGGCCGCATTGCCAATCGGATCATGCAAACCCCCCCTGCGGCTGGCGAAGTGGTGTTTGACACGTTTGATGCCGTGGCTTTTGCATCGACGTCGCTGATTGGGGCGGGGATCATGCTGGCGGGGGCAGATCCGATTTTGCTGGCGCCCTTGGTGGTTTGGTTTGCGGGCTATCTTTTGCTGATGCGCTGGACAGTGCGGCGCGCAGGCCCTGCTGCCGAGCGCGCATCCGAGGCGCGATCAGCCGTGACGGGCCGCGTGGTGGACAGCTATTCCAACATCCATTCGGTCAAGCTGTTTGCCAATGGCAATCAAGAATTGGCCTATGGGCGCGAGGCGATCGAAGATGCGCGCCAGTCTTTCATGGCCGAAATGCGCATTGTCACCAAGATGGACACAACGCTGTCTTTTCTGAACGGGTTTTTGGTGACGGCGATCACGGGTTGGGCGATTTACCTGTGGTACACGGGGGCGGCCACATTGGGCACTGTCGCGCTGGCCACAACCATCGCCCTGCGCCTGACCAACATGACCTATTGGATCATGTGGGTGACGACCAATTTGGTGAAGAACCTTGGCACAATTTCCGAAGGGATGCAGACCATAGCGCAGGCGGTGACGCTGACTGATGCGCCAAACGCGCCAGCGCTGAATTTTTCCAAGGGCGAGATCGTTCTGGACGGGGTTTCGCACCATTATGGGCGCGGCGTGGGTGGGTTGCAGGGCATCAGCCTGACGATCAAGCCAAATGAAAAGATTGGCATTGTTGGGCGGTCGGGGTCTGGCAAATCTACCTTGGTCAAGTTGATTTTGCGCTTTTACGCCCCCGAATCGGGGCGAATTTTGATTGACGGGCAGGATATCGCCAGCGTCACCCAAGATAGCCTGCGCGCGAAAATTGGCATGGTGCAGCAAGACAGCAGTCTGATGCATCGCTCGGTGCGCGACAATATCCTGTATGGCCGCCCCACAGCCAGCGAGGCAGAGATGATCGATGCCGCCAGCAAAGCCGATGCGCTGGGCTTTATCCAAACCCTGCGCGATCCGCAGGGGCGGATGGGTTTTGATGCCCATGTCGGCGAGCGCGGGGTGAAACTTTCGGGTGGGCAGCGCCAGCGTGTGGCGCTGGCGCGGGTGATTTTGAAAGATGCGCCGATTTTGATTTTGGACGAAGCGACATCTGCCTTGGACAGCGAGGCAGAGGCGGCCATTCAAGCCGCCTTATATGGTGTGATGCAGGGCAAAACCGTGATTGCC
The DNA here is from genome assembly GCA_027490955.1 of Rhodobacter sp. Lineage (GTDB taxonomy): Bacteria > Pseudomonadota > Alphaproteobacteria > Rhodobacterales > Rhodobacteraceae > Cypionkella. Next base: position 203,461 of record JAIXXB010000004.1, read on the forward strand.
ATTGCGCACCGCCTTTCGACCATTGCGCAGATGGACAGGATTGTCGTGCTGGATGATGGCCGCGTCGCAGAACAAGGCACGCATAGCGAACTTTTGGCGCAAAAGGGCCTGTATGCAGGGTTCTGGGCGCGCCAATCGGGTGGGTTTTTGGGAGAAGATGCATGAGCTTTTCCGCCATACTTGGCCCGCAAATCCCTGCATTTGCGCCCGCCATCACCCCGCCGCCGCAAAAAATGCTGCCGTTTTTTCGCTGGGCGCTGAAAGGCGCGGGCTGGGGTGTGGTTTGGGCCACCATGTGGTCGGCTGCAACAGGCTCGATGGAGGCGGTGACGGCCACGCTGCTGGGCTTGGTGATTGACACCCTATCGGGGGCAGATCCTGCCAGCGTGTTTCGTGACCATCTTTGGGTGCTGGTGCTGTTCACCTTTTATTATTTGGTGCTGCGTCCCTTTGCCTTTGGCATGAACACGGCGGCAGCCTCGATCAGGTTAGAGCCGAATCTCTTTCCGCTGATCCTGTCGCGCTTGCACCGCTATACTATGGGCCAAGCGGTGACCTTTTTTGATAATGATTTTGCGGGCCGCATTGCGCAAAAGCAGATGCAAACTGCCCGCGCTGCGACCGATGTTGTGGCATCGATGATCGAAACCACTGCGTTTTCGCTGTCTTCCGTGGCGGGGTCGCTGCTGCTTTTGTTCACCATCGATCAGCGCATTGCGGGGCTGTTGGCGCTGTGGGTTATTGGGTACGGGCTGTTTATCAGCGTGTTTTTGCGCCGTGTGCGTGGGGCATCTGCCGCGCGGGCGGCGGCGCGGGCGATGGTGACAGGGCAGATTGTGGACACGGTCACCAATATGAAAACTGTCAAACTGTTCGCCCATGCCGCGCATGAAGACCGCGTTGCGCTAGAGGCGATGGCAGGCTTTCGGGAAAAGGCCATAGCTTATGGTATGATCTCGTCTTGGTTTCGGTTTTCGCTGACAGCGATTGCGGGTGTTTTGCCTGTTTTGCTGGTTTGCGGCACAGTTTGGTTGTGGAGCCTTGGCGCCGCCAGCCTTGGCGATATTGCCGCTGCTGGCACAGTGTCGTTTCGGCTAAGCCAGATGACGGGCTGGGTTTCGTTTAGCCTTATGTCGATTTTCGGTAATTTGGGCGAGGTGGAAGATGGGCTGCGCACCCTTTGCGTGCCCTATACCCTAACCGATAAGCCAAGCGCGGCTGAAATGCCCCGTGCCAAAGGCATGATCGAGTTGCAAGAGGTGTCCTTTGCCTATGGGCGGCAAAAGGGTGGGCTGGATCGTATTTCCCTTAGCATCAAGGCAGGGGAAAAGCTGGGCATTGTTGGGGCCTCTGGTGCGGGCAAAACCACCTTGGTTGCCCTGATCATGCGGCTATATGACCCCGAACATGGCCGCGTTTTGATTGATGGCATTGATCTGCGCGATGTCAGTCAAGAAAGCTTGCGGCGGCAAATTGGCATGGTCACGCAGGAAACAGCGATGTTCAACCGCACAGCGCGCGAGAATATCCTGTATGGCAACCCTTCGGCCAGTGAGGAAGAGCTTATCGCCGCAGCCCGCGCCGCCGAGGCGCATGAGTTTATTCTGGGACTGAAGGATTTCAATGGCCGCGCGGGCTATGATGCCTATTTGGGCGAGCGTGGGGTCAAACTGTCAGGCGGGCAACGCCAGCGCATTGCCCTTGCCCGCGCCTTTTTGAAAGATGCGCCGATTTTGGTGCTGGACGAGGCGACCTCTGCGCTGGACAGCGAGGTAGAGGCCCATATCCAAGGCGCGCTGGCCAAAGTGATGGCGGGAAAAACAGTGCTGGCCATTGCGCACCGCCTGTCAACCATTGCGGAAATGGACCGCATTATTGTGATGGATGACGGCCATATTGCCGAACAGGGCAGCCACAGCGAATTGCTGGCCAAGGGCGGGCTTTATGCCAAATATTGGGCGCGCCAATCGGGTGGGTTCATTGGCGTTGATGTAAAGGCCGCCGAATGAAACTGCTGATTCAGCGCCTAGGCCATTTGGGCGATGCTGTTGCCATGGGGCCAGATGGGCCTTTGTATTTGAAAGGCTTTTTGCCGGGTGAAGAGGTGGAAGGCGATGATCTGGCGGCGCTGCGCATCATCACGCCCAGCCCCAGCCGTGTGCGCCCGCCTTGCGCCCATGCCCGCACCTGTGGCGGCTGCGCGTTGCAACATGCCTCTGATGGCTTTGTGGCGGATTGGAAGGCCGAGGTTGTGCAATCGGCCCTGCGCGGGCAGGGGATAGAGGCTGCGTTTTTGCCCATGCACATCTCGCCCGTGCAATCACGGCGCAGGGCAACATTTTCGGCGCGGCGCACCAAGGGCGGGGTGACGATTGGCTTTCATGCCCGCGCGTCAGATGTGTTGGTGGATATTCCCAATTGCCAGCTTTTGCACCCCGAGCTGTTGGCGGCAGTGCCAAAGCTTGATCCGCTGGTGCGCTTGGGCGCAACGCGGGTGGCGGAAATTCAAATCCAAGTCACGCAGACCCTGACCGGGCTGGATGTTGCCGTATCAGAGGCAAAGCAATTGGATGCGCCCGCCCAAATGGAACTGGCGCGCCATTGTGAATTGGCGGGTTTTGCGCGGCTGACATGGAATGGCGAGATGGTGGCGATGCGCCATGCGCCCATGTTGCGCTTTGGCCGCGCCATGGTTACGCCGCCACCCCATGCGTTTTTGCAGGCCACCGCCGAGGGCGAGGCCGCCCTGCTTGCCGCAGTGCGCCGCGCCATTGGCCCTGCGCGCAAGGTTGTTGATCTGTTTGCGGGGCTGGGCACCTTTGCCCTGCCCTTGGCCGAGGCGGCAGATGTGCTGGCAGTCGAAGGTGATGCCAAGATGATGGCCGCGCTCAGCCTTGGCGCGCGCAATGCAGACCATTTGCACCAAGTTCAAACGCAAACCCGCGATCTGTTTCGCCGCCCTCTGGAACCTGACGAGTTTAAGGGCATGGACGCGGTGGTCATCGACCCCCCTCGCGCAGGGGCCGAGGCGCAGATGCTAACCCTAGCCCAAAGCAAGGTGCCGCGCATTGCAGCCGTGTCTTGCAACCCCGTCACCTTTGCCCGCGATGCCAAGATTTTGCTAAGCGCGGGCTATGTGTTGGATTTTGTGCAAGTGGTCGATCAATTTCGCTGGTCACAGCATATTGAACTGGCGGCAGGGTTTTCGCGCCGATAAAGTGCTGGCCATAGGCCATATGGTTTTGTATGGCTGCAAAAAACATTAAGAGCAGAAAATGATAGACAGACGCTTTTTTCTTTTGACGGCGGGTGCCGCCTTGGCTGGCTGCGGCCAAAAGTTTCGCACCTATGATGGGCCAGCGGTTACCTTGATCGAGGTGCATAAGGCCGACCGCCGTATGTATCTGCTGCACGGCACCGAGGTGCTGAAAAGTTATAACATCCGTTTGGGCGGCAATCCTATTGGCCCAAAACAGTTTGAGGGCGATCAGAAAACACCCGAAGGGGCCTATCTGATCACGCATCGCAACCCCAATTCGGCCTATCATTTGTCGCTGGGTATCAGCTATCCGAATCAGGCGGATAGGGAATATGCCAAATCGCAAAACAAACGCCCAGGTGGGGATATCTTCATCCACGGCGGGCCGAAAGAATGGTTTGCTGGGCGCGATTGGACGGCGGGTTGCATCGCCGTAAGAGACCGCGAAATGGAAGAGATTTTCGCCATGGTCAATCCGGGTGTGCAGATCAACATCTATCCTTAGGCCGCGGCGCTGGCGCTAGGCGCCCGTCATCAGCGTCCACCATATCTTGCCATTCGATTCCTGATACCACGCAAAGCCCATTTGCGTGGCGGCAGGGTCTAGCAGAACAGTGCGGGTTGTCGGCTCTAGCAGCCATGCATTGATGGTCTGCAATTCTGTTTCAAAGGTTTCCGAAATCAACTCGCCCAAAAAACGCCCTTGAAAGCCCACGCGCTGGGCGCGCAGCAATGGCGAGGATCCGTCAGACCCAAAATGCCAAGGGCGATTTTGCACCGACATATCGCGCGAATGGGTCAGCGAGGCGGCGTTCAATTCGGCGCTGAACTGAAGTGTGCCCAGCCCTGCGCGGGCGCGAATGGCGTTGATGGCGTCCAGCGCGCGAAATGGGATGGCTTGGGCCTGAGCTTCGTTGATTTTGTAAACAGCCGAACGGCCCGCGTCATGCGCGCCCGCAAAGCCGGGCATTCTTGCGCCGCAGGCTGCCAGCACTGTGGCAGATAGGCCAAAAACCATCGCGTTACGTCTGTTCATCGGGTCACCTGCGGCATCGGGCACTGTTGAATGACGTCTTAACGGGCTTTGGCTGGGGTTACAAATCAAAGTGATCATCGCAAAGGACGCAATATTTGCGATTCGCCCTAGAAAATGCTATGGCGCGGGCAGAGCAGAAAAGGAGATCAACGAATGAGCGTTGACAGCAAACTGCGCCTCACACGGCGCGGCGCATTGGTTATGGGTGTGGCAGCATTGGCGGCGGGGCCCAGCCTTGCCCAATCTGCCTTTCCCGGAAATACCACCGAGATGGAGAACCCCAACGCGGGCGTTCGCAATAACATCTCCAGCTTTCGGATGCTGAATTGGCAAGATTACTTTGCCAGCACAAAGAATGGCGCGATTTTATGCGATATCACGTCGCGCGCCCTGCATTTCTGGTCGGAAGATCAATCAACCTATCGGCTATACCCCACATCTGTGCCCCTTTCTGATGAATTAACGCGCAAAGGCAGCACCGCGGTGACGCAAAAAGTGGTGGCACCGCCATGGCGGCCCACCCCTGAAATGAAAAAACGCCATCCCGAATGGCCCGATATGGTGCCCGGCGGATCGCCCGATAACCCATTGGGAACGCATGCTTTATACCTAAGCTGGCAGTTTTACCGCATTCACGGCACTCATGATACGCGCAAAATTGGCCGCCGATCTTCGAATGGCTGCATCGGGCTGTACAACGAACATATCGCAGAATTGTTCAGTTTGGCGAAAGTCGGCACGCAAGTGTTGCTAATTTGACGACATCGTGGCGCAACGGCGCATTTTTGCCATATAGCGCATTGCATTTTGCGTCCCTTACAGGTTAAGCAAAGTGCACGAGGAATAGTCTTGGGTGCGTTGTCGTCGCCTCTGCAAAAATCGGCGGCACGCAGAAAACTGGAGATACACTATGAAAAAGATCGCTCTTGCTGCCGCTCTGTCGGTTGCTGCTACTTCCGCTTTCGCTGGCGGCGCTGCTGAGCCTGTTGCTGACGCAGCAGCTGTAAAGTCGTCGTCGTCGTCGGCTGGCGGCTACGTTGTTCCACTGCTGTTGCTGGTTGCTCTGGCACTTGCAGCAAGCAACGCCTAATTCATTTTTGAATTATAGAAAGGGTGGCTGTTCATTCAGCCACCCTTTTCTATTGCGTAAATCGCGGATCAATCGGCCATGAAAATAGCCCGCAAGTTTCCTTGCGGGCTTTTCTTTGTGCGGTGATTCGCGCGCCTTAGGGGATCAGACGCGCGATAATCGCATCGGCGGCCTCTTCGGCGGTTAGTTTGGTGGTATCGATGCGCATTTCGGGGTTTTCGGGCGCTTCATAGGGCGAATCAATCCCTGTGAAGTTTTTCAACTGCCCCGCGCGCGCCTTTTTATACAGGCCCTTCACATCGCGGCGTTCCGCCTCGTCCAAGGTGGTGTCGATGTGAATTTCCATAAACTCACCCGGTTGCATCATCGCGCGCACCATGTCGCGTTCGGCGCTGAAGGGCGAGATGAAGGCCGTGATCACGATCAGCCCTGCATCTGTCATCAATTTGGCCACTTCGCCCACGCGGCGGATGTTTTCCACGCGGTCGGCATCGGTAAAGCCAAGGTCTTTGTTCAGCCCGTGCCGCACATTATCGCCGTCCAGCAGGAAGGTATGGCGATTCATCCGCGCAAGTTTGCGTTCGACAATATTGGCAATCGTCGATTTGCCCGCGCCCGACAGGCCCGTCAGCCACAGCACGGCGGGCTTTTGGTTTTTCATGCTCGCGTGATGTTCGCGCGAAATATCTGTCGCCTGCCAATGCACATTTTGCGCCCGCCGCAGCGAGAAGTGGATCATCCCCGCCGCGACTGTGGCATTGGTCATCTTATCAATCAGAATAAAGCCGCCCAAATCGTGATTATCGGCATAGGCCTCGAACGGAATGGCGCGGTCGGTGGTGATATTGCACACGCCGATCGCGTTCAGATCAAGGGTTTTGGCGGCCAGATGCTCCATCGTGTTGACGTTCACCTGATATTTGGGCTGGCCCACAGTGGCCGAAACAGTTTGCGTGCCGATTTTCAGCCAATAGGGCCGACCTGGCAGCATTTCTGCCTCGTCCATCCAGACGATGGTGGTTTCAAACTGGTCGGACACTTCGCAAGGGGTATTTGCCGCCGTAATCACTTGCCCGCGCGAGCAGTCGATTTCATCGGCAAAGCACAGCGTCACCGATTGGCCCGCCACAGCCTGTTGCAAATCCCCATCCAACGTCACAATGCGCGAGATATGCGAGGTTTTGCCCGAAGGCAGCACGCGAATCTCGTCGCCCTTATGGATGGTTCCCGTTGCGATCAGCCCTGCAAAGCCGCGAAAATCAAGGTTCGGGCGGTTGACCCATTGCACGGGCATACGGAAAGGCTTGGCTTGGTCAGCCGTTGCGTCCACCTCAACCGTTTCCAGATGTGGCAGCAGGGCAGGGCCGTGATACCACGGCATGTTTTCGCTGTTGGCGGTGATGTTATCGCCCTTAAATCCCGAAATTGGCATCGAGGTGAAATCGGTGATGCCAATGCTGGCGGCAAAGGCGGTGTAATCGGCAACAATCGCGTCATAAACGGCCTTGTCATAACCGACCAAGTCCATCTTATTGACCGCCAGCACCACGTTTTTGATCCCGATCAGCTTTACCAAATAGCTGTGGCGGCGCGTTTGCGTCAAAACGCCTTTGCGCGCATCGATCAAAATCACGGCCAAATCGGCGGTGGATGCGCCTGTGACCATGTTGCGGGTGTATTGCTCGTGGCCCGGTGTGTCGGCTACGATAAACTTGCGCTTTTCAGTGGCGAAAAAGCGGTAGGCCACGTCGATGGTGATGCCCTGCTCGCGCTCGGCCGCCAGACCATCGACCAAAAGGGCAAAGTCAATTTCTTGGCCTTGGGTGCCGACCTTTTTGCTGTCAGCCTCTAGGGCTGCAAGCTGATCTTCGAAAATCATCTTGCTGTCATATAACAGGCGGCCAATCAGGGTGGATTTGCCATCATCGACCGACCCGCAGGTGATGAACCGCAGCATGGTTTTGTGCTGATGCAGGTCCAGATAGGCGTCGATATCAGACGCGATCAGATCGTCGGTTTTGTAAATCTGGCTCATCAGAAATACCCCTCTTGTTTCTTTTTCTCCATCGATGCGGCTTGGTCTTTGTCAATCGCGCGGCCTTGCCGTTCGGATGTGGTGGTCAGCAGCATTTCTTGAATGACTTCGGGCAGGGTTTTGGCGGTGCTTTCCACCGCGCCTGTCAGCGGATAGCAGCCCAGTGTGCGGAAACGGATGGATTTCATCACAGGCACTTCGCCCGGTTTCAGCGGAAAGCGGTCATCATCCACCATCAAGGTTAGGCCATCGCGTTCCACAGTGGGGCGCGGGGCGCTGAAATATAGCGGAACGATTTCAATGCCTTCTAGGTGGATATATTGCCAAATGTCCAATTCCGTCCAATTCGAAATCGGGAACACGCGCATCGATTCGCCCTTGGCTTTGCGGGCGTTATACAGGCGCCACAATTCGGGGCGCTGATTTTTGGGGTCCCAGCGGTGGTTGGCCGTGCGGAAGGAAAACACCCGTTCCTTGGCGCGGGATTTTTCCTCGTCGCGGCGCGCACCGCCAAAGGCCGCGTCAAAGCCGTGCAGGTCTAGCGCCTGTTTCAGCCCTTCGGTTTTCCACATATCGGTGTGCAAGGGGCCATGATCAAAGGGGTTGATGCCGCGCGCCTTTGCTTCGGGGTTTTGATGCACCAGCAATTCCATACCTGCCTCGTCGGCGGCCTTTGAGCGCAGGGCATACATCTCGCGGAATTTCCATGTGGTATCGACATGCAACAAGGGGAAAGGAGGCGGCGCAGGGAAAAAGGCCTTTTTTGCCAAATGCAGCATCACGGCGCTGTCTTTGCCGATGGAATACAGCATCACTGGTTTTTCAGCCTCGGCCACAACCTCGCGCAGGATGTGGATTGATTCCGCCTCTAGGCGGCGCAGGTGGGTCAAAGATTGGGTCATTGGATACTCATCTGTTTGATCTGCGTTGCATTTAGGCAGGGTGGCGGTAATTTTACCTCCCATTTGGGGGGTATTTGTGATATTTCCGTGGTATGAGAGCGGATGAGAGTGACATTTTACTGGCCCTGTATCGCAGTGCGCAGGAAAACCCCGCGTGGGCGGGGTTTTTGCGCGCCTTGGCGGGGCGCACGGGGGCCGCGTCGGCCTATCTGGCTGTGCAACGCGAAGGCGAATCACCGCAAGTTTTCGGCGCAGGCGCTGCGCCACTGGATGCGGAGGCGCTGCAACGGATGCGCTATCAGCGCCCCTATTCAGGCGATGACATCGCCGCAGACCAGCCTTACCGCGCCATCCGTGTGCGCGCCGAAGGGGGCGGTGATGCGTGGGTTCTTGTGGCGCGGCAGGGCGATGATTTTGCATCGGCCACCTCGTCGCTGCTGTCGGGCCTTGCCCCGCATATCGCGCTGGCGGCGTTGCAATTCTGGCGGCACGATCGCGCGCAGGCAGGCCGCGCCGCCGCCCAAGATATGCAGGCGCGGCTGGGCCTGTCTTGGGTTTTGCTGGGCGCGCAAGCCACTGTTATTCTGGCAAGCGGTGCTGTGCCAGCGGCGGTGCTGTTGGCTGATAAGCTGCGCCTGCCCCCCGTTGTGCAGCGGCAACTGGTGCAAAGACTGCAGGCCTATGCGGGCGGGCAGACCGCAGCACCCTTGGCCCTGATGCTTGGCCAACGCCAAGCGCTTTTGGTGCCGTTTGCGCAGCACGGGGCTATGGCGATGCTTTATATTCTGGATGCAAAACCTGCCCCAGATCAGCCATGGCCCATTTTGGCCGAAATCTTTGCCCTAACCCCTAACGAGGCGCGGTTTGCGGCCCAATTGGCGGGGGGAAAATCCATCGTGCAGGCAGGCGAGGCGCTGAATTTCACCACTGAAACCGCGCGCCATTATTCCAAACAGCTTTATGCCAAGCTGGGCGCGGCAGGGCAGGTCGATGTGCTGCGCCGCATTCAAAACAGCGTCTATAAATTGCTGTAGGATGTGTTTTCCCGCGCCAAAAACCCATGCACAATCTCTAGCACATTGCGCGCGGCCAAAGGCATGGCCCCTTCGCGCCGTGTCAAAATGCTAAAGGGAGAAACTGCAATGCCAAGGTCGGTCTTTAGCCGCACCAAGGCACCGTCACTGTCGCCTGCAAACTGCGCAGCCACCGCCGATGACAGGGGCGCAATGGCATTGCTTTGTTGCAGCAGCGCCAGCGTCAGCAAAAAGGAAGAGGTGGTCAGCCGTTGATTGGGTGGCGGATAGCCCAGTTGCGCAAAGCGGGCAAAGACCGCATCGGCCAGCGGAATCCCTCGTCCAGGCAAAACCCAATCAAACTCTGTCAGATCTTGCATGGTTAAGGGGGTTTTATGCGCCAAAGGATGCGATCTGCGTACAACCAAGGCCACAGGCTCGCCCGCCACCTCTTGCGCGCGCACAGCGCTGGCATCGGCCCCAGCGGGGATGCGGGCAATGATGAAATCCATCTTCCCACCCAAAAGCTGGCCGAACAAAAAATCCGAAGGCGCAACCGCCACGTCGATTTGAATGTTCGGATAGGCAAAACGCGCCTCGCGCACTACGGGCAGCACGATGTCCAGCGCAGGGGCGGTGACCGCGCCAATGGACACTTGGCCCACGCTGCCCTTGCCATGGGCCTCTACCTCTTGGGCGGTGTCGCGCAATTCCATCAAAATACGCGCCGCCCGCGTGGCCAAGGCGCGGCCCACCTCGGTCAATTCCACACCACGGCCCGACCGCATATGCACAGGGTAGCCGCAGATTTTCTCCACCTCTGCCAGCAGGCGCGAGGCGGCAGGCTGAGTGATTCCCAAAGCATGGGCAGCCTGCCCAATATGCGCCGTATCGGAAAAGGCCGACATCATCCGCAAATGCGACAGTTTCAGACCCTTGGCCAACAGGGCATTGTGCAGGGTTGGATTAATCATATCAAATTCGATATAAATTCATGCTGTAACATGATTTGACGGATATAAATGCCAATGGCAAGACTCCGCGCACCTTGGGGCGATGCCCCACAGGTCAATCGTCAGTCGCTTTGCGACAATGGGAGGAACCATGACACTATCCAGACGCGCGCTTTTGGCGCTGGGCGTCGCTGCATCCATGATCGGCGCACCCGCAGTTTCCTTTGCCCAAGACAAGGGCACCGTTGGTATTTCCATGCCAACAAAATCGTCGTCCCGCTGGATTTCGGACGGTGAATCGATGGTGAAGCAATTCACCGAAGCAGGCTATGCCACCGATCTGCAATATGCAGAAGATGACATTCCAAACCAACTTGCCCAGATCGAAAACATGATCACCAAGGGCGTGAAGGTTTTGGTTATTGCAGCTATCGACGGCACCACGCTGTCGAATGCTTTGGACAATGCCGCCGCTGCTGGCATCAAGGTGATCGCATATGACCGCCTGATCCGCGATTCGGGCAATGTCGATTACTATGCAACCTTCGATAACTTTAAAGTGGGCGTGCAGCAGGCAGAAAGCTTGGTTGCTGGCCTGAAAGAGCGTTTTGGCGATGTAAAGCCATGGAACGTAGAACTGTTTGGCGGCAGCCCAGACGATAACAACGCCTTCTTCTTCTATAATGGCGCGATGTCGGTTCTGCAGCCGCTGATCGATTCGGGCGATATCGTCATCGGTTCGGGCCAAATGGGCATGGACGTTGTCGGCACGCTGCGTTGGGATGGTGCTGTGGCCCAAGCCCGTATGGATAACATCCTGTCGGCAAACTATGGCGACAAGCAAGTTCACGGCGCATTGTCGCCTTACGATGGGCTGTCGATCGGGATCCTGTCCTCGCTCAAGGGCGTGGGCTATGGTTCGGGCGATTTGAAGATGCCAATCGTCACGGGTCAAGACGCTGAAATCCCATCGGTCAAATCGATGATCGCGGGCGAGCAGTATTCGACCGTGTTCAAAGACACCCGCGCGCTGGCTGGCGTAACGGTGAAGATGGTGGATGCGTTGCTGTCGGGCGGCGAGCCTGAAATCAACGACACCTCGACCTATGACAATGGCGTGAAAGTGGTTCCATCCTATTTGCTGGAGCCTGTTTCGGTGAACCTGTCCAACTATGAAGAAGTTCTGGTTGGCTCGGGCTATTACACCGCTGACCAACTGAAATAACAAAGTTTCTGTGCCCGCCCCATCTCCCCGGTTGGGGTGGGCACAGATTTTGGGGGGGAAACATGGCTGCTTTGCTAGAAATGAGGGGGATCACCAAGGTCTTCCCAGGTGTTCGTGCGCTGGATAATGTGACGCTGACAGTAGAGGCGGGCGAGATTCATGCCATTTGCGGCGAGAATGGCGCAGGCAAATCCACCCTGATGAAGGTGCTGTCCGGCATCTATCCCCATGGCAGCTATGACGGCGAGATCATCTATGATGGCGCTGTGCTGGCCAATCGTTCGATCCGCGATTCCGAGGCGAAGGGCATTATCATCATTCACCAAGAGCTGGCGCTGGTGCCGCTGCTGTCTGTTGCCGAAAACCTGTTTTTGGGCAACGAAGTGGCTGGGCGCGGCGTTATTTCTTGGCCCGAGACATTTCAGAAAACCGAACAATTGCTGGCCAAAGTGGGCCTGACCGATTCGCCCACCACAAAGGTGGAAAAACTGGGCGTTGGCAAACAGCAGCTGATCGAAATCGCCAAAGCGCTGGCGAAAAACGTGCGCTTGTTGATTTTGGACGAACCCACCGCCGCCTTGCAGGAAAATGACAGTCAAAAGCTGTTGGATTTGCTGCTAGAGCTGAAGGCGCAGGGCGTTACATCAATTATCATTTCGCATAAATTGAACGAAATTAATCGCGTGGCGGATCGTGTTACAGTGATTCGCGATGGCGCCTCCATTTCCACATTGGACAAGGCCGATATCACCGAAGATCGCATCATCCGCGATATGGTGGGCCGCGATATGGCCAATCGCTATCCCGCGCGCAGCCCAGATATCGGCGAAGTGTTGCTAGAGGTGCAGGATTGGAACGTCTGGCATCCCGAACAGGCGGGGCGGCAGATGATCAAGAACGTGGCGCTGAATGTGCGCCGCGGCGAGATTGTCGGCATTGCTGGCCTGATGGGCACGGGGCGCACCGAACTTGCCATGAGCCTGTTTGGCCGCAGCTATGGCAAGAATATTTCGGGCCATGTGAAAATGGCAGGGCGCGAGGTGGATTGCAGCACTGTATCATCGGCCATTGCCGCGGGCCTGTCCTATGTGACCGAAGATCGCAAATCGCTGGGGCTGGTTCTGGAAGAGCCGATTTTGCGCAACATCACCTTGGCCAATCTGGAAGGCATTTCCACGCGCGGGGTTTTGGATGCGCGGCGCGAGACGCAGGTGGCCGATAGCTATCGCGACCAACTGGCCATTCGCACCCCGTCGGTCTTTCAAAAAGTGGTCAATCTGTCGGGCGGCAATCAGCAAAAGGTCGTGCTGTCAAAATGGCTGTTCACCGATCCGCAAGTGTTGATTCTTGATGAACCAACGCGCGGGATTGATGTTGGCGCAAAGTTCGAAATTTATTCAATTATGAATGAATTGGCCGCTGGAGGCCGCGGAGTTTTGATGATCTCGTCGGAAATGCCCGAACTTTTGGGCATGTGCGACCGCATCTATGTGATGAACGAAGGTGCGATTGTGGGCGAATTGACCCGCGCCGAGGCCAGCCAAGAAAAAATCATGGCCCTGATCCTGAAGGGCAAGGAATCACAGACCAAAAACGGTGGCGATAACGCCCGAAAAACCAAAGGGAGGGCCGCGTAATGGCACAGGATCAAGATATGAGCGCGCGTCTGGGCGCGCATCTGCGCGAGAATGGCATGCTGATGGCACTGGTGGCCATTGTGGTGTTCTTTACCGTGATTGTGCAGGTGATTCTGGGGGTTGATTTTCTGTCGGCCCAAAACATCACCAACCTTTTCTTGCAAAACTCTTATGTCATCATCATGGCGCTGGGCATGTTGCTGGTGATCGTGGCGGGGCATATCGACCTGTCGGTTGGCAGCGTGGTGGGCTTTACAGGTGCGGTCGCCGCGGTGTTGACAGTCAACATGGGTCTGCCCGTTTATGTGGTGATCTCGCTGGTGCTGCTGGTTGGTATGGTGATTGGCGCGGCGCAGGGCTACTGGATTGCCTATTGGCGCATCCCGTCCTTTATCGTGACGCTGGCGGGTATGTTGGTGTTTCGCGGGCTAACGCTGTGGCTGCTGAATGGGCAAAACATCGGCCCCTTCCCGAAAAGCTTTCAGTCGCTGTCGACGGGATTTATCCCCGATATCTTTGGCGTGGATAAGCCGAATATGACGGCGATGGCCGTGGTGATTCTGGCCGCGATTGTGATTGTCTATATTGGCTGGCGCGCCCGCAAAAGCGATATCACCTTTGGCATTACCCCCGAACCCATGGCGATGTTTGCCATGCGCAATCTGATCGTCGCGGCGGCCTTGATCTTTGTGGGCTACAAACTGGCCACCTTCCGCGGCCTGCCCAATGTGGTGATCGTGCTGTCGATCCTGACCATCATGTATGCGTTCTTCACGGAAAACACCGTGATGGGGCGGCGGATTTATGCGCTGGGCGGCAATGAAAAGGCGGCTAAACTGTCGGGGATTAAGACCGATCGTTTGGTGTTTTTGACCTTTGTGAATATGGGGGTTTTGGCGGCGCTTGCGGGCATGATCGTGGCCGCGCGCCTGAATTCGGCCACGCCCAAGGCGGGCGGCGGGTTTGAGTTGGATGTGATTGCCGCGGTGTTTATCGGCGGCGCGTCGATGTCGGGCGGTGTCGGCAAGATTATCGGCGTTGTAGTGGGCGCCCTTATTATGGGCGTTATGAACAATGGCATGTCCATTCTGGGCATAGGTATTGATTATCAACAGGTGATCAAAGGGCTGGTCTTGCTGGCTGCGGTGATCTTCGACGTTTACAACAAAAACAAGTAGGACAGGATGTTTATCAGCCAAATCATAGACGAAATGGGCCGCATTGCCGTGGTCGTGCGCGATGGCGGCGAGGCAGCCGTGGTCAATGGTGCGGCCAGCAGCTATGCGCTGGCACTTGAGGCGGCGCAAAGCGGGCGCGGGTTGCGCGATGTCATCATGGCGCGTGGGCTGGGGGCGGCCGTTAACTTGCCTGCCTTGGCCGCCGCTGGGCGCATGGCCTTGCCCATCACCCACCCCGACCCCGCGCATATGCATTTAACGGGCACGGGCCTGACGCATTTGGGCTCTGCCGCTGCGCGCGATGCCATGCACACCAAATTGCAAAGTGCCGATCTGTCTGATTCGATGAAGATGTTTCAGATGGGCCTTGCCGATGGCAAACCTGAAAAGGGAAAAATTGGCGTGCAGCCCGAATGGTTCTACAAGGGCAATGGCCATAATGCCGTGGCCCCGAATGCCCCGCTGAACGCCCCCGCCTTTGCGCTGGATGGCGGGGAAGAGCCTGAAATCGCAGGGATTTATCTGATTGATAGCACTGGCGCGCCCCGCCGCGTGGGCTGGGCTGTGGCGAATGAGTTTTCCGACCATGTGACCGAGCGGATCAATTACCTGTATCTTGCCCATTCCAAACTGCGCCCTGCCAGTTTTGGCCCCGAGATTTTGATTGGCGATCTGCCCGAAGATATCCGCGGGGCAAGCCGCATTTTGCGCGATGGCCAAGTTGTCTGGGAAAAGCCCTTTTTGTCTGGGGCAGCGAATATGTCGCATAGTTTTGCCAATTTGGAACACCACCATTTCAAATATGAT
Source organism: Rhodobacter sp. (assembly GCA_027490955.1). GTDB lineage: Bacteria > Pseudomonadota > Alphaproteobacteria > Rhodobacterales > Rhodobacteraceae > Cypionkella. The sequence continues at coordinate 218,596 of JAIXXB010000004.1, forward strand.
GTTTTTCGGCAGGCGGGTGATGTGCATGTGCATATGTTTGGCACGGCAACATTGTCTTTTGCAGATCATTTCACAACCAAGACGGGCGATGTTTTTGAAATAGACGCGCCGCAATTGGGCCTGCCTCTGCGCAATCCTTTGGGCCAAGATGCCGATCTTGGCATGATTTCTGTAACTGCTTTGTGAGGATCACATGACATTCAAACCCGCCCCATGGCCCCGCAAGCTGCGTTCGCAAGAATGGTTTGGTGGCACCACCAAAGACGCGATTTATCATCGTGGCTGGATGAAGAATCAGGGCTTTCCGCCAGATTTGTTCGATGGTCGCCCTGTGATTGGTATTTTGAACACGTGGTCGGAACTTACCCCCTGCAACGCGCATTTGAACGATCTGGCGCAGCGGGTGAAGCATGGCATTTACGAGGCGGGCGGATTTCCTTTGGAAGTGCCTGTGTTTTCCGTATCAGAATCGGCCTTTCGCCCTACGGCGATGATGTTCCGCAATTTGGCCGCCATGCAGGTGGAAGAGGCGATGCGCGGCCAGCCGATGGATGGCTGCGTTTTGCTGGTGGGCTGCGATAAAACCACCCCCAGCCTGCTGATGGCCGCTGCCAGCACTGATATTCCGTCGATTGTGGTGACGGGTGGGCCGATGCTGAACGGCTATTACAAGAATGAACGCGTGGGTTCTGGCACGCATTTGTGGAAATTCTCGGCCGCCGTGGCCGCGGGCACGATGAGCCGCGAAGAATTTGTCGAGGCCGAGGCATCGATGTCGCGCAGCCCAGGGTCGTGCAACACGATGGGCACGGCCAGCACGATGGCCTCTATGGCCGAGGCGCTGGGCATGGCCCTGTCGGGCAATGCCGCCATCCCCGCCGTAGACAGCCGCCGCCGCATGATGGCGCAGCTGACAGGGCGGCGCATTGTGCAGATGGTCAAGGATGATCTGAAACCATCCGATGTGATGACCAAGCAAGCCTTCGAGAATGCGATTCGCACCAATGCCGCCATTGGCGGGTCAACCAATGCGGTGATCCATCTTTTGGCCATGGCGGGCCGCGTGGGCATTGATCTGACTTTGGATGATTGGGATCGTTGCGGGCGCGATGTGCCAACAATCGTCAACCTGATGCCTTCGGGCAAATATCTGATGGAAGAGTTTTTCTATGCAGGCGGCTTGCCTGTGGTGATCAAGCGCCTTGGCGAGGGCGGGCTTTTGCACAAGGACGCGCTGACAGTTTCGGGCGGCACGATCTGGGATCAGGTCAAAGATGTGCAAAACCACAATGAAGAGGTGATTTTGCCCACCGATAAGGCCCTGACCAAATCGGGCGGGATTGTTGTGCTAAAGGGCAATCTTGCCCCCAAAGGTGCGGTGCTGAAACCATCAGCCGCCACGCCATCGCTGATGGTGCATCGTGGCCGCGCCGTGGTGTTCGAAGACATCGATGATTACAAGGCTAAGATCAATGACGAGGATCTCGACATTGACGAAACCTGCGTCATGGTGCTGAAAAATTGCGGGCCAAAGGGCTATCCTGGCATGGCAGAGGTGGGCAATATGGGCCTGCCACCGAAAGTGCTGCGCAAGGGCATTACCGATATGGTGCGCATATCGGACGCGCGCATGTCTGGCACGGCTTTTGGCACAGTGTGCCTGCATACCTCGCCCGAAGCGGCGGCTGGCGGGCCGCTGGCCGTGGTGCAAAACGGCGATATGATCGAGCTGGATGTGCCAAACCGCCGCTTGCATCTGGATATCTCGGATGCCGAATTGGCGGCGCGTTTGGCCAAATGGAAGCCCCGCGATGAAGGCCCTGCGTCTGGCTATGCGATGCTGCATCACCGCCATGTGCAGGGCGCGGATACGGGCGCGGATCTGGATTTCCTGAAAGGCTGCCGTGGCAACCCCGTGGGCAAGGATTCGCATTGATGAAACGGAAAATCGCCCTTGTCGGCATTGGTAAGATCGCCATTGACCAGCATGTGCCAGCATTGGCGGCCAGCCCCGATTGGGAGCTGGCGGCCACTGTCTCGCGGTCGGGCCGTGTGGATGGGGTGAAAGCCTATTCGGATTTTGGGCTGATGCTGGCCGAAAACCCCGACATTGGCACTGTCAGCCTGTGTATGCCGCCCGTGCCGCGTTATGATTACGCCCATGCCGCGCTGATGGCGGGGCGGCATGTGATGCTGGAAAAACCCCCCGGCGCCAGTTTGGCCGAGGTTTATGCGCTGGAAAAACTGGCAGAGGCTAAGGGACTGTCGCTGTTTGCCACATGGCATTCGCGCATGGCCCATGCCGTGGCTCCTGCCAAGGCTTGGCTAAAGGACACCACCATCACCCGCGCCCATATCACGTGGCGCGAGGATGTGCGCAAATGGCATCCGGGGCAGGATTGGGTATTTCAAGCCGGCGGTATGGGTGTGTTTGATCCGGGCATCAACGCCCTGTCAATCCTGACCGAGATTTTGCCCCAGCCCGTGCATATGCGCGGGGCTGTGCTGACCTTTCCGTCCAACTGCCAAACCCCAATTGCGGCGAAACTGGCCTTTTCAGGCAATGTCAGCGCCGATTTTGATTGGCGGCAAGAAGGCCCGCAAACTTGGGATATTCTGGTAGAAACCCCCAAAGGGCGGCTTGATCTGCGCATGGGCGGCAATGTGCTGGAAATTGATGGCAAGCTGCATGCGGGCGAGAATTCGATTATGGGCGAATACCCTGCGCTTTATGCGCGCATGGCGCAATTGGTGGCCACGCGCGCGCGCGATGTTGACCTTGCCCCCATGATCCATGTCGCCGATGCGCTGACCTTGGGTGTGCGGCAAGAAGCCGAAGCCTTTCATCTTTAGCCGCCTTTAGGAGTGGACAGATCATGCTGACAGGAAAACACCTGATTGCGGGCGAATGGCTGGGCGGCAAAGACAGTTTTATGTCATCCCCCGCCAAGGGCGATGCGCACCGCTTTTCCGTGGGAACCCCCGCCGATGTGGATGCGGCGGTGCAGGCTGCCGAAAGGGATTTTCCCGCCTATAGCGCCCTACCGCGCGAGATGCGCGCGCAGTTTCTAGAGGAAATCGCAGCCCAAATCGATGCGCGCGGTGATGCGATTACCGCCCATGGCACGGCCGAGACGGGCCTGCCCGAGGCGCGTCTGATAGGCGAGCGTGGGCGCACCACGGGCCAGTTGCGCCTGTTTGCGTCGCATATTCGCAAAGATATGTATCTAGATTTGCGCCGCGATGCGCCTTTGCCCGACCGCACCCCCCTGCCGCGCCCAGATATTCGGCTTATCCAGCAGCCCATTGGCCCCGTGGCCGTGTTTGGTGCGTCAAACTTTCCCTTGGCCTTTTCGGTGATGGGTGGGGACAGCGCCTCGGCACTTGCTGCGGGCTGCCCTGTGGTGGTCAAGGGGCACTCGGCCCATCCTGCCACATCGGAAATTGTGGCGCAGGCGGTGCTGGCGGCGATTGAAAAGCTGGGCCTGCCCGCGGGGGTGTTTTCCCTTGTGCAAGGTGGGCGGCGCGATGTGGGCGAGGCGCTGGTGCAGCACCCGCTGATCTGCGCGGTTGGCTTTACGGGCAGTCTTGTGGGCGGGCGCGCGCTGTTTAACCTTTGCGCCGCGCGGCCCAACCCTATTCCGTTTTTTGGCGAGCTGGGTTCCGTGAACCCGATGTTCATTTTGCCCGCCGCTTTGTCTGCGCGCGCCGAGGCGATTGCCAAAGGTTGGGCCGCCAGCCTGACCATGGGCGCAGGGCAGTTTTGCACCAATCCAGGTATTGGTGTGGTGATTGATGGGCCGCATGTCGATGGGTTTAGTTCGTCTCTAACCGCGGCGTTAGAGCCTGTTTCGGCCCAAACCATGCTGACTGATGGTATTGCCGATGCTTATCGCGCAGGGGCCGCGCGTATGAAACATGCAGGGGCCAAACCCGTGCTAGAGCGCCCCGAACAGGGCCGCCGCGCCAGCCCCTATTTGTATCAGGTGACGGGGGCGGAATGGCTGGCAAACCCGCATTTGGCCGAAGAGGTTTTTGGCCCGCTGGCCCTGCTGATCCGCGTGCGCAATGCGGGTGAGATGGCGCAGATCGCCCATGGCTTGCAGGGCCAATTGACCTGCACCTTGCATCTGGATGCGGGCGATATGGCGCAGGCGCAAACCCTGATGCCTGTTTTGTCGCGCAAAGCGGGGCGGGTTTTGGCCAATGGTTTCCCCACGGGGGTAGAGGTATGCGATGCCATGGTGCATGGCGGGCCTTACCCCGCCTCGACCAATTTTGGGGCCACATCGGTTGGCACGCTGTCAATCCGCCGTTGGCTGCGGCCCGTGTCCTATCAAAACATGCCGCCCGAATTGCTGCCAGAGGCGCTGCACAGCCTCTAGCCCAATGTCGCCGCAGTTGTTATGCAGCGATATGCGCCAGACGTTAGACCAGATTTATCACGCCAAGACCGAGGCGGGCGAACTGCGGCCCGACCCCGCGCAGCAGGCCGTTTTGGCGATGTTAGAGCCTATTCGCACGTGGCTAGAGGGACAGGCCACCGCCAAACCCAAAGGGTTGACGGCATTGTTTCGTGCGCCTGCTGCCCCGCCCAAAGGTCTGTATCTTTGGGGTGGGGTTGGGCGCGGCAAATCGATGATTATGGATTTGTTCTTTGCCGCCACCGATATTACAGCAAAAAGGCGGGTGCATTTTCATGCCTTTATGCAGGAAATTCACCACGCGATGCATCAGGTGCGCAAAACGGGCGCAGATGATGCGCTGGCCCCTGTGGCCGCCGACATCGCCAGCCAATTGCGGCTGCTGGCCTTTGATGAAATGCAGATCACCGATATAGCCGATGCGATGATTGTGGGGCGCCTGTTTGATTTGTTGCTGGGCGCGGGGGTGGTGATTGTGACCACATCCAACCGCGCGCCGCAAGATTTGTATAAAAATGGTCTGAGCCGCGATTTTTTCCTGCCCTTCATCGATATTCTAATCGCACGATTGCAAGTGGTCGAACTGCGCAGCCCGCAAGATTACCGCCAGCATCGTCTGGCGGGGATGCAGGTGTATTTTCACCCCGCAGGCTCTGTCGGCAATCATCTGAACCAGATTTGGGATGATCTAACGGGGCAGGCGGTGGGCGCGCCTTTGGTTTTGGCGGTGAATGGCCGCAAAATCACCCTGCCCCGCGCGGCCAGCGGGGTATGTTTTGCCAGTTTTTGGGATTTATGCGCGCAGCCCTATGGCCCTGCCGATTTTCTGGCCATCGCCGCGGCGGTGCGGGTGCTGATTTTGCGCGACATCCCGCAGCTTTCCAGCGCCAATTACAACGAGGCCAAGCGCTTTGTGACGCTGATCGACGCGCTGTATGAGGCGCGCGTGCGCCTGATTTGCAGCGCGGCTGATGTGCCAGAACGGCTTTATATCGAAGGCGCGGGCAGTTTTGAATTTGAACGCACCGCATCGCGTCTGCGCGAAATGCAGGGCGCGGATTGGGGTAAGGCCTAGGGCTTTATGGCCCCCAGATTTGCCACAACAACCGCGCCGCCATGGCGGTAGAGGTCAGCACCAACAGCGGCTTGATCAGCCCCGCGCCAATGCGCATGGCCAGCCGCGCGCCAAGGCTGGCCCCCGCCATTTGTGCCAGCCCCATGCACAGGCCCACCATCCACCAGACCGAGCCAGAAGAGGCAAATACCGCAAAGCTGCCGATGTTGCTGGCAAAGTTCAGGGTTTTGGTATGTGCCGTGGCGCGCAGCAGCCCGTAACCTGCCAACAGCACGAACCCCAGCATAAAGAACGACCCCGTCCCTGGGCCAAAAAAACCATCATAGGCGGCGATGATGGGCACGAATGTGACACTAAACACCGCAGGAGAGATGCGCGCGCGGCTGTCATCATCGGTCAGTCCAGGTTTGATGGCAAAGTATATCGCCACGGCAATCAGCACGACGGGCATGATCACGCGCAGCACTTCGGCGGGCAAAAGATGCGCCACCAATGCGCCGCCCGCAGCAGCAAGTGCGGAAATCGCCGCCATGCCTGCCTGACGTTTCAGGTTGATATGGCCTGCACGTGCATAGGTCAGCATGGCCGTGCCTGACCCGAAACTGCCCTGCAATTTGTTCGTGGCCAGTGTTTCAATCGGGTTGGCCCCCGCCAGCAACAGGGCAGGCACAGTGATCAGCCCTCCGCCGCCCGCGATCGAATCGACAAAGCCTGCAACAAAGGCCGCCAGAATCAGCAGCAGCGCGATATGGGGGACAACTTCAAACATGGGCAAACTCGGCCGCGGGGATTCCTTGCAAAAACAGCAGCGCGGTTAAATCGCCGTGGTTGATGCGCAGGCTGCAGTTTTCTTGCACCGCGGGTTTGGCATGCAGGGCCACGCCCGCCCCTGCCAAAGCAAGCATACCTAGATCATTGGCCCCATCGCCCACGGCTATGGCCTGATCGGGGCTGATGCCAAGGCGGGCGGAAATTTCGCGCAGGGCTTGCACCTTGGCCTCGCGTCCCAAAATAGGTGTGGCGACTTGCCCCGTCAGCGCGCCGTGTTCAACCAGCAAAGTATTGGCGCGGTGTTCGTCAAACCCAAGCTTGGCCGCAATCGCGCCCGTAAAGGCGGTGAAACCGCCCGAAACCAGCGCCGCATAGCCGCCGCGTGCGCGCATGGTGGCCAGCAGAATGGGGCCGCCTTCCATCAGGGTAATGCGGCTGTCAATCACCCGCTGGATCACTGCGCTGGGCAGGCCGCGCAACAGGGCCACACGTTCACGCAGGGCAGAGTCGAAATCTAACTCGCCATTCATGGCGCGGGCGGTGATGGCGGCAACGCGGGGGCCAAAGCCTGCCTCATCGGCCAATTCGTCAATACATTCTTGGTGTATCATCGTGCTGTCCATATCGGCAATCAGAAGGCGCTTTTCGCGCCCTTCTGCCCGCTGGATGCACAGATCAATGCCAAGGCCCTGCAAACTGTCCCAGACATCCCATTGATTTTGCGGCAGGCTTTCCACCCCGAATTCCGCCGCCACGCCGCCCTGCAACCACTGCGCATCGCCGCCCCCCCATGCGTTGCGCAGCGCCTCAACAGTGCTGCGGTCTAGGTTGGCGCGGGCAGGGTTTGCGATCAGGCTGGCGATATACATAGGCGCTCCAAAGTTTCCGATAAGCGACAGGCGTGCGAAAACTTGCCCCATCTGCGGCGCTTTAGCGTGATTTTGCGACTTGTGCCAGACGCAAAGCCCCCGTAACCCCAGCCTTGGGACACCCCTCCCCAACGGGGGGCATTTATCTGGAAGGATACCATGTCTGATATGACCATACCGGCAGTGCGGCCGGCCAATCCGCGCTTTTCCTCTGGCCCCTGTGCCAAAATCCCCAATTTCCATTTGGATTTGTTATCGGATGCGCCCTTGGGCCGCAGCCACCGCGCCGCCATCGGCAAAGCAAAACTGGCCGAAGCCATTGATTTGACCCGCGCCGTTTTGGGCGTGCCTGATGACTATCGCATTGGCATTGTGCCAGCCTCGGATACGGGCGCTGTGGAAATGGCGATGTGGTCGCTTTTGGGTGCGCGCGGGGTGGAAATGCTGGCGTGGGAAAGCTTTGGTGAAGGTTGGGTGACCGATGTTGTCAAACAGCTTAAGCTAGACGCAGTGGTGAAAATCGCCCCTTACGGCCAGATTGTCGATTTCAAGACAGTCGATTTTCACCGCGACGTGGTGTTTACATGGAACGGCACGACCAGCGGCTGCCGCCTGCCACATGGCAATGATATCCCTGCCACCCGCGAAGGGCTGACGATTTGCGATGCAACATCCGCCGCTTTTGCGATGGACTTGCCATGGGGCAAGTTGGATGTGACCACCTTTTCGTGGCAAAAAGTATTGGGCGGCGAGGGCGCGCATGGCGTGATTATCCTGTCGCCCCGCGCGGTTGAACGGCTGGAAAGCTATACCCCGCCATGGCCCCTGCCCAAGATTTTCCGCCTCACCAGCAAGGGCAAGCTGATTGAAGGTATTTTTGCGGGCGAGACGATCAACACCCCGTCAATGTTGGCGGTGGAAGATTATCTGGTTGCCCTCAAATGGGCGCAAGCCATTGGCGGTCATGCGGCGCTGATTGCGCGGGCGTCGGCCAATGCGCAGGTGATCTGGGATTTTTGCGCGCAGAATGATTGGATTGCCAATTTGGCCGAAACGGCCGACATCGCCTCGACCACCAGCGTTTGTCTGAAATTCACCGATCCGCGGATCAAAGATGGCGCGGCCTTTGCCAAAGCTGTGGCCAAGCGGTTGGAAAAGGCAGGCGTGGCCTATGATATCGGCGCCTATCGTGATGCGCCTGCGGGCCTGCGGATTTGGTGCGGATCTACAGTGGAAACCGCCGATGTCGCTGCCCTGATGCCATGGCTGGCCCATGCCTTTCACGCCGAAATCGCAGCCCAAGCCTAGTTTCGGCGGGGGCCGCCCCCGCCATTTCCCCATGTTTATAGGAGGCCAAAATGGCACCTCGCGTTCTTGTATCTGACGAACTTTCCGAAACCGCCGTGCAAATCTTTCGCGATCGCGGGGTAGAGGTGGATTACATGCCGAAACTCGGCAAAGACAAAGAGGCGCTGGCCGCCATCATCGAACAATACGATGGTTTGGCCATTCGCAGCGCCACCAAAGTGACCGAGAAATTGTTGGAACGCGCCACTCGCCTAAAGGTGATTGGCCGCGCTGGCATTGGTGTGGACAATGTCGATATTCCCGCCGCATCCAAAAAAGGCGTGATCGTGATGAATACGCCTTTTGGCAATTCGATCACCACCGCCGAACATGCCATTGCGATGATGTTCGCCGCTGCCCGCCAATTGCCCGAGGCGAATGCCAGCACCCATGCAGGCAAATGGGAAAAATCGCGCTTTATGGGGGTGGAGCTGTTCAACAAAACCCTTGGCGTGATTGGGGCAGGCAATATCGGCGGGATTGTCTGCGATCGCGCTGTGGGCCTGAAGATGAAGGTCATCGCCTATGATCCGTTTTTGTCGGAAGAACGGGCGATGCAATTGGGCGTGACCAAGGTGGAGTTGGACGATCTGCTGGCGCGGGCCGATTTCATCACCCTGCACGTGCCGCTGACCGATAAGACGCGCAATATCCTTTCGCGTGAGGCATTGGCGAAAACCAAAAAAGGGGTGCGCATTATCAATTGCGCGCGCGGCGGTCTGATTGATGAGGCGGCACTGGCCGAGGCGCTGACATCAGGCCATGTCGCAGCCGCCGCGCTGGATGTGTTCGAGGTGGAACCTGCCACGGAAAACCCACTGTTTGGCCTGCCCAATGTGGTCTGCACCCCGCATTTGGGCGCATCGACGACTGAGGCGCAGGAAAACGTTGCCTTGCAAGTGGCCGAGCAGATGTCAGATTATCTGCTGACAGGGGCCGTTTCCAATGCGCTGAACATGCCCAATGTCACCGCTGAAGAGGCGGCGATTATGGGCCCATGGATCAAACTTGCCAGCCATCTGGGTGCCTTCATTGGCCAAATGACGCAAGAGCCGATAAAGGCCATCAACATTCTGTATGATGGCACGGTTGCGGGCATGAATCTGGCGGCGCTGAATTCGGCGGTGATTGCGGGCGTTCTTAAAACGCAAAACCCAGATATCAACCTTGTTTCCGCCCCGCTTGTGGCCAAGGATAAGGGTATCCAAATCTCGACCACGCGGCAGGAAAAGACGGGCGTGTTTGATGCCTATATCAAAGTGACCATGGTGACAGACAAGCGCGAGCGTTCGGTTGCTGGCACCTGCTTTAGCGATGGCAAGCCGCGGTTCATCCAGATTAAGGGCATCAATATTGATGCCGAGATTGGCGCGCATATGCTGTATACCACCAACGAAGACGTGCCAGGCATCATTGGGCTTTTGGGCATGACCATGGGCAAAAACAACGTCAACATCGCCAATTTTACGCTGGGCCGTTCGGGCGTGGGGCAGGATGCGATTGCGATTTTGTATTTGGACAATCCGCTGGATCCCAAAGTTGTCGAAACGCTGGAATCAACGGGCATGTTCAGCCAAGTCAAAGCGCTGGAATTTGACGTGGCCTAGCACCCATTGGCCAAGTAAGAAAGGGCCAAGGCCAGCCTTGGCCCGCAATTCGGGGCAGTTATGAAAACCTATGCAATCGGCGATATTCACGGGCATTTGGGCCTGCTTCGGGGGATTCATGGCCTGATTGGGCAGGATATTGCCGCAACTGGCCCTGCCCCAATTGTGCATATCGGCGACCTTGTTGACCGCGGGCCAGACAGTGCGGGGGTGGTGGATTATCTGCGCGCGGGTGTGGCGGGTGGGGCCGATTGGGTGGTGCTAAAGGGCAATCACGACCGCATGTTTTTGGGCTATCTGTCCAGCCTAGACTATCATGATGCAGGGCTTCGGCGGGACTTGTCCTATTTGCATCCGCGTTTGGGTGGGGCAGAGACGTTGGCCTCTTACGGGGTGGCAAGCCCCGCCGACCGCCCCCTTGCCCCTGTTTGGGACGATGCGCAAGCCGCGGTTCCCCAATCGCACCGCGCATTTCTGGCCACGCGGCCCACGCAGTATTTGCGCGGCGAGGTGTTGTTTGTGCATGCGGGTATCAGGCCCGGCGTGGCGCTGGCCGATCAGACCGAGGATGATTTGGTCTGGATCAGGCATGATTTTCTGGACGATACCCGCGATCATGGCCCGCTGATTGTGCATGGTCATACCGCCATTGACAGGCCCACCCATTACGGCAACCGCGTCAACATCGACAGTTCAGCCGCCTATGGCGGGCCTTTGTCGGCCATTGTGATCGAAGGGCGGGATGTGTGGCAGATCACGCCGCAGGGGCGTGTGCCGCTGGTCCCAATAGCCTAGCGCGGCCAAAGATGGCCGCTGCCACCATGGCCAGCGTTACGGCTCCAAATACCCAGAAAAACCCAAAACTCCCCATATAGGGCAGGGCAGGCGACAGGATCAGCGGCGCAAGAATGCCGCCCACCATACCCGCTGCGATAATGGCAACTGCCGTGCGCGGGTGATCCCCCATCGTGGCCGAGGCCGCCACAAACATGCTGGGAAAGAACAGCCCCGCGCAAAAGCCCATGGCCACGAAACCCGCGCTGGGCAAAACCGTGGCGCTGAACAGCGAGGCTAGCCCGCAGCCCGCCAGCGCCAGTGTTGCCGTCGTCAGCGCTGGCAGGCGGTGCGCGATGAAGGTCAGCGCAACCCGCGCAATCAGAAATCCGATGAAAAAGATCGACAGCAATTCCGCCGCGCGCACTTCGCCAACGCCTGCGCGGATCAGCGCGGTCGGGCCAAGGCCGATCAAGCTGGCCTCGATGGCGATGGCAAGGCCGTGGAAAACCAAAATTGGCCAATGCGGTGCGAAAGCGGCGGTGGCGGCGGCTGCCGCAGGTTCGCCCACCCCGCGCCCCGCGCGCCCTGCAAAGACCCAGATCAGCGCGGCCAACCCTGCGCAGATCAAAAAGGTTGGTGCGGGGTTGTTGTTCAGCGCTACAAAAACCAAGGGCGCTGCAATGGCACCGATGCCAAAACAGGCATTGATCAGGCTGACCATGGCAGGCCCGCGCGGCCCAAAGGCGGCCAAAACGCGCGGGTTGAACACCACTGTTGCCGCCCCATAGCCCGCGCCAAACAGTACCCCGCCTGCCAAGGCAATGCCAAAATGCGCGCCCCACGCCAGCAGTAGCGCGCCTGCCAGCATCAAAAGCAGCACATGGCGCGGCGTGATCTTGTGCGGATAGGCAAACATTATCCCCACGCCCAGCGCGCAGCCGACCCAATGCGACGATACCAGCAGCCCCACAGTCGATACATCCATTGCAAAGGCGCGGGCATAGGCGGGCAGGGTTGGCCCATACAGCGATTGCCCCGCCCCCATCAGAATAAAGCTGGCGATCGAGGCAAACAGCAGGGCCGCATGTGTTTTGAGAAGAGTGCGCATTGGGTTTCCTTTTGGGCCGTCATGCGCGGGCGCGCACCGGCTGTCAATTACGGATTGCGCAGGCGGATATGCGATTGGGTCGATCTGCCCTGTGAATCAATCACCGAAAGCGTCACAAACCCTGCAGTTAGGCTAGATACAACCACCTCTGGCGCAGTCAGGCCCGCGCGCAGCGGTGCGTTATTGGCCAAAATCGTATAGGGGGCAGTGCCACCTTCGATTCGCAGCAACAGGCCAGAGGTCATCAGTTCAACCTCTGCCCCATCGGGTGGGAAAATCAGCTTTGGCGCGCCCAGTTTGGCATCAAAGGCCGCACCGCGCGCCCGAAACTGCCGCAAAGGTTCGGGCAGTTGATCGCCCGCAACCAGCAGGGTTTCGGGTGGGGCAGGGGGCTGGGGGGCAAGTGCGGGTTTGATGCGGGCAAAGGCGGAAAACAGCACCGGCGCGGCCAGATCAACCCCCAGCGCGCCGGGCATGGGCGTGCCATCGGGGCGGCCAATCCAAACCCCCACCACATGCGCGCCATCATAGCCAATGGCCCAAGCATCGCGGTTGCCATAAGACGTGCCCGTTTTATAGGCCAGTCGATTGGCAGGCGCGCCTGCAGGCGGCGGCAGGCCCGCCAGAATATCGCCCAATTGCCATGCCGATGCGCGCGACAAAACGCGCTGCCCCATGCCTTGCCTTGTGGGCGAGGCTGTCAGCGGCAATGCCACGCCGCCACGCGCGATGGCCCCATAAAGCTGCACCAAATCTTGCAGCGACACGCCAATTCCACCCAGTGCAATCGCCAAACCCGCCTGCCCACTGGGCAGGTCATAGGCCACACCCGCCCGCGTCAGCGCCGAAAGCAGCCTTGAAGGCCCCAGCGCCTGTGTCAGCGCCACAACGGGAATGTTAAGCGACTGTTGCAGCGCTGCACGCATGCGCAATGTGCCGCGAAAATGGCGGTCGAAATTCTGCGGGCGATAGCCGTCAAAATCGGTAGGGCGGTCGTCGATCAGCGTTTCGGGATGGCCAAGCCCTTCGTCAAAGGCCAAGCCATAGATCAGCGGTTTTAGCGTGGAACCTGGGCTGCGGCTGGCGATGGTCATATCCATAAACCCTGCCCGCCCATCGGCGCGATAGGCCGCTGACCCTATCGAAGCCAATATCTCGCCCGAGCTGTGGTTGGCCACCACAATGCCAATTTGCACCTGCGCGCCCATCGCGGAAACAGTATCTAACGCCAGCGATTCAAGGCTGATTTGCAGGGCCTTGTCAAAGGTAGATGGCACCTGCCGCGCGCCCGAATTTGCCATGCGCAGCCTGTCTGCCAAATGCGGTGCCAGCGCGGGAAAGGGCGCGCGTGTGCGTGGGGCAGCTTCGCGCAGGGCGGCGGTTGCCTCGTCGATGCTGATCACCCCATCGCGCGCAAGGCGGGCCAGCACGCGCGCGCGCGCGGCGATTGCGGCATCGGGGGCGCGGTCGGGGCGGCGCGCTTCGGGCGATTGGGGTAGGGCGATCAGCAGCGCAATTTCCGCAGGGGTCAGGCGGCGCGGCTCTTTGCCGAAATAGGCCAGTGTCGCCGCGCGCAGCCCTTCTAAATTGCCGCCATAGGGCGCAATGTTCAGATAGAGTTGCAAAATCTCGCGCTTGGTCAGTTGCGCCTCAAGCGCGAGCGCCAGCCGCATTTGCCGCCATTTGCCCGCCATTTGCCCTGTGCCGCTGCCTTCCAGCAGCCGCGCCACCTGCATGGTCAGCGTTGATGCGCCCGACACCACCCGCCCATTCCAAAGGGCCTGCGCCCCTGCCCGCAGCAGGGCGCGCAGATCAATGCCGTGATGGGTGTAAAACCGCCTGTCTTCATAGGCGATCAGGCCAGCCAGAAAATCGGGGTCAACCTCGGCCAGATCCACCTCCAGCCGCCAGCGCCCGCCTGCCGTGGTATAGGCGCGCAGTAATTCGCCGTTTCGATCCAGCACCTCTGTGCCAACGGCCACCTGCAAAATTGGCAGGTCTGTGTCTGCGATCCACATGTCAAAGCGGTCGCGCCCATAGGCGGTCAGGCCCAGCGCAAGGGCGGCGGCAAAGATCCACCCCGCGCGCATCGTCTAGGGGGTAATCACAACGCGCCCCGCTTCGGTGCGGGCCGAAAGATCGGGGCGGTACATATCTTCGACCACGGCGGCGGGATGGTGGAACTCTCCCGCCGAAACGGCGCGCACAACATAGCCAAGGCGGAAGGGCATATTGTCCATGCGGTCAACCGCCGACAAGAACCGATCTTGGCGGAATTCGCTATGCGCGCTGTCTGCCAGCAGATTGAACCCTGCCAAGGCGGGCAGGGCGCTGCCGATGAGGTTGGGATTGTCAATCTCGAAGCCTGCCGGCAGGGGATCGTTCACCATCAGGCGCGCCTCGCCGCGGCCAAAAGGTGTGATCTCCAGAATAACCGCAAGCCGCGTGCCAACGCTGACGCTGCTGATATCCACGGGCTCACCATCCAGCGAGACATAGCTGCGGGTAATGGCATAGCCTGCGCCGCCCGCAGTTTCTGGCCCTGTCGGCGTGCCGATGGTGGTGATTGTCAGGCTGGTATCTGCGCCCGTGTTCTTGATCAGCGCGGGCGCGGTCATAGCATCTGTCAGTTGAAGGGCTGGGCCAGATACGGGCGCGCCGTTGACAGTGATGTCGCTGGCCGTGCCAGATTGGTTCATCGCGGCGGCGGCCAGCAGCGTCCAAACCTGTTCTTGCGTGGACAGTGCGCGCGGGGCGGCGATGGCGGTCAGCAGTTTTTGCGTATCGACAACTTGGCTTTTCGCCTCGGTTGCAAGGGCCAAAACAACGGCGGCATCGCGCAGATTGGTGCCATAATCGGCGCGCCAAATCTGTTCGGTTTCCGTATTGCCCAGCGCATCGACAGCGGCGGCAGCGCGGGCGAACATCGCATCGGCGCGCTGCTGATCGCCATAGCTGGCCAATGCCGCACCAAGCTGAGCTTGGGCTGCGGGTGTGGCAAAGGCATCGCCCTTTACATCGGCGTAATAGCGCAGATCGCCTATGGCTGCGGCCCCTTCGCGGGCCAAAACCATCAGCGCATAGGCCAAACCTTCGCCGCCATAGTCAAAATCAGGGAAATAGTTGACTTGGTTGCGCAGATTATCCAGCGCCATGCGGAAGGCTTGGTCTGGCACCTCGAACCCGCGCGCACGGGCGCGGCCCAAAAAGTCGGTGATATAGGCATCCAGCCACATATCGCCGCCCTCGCCAACCTGCCACAGGCCAAAGGCGCCATTGGCGTTTTGTGTCACCAACACGGCGTTTAGTGCCGCATTGATCCGCGCGGGCAGGTCTTCGGGTGTGGTTAGGCCCAGCCCTGTGGTCAGATCAGACAGATATAGCAGCGGCATCGCTTTGGAGGTGATCTGCTCGGTGCAGCCATAGGGATAGCCGTCCAGCGCCTGCATGATACCCGCCGCATTCAGCCGCGCCATGGGGCCTGCTGTCAGCGTGGCTTTGGCCGTGCCTGCCATCAGCCCATCAAACAGGGCCGCATCTGCGGTAAACTCGGCCCCCTTGCCGAGATCAAAGCGCGAGGTGCGCACGATCGGCGCATCGATGATTTGCACGGGCAGGGTCAGGGTTTTTTGCAAAGATTTGCCATCGGGCGTGGTCAGCGCCACGGTGATGGTCTGATTGCCCAAGGCATCGGCCACAATCGGCACCTCGATGCGCGCGCTGGCTTGTTCTGCAAGGGTGACCGAGGCGGGCACATCGCCCAGCGTCAGGCCCGTGGCCGTCACAGACAGCGCCATTTGCCCCGTTGGCCCCGTGGCATGGGTGATGTCCAGCGCAAGGCGCGCCTTATCACCCAGCGCCATGAATCGCGGCAAGCTGGCGGATACCACCACAGGATCGCGCACCATCACATCGGCGCTGGCCTGCCCCACGGCGGTTTTCGACCATGCAATCGCCATCACCTTCACTGTGCCGTTAAAGGCAGGCAGGGCAAAGGACGCGCGGGCATAGCCATCATCGCCCACGGCAACAGGGCCCGTGAAATAGGCCACTAGTTCTTCTGTGGGAGGGGGGGCTTGCAGGCGCGCATTTGCCCCCGCATCACCACCAGAGCGTACGGTGCCCATCGCGCCATTTAGCCCATCAATCAGGCGGCCATATATGTCGCGTATGCCCACGCCCAATTTGCGCTGGCCAAAATAGTGATCCGTTGGGTTGGGCGGGGTAAAGCCAGTTAGGTTCAAAATGCCCTGATCCACGGCGGCGATGGTGACATAGGCGGTTTCGCCTGCTGTCACCCCATCTACCTTTACCGCCAGATCCAGCGGGCCGCGCGGTGCGGCCTCGGGGGCGGTTTCGATGGTAGCGGTCAGCGCGCGCTGGGCAGGGTCGATGCTGGCATGGGCCACGCCAAGTGCGCGGGCGGGGTTGCGGCCAGCGGCGCTGTCTATGCCGCGCAGGGCGGATGCCGTTACATACACGCCTGTGCCCCAATCATCGGTTACGGGCAGATCAACTGTATTCTCGCCCGCCTTTACCGCCACGGCTTGCATCGCAATCAGGCGGTTTGACAGAACTTGCACCAGCGCCACGCCATCTGCGCGGGCAACCATGCGCAGTTTGGCCGTATCGCCTGCGCGGTAACTGGGCGCATCCAGCGCCATTTCCAGCATGTCTGGCGTGGCTGCTGTGTCGGCCCCGCCATACCAGCCCGCCGAGAACAGCGTCGAGGCCGCCGTGCCATCTGGCGCGGTAAGGGCCAATTCAAATTCGCCCCATGTCACGGGAATGGCAATTTCGCTGGCCGCGCTGCCCGTTTGCACCACGCCTTCGGCAATTTTGCTGCGCGTGGTCACGGGTTCCCAATACCAATTGCCGTTGTTTTCATACCATTGGTAATCGGTTTCCACCTTGGTCGCTGTCCACGCCAGATCGCGCGTGGCAGGTTGGCCCGCCTTGTCCAGCGCAATCACGGCAAAGCGCGCCTCGCCGCCTTCGGGGGCAGCGCCATCGAAGAGGGGTTTGATGCCAATCATATCGGCCGAAGGGGCCAAGATTTTGGTCACCTTCCGTTCGACAGGGCGGGCAGAGCCATCGGCGATACGCAGCGTTGCTTGCATCTGCAACGGCTTGTTCGGATTGTCGATTTGCGGCAAGGCAAGGTCAATGCTGGCGCGGCCGTTTTCATCGGTGCGGCTGCCCGCAATGGTCTCTAGCCCTGCGGAAAAGGCGGCATCATGGCGGCCAAAGGCGTAACCCTGCCAATCGGGTAAGCCATCGGCCAAGGAGAGGCCCACTTCGCCCTCAATCGCCAAATCGCTGGCAGGGGCGCCGAACAAATACTGCGCCTCTAGCGACAGTTGCGGCATATCGCCAAGGCGAATCGGGGCATCGGGCAGCGTCAGGGCAAAATCAATCCGTTCGGGCAGAAAATCTTCGACCAGAAAGGTTTTTTGCGCCAAGGCGGGGGCGTCTGTATCGGCGAACAACTCTATTTTCCACTGCCCGCGTGGGGCGCTGCCTGCCACGGGCAGCGAAAAGACATGCCCGCCTGCGCCAAAATCTGACACGACCGCGCGGGAATATTCCACACCATCGGGGCGCGAAAGCACGGCAGTCAGGGGCAGGCCCTCGACGGCGGCCATGGCAGAATCGCGCGCCAAGGCGGTCACATAAACTGTCTCGCCCGCGCGGTAGGCCCCGCGATCTGTGGCCATGAACACATCCACAGGTGGGGCGGCAGGGCGGCCCGCAACCCCGCGATCAGATAGGTCAAATTCGGCATCTTTCAGCGACAGAAAGGCCATATCCGCATCGCCCATGCGCGCCACAATCAGCGCGGGGGCAGCAGCGCCTGTGCCCCTTGTCAGGGCAGAGTCAAAGCGCGCATAGCCCTGATTGTCTGTTACAGCGGTGGCCAGAATCTCGTTCGCCTCGGATACCAATTGCACCTCGGCCCCTGTCAGCGCCGATGTATCGCCCAAACTGCGGGCAAAAACATGCAGCCCATCGGTGCCGCTGAGCGTGGTCAGCCCAATGTCAGACACCACAAACCACTGCCATGCCGATGGCACAGTATAGGGGTCTACCCCCGGCACTGTCGCGCGCAGGGCGTAAATGCCAGCGCTTTGGCCTGATAAAGCCTCGGTCAGGGGCAGGCGGGTGGTGACATCTTGGTTTACCTCTTGCGCCACATCCGCCGTGCCTGACCACAGTTTTGTGCCGATTTGTGCCGTGAAATCATATTCTTGGTATTGGGTCATCGGGGCCGAAAGGAACCCATTTTGCAGCGCGCGCATCAGGTTGCGGTCGGTCACGCGATACAATTCTAGCCCCAGTGTAGTGGTATTGACTGTTTGCACAGGCAGGGCTGCATCTGTGCCTTTGGGCAGAACATAGCCGCGCCCTGCAAAGCGCACGCCAGGGCTGCGGTCGCGCACATAGGATGTGATATCCACCGATGCGGACAAAACCTGCCCATCCTTGGCGGGCAGCCCTTCGCGGAAGGTCAGGCTATAGCGTTGGCCGTGTTGCAGCCCTTCGGCGCAGATTTGGGTATAGCCATCGGTTGTGATGGTGATCGCGGCATCTGGCGCAGACACATAGGGGGTAAAATCGGCGATCTTCGGGTCTAACGTATCGGAAAACACAGCGCAGATGCGCGGGCGGGCTAGGTCTGATTGCACCAGCGTATCTATGATGCGAAAGCCATATTGCGCGGCGGCAGTTGCCAGCAGTTGCGCAGTATCGTCCCGCGGCTGCAGGGCTTGGGCAAGGCGCAGCGCCTTGACCGTATCTGTGCCGCGATCAAGGCGTTCTAACGCTTGGCCCAAGGTCACCAGAATTGTGTGTTGCAGGGCGGGATCATTGGCGCGCAGATAGCCATTCATCGCCGCATATTGCGCACGCTCGATATAGGCACGCTGCTGATCGCCCACGCTATCGGCAGAGGCCAGCAACAGGCGCGCGTATTCGGCCCAATCACCTGCACTGTCCGTGATGTTCAGCGCCGAGCCTTGATAGTTGCTGGCCAGCACCAGATCCCCATTCGCTTCGCTATCGCGCGCGGCGGCCGTCAATTCATCGCTTGTATTGCCATAGGCAATGTGCAGCGCCGCCAGCCCCGCCGCCTGTTCGGTTGCATAGGGAAATTCCCAATCATAGATAAAGTTAAGTTCGGCGCGGCGGGCGCGGGCAGTGTCATTTACCCCCGCGTCCGCCAAGATGACACGGCCCGAAATGGCCCCGATGAATTCGGTGTTTTCATAGCCGCCCGCCTTGGGAAAGCAGGAATTGTTATTGGTGTTAAAGGTAAAGGCCTCGCAGGCCGTATTGGCAAGGCAAGCGCGCTGGCAGGCCTCTAATGTGGTGTCAAAGATGCTGGCGATATCGCCGCCCGCATAATCGCTGTCTTGCTGCAGCACCATCCGCTTTACGGGCACCAAATCCTGCGCAAACGCCGCGCTGGGCAGGGCCAGCGCCAGCAAAAGGGCGCAAGTTCTCATCAAATTGTGCGAAGTCATGGCATGGCCTTTCAATGCGACTCACAACGCTGGGCTGTGCTATTTGGTCGCACTCTGGCAAGGCTTGCGCCATATGGCAATGGAAAGCATCGGGGAATTTTGGGCGGGTTAAGTCTCTGTTCACTTTGTTGCGGCTACTGTGCGGCGAATCGCAGGAAAATCCTGCATTTGGCCAGAATGGACGCAAAAAAGATGGATTTCGCCGAAAGGCTTGCACAGGAAAGACGCGCGCGGCTGGCAGCCCAGCGCCTGCTAGATCAGAAAAGCCGCGAATTATTCGCGGCCAATGAAAAGCTGTCTTTGCATGCGCGCGCGCTGTCGGATCAGATTGTGCAGCAGCGGCAGGTCGTCACCTCTGCCTTGTCCGAGGCGGAAACGCTCAAAGGTCAGGCGGGCCGTTTTGTCGAAGATTTGGATCGTGCGCATACCGCCGCCGTGATGGCCGAACGCCGCCTGTGGGATTCGATCAACACCATTGATGATGGCTTTGCCGTTTATGATGCGCAGCAGCGTTTGGTTGCGGCCAATCGGGTGTATCAGAACATGTTTGATCACGGCAGCATTGCCCCGGGCATCACCTATGCGCAGGTCTTGGCCCTTGCCGCGACCCAAGGGCGGATTGATCTGGGTGATGCGCATCCTGATGACTGGCAAGATTTCATGCAAGCGCGCTGGGAAAGCGATGTGATCGAGCCGATCACCCTGCAGTTTCGCGATGGGCATTGGCTGCGCATGGTGGATCGGCGCGCGCAGGGCGGCGACATGGTCTCGCTGGCGGTGGATATCACCGACCAGATGCGCATCTGGGCCGCGATCGAGGCTATTCCAGATGGCTTTGTGCTGTATGACAGAGAGGAGCGACTTGTGACCTGCAATCAGCGGTATCGCGATATTTACGCCGACAGCGCCCCCTATATGGAAGTGGGGGTAAAGTTTGAAGATTTGCTGCGCCACGGGCTTGCGGCAGGTGCGCATCCCAGCGCGCTGGGCCGCGAGGCGGAATGGATGGCAGAGCGTTTGCATCATCATCGCCACCCTGGCGAGATTGTGGAAGAACAGCTTGCCAATGGCCGCTGGATCCGCGAGCAAGACCACCCCACCCCCGATGGTGGGCGCGTGGGCCTGCGCATTGATGTCACCGCCGAGAAAACCCAACAAGCCGCATTAGAAGCCGCCCGCATCGCCGCCGAAGCGGCCAATCGCGCGAAATCGGCGTTTTTGGCGAATATGAGCCACGAGATTCGCACGCCGATGAATGGCGTGGTCGGTATGGCCGAATTGCTGTGCGATACCGCGCTGACCGATGACCAACGCCTGTTTGCCGAAACCATCCGATCTTCGGGCGAGGCGCTGTTGGTGATTATCAATGACATTCTGGATTACAGTAAAATCGAGGCCGAGCGTCTGACGCTGCATCCCGAACCCTTTGATCTGGAACGCACAATCCATGAAATTGCCATGCTGCTGCAACCGCGGGCGCGCGAAAAAGGCATTGATCTGCTGATTGATTTCGACATGTTCCTGCCCACGCGATATGTGGGCGATCCGGGCCGTTTGCGGCAGGTTTTGACCAACCTTATGGGCAATGCGGTGAAATTCACCCAAAAGGGCCATGTTTTGGTGCGCGTGGTTGGCGTCGAGGCGGGGGCAGGCGCGCAGCATCTGCATATCTCGGTGGAAGATACGGGAATTGGGATTGCCCCCGAAAATCTGGATGCTGTGTTTGGCGAGTTTAATCAGGTAGAAGACGCCGCCAACCGCAAGTTTGAGGGCACGGGTTTGGGCCTTGCCATCACGCAGCGGCTGGTCGAACGGATGGATGGCGCAGTTTGGGTGGATAGCGAACTGGGCAAAGGGTCTTGCTTTGGCTTTCGTGTGACCTTGCCCGTGGCCGAAGATTCCCCACCCACCACCGCGCCTATCGCCATTCGCCGTGTTTTGGTGGTGGATGACCAATTCATCAACCGCACGATCTTGGAACGTCAATTGGCCCCCTGCGGCATTGCCGTCACCCTGTGCCGATCGGGGGCTGATGCGCAGGCCGCCTTGGCCGCCAGCGCCTATGATGTGATTTTGACCGATTATGAGATGCCCGAAATGAACGGCCTTGCCCTAAGCCGCGCCATCCGCGCGCAGGGCATTGAAACGCCGATCATCCTGCTCACCTCTAACCCCGCCTCTGCGCGCGAGGAGGAGGGATATGATCTGCTGGCCGCAGTCATGCAAAAGCCCATTTTGCGCGCCGATTTGTATCGCCGTTTGCAGGCACTGGCGGGCGAGGGAGAGGCCGCCCTGCCCGCCGCCGCGCCCGCTGCGCCGCAGGCACAACGGCAGATGCGGGTATTGGTGGCCGAAGATAACCGCACCAACCAATTGGTGTTTCAGAAAATGGTGCGCGAGGCGCAGATTGACCTGCAATTTGCCAATAATGGTGTCGAGGCGGTGGCCCTCTATCAAAGCTTTGGCCCCGATTTGATTTTCATGGATATATCCATGCCTGAAATGGATGGCAAAGACGCGGCCCGCGCCATTCGCGCGTTGCAGGCGGCAGGGGGGCCGCATGTGCCGATTGTGGCGCTGACGGCCCATGCGATGGATGGGGATGAGGTGGCAATTTTGGCCGCGGGGATTGATCGCTATATGACCAAACCCTTGCGCAAAACCCTGATTTTGGACACGATTGCGGCCCATGCGCCCAGCTTTGTGTTTCCTATTGCGGCTGCGCTAGAGCTTGCGGCGGAAAATGCGGCCTAATGCGCGGCCAAAGCGGCCTGACTGGCGGGCATGTAAGGCCGCAGAAACACGGGCTTTTCTGGGTGCGAGCGATCTGCACTATAGCGATAGCCGCCCAAGTTAAAGCCGCGCAGATCATCGGGGTTTGTCAGATGATGTGTGCAGATAAACCGCGCCATCGCGCCGCGCGCCTGTTTGGCCCAAAAGCTGATGATCTTGGCTTGGCCGTTTTGCTCTTCTAAAAAGACGGGGGTGATGACGGGCAGGTGCAGTGCCTTTTGGTCAACCGCGCCGAAATATTCAACCGAGGCGCAGTTGACCAAGGCGCGTGCGCCCATTTCTGCCGCCAGCGCGCGCAGGGCCTTGGCAATTTCATCGCCCCAAAAGGCGTAAAGCGTGGCCCCTTTGGGATTGGCAAGGCGCGATCCCATTTCCAGCCGATAGGGCGCTATCGCATCCATGGGCCGCAGCAGGCCATACAGCCCTGATAAAATGCGCAAATGCCCATCGGCCCAGCGGCGGGCGTCTGCCTCTAGCCCTGCAAAATCAAGGCCAGTATAGGTGTCGCCGTCAAACACATGTGCGGCGGCAAAGGTTTGCGCGCGGGGGAAATCTGCAAAACGGGCGTGGTTCAGCGCGCCCAAAGCGGGCGAAATATCCATCAACTTGCACAGATCATCCACCGACAGGGCGCGGGCAATTTTGGCCAAACTCTTTGCCTGCGCTGCAAACTGCGGGTCAGATTGCCCTGCGGGGGCAGTTTCATTCAGGCGTTTGGCGGGGGAAATGACAGTGAGCATCGCAAATCCTCAATAGGGCGTATCTACCCATATAGGATGATCTTTTGGCGGGGCGAGGGGGGCTGCCTCGGGCGCGTCTTTGTGCAGCACATCCAAAAACGCCGCGCCAAAGCGTTCAATCTTGGCCTCGGTCATGCCCGAAATCTGCACCATTTCGGCCAAGGTCGAGGGGCGGCGCTGGGCCAGATGGCGCAGGGTGCTGGGATCGACCGACAGATGTTTGCCTGTGCCATCGGCCCCGCGCATCAGGTGCACCTGCACCTCTTGCAAGCGGTCATAAACCCCCGCCGCCGCCGTACCCACCACCGCGCGGCGCGCAGGGTGCAAATCGGGGGTGGTTTGCCCCGTAATCACCGCCAAGAAGACTGCGCCAAAACTTTCCAATTTCTTTGCGCCAATGCCCGAAATCCGCATCATCGCGTCAAGGGTCATGGGGCGCGCTTCGGCCATTTCGATCAGGGTTTTGTCGGTGAAAATCACATAAGATGGCACGCCTGCCGCCTCGGCCAATGCGCGGCGCTTGGCCTTGAGCGCGGCCAAAAGCGCGGCGTTTTCATCAGAGACTTGCGCGCGCACCATGGGCGCGGGCGCGGCGCGCAAGGCGGTTTCGCGGCGCAGGGTGATCTGGGCCTCGCCGCGCAAAATGGGGCGGGCGGCATCGGTCATGCGCAGCGCGCCAAAGCGGTCGGGGTCAGGGCGCACCAAATCGCGCCCCATCATTTGGCGAAACACCCCTGCCCAAGCGGCGCGGTTCAACTCGCGCCCCACGCCGAATGTGGGCAATTTGTCATGGCCGCGCTCGCGTGTTTTGGCGGTGGAGGTGCCCAGCAAAATATCGGTCAAATGGCCCGCGCCGAACCATTCCCCCGTGCGCAGCATCGCCGACAGCGCCTTGCGCACGGCATCGGTGGCATTGAACACATTGGCGGGCTCATCGCAGATATCGCAATTGCCGCAGGGCGGGGCGGTTTCGCCAAAATAGCCCAGCAGAATTTGGCGGCGGCAGGAAATCGCCTCGGCCAAACCCAGCAGGCTGCTGAGGCGCAGATGATCGGCGGCCTTTCTATCGGCGGGGGCGATGCCTTCGTCAATTTGGGTGCGGCGCAGTTTTATATCTTCGGGCCCATAAAGCGTCAGGGTTTCGGCAGGGGCGCCATCGCGGCCTGCGCGGCCAATCTCTTGGTAATAGCTTTCGATGGATTTGGGCAAATCAGCATGGGCGACCCAGCGGATATCGGGTTTATCAATGCCCATGCCAAAGGCGATGGTCGCCACCACAATCAGCCCATCTTCTTGTTGAAAGCGCATTTCCACATTGCGGCGGGCCTCGGCCTCCATCCCGCCATGATAAAAGCAGGTGGAATGGCCCGCATCGCCCAGCGCGCGCGCCAGCGTTTCGGTTTTGGCGCGGCTGGCGCAATAGACAATGCCCGATTGGCTGCGGCGCGCGGCGGCAAAGCGCAAAATCTGGTCACGCGGGTTGTCTTTGGCGGCAAAGGCAAGGTGGATATTGGGCCGATCAAAGCCATGCAGAAACACCTGCGGGCGTTCTGCGCCAAACAGGCGGGTGATGATTTCGCCGCGGGTTTCCTCGTCTGCGGTGGCGGTAAAGGCGGCAAGTGGCACGCCCAGTGTGCTGCGCAAATCGCCGATGCGCAGATAGTCGGGGCGAAAATCATGCCCCCATTGCGAGACGCAATGCGCCTCGTCCACGGCAATCAGGGTGCAATTGGCGCGGCGCAGCAACGCCAGCGTGCCCGCTGCGGCCAGCCGTTCTGGCGCGATATACAAGATTTTAAGGCGGCCTTCGTCGATGGCGGCAAACACATCTTCGGTCTGCTCGTCTGTATTGCCCGAGGTCAGCGCGCCTGCCTCTACCCCCGCTGCCCGCAGCGCGCGCACTTGATCGCGCATCAGGGCGATCAGCGGGGAAATCACCACTGTCACCCCATCGCGGCACAGGGCTGGCAATTGAAAACACAGGCTTTTCCCGCCGCCTGTGGGCATGATGGCAAGGGTGTTTTGCCCCGCCACCACGGCGCGCACGATATCCTCTTGCCCAGGACGAAAGGCGGAAAACCCGAAAACCGAGTGCAAAAGTTGGGCGGCTTCGGGCATGGGCAGGTCTTAGAAGAACAGGTTTGCGTTGTTCACCAGAATGATCCGCAGACCAAACACCGCCAGCAACACGACCAAGGGGGCCAGATCAATGCCCGAAATTTGGGGCAAAAATGCGCGCACACGGGCATAGATTGGTTCCAGCAGCCCATCGAGCCCGCGCCAGATTGTGCCAACAAAGGCTTGGCGCAGGTTGAGCACCTGAAACTGGATCAGCCAGCTCATGATGATATGCGCCAGAATGATCCAGCGGGCGACATCGATGATCATCAGAGCAATTTGAAACAACGATTGCATCCATCTCTCCTACAAGCTGTTGTGGCACAGGTAACGCCAACCACCACAATAAGCAATGGTTTGCCGCGCATTTCCTGCCGCAAGGTCACGCTTGACCGCGCCGCAGGATTGGCCATTTTGGCCCAATAGTTTGTGCGAGGCCCCGATGTATCCCTATCTGCGGATGTTTAAGGAAATGTGGATGTTTCGCCGCGCGCCAAAACTGGGCGTGCTTGACCCCCATGTCAGCTATCATCGCATTTGGCCGCAAGATCTGGATCCGTGGCGCGAGTTGAACAACGGCCGCACGCTAACACTGTTTGATCTGGGGCGTATTCCGATGGCGCGGCGGATGGGGATAGATCGCGCTTTGGCACAAAACGGCTGGGGAATGACAGTGGCGGGCAATTCCACCCGCTATCGCCGCCGCGTCACGCTGTTTGCGCGGCTGCGGCAGGTCAGCCGCGTGATCGGCTGGGATGATCGGTTCATCTATATCGAGCAAAGTTTTTGGCGCCGCGCGGCACAGGGTGAGGAATGCACCGCGCAGATGCTGCTGCGCAGTGCCATCACGTCGCAGGCGGGGATCGTGCCGCCGGTCAAAATGCTGGCGGCTTTGGGCAGTGATGGGGCCAGCCCGCCCCTGCCAGATTGGGTCAAAGCATGGAGCGCCGCCGATGCGCTGCGCCCTTGGCCCCCGCAAGGCGGTGATCTGCGCTGAGGTTGCGGTGAATTGTCTTGCCAGCCCAGTCGCTTTCGGGCTGTATCTGCCAAAACAGGGGGCGCGCCATGACGCAGATTTCACCAAGCAAACGCATTTGGGGCTGGTATTTTTTCGACTGGGCCAGCCAGCCCTATAACACTTTGCTGCTGACCTTTATCTTTGGCCCTTATTTTGCGGAAATTGCGCGTGGCTATTACATGGGCGCGGGTCTGGATGAAGAGGCGGCCAAGGCGGCCGCGCAATCGTTCTGGGGCTATGGGCTGACGGCCAGTTCCATCATCACCGCCATTTTGGCCCCGATTTTGGGCGCTGTGGCCGATGGCTCTGGCCGCCGCATGGTGTGGATTTGGATTTTTTCGGCCTTTTACGTGACGGGTGCCTTCGCGCTGTGGTGGGTGATGCCAGGGGGCGAATTGGATACGCTGTATTGGGCTGTCGGCTTTTTCGCCATTGGCTTTATTGGCATGGAATTCACCACCATTTTCACCAATGCGCTGATGCCCACGCTGACCGACCACGATGACATTGGCAAAATATCTGGCTCTGGCTTTGCCTTTGGCTATTTGGGCGGGTTGGTGGCGTTGATTTTGATGCTGGCGCTGTTTGCCGAAAATGCGGCCACGGGCAAAACCTTGATTGGGATTGATCCGATTTTCGGCCTTGATACCGAATCGCGCGAAGGCACGCGCATGGTCGGCCCTTTGGCCGCGCTGTGGTATGCGCTGTTTATGATTCCGTTTTTTCTGTGGGTGCGCGAGCCGCGCATCGCAGGTGTGGGGCGCATTCATATTAGCGCGGCGCTGGGCAGTTTGCGCGAGTTTATCCTTGGGCTGCGGTTTCGCGTCAGCCTGCGCAGCTATCTGGCCTCGTCCTTGCTGTATCGTGATGCGCTGAACGGGCTTTATGCCTTTGGCGGGGTCTATGCCAGCAATGTGCTGGGCTGGTCTATCACGCAAATTGGGGTTTTTGGCATTTTGGGCGCGCTGACGGCGGTTGTGGCCTCTTGGATTGGGGGGCGGCTGGATAAGCGTTTTGGCCCCAAGCCCGTGCTGATTGGCTCGATGATGGTGCTGATTGCGGTTTGTATGGTGATTGTGGGCCTGTCGCGCGACAGCCTGTTTGGCATTCCGCTGGACGAGGCGGGCAGCGCCGCAGATGTGATCTTTTATATCTGCGGTGCGTTAATTGGTGGGGCGGGTGGGCCATTGCAGGCCGCCAGCCGCACCATGTTGGTGCGGCACACCACCCCCGAACGCGCGACCGAAGCCTTTGGTATGTTTGCGCTGTCGGGCAAGGTGGCTTCGTTTATCTCGCCCTTGCTGATTGCAGTTGTCACGCATATCAGCGGATCGGCACGGATCGGAATCTCGCCGATTGTGCTGCTGTTTGTCTTGGGTTTGGTGCTGTTGATTTGGGTGCGGCCAAGGGGGGAAATGGTATGATTGCACGGATTTTTGCCGCGCTGTTGTTGGTTGCGCCTGCGCCAAGTTTGGCCGAACCGCTAGCGCGCGAGTTGTTTGGCGCGGCCAAAACCCCCAGCCAGCAAGAGGCGATGCCCATTGGCAGCTATGCGCGCGGTTGCGCGGCGGGTTTGGTCGAATTGCCTGAAAGCGGGCCAACATGGCAGGCGATGCGCCTGTCGCGGCATCGCAATTTCGGCCATCCCGTGATGATTGATTATCTGAAAGACCTCTCGGTTGCGGCCACGCAGGTGGGCTGGGCGGGTCTGTATATTGGGGATATTGGCCAGCCGCGCGGCGGGCCGATGACATCGGGCCATGCCAGCCACCAAATTGGGCTGGACGCCGATATTTGGATGTTGCCGCCCCGCAGCCTGAACCTAAGCCGCCAGCAGCGCGAGGAGATATCTTCGATTCCCGTGCGCTCGGCCGATCAGCGCTCGGTCACTGAAAACTGGAGCCGCGCGCATCATGCACTGCTGCGCGCCGCGGCATCGGATAAGCGGGTGGATCGTATCTTTGTGGCGGCAGCGGTGAAAATTGAAATGTGCAAAACTGCGACCGATGCCGATACTGCATGGCTGCAAAAAATACGCCCCGTGGCGGGCCATGACACCCATTTTCACGTACGGCTGAAATGCCCAGCGGGGGCCAGCCTGTGTGACAAGCAAAAGCCAACTGTGGCCACCTTGTCCAAGGGCGGCAATGGCTGCGATTCCACGTTGATGTGGTGGGTGACCGATTATTTGAACCCGCCCGAGCCTACGAAAAAACCCAAACCTCCCAAAAAACAGGAAGAACCTGAAAAATCGGCAAAAACCTTTGTGCTTTCAGATTTACCAAAGCAATGTCGCGACGTTCTTTCAGCGCCTTAGTGGCGGTCTTTGCAGTGCTGGGCCTGCAAGGCAGCGCCGCGCCACAGTCCCCTGCGGGGTTTTTGGCGCAGTATGAATTGCAATCAGATGATCCGCTGTTTGGCGGCCTTTCGGCGGTTGAAATGTCATCAGATGGCATGTCGCTGACCTTGCTGTCAGATCAAGGCTCTTTCGCCACGGGCACAGTGACGCGCGATGCGGCTGGTGTGATGACAGCGGTGCAACTGTCGCCCTTTGCGCGGCTAAAAGCGCTGGGCGATGCACCGCTGCGCGCGGGCCGCAACGATAGCGAAGGTTTGGCGATTGGGGCGGATGGGGTCGCCTATATCTCGTTCGAAGGTGTCGCGCGTCTTTTGCGTTATCAGCGGTTGGATGGGCCTGCCGAAAATCTGGAAGGCCACCCTGATTTTCCCAATTTGCAAAACAATTCTGCGCTAGAGGCCTTGGCGATAGATGGGCAAGGCACGCTGTATACATTGCCCGAACGTTCGGGTGCGGCAAATCGGCCCTTTCCGATTTATCGTTTGCGCGCAGGGGTTTGGGATAAAAAGCTCGCCTTGCCGCGCGGGGATGGGTTTATGCCCGTTGCCGCCGATTTCGGGCCAGATGGGCGGCTGTATATATTGATGCGGCAGTTTCACGGGCTGCTTGGGTTTTCATCCAAACTGATCCGCACCACAACTGGCGAAGATGCGCTGGGCGCGATTGATGTGCTGTTTGAAACTGCGATTGGCTTGCATGACAATTTGGAAGGCCTGTCGGTTTGGCGCGATGGGGCAGGGCATTTGCGCGCCAGCATGGTGGCAGACAATAATTTCCTGCCGTTTTTGTCATCGGGCATTGTGGAATATACCCTGCCCGATTGACCGCAGCCCAGCCATGGCCTATTGGCCAAGCCTTCACCTGCCCGAAGGGGCACAAGTCTCCGCAACCTTGAAAAAACGGAAAAGATCATGAAACACATCACGCTTGGCGCCAGTGCCATGGCGGCTATCGTCTTGGCATCGAATATTTTGGTGCAGTTTCCCATTGGCCAATGGCTGACATGGGGCGCGTTCAGCTATCCGCTGGCGTTTTTGGTGACCGATTTGGTCAACCGATTTCACGGGCCAAGCGCCGCGCGCCGTGTGGTGCTGGTCGGCCTTGTCGTCGGTCTGATCGCCAGCGCGATTGGCACGCAGATTTCGGGCGAGTTCGGCCCGCTGGTCACCATCCGCGTGGCCATTGCCAGCGCCACGGCGTTTTTCCTTGGCCAGTTTTTGGATATTGCCGTGTTCCACCGCCTGCGCCGCGCCGCATGGTGGCGCGCGCCGCTGATTTCCACCTTTTTTGGCAGTGCCATGGATACGGCGGTGTTCTTTACGCTGGCCTTTTCGGCGGCCTTTATCTGGGTGTCGCCCAGCACAGATGTGGCTTGGGCGCTGCAAGACGTGCCGCTTTTGGGCGCGGGGCCAGCTGTGCCGCTGTGGGTATCGCTGGCCTTGGCCGATTTTGCGGTAAAGATTTTGGTCGATCTTTGTGCGCTTTTGCCATTTCGACTGGCGATTGCAAAATATAGGTCAAATCTTGCGTAAAAACTTTTGACAAACACAAAATCTGTGTCACCTTACCCTTATCGGCAACCATTTTGAAAGGAGGTGATCCAGTGTCTAGAGTGATATTGGAGAGTGGTGTTGGGACAGTCGTGGGGGGTGTTTTCTAAGGGCAAACCCTTGGAATAACGGCTTTCAGATTGGGCAGGAACCTAACCTACCCATCTCCTAAGATCTCGGAAAGGGTCGCCCAACGGTGGCCCTTTCTTCTTTCATTTGGCCCTTTGACATGGGTAAGGCTATGCTGCGCATCAATGACACTATTTCCATTGCTGACTGGGAGCTCAGCGAAAGCTTTATGCGCGCCTCGGGGCCGGGTGGGCAGAATGTGAACAAAGTGTCCACGGCGGTGGAATTGCGGTTCGAGGCCGAACGCAGCCCTGCGCTGGCGGCATCGGTGAAGGCGCGGTTGAAGCGGCTGGCGGGGCGGCGCTGGACGACGGAAGGCGCGATTGTGTTGCAGGTTGATGAGACCCGCAGCCAAGCCCGCAACCGCGAGATTGCCCGCGACAGGCTGGTGGAATTGATTGCGCAGGCGCTGGTCAAGCCAAAGCCACGCGTGGCAACCAAACCCACCTATGGCAGCCAATTGCGGCGCATGGCGGGCAAGGCGATACGCGGGGAAGTCAAAGCGATGCGGGGCAAGGTGGGCGAGGAGGAGTAGGGGGCTAGCCCCCTCGATGCTTTTGCGGGCAAAAGCATCTCACCCCCAGGATATTTGCAAAAAAGAAGAAGCGCGGATGCCCTTTGGGGTCTTTTTGGTTAGACCACCACCTTTTGCGCCACCTGCTGCCCTACGCCGAACACCCGTTTGTAGCGGTCTATCTGATCCTTCGGGCCCATCGCCTTGTTCGGGTTGTCGGACAGTTTCACTGTGGGGCGGCCATTGGCGGACACCGCTTTGCAGACCAGCGAAAAGGGGGCCAGCCCATCGCCTTCGGCCAGCCCGCGAAAATCATTGGTCAGCATCGTGCCCCAGCCAAAGGAAACTTTCACGCGGCCATAGAATTGGCGGTGCAATTCGATGATTTTGTCTACATCCAGCCCGTCCGAGAAGATGACCAGTTTTTGCGTGGGGTCTTCGCCGCGTTCCCGCCACCATTTGATCGCGGTTTCCGCGCCGGTGGCGGGATCGCCGCTGTCAATGCGAATGCCTGTCCAACTGGCCAGCCAATCGGGGGCGCGTTGCAAAAAGCCCGCCGTCCCGTAAGTATCGGGCAGCATGATGCGCAGATTGCCATCGTGTTCTTCTTGCCAATCGGCCAGCACCTTATAGGGGGCCTGTGCCAGTTCGGCATCGGACTCGGCCAATGCTGAATAGACCATGGGCAATTCATGGGCATTGGTGCCGATTGCCTCGATATCGCGCTGCATCGCGATGCGGCAGTTTGACGTGCCTGTAAACTTGGCCCCCAGCCCCTCTTGCATGGCCTGCACGCACCAATCTTGCCACAGATAGGAATGGCGGCGGCGCGTGCCGAAATCGGCGATGCGCAGCCCTTCGATGATGCGCAGCCGTTCGATTTTCTCCCACAGGCGGGTCATGCCGCGCGCATAGAGCACCTGCAATTCAAACTTGCCCTGTTTGGCCGTAACCGCGCGCGAGCGCAGTTCCATCAGCACCGAAAGGGCGGGGATTTCCCACAGCATCACTTCGGGCCAATTGCCCTGAAAGGTCAGCTCGTACTGGCCATCGCGTTTTTCCAGATGGTAATCGGGCAGGCGCATGCCTTCGAACCATTCCATAAAATCGGGGCGAAACATTTGGCGTTTGCCGTAAAAGGTATTGCCGCGCAGCCATGTGCTTTCGCCGCGCCGCAGGGATAGGCTGCGCACATGGTCAAGCTGTTCGCGCAATTCGCCTTCGTCGATCAGGTCGGCCAGCCGCAGATTTGTGCTGCGATTGATCAGGCTGAAGGTCACTGTCGTGCCTGGACGATTGCGGAAAATCGACTGGCACATCAGCAGTTTGTAAAAATCGGTATCAATGAGCGACCGCACAATCGGGTCAATCTTCCAGTTGTGGTTATGCACACGTGTGGCGATATCAACCATGTCCGTCTCCCAAACTTTGCCATTGTTAGACCAAAGCAGGCAGGCCTGCGCAAGCTATGATCGGGGCGCAGATCAACCCCCTTCCCCCAATGGCCATTCCCCGCTATATCGCGCGCATGACAAACCTTGATCTCATCCGCAATTTTTCGATCGTGGCGCATATTGACCACGGGAAATCCACCTTGGCTGACCGTTTGATCCAATCGACGGGCACAGTGGCCGACCGCGATATGAAGGCCCAGCTGCTGGACAGCATGGATATCGAGCGCGAGCGCGGTATCACCATCAAAGCCAACACAGTGCGCATCGAATATCCCGCGCGCGATGGCAAGACCTATATTCTGAATCTGATCGACACCCCCGGCCATGTGGACTTTGCCTATGAGGTCAGCCGTTCCATGCTTGCGGTAGAGGGGTCTTTGCTGGTGGTGGATGCCAGCCAAGGCGTGGAAGCGCAGACTTTGGCCAACGTCTACCAAGCCTTGGATGCAGGGCACGAGATTGTGCCCGTGCTGAACAAAATCGATCTGCCTGCCGCCGAGCCTGACCGCGTGGCCCAGCAGATCGAAGATGTGATTGGGCTGGATGCCAGCGATGCGGTGCATATTTCTGCCAAGTCGGGCCTTGGCATCCCCGAAGTGTTAGAGGCCATTGTCACCCGCCTGCCCGCCCCCAAGGGCGACCGCAACGCGCCGCTTAAGGCGATGCTGGTGGACAGTTGGTATGATGCCTATTTGGGCGTGGTTGTGATGATCCGCGTCATGGACGGCGTCGTCAAAAAAGGCGACCGCGTGCGCATGATGCAAACCAACGCCGTCTATGGCATTGATAAGTTGGCCGTGCTGAAACCCCAAATGGTCGATATCCCCGAACTTGGGCCGGGTGAGATTGGCATTTTCACGGCCTCTATCAAACAAGTGCGCGACACGCGCGTGGGCGATACGATCACCCAAGAAAAGCGCGGCTGTGACGAACCTCTGCCCGGTTTCAAACCCGCCCAGCCTGTGGTGTTCTGCGGCCTTTTCCCTGTGGATGCCAACGAATTTGAAAACCTGCGCGATGCGATTGAAAAGCTGTCGCTGAACGATGCCAGCTTTAGCACCGAGATGGAAACATCCGCCGCGCTGGGCTTTGGCTTTCGCTGCGGCTTCCTTGGCCTGCTGCACCTAGAGGTGATCCGCGACCGACTAGAACGCGAATATGACATCGACCTGATCACCACCGCCCCCAGCGTGGTTTTCAAGCTGTATATGAAAGACGGCGAGGTGCGCGATCTGCACAACCCCGCCGATATGCCCGACCTGACCTATGTTGACCATATCGAAGAGCCACGCATTAAGGCCACCATCATGGTGCCCGACAACTATCTGGGCGATGTGCTGAAACTCTGCCAAGACCGCCGCGGCATCCAGCTTGACCTGTCCTATGCAGGCAACCGCGCGATGGTGGTCTATGACCTGCCCCTTGCCGAAGTGGTGTTCGATTTCTACGACCGCCTGAAATCCGTCACCCAAGGCTATGCCAGCTTTGACTATGCCATCAGCGAATACCGCGAGGATTTTCTGGTGAAAATGTCGATTCTGGTGAATGAGGAACCCGTCGATGCCCTGTCGATGATGGTGCATCGTGATCGGGCCGAGGCGCGGGGCCGCGCGATGGTGGAAAAGTTGAAAGACCTGATCCCCCGCCATATGTTCAAAATCCCAATCCAAGCGGCGATTGGTGCCCGCGTGATCGCGCGCGAGACTCTGTCCGCCATGCGCAAAGACGTGACGGCGAAATGCTACGGCGGCGATGCCACGCGGAAGAAGAAACTGCTGGAAAAGCAGAAGGCGGGGAAGAAGCGGATGCGCCAGTTTGGGAAGGTGGAGATTCCGCAGGAGGCGTTTATTTCGGCGTTGAAGATGGATTCTTGATGATTTTTCTTAGCTACGCTTCCTCAGATCGCGCGCGTGTCGAACCTTTCTTCGATGCCCTTGAACAAATGAAACTCAGCCCTTGGATGGACAGCCGCATGTTGCGAGCAGGCCAGAACTGGGATTTTGAGATACAGCGTGCGCTTGGGCAAGCAAAGATTGTCCTTTTGTTCTTGTCGAATAACTCTGTTGATCGCCGCGGATACGTCCAGCGTGAGATAAAGATCGCTCTAAGGAAACTAGGCTCAGGACTCATAGCCAGAACAATACGATTGCGGCAAGTGCGCAGGCGGACAGGAAGATTTCTGGGCGTCGGTCGAACCGCATGGCGACCCTACGCCAATCCTTGATGCGCC
>JAIXXB010000012.1 GCA_027490955.1 Rhodobacter sp.
AGAAGATATTTGGTGTTACGGGCAGTTACAAGGTGGATCAGTGAGTATCATTATATTACTGAAATAAATGGACTTATTGGATCATGGTAGAGCGAGGTGATACACCAAAATGGCAGACAACACCGCAGCCATATCATTGAGCAGCCCCGCATTGCCCAGCGCGCCCTGCACGGCTGCGCCAAGGCCGTCGCGCAGCTTCCACAGCGCGCCACTTTGGGCCGGATCGACGATAGGGTTGACTTGCAAGCGCTGGGCAAGGCCCAGTTCATTTGCGGGCACAAAGGGGTTGCCCAAATCGGTAAACAGACCCGCAGCGCCCGTGGCGCGGGTCAAATCCAGCGCGGGGTCTTGAAAACGTTCGACCAGATCGCGCGCGATGGCATCTAGTTTTTCTTGCATCTGCGGGGCCAGCACATCGCGCAGCGCGAAATGCGCAGCCATGCTGCCGCCCGAGATCAGGCCACCTTCGGCAACAGTCGGGATGGCTTGGCCATTGATGGTCAGCCCCGAAAGCGCGCCGCTGGCAGTGGTCATATCGGGGGTGATGACACCAACAGGGATAAATCCAAATGTGGCCGAGGCGCTGCCATCCAGCAGCACGGCCCCACCTGTGCTGTAAAGGGCGATTTTGCCGCCATCGCGGGGCACTTCGCGCAAGGGAATGATTGCGGCAATCGCATCGATCACCTGCTGGCGCTGATCCATCAGGCCCGAAGCATCCCGCCCCGTGCCGACATGGGCCAAGACTTTGGTGTTTAAATCCGCCACCTGTGCAAGGGCCTTGTTCAGGCGGGCAACCTCGTCCTCGATCAGGTCATCGGCCTTGGCACGCTGCAACTGCACTTCGCTGGCGGCAGTGCTGATCTGCGTGACCAGATTTTTGGCCGCCTGCGCCACAGAGTTCAACCGCGCCTCGCTGTCGGGGCGCGAGCTGGCCTCGATCAGCGCGCGTTCAAAGGCGGCGATACGCGCGTTGATCGAGGTTTCGCTGTCGGGCGTGCCAACGGCGGTTTCAATCCGCTTTAGAAAGTCACTGGCCACTGTGCGCGCGCCCGTGCCCGCGCTGGCAAGGCGGCGGTCGGAAATGGCCACAGGGTCGGCGTGGCGCACAATCCCCGCCACGCGCACCCCCTGCGAGGTTGCGCCCAATTCGCGCACCGCAACCTGCATCTCGCGCCGCCCATAACCTTCGGTCTGGGCATTGGCGATATTGGTTGACACCACTTCTGCGCCGCGCGCCGTGGTGGACAGGCCCGATAGCGCCGCATGCATGGCCCCAGAAATAGACATCTATCTGCCTATCGCTTGATATTGGTGGTTTCTTGCAGCATCTCATCCACAGTTTGGATGACTTTGGCATTCGAGGAATAGGCGCGCTGTGTTTGGATCAGGTTGGTCAACTCGCCCGCCACATCGGTGGTAGAGCCTTCGCGCGCATAGCCCACAACGGCCCCCGTTGGCCCGTCACCTGCATCCCACAAAAAGAAGGATCCAGAAGAAGGCGAAACTTGATAGGTTTGGTTGTTCAACGCCTTTAGCCCGTTCAAATTGGGCACATCGACCAGCGGGATTTGATACAGTCGGCGGGTAAAGCCTGTGTCATAGGTCGCGTTCAAATAGCCGTCTTCGTCCACCTCGACCACAGTCAGATTGCCCACGGGCGAGCCATCTTTGGTGATGGTGGTGGGTGCAAAACTATCGGAAAGCTGGGTTAGCCCATTGGGGTCACCTGACCGGCCGATCACCATCGTCAGCGGCCCACCAGCCACTGTCAAATCCAACTCGCCCGTCGAGGCGTTATAGGCCCCGCCCGAGATCACCGTCACCGAAGACAGCGTGCCGCCATTGCCGCGCGTGTCGTCAAACAGCAAGGTGTATTCACCCACCAAAGCGCCACCTTGCGCGGAATCGCGAATTTGCAGGTTCCATTCATTGGTGGCGCCCGATGCGGGCACATTGGGCGTGAAGGTGATATTCAGCGCCTCTGATGTGCCAAGGTTTCCGAAATATTCCACCGACAAGGGCAGCGCCGTGCCGCTGGCCCCTGCCTCGGTTGCCGTGGCGGGCAGGTTGACCCCTAGCCGCAGCAGCGTGGTCGGATCGCCCGCCTGTTGGTTGGTGTTGACAATCACGGGCGTCAGGCCCGCGATGGTATCGCGCGGCAACACGGGGATCGTGCCATCGGCATTTGCCGCCCAGCCCAGCAGCACAAGGCCAGAGGCTGTGCGCAACATCCCATTGGCATCGGGGTTGAAACTGCCCGTGGTCGTCATCATCAAGGCGCGATCAGAAATGCCTTCGCCAATGCCCACGGCCGAGGTGACAGGAAACATGCCGCGCCCCGATACGGCCAAATCCAGCGCGTTCGAGGTGGACACCAATGCGCCGCGTTCATCCACAAGCCGCGTCGAGGCCGCGCGCACCCCACCTGCCGAATATATCCCCGACCCGGGGTTGGGCGTGATGACCATGGTTTCAAAACTGGTGGTCGCCCGTTTATAGCCAAAGGTGGCCGAGTTTGCGATGTTGTCAGAAATGGTGGCAAGGCGGGTGGCATTGGCATTCAGCCCTGCGACCCCCGCACTGAGCGAGGACGAAATAGTCATGGATTGCGCCTTTCTGCAGCAATGTCTTATGCCGCAGATACTTGCCCCAAAGCCCTTAACATCCCCCTAATGGCTAAAATGCTGCGCATTTCAGCGATCTTTGCGCAGCAAAATCACCTCTAGGCGGTTGTTGCGCAGCGCGGCAGGATCGCTTGTGACAGGTTTTCTGTCCGCATGGCCTGTCACCCGCGCCACCCTTTTGGGCGGGAAATCTGCCCCTTCCAGCAACAGGCGCATGGCATGGGCGCGCGCGGTGGTCAAATCCCACGCGGGGTTTTCAATCAGCGTTACGGGATAGGTTTGGATATAGCCATTCAAGGCCAAATCATTGGTGGAAATGGCGAAAACCTCGGCCAAAAGCGCGGCAATAAGGCGGGTATTTTCGGTGGGTTCTGCCGTTTGGCCCATAAACAGCGGCGCATCGGGCAGATCGAACAATTCCACCACCAACCCTTCATCGGTGACGCGGGTGATGACATGGCGCATCAAACGCTCCATCGTCATGCTTTCGCCGCCCTTTTTGGCCAGTTGTTCAGACATATGTTCAAAGGCGGTTTGTTCGGCGTCAGCCTCGCCCTCGCCCGCTTTGCCACCCGCTTGCGCATCTTCGCTGGGTTGGCCATCGGGCTGGCCCGTGCCATTTTTGGCCAAAGTTTGTTCCGAATAAATCGAATCTCCGCCAAACGCGCCATCACCCCCGCCCGAGACGCGGGTCATCGGGATGGTGGGGTTGAAATAATCCGCAATCCCCTTGCGCTGTTTTTCCGTTGTCGCGTTCAGCAACCACATCAGCATGAAAAAGGCCATCATTGCCGTCACAAAATCGGCATAGGCAACTTTCCAAGCACCGCCATGGTGCCCGCCGCCTGCAATAACCTTTTTCCGTTTGATGATGATTGGCGCGGCGTTACCCTGACCAGCCATACACACACCCTTTGTTTCACCCAAGGCCCAGATATAGGGCGCAGGGGTTAGCGGCAGGTTAAGCTGCGCTGATTAAGTGAAATTGTCGGCATTTTCGGCCCCTATTTGCCCGCAAGGCCCCGCTTGGGGCCTAGCGCTCGCGCAGGGCTTCGCTGGATTTATACAGTGGTTTGGTCAGATAGGTCAGAATGGTTTTGCCGCCTGTTTGCAATTCAACATCGGCCTGCATGCCTGGTCGAATATGCAGCCCCTGCTGGCGGCCTGTCAGCGCGCTGCGATCTACTTGCAAGGTCACTTTGTAATGCGGGTCACCATCTGGGGTGCGGGCGCGCTCATCTTTGAACGTATCGGCCGAAATGAAGGTAACCTTTGCCTTTAGCGTGCCATAGATCGTGTAATCATAGGCCGTCAGCTTGATCACGGCATCTTGCCCTTCGCGCACGGACGCGATGTCGCGCGGGTTCACCTTGGCCTCGATGAACAATTCTTCATCGACGGGGATGATTTGCAAAATCTCCTCGCCCGAGCGTACGACCCCGCCGATGGTTGTCACCGACAGCTTATTGACCACCCCGCGCATGGGGGCCACCAAAACTGTGCGGCGCAACTGGTCTTGTGCCAATTCCAGCTTTTGGCGCAGGCTGGCCAATTCGTTTTGGGTTTTGGAATAGTCGCTGGCGCGTTCCATTTCGGTGGTGGTCACAGCCTCGTTCAGGCGGTTTTCGGCATCGGAATAGGCTTTGCGGGCGCGGGTCACTTCGATCAGGGGGGCAACTTCGCGTTTATACATCTTTTCCAGCAGATCGCGTTCTTGCGCGGCCTGATCCAGCACCGCGCGCCCGCCTTCGACGCGCGAGGTGTATTCGCTGATCCGCGCCTTCAGCAGCGCACGTTCCGAGGCCGCAATAGCAGGCACGCGGTTTGCAATCTCTTCGGGCAGGTCAAACGCGTCTTGGCCTGCCATCTCGGCCTCTAGGCGCAGGCGGCGAATTTCTAGGGCGGCAATCTCGTCGCTCAACTGGTCAACGGCCGATTGGTATTCAGTGCCATACAGCCGCGCAAGGGTTTGGCCTGCCTCTACCATATCGCCTTCGGCCACGTTCAATTCGGCCAGAATCCCACCTTCGAGGTTTTGAATGATTTGCGGGCGCGAAGAGGACACCACTTCACCCGGGGCATGCACAATCTCGTCCACCCAAGCGACGGCAGCCCATGCGATGAACAGCGCAACGCTGGCCGCGATCATCCAAATCGTGCGCGAGGGGCCACGCATTTTTAGTGCGAAATCATCGTCTAAGGCGGCGATGCTCATGCTGCGCCCCCATCCGTGGCCGTTGGGGCTGTTTGGCTGGGCACAAGGCGCACGGCACTGACTGTGGGTGCGCTGGGATTGGGCGCGCTCGCAACTGGCGCGGCGGCCTGCGGCGCAGCGCTGCGGTTCAAATGCGCCAGCACCGCATCGCGCGGCCCGTCCACCATCACCCGCCCGCCGTGCAAAATCAGCACCCGTTCGGCAAGCTGCAATATCGGCAGGCGGTGGGTGGCAATGATGGACGTGCGCCCTGCCAGCCAATCTGCCAGACGCGCGACCAGCGCTGTTTCCAGCGTTTGATCCAGCGCGGCGGTCGGCTCGTCCAGAATAACCACTTGCGGGTCGGCCAGCCACATCCGCGCCCAGCCCATAGACTGGCGCTGGCCCACCGATAGCCCCTCGCCCATTTCGCGGATTTCCAAATCAAGCCCCCGCGGATGGGCGCGCACAAAGGGGCCCAGCCCTGCAAAATCCAGCGCAGACAGCAAACGCTCGTCGTTGCGCTCTAGCCCTGTCATGTTCAGATTGTCGCGCAAACTGCCTGCAAACAGGCGCACATCTTGGCCAAGATAGCCGACAGCGCGGCGCACATCGCGCGGGTGCACTTGGCCATAATCCACCCCGTCCAGCAAAATGCGCCCTTCGCCCGGCTCGTACAGGCCAGAGAGCATGCGCAGCAAGGTCGATTTGCCAGACCCGTTCGCGCCCAAAATCGCCACGCGCTGGCCTGCAGGAATGGCCAATGCATCAATATCCACAGTTGCGGCGGCCTTGGGATCATAGCGGAAGGTCACTTTGCGCATCTCAAAATGGCCCGCCACGCGGTCGCGGCGCAGGTAATGGCGCGCAGCGTCCAGCGTTTGCGGCGCGCGGGCAATCGCATCCAGCCCGTCCAGCGCCGATTTCACATTGCTCCATTTCGCCATCGTCCCCGACAGCGCAGCCAAGGGGCCAAGCGTGCGGCCTGTCAGCATACCCACAGCAATGATCGTGCCCACAGTGAATTCGCCCGCAAAGACCAGATAGGCCCCCGCCACCACAGCCAGAACATAGGTCGCCTGCTGCACGCCCTGCGCCCAATAGCCCAGCCGCGCGGTCACATGGCGCTGCTCGGCAGAGTTTACGGCCGACAGGGCCGAGAGTTCTGACCAGATGCGGCGAATGCGGTCTTCGCCGCGCTGGGTGGTCACCGTCTCAGCCTCAAAAATCGCCTCATAGAGCAGCCGCGCCGCGCGGGTCTGCGCGCCTTGGGCAGCCTGCGTCATTGCCACCATTTTGCGCTGCAGCAAAAACCCAGGCAGCACCATCAAAATACCGCCCGCGACCAATATCCACACCAAATTGCCCCCGATCGAGGCGACAATGGCCAGAAACAAAAAGATGAACGGCAGGTCTGCCACTGTGCCAATGGTCGTGGCGGTGAAAAACTCGCGCACAGATGAAATCTCGCGCATGGCGGAAAACAGGCTCGATGGGCTGCGCACCTCTGGCCCATGTTTCATGCCCAGCAGTTTTTCCATCAAATCGGCCTGCACGGCCAGTTCAATGCGCTTGCCCGTCATGTCCATCAGGCTGGAACGGGCCAGTTTCAGCATGCCTTCCATGACAATCGCCAAAAGCGCGCCCAGCGCCAGCACCCAAAGCGTGGGTTGGCTTTGGTAAGGGATCACACGATCATAGACCTGCATTGAAAACAGCGACACAGCGACAGCCAGCAGGTTTGCCACCAGCGATCCTGCGGCCACCTCGGCCAATTGGCGGCGATAGCGCAGAAATTGGCCCCAGAACCAATGTTTGGGGGCGGCGGTCTGGCTGTGGCGCTGGGCAAGTTGTTCGACATGGGTTTTGATGCGCAGCATCTTGCCCGCCAGCCCTGCCTGATCCAAGGCCACCTCGCGGCGGGTATCGGGGGCGGCGGGATCATAGATTTGCACATGGGTTTTTCCTGCCGAAAACACCAGCGCAACATCGCCCGTCGCCAGCCATGCCAGCGCAGGAAAATCGCCCTGCCGCGCGGCTGTGATCGGGGCCGTATCGCCATCAATGCCCAAAGCTGCCAGCGCGGCGATCAGGCCTGCCTCGCTGTGCCCATGCAATTGCACCTGTTCCAGCACATCACCGACCGACCGATCATGCCCGACCAGCCCAAGGCACAGGCTGATGATTTCAGATTGGGCCCGCGCGGGGCTTGGCAGGGGGGCGGGGGGGGCGGCCAGCGGCGCTTGGGCCGCCTCGGTCATCGCGGCGCTGACCTCGTCGGCGCTGATAGGCGTATTGGCGGCGGGCGGAATGTCTTGCGCGGGATGGGCAGGGCGCGCCAAGGCGGCCGCCAGCCGCGCGGCCACCTGCGTGCTGCGCGCGCTGGCCTCAAAGGCCAAGATTTGGGCTTTTTCTTTGCGTTTGGATGCGCCGATCATAGCCGTTCCCCATCCACCAAAAGGCCCAGATCACGGGCAATTTCCACGCTGCGCAATGCAATTTCAAAACGCAGGGCTTCTTGATCGCGCTGCAACTGGGCAAAGGCATCGTATTGGCCCACCAATTCCAGCAAACTGCGGCGACCCAGCCTATATTGTTCGGTGAACAGTTCTAGATTGGCTTCGGTTTGCGCCAGCACATGCGCGCCTTGGGCGGTGCGGCTGGACAGGGTGTCAATCTCGCCCGCAAGGGCCACAAGGCGGCGCTGGGCGGCCTCGGCGGCCTCGGCGTTTTGGCGCTGCACCACTGTTGCGGTTTCGCGCAGCGCCCGCAACGTATCGCCCGCACCGGGGTTCAAAATGCCAAGCCCTGTCAGGCGCAGGCCCGTACCCGTTGTGCCATCTTGCGCAACCGAGGCGCTGGCCGTCACGCCCGGCAACATATCTGATTTGCTCAACTGCGCCTGTGCCAACACGCGCGCGCCCTCGCCCTGTTTGCGCAGCACCGACAGGGCGGGCGGGCCTTGGCGCATATCGCGCAGCGTATCGATGCCGCGCATATCGCCCGCAGGCGCACCCAAAAGCGCGGCAAGCTGCGCCTCGGCGGTGCTGGCGGCCTGCGCATCGGCGGCAAGCTGG
The DNA here is from genome assembly GCA_027490955.1 of Rhodobacter sp. Classification (GTDB taxonomy): domain Bacteria; phylum Pseudomonadota; class Alphaproteobacteria; order Rhodobacterales; family Rhodobacteraceae; genus Cypionkella. The sequence goes on from JAIXXB010000012.1 coordinate 7,899, forward strand.
GCCTGCACCTCGGCATAGCGCTGCGAGATGACCTGCTGTTCGGACATATCCGATAAACCGCCATCTACGCGCGCGCGCATCAGCCCTTCAAACTGCGCCAGTTTTTCGGCAGCGCGGCGCGAGACGGCCGCCTGCGCATGGGCGCGCTGGGCGCTGATGTAATAGGACAGCCCTTCATAGACGCGCTGGTTCATCGCCATAGACAGGCCAACCGCCGCCACATCCACATCGGCGGCGGCAAAGGCGCGCTCGGCCTTACGGCGGCCATTGTCCAGCAGGGGTTGGGTCAAGGCAAGGCTTGCTGCAAGTCCAGACAGCGATGACAGGCTGACACTGGGGCCAAGCTGCGGCAACCAGTTTTTGGATTGCGCTTCGGCCTTTAGCTGGGCCACGCGCAATTCGGCGGCGGCCGCGCCTTTGCTGGCGGCCAAAACCTGATCGGCAATCACGGCAAAGGGGCCGCCATCGGGCAAAACTGAATTGCGGCTTTGCAAATCGCGGATCAGCGAGGATGCGGCAGATGACCCTGCCATGACCTCTTCTGTGCCCACCGCACCCGACAAAGGCGCGCCCGTGTTCATCCGCGATGGCTGATCCATGCAACCTGCCAATAGCGCGGCAAGGGCAAAGGCGGGCGCAGCGCGCAGCGCCGCATCTGCCATAGCGTCAAAACATTTGCGCACGGGCATTGCCCCTATCTCCGCCTAGGGGGTGTTCAAGTTCACCGTGATATCGTCATCAATCAGCACCGAGGCCCCAGAGCCCAGCGTATAAAGGCGATAGGTTTCGCCATGCGCGACCATGGTCGTGCCCGTGGCCGTGGCCCCAACCAGATTGACCACATCATCGCTGTTGCCTGTCACTGTCATCTGCTTATCCGCGCCCGTCAGCGCCAAGACGCGCTCTGTGTTCAGCGTCAGGTTTGCATCTGCCGAAATCAGGTTGATCGTGCCAAAGTCAAAGCCTTGCAGCCCTGCGCGGTTCAAATCCACTGTCACTTCGCTGCCAGACCGCAGGTAAAGCGTGCTGCTTTCATTGCCTGCACTGTCCACATCGCGGATCACCAAATAGGTGCCATCGGGAATGGTTGTGGAAAAATTGGCCTGCTCGCTGGCCACGGGGGTGACGCGATCTTCTTGAAAGCCCAGCGAAGCGGCGGTGGAAATCAGCGAAATCTGCTGCGCCGCGCCCGAAGTGCCGACCGAGAAATAGGTGTAATCGCCCGGTGCAGCGGCTGTGATAATGCCCGTCATAAAGCCGTGGTTGCCCGCATCGCCCGTCACGAAAGGATCATCGGGTGCGCGCGTGTCAATCGCAATGGATTGCGAGGTTTGCGCCACGTTGCCATAGGGGTCGGTCGCGGTCACCGAAACGATGCTGTTGCGCTCGGCCCCGCCTGCCGTGACCAAGGAAGACAAATCGAACGCCGCCGTCCAGAACCCTTGGGCATTGGCGGTAACTGTGCGGTTTTGGCCTTCGAAATTGACAACAACAGTGGAAAACGGATCTGCCGTGCCTGTGATGTTCACGCCTGCCGCCGCCTCGGCCGCGTTGATCGAACTGCCAAAGGCTTGGCTTGCGGCAATCGCGGCTGTGGCCTGCGTGTCCACACGGAATTGATGGGTGACAACGCTGGGATTGCCCGCAGCATCGGTGCTGGACAGGGTCATCGTGGCGATGCCGTCTTGGCTAATCAGACCGCCGCCAAAGCTGGCCGTCCATTGGCCATTGGCATTGACCAAGACAGTTTGCGATACGCCGCCAATGGTGATGGTCACCTGCGCGCCCGCCACCGATGTGCCGCTGACGTTGAATCCATTCGTGCTTTCATGCAGGTTGACAGTGCCATCCCCCGCCACAGTGCTGACAGCGATGGGGTTGGCAACTGTGTCAATGGCGATGCGCGTGTTCAGTGCGGCGCTGACATTGCCATTGATGTCGGTGGATGTGATGGTGACGGGCACTTCGCGGTAATCGCCGCCCGGCAATTGCGCCTGCGTAAAGCTGACCTGCCAGCGTCCATCTGCGCCGACGACCACTGTTTGCGTATGCCCATTTGCCGATACGCGCATGGTGGCCCCCACCTCGCCCGTGCCCGAAATGACAGTCGCACCACCCGAAACAGTGTAACTTGCGATATTATGCACATCGCCCACAGACATGGTGCCTTCTTGCACGGCAAAGGCAGGCGGGGTCATATCAATCACATAGGTCGATGCGGTCAGCGTGGTTGTCGCGCCCGTGCTGGAATTGGTGACCACCACGGAAGGCACATAGGTGCCATCAGGGGGCAGGTTTCCGCCTGTCAGCGTCACCGACCACGTGCCATTGGCCCCGATGGTCGTGTTCACGATTGTGCCGCCGATGGTGACGGCCACAGTATCACCCGGATGCCCCGTGCCCGAGACGACAACGCTTGGGTTTGCGGTGTTTGTGGTCACTGTGGTCGTGCCGCGCGGATCGACTGTGGGCGGCGTATGCCCACCGCCGCCGCCCCCGCCGTTTCCACCACCGCCGCCGCCGTTTCCACCACCGCCGCCGCCGCTGCCGCCGCCGCCGTTTCCGCCGCCGCCGCCATTGCCGCCGCCACCGCCACCGCTGCCGCCATTACCGCCGCCGCCCAGCAGCGCCGCACCGCCTGCAACTGCCGCGGCCGCGCCCAAACCGCCTGCCCCCGCAGCCGTACCGCCCCCTGCCAACAAACCTGGCACAAGGCCCGCCATGCCAGCAGGCTCGTTCGAGGCAACCATAGCGTCACTCAAAACATCCGCTTCGGAAAAGCGCAGATTGTCCAACGGGCTCCATTTTTCCATCGTGTCCATGGGGCCATAATCGGCAAACAAAGTGCCATCCACGCCATCGGCCACGCGCACTTCTACGATCTGGTCATTGGACGAAAGGAAAAGCTTGTTCTCTGCGCCCTCTGGCGCGGCAAAATAGCCAGACAGCACAATCGAGCGCCCATCCATCAGCTGCACAATCAGATCGCTGCCTTGCTGTTTATAGGCCACGACCGAGCCCGGGCTGAGATTCAGCGAAATGCTTTGCCCCGGCTGAACGGCAATCAAATTGCTTTGGCCTTCACCCGCAACTGAACCCAGTTGCGTGCTGCCCGCAGATGTGCGGACAGCGAAATTGATCGCTGACACCATTGTACTGCTCCGCCTCATGTCCAAACTTAGATGTTTGGTACGTTTTGCTCGTTCTCACCCCACTATCGGGGGCATTGCCGCCAATCTAACGCAGCTTGCGCCGCAATTCTAGCCCTTGGTATAGGATATGCGCAATTTGGACGTTCTTATTCCACATTCAGACCAATATTGCGCCTTTTTCGCTACAGGCTTTTGTTCTTGGTGCATTTTTTGGCGCCAATCATGGCAAAACTGTGGCAGGCAGTGCCGCAATTGTGGCCAGATTTGGCCTGCGGGCGTCTCTGGGCTGTGCCGCAGATCAGGGGATCAGGGCGGTTTTGCGCAATTTGGAAAGCTGCACCGCCAAAATCCCTAGGGCGGCCACCACCACCCCCAAAATATCGATCGGCCCGATATGTTCGCCCAGCAACAGGGCGGCGATAATCACCCCAAAAGCAGGGTTCAAAAAGTGAAAGGCCGAGGCCTTAATCGCCCCAATGCGCCCAACCAGCGCAAACCAGATCAGTGTCGCGCTTAGCCCAGGGATCAAAAGCTGATAGATAAAGGCAGCCCAAAGCGCGGGGCTATGGGTGATCACGGGGGTCTCTAGCAGGGCCGAGACGATGCCCAGCGCGCCCGCGCCCACCCACATTTGCAAGCCGACAATCATCAGCAGATTTCCCCCCCTAGAGGCGGATCCAACTGTCAGCGTGGCCACCGCCAGCGCGGCGGCACCCAAGATGCAGGCCAGCACCATCATCCCATCCGCGCCGCCCGACATGCGGCTTCCCATGACCAAGGCCACACCCGCAAAGCCTGCGATCAAGCCCGCAATGCCCAAGGCCCCCATGCGTTCGCCGCGAAACAGCCATGACAGCAGCGCCACAAGCAGCGGCATCGACGAGGCGATGATGGCCGCCAAAGAGGCTTCGATCTTTTGCATCGCCAAAAAGTTCAGCCCCAGATACAATCCGTTCTGGCACAGGCCAAACAAAATAACCGACCGCGCCGTTTGCCTGTCCAGCCGCCAGCTTTGGCCCAAGGCGCGCGCGATCAGCACCGCAATCAAGCCTGATATTGCAAAGCGCCCTGTCAGCGTCAGAAAAGGCGGCGCACCTGCCATCAAGATACGCGCCGTGGCAAAGGCAGATGACCACATAATCGAAAACGCCACACCTATGGCGATTGCCCGCTGATCCATTGCCACCCCTGCCCGTTTCATGATGCAAAAAGGGCCGCCCATGGCGACCCTTTCTGGCCTTTTTGCCGATTCTGCGATTAGCCGTTCACAATGTCTTTCAGGCTTTTCGCGATCGAGAATTTCACTGATTTATCAGCAGCTTTGGTCATGGTTTCACCCGTTGCAGGGTTGCGCACTTGGCGCTCGGGGCGCGCGCGGCATGCCATTTTGCCCAAACCTGGCAGGGTCACAGAACCGCCCTTTGCCACTTCGCGCGATACAACATCGGCCACAGCGGTCAAGGCTGCAGTTGCGGTTTTCTTATCGCTGCCCATTGCGTCTGCAATTGCGGCCACCAGTTGCGATTTGGTCATTGCGGTCGACATGTTCTAGTTCTTCCCTCGTTTAGGGCCAGCGTTACGATGCGGCCAGTTGTATGCCCATTTCGGACGTTCAGGTTGCTTTTGCCAAAAACTAAGCTATTTGCAAGCATTTTTCGCCCGATGGCAAGCCTATTGTTCACTTTACAAGAACGCCGTCTCTTCAAAGCTGCGCAACTTGCGGCTGTGGATGCGGCCGATTGGCATTTGGCGCAAACGCTCCATGGCGCGAATGCCAATTTGCAAATGGCGGCTGACTTGGGTCTTGTAAAAATCCGTCGCCATGCCCGGCAGTTTCAATTCGCCGTGCAGCGGCTTGTCCGACACGCATAAAAGCGTGCCATAAGGGACGCGAAAGCGAAAGCCATTGGCGGCAATCGTGGCGCTTTCCATATCCAGCGCGATGGCGCGGCTTTGGCTCAGGCGGCGCACGGGGCCAGATTGGTCGCGCAATTCCCAATTGCGGTTGTCAATCGTGGCCACAGTGCCTGTGCGCATGATGCGCTTTAGCTCGTATCCCTCTAGCTGGGTGACATCGGCCACCGCCTCTTGCAAGGCGATCTGAATTTCCGCCAGCGCGGGGATCGGCACCCAAATGGGCAGATCATCATCCAGCACATGATCTTCGCGCAGATACGCATGAGCCAAGCAGAAATCGCCCAAAGACTGGCTGTTTCGCAGCCCTGCGCAATGCCCCACCATCAGCCATGCATGCGGGCGCAGCACGGCGATATGGTCGGTTGCGGTTTTGGCATTGCTGGGGCCCACCCCGATATTGACCAATGTGATGCCATTTCCATCAGCCCGCTTCAGATGGTAGGTGGGCATTTGCGGCAGTTTGGCAGGCGTGGTGATCAGATCATCTGGCTTTGTGATTTCTTGGTTTCCCGTGGCGACAAAACTGGTGTAGCCCAGCGCGGGGTCGCGCAGCGCTTGGCGCGCGAAAGACTCGAATTCATCGACGTAGAATTGGTAGTTGGTGAACAAAACATAGTTTTGAAAATGCACCGCATCGGTGGCGGTATAATGCGACAGGCGCGCCAACGAATAATCCACCCTTTGCGCGGTAAACGGGGCCAGCGGGCGCGAGCCGTCATCGTTATACATGCGCGTGCCGTTGACGATATCGTCATTCGTTGTGGCCAAATCGGGCACATCGAACACATCACGCAGCGAAAAGGTCAAGCTGCCCTCTTGTGGAATGGCCACGTCCTGATTTCCCGCCACGGCAAAATGCACAGGAATTGGCGTGTCGGACGGGCCTATTTGCACAGGCACGCCGTGGTTTTTCATCAAAAGGTCAATCTGGCCAACCAGATAATTGCGAAACAGATCGGGCCGTGTGATCGTGGTCGCATAGGTGCCTGGGCCAGCCACATGGCCATAGGACAGGCGGCTGTCGATTTTGTCATGCTGCGTCACTGTCAGGCGAATTTCGGGGTAATAGGCACGCAGGCGCAAGTCGGGTTTTCCTGTCGTTGCGGCATGGCTAAAGGCGCGGGTCAGAAACTCGGTCGCGCTGCGGTAAATCAGGATCAAATAGTCCACAGCCTCGGCGGCATCGGTGAAATTGCGCGCGTCATACTGAGGCGGGACTTGCATGGACAGGGGTGGCTTGCTCATTCTTCTTCTCTCTTTTGATCGGGCATCTAAGGGCTTTTGCCCCCTCAAGGCAAGGGTTTGCAGTTGTTTTGTCGCTTTTAGTTGTGCTGCGTGACGGGGCGATGACGGGGCGATCAGGGGGCGATGACGGGCAGATCAGGGGGCGATTGTGCAGCCTTGGCCAGAAAATCACCTTGATATGGCAGCATCCGCAGGGGATAACGCGCGCATGAAAACGCTCTTGACCCTTGGCCATGGATATTCCGCGCAAGCGTTGGCGGCCCGCCTGATCCCGCAGGGCTGGCAGGTGATTGGCACGGCCCGCACTGCCGCGCGCGCGGCGGAATTGGCCCGCGATGGGGTCGAGGCGCTGCACTATCCTTGCGATTTATCCCCCGCCCTTGCCCGCGCCAGCCATATTCTGGTCAGCGCCGCGCCCACGGGCGCGGGGGATGTTTTTCTGGCCGAGGCGGGCAATGCCCTTCGCGCGGCGCGGCCAATATGGGTGGGCTATCTGTCAACAACTGCCGTTTATGGCGATCACCAGGGCGCTTGGGTGGATGAAACCACCCCGCCCAAACCGCAATCCTCGCGCGCGGCTGCCCGCGTTTTGGCCGAAAGCCAATGGTTGGCATCGGGCCTGCCCGTGCATATCTTTCGGCTTGCGGGTATTTATGGGCCAGGGCGTGGCCCGTTTCAGAAAATCCGCGATGGGTCGGCGCGCCAGATCATCAAAAAGAACCAAGTGTTCAGCCGCACCCATGTGGAAGATATTGCCCAAGTGCTGGCAGCCTCTATGGCCGCACCCGATGCGGGGCAAATCTACAACGTCTGTGATGATAACCCCGCCCCGCCCGAAGAGGTGCTGTGCTATGCCGCCGATCTGCTGGGCGCGCCGCACCCACCGCGTATTGATTTTGACACCGCCGTTCTGCCCGAAATGGTGCGCAGCTTTTATGCTGAATCCAAGCGGATCAGGAATGATAAGATTAAATCCAACCTAGGGGTTAAGCTGCTGTATCCCACCTATCAAGCAGGGCTGAGCGCGCTTTTGCATGCCGAGCTTGGGGCCTAAATCCAGCCCTGCGCCTTGACCCAATCCAGTGCAAATTGCACGGCCTGATTGGCCATTTGCACCGCCTGATCTGCCATTTCCAACGCTTGGGGCACATAGACATCCACCTGATCGCGCAACTGGTTCACAAAGGTCGTATAGCGCCCGACAGGTTCGGCCAATTCTGGCGCAGCATTGGCCAATTCGGGGCCAAAAACATAGGCCCCTGCGGCCCCGATTGCCAAAAGCATCACCAGATAAAAGCCAAAACGCCCCCCCGCTGTTTTGCGCGCTTTGGGTTTGCTGGCTGCAAAATCCCGCCGCAAATCTTGCCCTTGCTGCGGCTGGGCGCTGGCATTGGACTGTGCTTTGACTGGCGGCGTTTGCGGCGCGGCATAGTTGGGTGTGGTCTGCGTGACGGGGGTCTGGGCGCTGGGAACATCCTCGCCAAAACCTTTCAGACGCGCCACGCGGCGCGGCGCGACGCGCGGCCCCGAGGCGGCAAAACCCGCGTTTTGGAACTGTGTGTCTTGGGATTGGGCGTTTTGATCGGCGTCCAGTGCCGCTTCGATGTCACCGACAACGCCTGCGGGCGCAGCTTGGCCATAGTTTTGCGCATCGGCCTGCCCGCCATATAGCCCGCCCGATGACCGCACCCCCGCCTCTTGGGCAAGCCCTGCCTCTTGGGCGACCATTGCGTCCAATTCCGCCTCTGGGCCATCGGTTTGCGGTGCGGCTTTGGCCGCCTTGCTGGCGCGCGCGGCATCTTCGGCGCGCTTGGCCTCTTCTAGGGCGACTTCCTCGCGCAACACCCGCAAGGCTTCGGGATCAAGCTCGCGGCGCGGAATGGCGGCCCCTGCCTCTTTGCCCTGCGCCAAAGGCGGGGGCGGATCATACAGCGCCGATTCCACCTCGTAATCAGCTTCGAAATCGGGGTGTGATTGAAACCAGCCATGGCCACAGTTGGAGCATTGCACATCGCGCCCCTCAAAGGGGATAGCCGAAGTGTCCACCTCGTATTCAGCATCGCAATTGGGGCATTGCAGGCGCATCGGCTGCGAAATCCACTGGGTTATTGTTTTGCAAACTCTATCAACCTTCTGCCTGCACTAAAAGCCCCTCAGCAGCCTGCCTGCTCTTTTGTGCGGCAGGCCCTGATGCTGCACCGTGCACCATTGAATCCCGCGCGCCCTTAGGCAATGGTAGGTTGTAGTAAGCGGCGGCCAAAGGGGTTAGGGCGTGATAGCGTTTGAGGGCGTGTCTTATGGCTATGATGGCGGAAACCTGCTCTCCGACATCAACCTGCGCCTTGCAGCGGGGTCTTTTCATTTTTTGACGGGCCCATCAGGGGCGGGGAAATCCACCTTCTTAAAACTGTGCTACGCCGAATTGCTGCCCAAATCGGGGCGCGTGACGATATTGGATAAAATCGCCACATCCATGAGCCGCGATGATATTGCTTTTGCACGCCGCCGCATTGGCGTGGTGCATCAAGATTGCCAGTTTTTAGATCATCTGCCTGTGGATGAGAATATCGTTCTACCTCTGACTGTATCGGGCCAATTTGCCGAGCCGCGCGATTTGCGCGAATTGATGGATTGGGTCAGCCTTGCGCCGCTTGCCCGCGCCTATCCGCCCCAGCTTTCAGGGGGCGAGCGTCAGCGCGCCGCCTTGGCGCGCGCGGTGATCATGGGCCCTGATGTGATTTTGGCCGACGAGCCGACGGGCAACCTTGATTGGGATATGTCGCTGCGCCTGCTGACGCTGCTGATGGAACTGAACCGCATGGGTAAGACTGTGCTGGTCGCCACCCATGACATGAACTTGATCCGCCAAGCCAAGGCGCAGGTTGCTGCGCGGGTTTTGCGCATTTCGGGCAGGCGGATTCAATTGGCGGGGGCCGATTTGTGATGCCTGCCGCGCGCTTTCGCCCCAGCCACGTCATCGCCGCATTGCGCGCCAATCTGACCTCTGATGGCAGCGCCGACAGCATCGTGCCGCCTTCGGGCCATACGGCATGGCTGACGACCTTTACCGCAGGTGCTATGGCCTTTTTGGCGGTGTTTGCGCTGGCCTTGGCGCTGGCATCGGGCCGCTTGGCCGAAAGGTGGTCAGACGCGCTAGAGCGCACGGCAACAGTGCGCCTGTCTGCGCCCCAAGATCAGATTGATCTGCAAATTCAGGCCGTGCTGAATGTGCTGCAAACCACACCTGGCATTGCCAGCGCGCGGGCCTTGACCACCGATGAACAGCGCGCCCTGCTGGCGCCGTGGTTTGGCCCCGATTTGCCCGTCGATACCCTGCCCCTGCCCCGCTTGATCGAGGTGAACGAAGACAGCAGCGGTTATGACAGCGAGGGCTTGCGCCAACGCCTTGCCGCCGAGGCCCCGGGCGCAGTGCTGGACGATCACACGCGCTGGCGCAAGCCGCTGGCCATTGCCGCCCAGCGCCTGCGGCTGCTTGGGTTTTTGTCCATCGCGCTGATCACGGGGGCCACGGCCGCCATGATCACCTTGGCCGCCAGTGCCGCGCTGGCCGCCAATGCGGGCGTGATCAAGGTGCTGCGCCTTGTGGGCGCGCGCGATGGCTATATCGCCGCCGCCTTTGTGCGCCGCTTTACCCTGCGCGCGCTGGCAGGGGCTTTGGGCGGCACCGCGGCGGGCATGATCGCGGTCTCTATCCTACCCGCCGCAGACGAGGCGGGCGGGTTTCTGACAGGGCTTGGGTTTCAAGGCTGGGGCTGGCTGATGCCCTTGACCCTGCCGCCCTTGGCGGGGATTGTGGCCTATTTTGCCACCCGCGCCGCCGCCCATCGCACATTAACGGAGCTGACCTAATGCCCAATTTTATCCGCCAGCCCCTGCGCTGGCTGGCCTCATGTCTTTTCATCATTCAAATGTATCTGGCCATGGCCGTCACGGCTGTCCTCTTTTTGCCGCGCGCCATTGCGTCGCCGCAGGGGGCGGCGGATGCGGCCCATGCCTATTGCCGCTGGGTGTTCTTTTCGCTGCGGCTTTTATGTGGGCTGCGGGTAGAGGTGCGCGGCACCGCGCCAACAGGCCAAGTGCTGATTGCAGGCAAGCATCACAGCTTTCTTGATATTTTGATGATCTATGCCGCCATTCCGCGGGCGAAGTTTATCATGAAGGCAGAACTGCGCTTTGCCCCCTTTCTTGGCTGGTATGCGCTGCGATTGGGCTGCGTGCCTGTGGCGCGCGGCAAGCGCGGCGCGGCCATAGCCGCCATGCTGGACGCCGTCGCATCGGGCCGCGAAATGCCGGGGCAAATGGTGATCTATCCCCAAGGCACCCGCGTGCACCCCGATGCCAAAGCGCCCTATAAACGCGGCACAGCCGCGCTTTACGCCGAACTCGGCCAACCCTGCGTGCCTGTGGCCACCAATGCGGGCGTGTTCTGGCCCAAACATGGTATCTTGCGCCATGCAGGCACGGCTGTGATCGAGTTTTTGCCCGAAATTCCAACGGGCCTGCCTGCAGATACGTTTATGGCGCAGCTAGAGGGGGCGATTGAACCTGCCTCGGATACGCTGGTGCGCGAGGGGCGGGCCGCGCGGCACAGGGCCTGACTGCCAAAGGAAATGACCGCGCGCGCATGTGAATTGCGGCTGGTGCTGGGGCTGGGGCTGGGCGGTTTACAGCCTAAGCCGTCACGCCAGTTTCAGCGCGATAATCCCCGCCAGCAGCAGCAAAATACCCACGATGCGCAGCGCATTCACAGGCTCGCCCAGCAGCACCACGCCGAAAATCACCGTGCCCAAAACGCCAATGCCCACCCAGACCGCATAGGCCGTGCCCACGGGCAGGGATTTCATCGCCAGCGACAGCAGCCAAAAACTGCCCAGCGCCGTGACAACCGTAAAGGCAGATGGCCAAAATCTGGTAAAACCTTCTGAATATTTCAGGCCCAGCGCCCAAGCGGTTTCCAGTATTCCAGCCACAATAATCAACAGCCAAGGGTTCAAGCTGCCAGCCCCTTGCTGCCCATGCCAAGGAATTTCTGGCGGCGGTCTTTGATCAGCCAATCAGCGGATTTACCCGACATCTCGCCCAGCATCGCCTCGATCGCTTTGCCCACGGCCTCGATGGTTTCTTTGCGGCCCCGCTGCGCGCCGCCCAAAGGCTCGGTGATGATGCGGTCAATCACGCCCAGCTTTTGCAAATCTTGCGCCGTCAGGCGCAGCGCCTCGGCAGCTTCGCGCATTTTCTCGGCATCTTTCCACAAGATGGATGCGCAGCCTTCGGGCGAGATCACCGAATAGACCGAATGTTCCAGCATGGCGATGCGGTTGGCGGTGGCAAAGGCGACAGCCCCGCCAGACCCGCCTTCGCCGATGATGACAGAAATCACAGGCACGCCAATTTCAAGACATTTCGCAGTAGATCGCGCAATCGCCTCGGCTTGGCCGCGCTCTTCCGCGCCCTTGCCCGGATAGGCGCCGGGGGTATCCACTAAGGTGATCACAGGCAGGCGAAAACGATGCGCCAAATCCATCAGCCGCACGGCTTTGCGATAGCCTTCGGGCCGCGCCATGCCGAAATTGCGTTCGATCCGCGATTTTGTGTCATTGCCCTTTTCTTGGCCAATCACCACCACGGGCAGGTCATTGAACCGCGCCAGCCCGCCCATGACAGCATGGTCATCGGCAAAGCCGCGATCCCCTGCCAGCAGGGTGAATTCTTGGAACAATGCCTCGATGTAATCTTTGGCATGAGGGCGGTCGGGGTGGCGGGCCACTTGGCATTTCTGCCATGCGGTCAGGGATTTATACATATCCTTCAGCATCTGATCGGCCTTGCGATCCAGCCCGTCCGCCTCGCGCGAGACATCCATTGCGGGATTGCTGCGGGCCATCGCGCGCAGTTCTTCAGCCTTGCCTTCGATTTCTGCCAAGGGCTTTTCAAACTCTAGGTAGTTCATCCGATGCTCCCGCTGTTTGCCCCTATATGCGCAATGCGGGGGCAAAGTGCAACGGGCAGGCGGGGCATGGGGGCGTCAGGCCCTATCCAGCGCAATCAGATGCGCCACGTGATCGCGCCCGCAGGAAAGTTTGCCCGCCACTTTGCTATCGGGCAAAACCACCCGCCAAAACGGCACGACTTGATCGATAAGCTTGCCCTCGGCCAAATCTTGCAGGGCCACTTCGGCCACCACCTTTAGGTATATCGCCGTGGTCACGGGGCACATCGCTTGCGCCCCCGCCTTGCGTGCCAATTCATTGCGCAGGCGATCCATCGTGCGGGTTTCCCCGCGCGGAATGCGGGCGATGTAATTGGCCAATTCCCCGGGCGAGGAGATCAGCATCGTATTTCCCGCCTTCACCCCTGCAAAATCGCTGTGCAGCATCACCACATGCGGGTCTTTTGCCGCGCCAAACCGCTTGCGCCAATCGGTTGGCTTTTTTGGTTTACTGGCCATCACTGCCCCTCCACTCTGGCGGTTAACTCGGCCAGATATGTGGTGGCAAACTCTTGCGGGTTAAAGAAGATGCGCGAGAAAATGCGGCCAATCGGGGATGGGATGGTGACCGTTTCTGCGATGGTGATGATCGTCCCTGCCCCATCCCCGCGCAAATCGGCCTGCCACAAGCCGCCAAACCCCGCGTCCGAGGCAAAGCGCAGGCGGATGCGCTGCTCGGTCATCTCTTCGGGGGTAAAGGTTATCACTTGGCCGCGCTTGGTGGTCTCAACCCAGCCTGCGCCTGTGCGGGCCACCCTTGCCACATCGGCGCGCCATTGCGGCTGGTCTTCCACCGCGCGGATCGTGGCCAAAATCGCCGCAGGCGGCGCGGCGATGCGCCCCTCAATCCGCCCCACCCGCGTGGCGGGCAGCATCATGCCCATCAGCCAGACTGCCCCAATCAGGGCGATCATCCCCACCGCAGAAATCGCCAAAAACCGCATCCGATACCTCGTCGTTTCGCCTGTGCCAAAGATAGCAAAGACGAAACAGTGTTGAAGTATCCCCGTTTTTTCGATTTCTTATCAGATATTTACGGGAAATCCCGCCTAACCTGCAAGCATTTCCGCCTGTTTGACAATCACTTCCGCCTGTTTGATCGAGGCGATATCCACCAGCCGCCCCTTATAGACAGTTGCCCCCTCGCCCCGCGCCTTTGCCGCCTCCATCGCGGCGAGAATCTCGCGCGCCTCGGCTACCGCCGCGTCAGACGGGGTAAAGACAGAATTGGCCAGAGCGATTTGTTTGGGATGGATGGCCCATTTGCCAACCATGCCCAGCGTGGCGCAGCGGCGCGCTTGGGCCAAAAAGCCCTCATCATCGGAAAAATCACCAAAGGGGCCGTCCACAGGCAGCACCCCATGCGTGCGGCAGGCGGCGACAATGGCGGCCTGCGCCCAATGCCACGGGTCGGGCCAATGTTTGACCCCACCCTGCAGCATATAATAATTCTCCTGCGTGCCGCCGATGCCTGTGGTCTGCATCCCCATGCTGGCGGCAAAATCGGCTGCCCCCAGCGACATGGCCACAAGGCGCGGGGAAGATGCGGCAATCTCCTCGACATGGGCAATACCTGCGGCGGATTCGATGATCACCTCAAAGCTGATTGCCTTGCCGCGCCCCTTGGCGCGCTCAATCGCCGTGACCAGCGCATCCACCGCGTAAACATCCGCCGCGCAGCCGACCTTTGGGATCATGATTTGATCCAGCCGATCCCCCGCCTGTTCCAGCAAATCAACGACGTCACGATACCAATAGGGCGTGTCGAGACCATTGATCCGCACCGACAGCGTTTTGTTGCCCCAATCAACCGATCGCGTGGCCGCGATGACATTGGCGCGGGCAGACTCTTTGTCACTGGGGGCGACCGAATCTTCCAAATCCAAATTGATCACATCTGCCTGCGACGCCGCCATCTTTTCAAACAAGGCAGGGCGCGATCCGGGGCCGAAAAGCTGGCAGCGGTTGGGGCGGGCGATAGGGCTGGGCTGGGGGCGGAAAGACATTTGGTATCGCAATCATATTACGTTTTGGGTTGGTTTAGGGATATATAGTTGCGCAAGCCTGTGCAAGCAGCATTTGCGCGTGCAGCGAAAAATGCCGCAACGCCGCAACGCTTTCCTTTTTCCTGCCTGCGCGCCACAATGGGGCATGATCACTGTGACCCATGACCGCTTTGCCCTGCGCGAGGCTTTCACCATCTCGCGCGGCAGCAAAACCCATGCTGATGTGCTGACGGTGCGCATCACGCGCGGCGGTGCGCAGGGCTGGGGCGAATCTGTGCCCTATGCCCGCTATGGCGAAACGCTGGGCAGCGTGGCCGCGCTGATCGAAACTTTGCCCGAGGCCATCGGTCGCGACGCCTTGCAAAGCGCCCTGCCCGCAGGGGCTGCGCGCAACGCAGTAGACTGCGCGCTCTGGGATTTAGAGTGCAAGCTGGCAGGCAAACGCGCGTGGCAAATCGCGAACCTTCCTGCCCCCCGCCCTATGCAAACCGCATTTACCCTGTCGCTGGACAGCCCCGATGTGATGCGCGCCAAGGCCGCAGCAAATGCCCACCGCCCCACGTTAAAGATCAAGCTTGGCACGCCCGATGACATGCCACGGCTCGAGGCCGTGCGTGCAGGCGCGCCGCGCGCCCGCCTGATTATTGATGCCAACGAAGGTTGGACGCCCGAGATGTATTCCGATCTGGCCCCCCATCTGATCCGTCTTGGTGTGGCGCTGGTCGAACAGCCCTTGCCCGCAGGCGCGGATGAGATGCTGGCCGAAATCGCCCGCCCCTTGCCTGTTTGTGCCGACGAATCCGCCCATGACGCATCCAGCTTGCCCGCCCTTGTTGGGCGCTATGATATGGTCAATTTGAAACTTGATAAAACAGGCGGGCTGACCGAAGCCTTGATCGCGCGCCAAGCCGCCCGCGCCCTTGGCCTGCAGGTCATGGTGGGCTGCATGGTGGGATCAAGCCTTGCCATGGCCCCTGCCGCCCTGCTCGCCCAAGGGGCCGATTATGCAGACCTTGACGGCCCGCTTCTTCTGCGCGAAGACCGCGCCACGCCCTTGCACTATGACACGCAGGGCCTGCACCCGCCACCGCCAGACCTATGGGGATGATATGAGCCGCACTGTCTATGTAAACGGGGCCTATTTGCCCGAAGATCAGGCCACAGTATCGATTTTTGATCGCGGCTTTCTGATGGCCGATGGCGTGTATGAGGTGACATCCGTTCTGGATGGCAAACTGATTGATTTTGCGGGCCACACCGCGCGGCTGAAACGCAGCCTGTCGGAACTGAACATGGCCAGCCCCTGCAGCGATGCGGAATTGCTGAACATTCACCGCGAACTTGTCCGCCTGAACGCGATTGAAGAGGGGATGATTTATCTGCAGGTCACGCGCGGCAATCCGGGCGATCGTGATTTCGCCTATCCGCCCGAAGGCACCAAGCCCACCCTTGTCCTGTTCACCCAAAACAAACCCGGCCTTGCCAATGCCCCTGCCGCCAAAACGGGGTGGAAGGTGATCTGCGTGCCCGATATCCGCTGGGGGCGGCGCGATATCAAAACTGTGCAACTTCTGTATCCGTCTATGGCCAAAATGGCTGCCAAGGCGGCAGGTGTCGATGATGCGTGGATGATCGAAGACGGCCATATCACCGAAGGCACATCCAACAACGCCTATATCGTCAAAGGCAACACCATCATCACCCGCCCTTTGTCGAACGAGATTTTGCACGGCATCACCCGCGCCGCCCTGCTGCGCCTTGCCAGCGCGGCGCAGATGCAAATCGAAGAGCGCGCCTTTACGCTGGAGGAGGCAAAACAGGCTGATGAGGCGTTTATCACATCCGCCTCTGCCTTTGTCATGCCTGTGGTGGAAATTGACGGCGCGGCCCTATCGGGGGGCAAAGTTGGCCCCATCGCCGCGCGCATGCGCGAGATTTATCTGGACGAAATGCGCAAAGCGGCGATTTAGCCGCTTTGCTGCGCCTCCGCTGCATCTGCCCGCGCTTGGCCCGCTTTAGGCCACTGTCACCTTGACAAAACCTTTGGGAATATCGGCAGCGGTCAGCTGTTGCAGCACGGCCACCACATCGCCTGCAATCACCACCGATACCCCATTCGGGCCATCAACAAAGCTGACCGCAGGGTTTGTGCCTGTGGGCACAGTGATTTTCAGCGTGTCCAGCGATGGGTCTAGATCGGTGACAGTCACGGCCTCGCCTGCGCCATCCGACAGGATGTCAAACTCATCCTTGCCGCGCCCGCCTGACAGCGTGTCAGAAAAATCGCCCAAAAGGGTGTCATCGCCGCGCCCGCCATACAGCACATCATCGCCCCTATCGGCCAAATTGGCGCTGGTCAGCCCATCATCGAGCCGCGCCAAAATATCTGGCGTGGCGCTGATATCAAAATTCGCGGCAACGTAATCTTCCAAATCTTGCGCCGTTTCCGCCGCATCGCTGGCATTGGTCTGCAAATTGGATTCCAAGGCATCCGCCCCATTGCGAATATCCAAGCCCGAGATCAGATCATTCCCTCGGAACCCTTCCAAAGTATCGGCCCCAGACGATCCTGAAATCGTATCATCACCCTCGCCGCCCAGCAAAAAGTCATCCCCGCCGCCGCCAATCAGCAAATCTTGGCCGCGCCCACCATAGATGGTGTCATCCCCGCCGCCGCCCAGCAACGTGTCATAGCCTTGGGTTGCAATCATCGAATCATTGCCACCCTCGCCCAGCAGCAAATCATCGGCATCATCGCCCGACAGCGTGTCATTATTGCCGCCGCCCGCGACAACATCATCCTTTGCGCCGCCTGCAATATCCTCGGCATTATCATCGCCAGAAAAGACTGTCGCTGCAGGGGTGTTATCCGTGCCATTGTCGTCTTGGTTCTGATCGTCATTCGAATCCGAAGAATCGGACGTGAAATATTCATACAGGCCAAGGCCCACAACCAAAGGCAAAATCAATAACAGTTCCACATGAACCCCCTGACATAGGCGGCCAAGCACGGCCAACACGCGCGCGTATGTCGCGAAAGACTATGGCGACTACACTTTAGTTTAAATTGTATATGTTCCAAAGATTCGTCAAACAGTAACGACAATTTAGGTAAAATTTTGGCCTTTGGATGCACGCCTGCGCAACAATCTTTGGCCATGCTGGGGATTGTGTCTGCTGTGGAAACAACTGCACGGGGCGGCAGCCCCTGCCGCAGGGCGCAGCCGAATCAGCGCAGCGCAGATAGGGCTATAGCCCCGCCGCGCGCAGGATCATCGGGGCCAAGCGCTGCGCCCAATCGGCCTGCCCCTGCGCATCGGCAATCAGATCGTTGCGAATTTCAATCAAACTATTCTCGCGCCCCATTTGCAAGGCATGTTGGTCAATCGCATCGCCCTCAAGATGGCCCGCATAGGGTTCGTTTTCACCCACACAGATATCGCCCGCCGCGCGCAACTGCGCCAGCAATGCGCGGGACAGGCGGTCAGACCGATCATCAAACAGCACCCCCACATGCCAAGGGCGCGCATCGCGGCCACGCAAACGGGGGGTAAAAGAATGAATGGCCAAAATAATGGTATCGGCGCGCTGTGCCGCCAATTGGGCCAAGGCCCGATGATAAGGCAGGTATAGCCGATCAATGCGCGATTGCACCTCTGCGGCTGTGATATAGCGGTTCGCAGGAATGATCGTGCCGTCATATAGGCGCATGATCAGCGTCGGGTCATCCAGCCCGCGGTTCGGATCAATCACAAGGCGCGAGAAATGCGAACAGATCACAGGGCTATCCAGCGCCGCCGCCAACGCCCGTGCCGCCCCCGCCGCCCCCACATCATAGGCAATGTGGCGCGCCATATCTTCAGGCGATATGCCCAGATCACCCCCCGCCACCCAATCTGGCACATGGTTGCTGGCATGATCGCAAGTGATCAAGAACCGCCCCGCCCGCGCGGCCCCCTCAATCTGATACGCGCCCATCTTTTCCTCGTATAATCGCAACTTCTCACTTTTATGCTGGCTTTGCGCAATGCGCCAGTTGCCCCTGCGCAGATCTTGGGCCATAAGGCGCGTGGCCCACCACGCAACATAAACGTGTTACAAAGGAAGATGGCATGAGACGCCTTCGGAACGTCAAGATCGTGGCCACATTGGGCCCTGCATCCAGCAGCTATGAAATGATCCGCGCCTTGTTTGAAGCGGGGGCAGATGTGTTCCGCCTGAACATGAGCCACGGAACCCACGCCGAACAGCGTGCCCGCTTTGACATCATCCGCAAGGTCGAGGCAGATGTTGGCCGCCCGATCTGCGTTTTGGCCGATCTTCAGGGCCCAAAACTGCGCGTGGGCACCTTTGCCAACCCCGCAGGCGAAGACCTTGTCGAAGGCGCGTCCTTCCGCCTCGATCTCAGCGCGGAACCTGGCGATAGCGCGCGCGTGCAACTGCCCCACCCCGAGATTTTTGCCGCCCTGGAACCTGGCGCATCGCTGTTGGTCAATGATGGTAAAATACGCCTCTTGGTCAAAGATTGCGGCAAAGATTTCGCCAATTGCACCGTGACCGTGGGTGGCACGATTTCCAACCGCAAGGGCGTGAACGTCCCCGACGTGCTGCTGCCCTTGGCGGCGCTGTCCGACAAGGACCGCAAGGATCTGGAATTCGCCTGCGAGCTGGGCGTTAACTGGCTCGCCCTGTCCTTTGTCCAGCGGCCCGAGGACGTGATCGAAGCGCGCGAACTGGCCAAAGGCCGGGCTGCCGTGCTGTCCAAGATCGAAAAGCCCGCCGCCGAGAAGGCCTATGACGCCATCCTTGCCGTCTCCGACGGCATCATGGTGGCGCGCGGCGATCTGGCCGTGGAAGTGGGCAATGCCGCCGTGCCGGCGCTGCAAAAGCGCATGATCAAGCTGGCCCGCGAGCTGGACAAGGTGACCATCACCGCC
>JAIXXB010000020.1 GCA_027490955.1 Rhodobacter sp.
CCAGTGGGGCCGCGTAAGTCCCCGAAGCGGGGCGCGGGCCGGCGGCGCTAAAGCGCCTTGATTCCGGCCCAAGAGGGGAGCTTTGGAGTAGGGTGCGTGATTTCACGCACCAATGTGGGCAAGGCGTTGGGGGGGATGGTGCGTGCAAGCACGCACCCTAAAGCTTGCTAGTGCAAGGATTGGGGTATTGAAGGACATTCAGGCGGGCCTTTTACAAAGTTACGCTGAAAGGCCCCCCGCCCCGCAGGTTGTCAACGGCGGGGCAGGCTCGCCCCCCCCCCCCTGTCCCCGTTGCAACGATCACCGCGCGCGGGTCATAATGTTATGGGCGCATCGCCATCCCTTCGGCCATCACGCAGAGCATTTCGAACATCAGCGAGATACCCAGCCATGCCGTGCCGCCTGCGGGATCGAAGGGAGGGGAGACTTCGACCAAATCGGCCCCTACAACATTTAGCCCGCGCAGACCCCTTGCCACTTGCAGCGCCTGCCATGAGTTTGGCCCGCCCACCTCGGGCGTGCCCGTGCCGGGGGCGAAGGTGGGGTCAACGAAATCGATGTCATAGGTGACATAAGTATCGCCCTGCCCCACGATATCGCGGGCCTCGGCCATCACATCCTCTGCGCCGCGGGCATGAAACTCGGCGATGGGGATGATTTTGATGCCGACCGAGGCCGCAAAATCCCAATCCTCGCGCCCATAGGCCGTGCCGCGAATGCCGATGATGACGTAACGCTTTGGGTCAAGCAGCCCCTCTTCGACAGCGCGGCGGAAAGGTGTTCCGTGATTATAGCGCGATGTGCCGAAATAGATGTCGTTCAAATCCGTATGGCTGTCGAATTGGATCATGCCAAGAGGGCGCTTTTTGGCCAGCGCGCGCAGGATCGGCAGGGTACACAGATGATCGCCCCCGCCTGTCAAAGGCAAGATTCCCGCCTGATGCACGCGGGTGTAAAACGCCTCCATCCGCGCCAAGCTGTCCATCAGATCCCCCGGATTCGGGGCCACATCGCCCAAATCGGCGCAGCGGGCCAACTCAAACGGCGCAACCCAAGTCGCCCCATTCTGCGCGCGAATCATGGTGGACAGATCGCGCAATTGGCGCGGGCCGTGACGCGGGCCGGGGCGGTTGGTGGTGCCGCCATCCCAAGGCGCGCCAATCAGGCCAATCTGCACCTCTGGAAACCGAGGATGATCAAAGCCCACATGGGGCAGGCGCATAAAGGTGGGAATCCCCGCAAAGCGCGGCAGATCAAAACCAGATACGGGGCGAAAAAACTCATCCATGGCGGCCTCCTGTTTGGGGCATCAAAGCAGATGGCACCGCGCGCGCAAGGCCGTTGGCGACATTTCTAGCCGCGTTTGAAATCTGGCGGGATGGAATAGGTCATATTGGCGCGCGCCACGGGGGCGTCACCACCCTCCATAAACAGTAAAGCATCGCCAATGGCCAAACTGCGCCCCAGTTTCAAAATGCGGGTATGGGCCAGCACATCGCGCCCCGCCACGGGTTTGCGCAGAAAATCGATGCTGCAATTGGTGGTCACTGTCAGGGGGGCCATGCCAATGCGCGATAAAATCGCCAGATAGACCGCAACATCTGCCAGCGCGAACATCGCGGGGCCAGACACAGTATTGCCGGGGCGCAAAAACCTATCCGAGGATTTCATCCGCAGGGTCAGACCATCCGCTTCGGCACGATCAACGATGAAATCCCCGCCCAGCGGGCCAAAATCGCCGTCCAAGAAATCTTGCAACTCGTCGCGCGTCAGGGCAAGGGCTTGGGTCATTCGGCATACTCGGGTTGGGGCGTGTTCGGGGGGCGTATCATCACCAAGGCCAGTATAAGGGCAAAGATCACCAGCACAAAGCAGGTGACATAGACCGCACCCGCCCCGCCCGCGCTCAGCAGCAGCGCGCCCAGCGCGGGGGCCGCAGCATTGGCCAGAACAGGCCCGACCGATATGGCCGAAGACACCGCGCCAAAGCCTTGCCGCCCCAAAAGATCGGCCACCAGCACAGGGCGCAGAATGGACAGTAACCCTGCCCCCATGCCTTGCAATGTGGCAAAGGCGAAAATCAACAGCGGGGCCACCCCTGCCGCCAGCAAAACAAGCCCGCCCAGCGCCAGCGCGCCCAATGAAAACAGTGTCGCAGCCCGATTGGACACGCGCGCGCCGCCCACCATCAGCATCAATCGGCCAAAAACTTGGGCTGGGCCCACGCAACTGGCGGCGAATGCGGCCATGCCCGCCGCCGCGCCGCGATCGGCAAACAGCACTAAGATATAGGTCATCAATACGCCATGGCTGGCCCAAATCGCCGTGAAAACCGCCGTGACCACCCAAAAGGCACGCTGGCCCAGCGCCGCGCCAAGCGCACCTTTCACAGCTGCGGGATGCTGCGCACCTTGCCGCGCATCGCCCAGCAGCCTAAGGCCCAGCGCCGTCACAGGCACGGCCAGCGCCACCACCCCCGCAAAGGCGGCCAGCGCCGCCTGCCCACCCATCAGCGCGACCCACCAATGGCCCAGCGGAAAGGCCAAACTGCTGGCAAATCCCGCCACCAGCGTCACCCGAATAATCGCGCCGCGCGCCGTCAATACCCCGTGCTTTTGGCCCGCCTCTGGCCCATCCAACACGCGCGTCAATAGGGCAAAGCATGTCTCATAGACACTGCCCGACATGGCCAGCCCAATCAGCGCCCAGCCCACATTCCACTGCCACAGCGCGCCCACCTGCGCCAACCACAACAGCGCCGCCGCCCCCAAGGCTGGCCCGCCCAGCATCATCGCCGCACCATGCCCATGATCCAGCATCCGCCCTGTTATGGGCAGCATTCCCGCCATGACCAAAAAACTAAGTGTCGGCCCAAAGGCCAAATCGGCAACCGACCAGCCCGTGGCCACGATCAAATCAGGCAGCAGCGCCGCAAAGGCATAGTAAACCCCCGCATAGGTCAGCGTCTGCGCCAAAGCCAACAGCCACACCCCAAGGCTTTGCCGACTCATGCCAAAGGCCACAGTCATAATGCGTAAAGATCGGTGAACTTGGCCTCAAGATAATCAAGCAGCGGCACCTCACTTGGCGCAAAACCGCAGGCATGTTCGATGGTGGCACTTGCCCCGCGCAATCCACCATGGCGCTGCACCTTGTCGCGCAACCAGCCTGTCGCGGGCGCGGTATCGCCGCGCGCCAAATGATCGTCAAGATCTGGCAGATCACGGCGCATCGCCGCATTCAGACAACCTGCATAGACATTGCCCAACGTATAGGTCGGGAAATAGCCAAACAGCCCCGCCGACCAATGCACATCTTGCAACATCCCCAAACTGGGGCGCGGCACTGCCACACCAAAATCGGCCAAGAAACGATCATTCCACGCAGCTTCCAAATCGCGCGGGGCCAGATCGCCCGAAATCAACGCGCGCTCCAGATCAAAGCGCATCATGACATGCAGATTATACTGCACCTCATCGCTTTCCGTGCGGATAAATCCCGCATGCACGCGGTTCACCGCGCGGGTAAAATCGCGCGCCGTCTTCAGGTTCATCTCGCCAAACTGGGCGCGCATCTCGCCGAACAGGAACGCGCAAAACGCCGCACCGCGCCCAATTTGGTTTTCATAAATGCGCGACTGGCTTTCATGCACCCCCATCGAGACGCCATGCCCCAAGGGCGTAAAGTTATAAGCAGGGTCAATGGCCAGCTCATAGCAAGAATGGCCCAACTCGTGAATCGTGGAATACAGGCAATTGAACGGGTCATTTTCCGCAACCCGCGTGGTGATGCGGCTGTCATCCCCACCGCCCGAGGAAAACGGATGCACGGCCAAATCAATGCGCCCGCGCGTGAAATCATAGCCAAAAACCTCTGCCATCCTGCGCGAAAGGGCAAGCTGGCCCGCCTGCGGAAAATGGCCCAGCAGCGGCTCTGGCGCAGGGGCATCCAGAACGGCTGCACGCAGGGCCACCAAACGCGGACGCATCCGATCAAACATCGCGGCCAAATCAGCAGCCTTTGTGTCAGGCTCGTAATCATCAATCAGCGCGTCATACAAATCGCCACCCGCCGCCAAACAGGCAGCTTCTTCGCGGCGCAGCGCGATCACTTCGGTCAGCGTGGGCAAAAACGCCGATACATCATCGGCTGCGCGGGCCGCTGCCCAAATGCCCTGCGCCGTCGATGTAACCTGCGCCAATTTCTGCGCCAAATCCGCAGGCACTTTGACACAGCGCGCATAGGATCGGGAAATCAAATCCAGCGCCCGCGCGCCCTGCTCATCGGGGGCCTGCGCTGCGGCCAGCCATTCGCCCAAACGCGCATCGGTGCGGCGCGCATGCAACACACCCTCTAGCGCGGCCATTTCCTCGCCACGCTGGCCTGCCGCGCCTTCGGGCATCATGGTTTCCTGATCCCAGCCAAGACGCTCCATCACGCGGCCAAGGGCTTCGGTCTGGCGCTGATGCGCCATAATCTGCGCAAAGGCGGTGGTCATAACGCGCCCTCGCGCAGGCTGCCTGCCACAGGCGCGCCCGCCAAATGCCGCGCGCGGATGATCGCCACCCACAAAATAACAGCCGTCACCTGATGGGTGATCGCCACATGCACCTGCGCCGCCGTCAACGCTGTATAAATGCCAATGACAATTTGCAGCGCCAGCAAGACGAGCACCGCATGAAAGGCGCGCCGCGTGCTGGCATAGGCCGATTTGCGCGCGCGCAGCCACACAACCACCGCGAACAGCGCCAAGACATACCCCGACATGCGGTGCATAAACTGCACCAATCCGGGGTTTTCAAAGAAGGCATGCCAAACACCCCCGCCCGATGGCACATAAAACGCATCGGCAGGGAAAAACTGCCCGTTCATATCGGGCCAAGTTGGAAAGGCGCGGCCCGCATCAATCCCCGCCACCAAAGCGCCCAACAGAATCTGCAAAAAGGCAAAATGCATCAGACCTGTAGACATGCGCGCCAATTTGCCCTCGCCACCGCGCCGCGCCGCAATCAAATCCACCTCGCTGCGCGACAATTCAAAGATATAATGCGCAATCAAACCAAGGATGATAAAGGCCAGCCCCAAATGCGTGGCAAGGCGGTAAGATTTCACATCCACCATATCCCCTGTCAGCCCCGACGACACCATCCACCACCCTATCGCGCCCTGCAACCCGCCCAGCGCGCCAAGGCCCAATAGCCGCCCCGTCCACCCACGGGGAATAGACTTTGTCGCCAAAAACCCAACAAAGCCCAGCGCCCAGACCAGCCCAATCACACGGCCAAATTGGCGATGCCCCCATTCCCACCAAAAGATGGTCTTAAACTCCTCCAGCGTCATCTGGCTGTTTTGCAACTGAAATTCAGGGATCGCTTGGTATTTGGTAAACTCTTCTTGCCAATCGGCCGCATTCAGCGGCGGGATCGCCCCTGTGATGGGCCGCCATTCGGTAATCGACAGCCCCGAATCCGTCAAACGCGTCATGCCGCCCACAGCAATCATCGTGGCAACAAGCAAAAACAGCGCCGCCAACCACAGCCGAATGCCGCGCCGCGCGCCCATGCCCGCAGCCGCAATCACACCCGCCGCAGGTGCGCGCGCCAGTGCCGCCGCCTCGCCGCCAACCTCTTCAAAAATGCTTCGATTTTTGCCTGAATTGCTTGCCATGACGGCCTCCTCATTTGGGCCAGACACTAGGGCGCAGCCTGCGCCACTTCAAGCCCGCCACCTTTCTTCTTTTCCCAAATATCCTGGGGGTGAGCGCAGCGAGGGGGCAAAGCCCCCTATTCACCCTTTTCTTGCTGGCGCAGCTTATAGGCAATTTGCCGCAGCATCCCGTGCAGGGTCTGCACCTCGGCCTGTGTCAGGTTCAGCCGCGTCCACATGTTGCGCAGCCCCTCTTTCATTCCTGCCACCTTTTCAGGCGGATAAAAGAACCCCGCATCCGACAGGCGGCTTTCGAAATGATCGCCCAGCGCCTCGATTTCTGCTCCATTGGCCCATTGCGTGCGCGCCATATGCTGCACCACATCAGGCACAGGCGCGGTTTGCCGCCGCCATTCATAGCCCAGCAGCAAAACACATTGCGCCAGATTCAGGCTGGGAAAATCTGGGTTCACAGGCACAGTGACGATCGCATTCGCGCGGGTGATATCGTCATTCTCCAGCCCAGCGCGTTCGGGGCCAAACAGAACGGCCACGCGCTGGCCTGCGGCAATGCGCGTGCGGGCATCCTGCATGGCGGCTTCTGGGGTAAAGACGGGTTTGGTCAACTCGCGCCCGCGCGCGGTGGTGGCATAGACATATTCACAATCTTGCACCGCAGCTTGCAAATTGTCATAAATCTGCGCCTGATCCAGCACCCGCCCCGCCCCCGAGGCCAGCGCCACCGCCTGCGGGCTGGGCCAACCATCGCGCGGGCTGACCACGCGCATCCGCTCTAACCCAAAGTTCAGCATGGCCCGCGCCGCCGCGCCAATATTCTCGCCCATCTGCGGGCGCACCAGAACAAAGGCGGGGGGAATATGCGATTGGCTCATGGCTGTCCTGTCTATCTTTGCACGGCCTTCTAGACCATGGCTGCGCCCGCATCAACCAAGGCGCGGCGCTTGGCCAGCCCTGCAATGGGGCCAAAGCCACAGCATGCATGGTATTTTGCAAAACCTTGCGCTACACCGCAGCAAAGCCAAAGGAACACGCTATGCCCCAAGCAGACCGCCCACAAATCACCCTCATCACCCCGCCCACCTTTGATCTCGAGGTTTTTCCCGATCAACTGGCCGCGGTGATGGATGCGGTCGATATCGCCTGCCTGCGCCTGTCCTTGGCCAGCGCCGATGCCGATGTCATCGCCCGCGCCGCCGATGCGTGCCGCGTCATCGCCCATGCCCGCGATGTGGCGATTGTGATTGAAAACCATGTCAAACTGGTCGAACCGCACGGGCTAGACGGGGTGCATCTGACCGATGGCGCACGCCAAGTGCGCGCCCTGCGCAAAGACCTTGGGCCAGATGCCATCATCGGGGCTTATTGCGGCACATCGCGCCACGATGGCATGAACGCCGCCGAGGCGGGGGCCGATTACGTGGCCTTTGGCCCTGCGGGCAACACCCCTTTGGGCCGCGGCGAGACGCTAGAGTTTGATCTGATTGAATGGTGGAGCCAAGTGATCGAAGTGCCCTGCATCACCGAAGGCGCGCTGAACATGGATTTGATCCGCCGCTATGCCTTGGTCACCGATTTCTTCGCCCTTGGGCCTGAAATCTGGGCGGCAGAAGATGCGGCAGCGGCGCTAAAGGGATTTATGCAAGCTATGTGACAATTTGCACGCCCGCGCCGCGCACCACCCGTTCACATGCCGCAGCCAATTCCTTGCGCCCTGCATAATCGGCCACGCGCAAGGGCGCATGCAACAGCACCTCAATCCGCCCCTGCCGCCGTGCGGCCAAAGTCGCGGCCAGATGTGGGGCGAAATCCATATCACCCCACCAACCATAAAAATTGGCAGGCAGGCCTGCGGGCGCGATATAGCGCAAGGTGGCAGGTTGCACGTATAGGTCGCCCATACCCTCGCCATATAGGGCGGCAAACAGCGTTGGCTTAAACGGCAAAATATAGGTCGAATCAGTGCTGGTGCCTTCGGGAAAAAACAGCAGGCGATGACCCGCGCGCAACCGCGCTTCAAACTCGGCCTGCTGGCGTTTGGCCTCTTGCGCGCGGCGGGTGATGAACAGCGTGCCCGTGGCGCGGGCCAGCCAGCCTATGGCAGGCCAGCGGGCAACTTCGGATTTACTTACGAAATACACCCTTTGCGCGGCATTAAGGGCAAAGATATCCAGCCAAGAGGCATGGTTGGCCACCACAAGCCCGTGCTGGCGCATCGGCGCACCCTGCACCGACAGGCGAAAACCCATCAGCCACAGCGCAACGCGGCAGACCGCTTGGGTCAGGTAGGGGGTCACAGGGCGATTTTGGCCAAACAAAGGGGCCTCGACGGCGCGCAAGATCAGCTTGACCGCCAGCCCGCCAAACACCAACGCGCCCACCAGACTGCCGCGCAGGGCAAGGCGCGCCCAACCGCCCATTCCAAAACCGCCACTCATCCCCGCCCTGCCTTGCGGGTGTAAAACTCGCGGTGACGCGCGCTCATATTCGCGGTGTCCATCACAAGGCAGACATCTGTGGTATTAAAGGCATGATCCACCCAAGCCCCCTGCCCCACAAACCCACCCAGCCGCAGATAGGCCTTCAACAGGTTAGGAACCCCCGCAAGAGCCTGCCCGCGGTCGATCTGCGCGGGGGGCAGAATATCCATCGACACCCCATGCGGCGCGCGCGCCGTGACCCGCATCTCGGGTGGGGCAAGGTGATTGTGGTGCAAATAGGACAGCGGTTGCGCCAGCGCACCCACATCCGTGCCATGCAAAGAGGCAGGGCCAAACATCACTTCTACCTCGTGGCGCAGCACATAATCGGCCAAACCATTCCACAAATGCAACATGGCAGAACCGCCGCGATAATCGGGATGCACGCAAGAGCGCCCCAGTTCCATCAACCGCCTGCCCGAGGCGCGCAGCGGGGTTAGGTCAAACTCCTCCTCTGCATAAAATCGCCCATTTTCCGCCAAGGCCGCACTGCGCAGCAGGCGGTAAACCCCCACCACCCCATTTTGCCCGCGCGCCGCGCGCTGCGGGTCTATCAACAGCAAATGGTCAAAAATCGCATCAAAGGCGTCAATCTCTAGCCCCTGTGCATGATCGACCATCGGCCCATTGGCCCCCAATTCCTGCACAAAAACCAAATAGCGCAGGGCTTGGGCCGCGCGCAAATCCTCGGCGCTGGCCGCCAGCCGCAATTCAAAGGGCGGATCGGGGCATTTATCGCGCATCTCAGCGGCCTTTGGCCGAAAAGACAGCTTCACCAAAAATTACATATAATTTAAACATATTTTGACCTAATGTCCCGCTTAGGTTGAAAAGTCGCGCTCTAAGGTGACTTGTTCGCTGTCTACCACCACTTTACCGGCATGTTCAAAATTGACCGTCACCTTCGCCCCAACTGCTGACTGCACTTGCCCTAGCCCCCAATCTGGGCGCTGCGGGTGGCGCACCAACATTCCGGGTTCTAATAGGTTGCGCATCTTGCCCCCAAAACAGGAATACCCCGTTGCTTGACCCCATCCATCTTGCCGCCCTTGTCAGTTCGCGCATTTGTCACGACCTTATTAGCCCAATTGGTGCCATCGGCAACGGGGTAGAGTTAATGATCATGGATGCATCGGGTACATCCAGCCAAGAAATGGCGCTGATCATGGAAAGCGCGGGCCATGCCAATGCGCGCATCCGCTATTTCCGCATTGCCTTTGGCCAATGTGCGCCAGATCAGCGCATTGGGCGCAATGAAGTGCTGGCGATTTTGAACGATGGCGCTGCGGGCGGGCGCATGAAAGTGACATGGGACAGCCCAGCAGACCTGCCACGGCGCGATGTGAAACTGGCCTTTCTGGCGCTGATGTGCGTGGAATCCGCGCTGATCCAAGGCGGCGATGTGGCCATTGCCATGGGCGAGACGGGCTGGAGCCTGACCGCACGCGCGCCCCGCATCAAGCAAGACCCCGCGCTGTGGGGCGGGCTTGACCGCGGGGCCAGCGCCGATGCCTATGACGATGTCGCAGCAGGCCAAGTGCATTTTCCGCTGCTGGCCCTAGAGGCGGCGCGCCAGCATCGCGGCGTCTTGGTGGCAGGGGGCGAAGGGGACGGCGCGCTGGTGATCAGCTTTTGACCGCCCAGCATCTCGGCCCGCCCAACAACTAGGCCCGCACAGTGCCATTGCCTGTGACCAGATACTTGAAACTGGTCAACTGATCTGCCCCAACAGGGCCGCGCGCATGCATCTTACCCGTGGCAATGCCAATCTCGCCGCCCATGCCAAATTCGCCGCCATCGGCAAATTGTGTGGATGCGTTGTGCATCAAAATGGCGCTGTCGAGATGCTTAAAGAAATGCGCCGCCGTGGCCGCGTTTTCGGTTAGGATCGATTCGGTATGTTGGCTGCCATAGCGCTTGATATGGGCAATCGCCTCATCCACACCATCGACCAATTTGGCGGCGATGATCATATCCAAAAACTCGCGCCCAAAATCATCTGGGGCGGCGGGAACAGTGCCTTGCACCTTTAGCAATTCGCCCTCGCTGCGCACTTCGACGCCTGCTTTGATCAGATCTTCAATCAAAACCGCGCCGTGGCGGGTGTAAAACTGCCAGTCAATCAACAGGCACTCTGCCGCGCCGCAAATGCCTGTACGGCGGGTTTTCGCGTTCAGCACCACGCGGCGGGCCTTGTCCAAATCCGCATCGCGGTCGGCATAAACGTGGCAAATACCTTCCAGATGGGCAAAGACAGGCACCCGCGCCTCGCGCTGGACGAGGCCGACCAGCCCCTTGCCGCCGCGCGGCACAATCACGTCGATATAATCCACCGCACCCAGCATTTCAGACACCATCGCGCGGTCAGATGTGGCAACCAGTTGAATGGCCGCCTCTGGCAGCTTCGCGGCGCGCAGGCCCAGAACCATACAGGCATGAATCGCTTCGGACGAGTTCTGGCTGTCAGACCCTGCGCGCAAAATCACCGCATTTCCCGCCCATAGGCACAAAGCGCCTGCATCGGCGGTGACATTAGGGCGCGCTTCGAAAATCACACCCACCACGCCAAGCGGTGTGGCCACGCGCTGAATATGCAGCCCGTTTGGACGATCCCATTGCGCCAAAACGCGGCCCACGGGGTCCTTCTGCTCGGCAATCGCGCGCAGCGCATCGGCCATACTGCGCAAACGCGCAGAATTCAGCATCAGACGATCCAGCATCGCTTTGGACAGGCCCTTCTGCTCACCCGCAGCCAAATCCAAAACATTGGCATCAAGGATCTGCGTTTCATGGGCCAAGATCGCCGCCGCGGCGGCTTGCAGGGCGGCAACCTTACGCTCGGAACTGGCCACGGCCAATTCAGCCGCCGCCGCTTTCGCCGCCTGCCCCATCTCGCGCATCAGCGCCTTTGCATCAAAGCTCATCGCCCAGCCCTTTCACTTTGGCCCAAATATCCTCGCCGAAGGCTTCCGCCCTAGATGACCAAATCATCGCGGTGGATCAAGGCCGCCCGCCCCGCATAGCCCAAAATCGCCTCGATATCGCCCGACCGATGCCCCGCAATCGCGCGCGCCTCGTCGGCGGTATAGCGGATCAGGCCCTTGCCCAAAACATCGCCATTGGGGGCCAGAATCGCCACAGGCTCGCCGCGGCCAAAACGCCCCGAAACCTCGGTCACACCCGCAGGCAATAGCGATTTGCCCTGCTGCATCGCGCGCACGGCCCCTGCATCCAGCCGCACTTCGCCGCGCGGCTTCATCGCGCCAATCCACCGCTTGCGCGCGGCCTGCGGATCGCCCTTGGCCAAAAACCACGTCCGCGCCGCGCCTTGCGCCAGCGCGGTCAGCGGGCGCAGGGTGGAGCCTTCCATAATTGCCATGGCGCAGCCCCCCGCCACAGCGGTTTTCGCGGCCATCAGCTTGGTCTTCATGCCGCCCTTTGACAGGCCCGAAATCGGATCGCCCGCCATCGCCTCGATGGCGGGAGTAATTGTTTCCACCAGATCAAAGCGCTGGGCGGTAGGGTCTTCTTTCGGATTGGCCGAATAAAACCCATCCACATCCGACAGCAAAATCAACTGATCGGCCCCCACTGTTACCGCAATTTGCGCGGCCAAGCGGTCATTATCACCAAAGCGGATTTCATCTGTTGCCACAGTGTCATTTTCATTCACAATCGGCACAACGCCAAGGGATAGCATGGTTTCCATCGTGGCGCGGCTGTTCAGATACCTGCGGCGATCTTCGGTATCTTCCAGCGTCACCAAGACCTGCCCCGCGATAATGCCATGGGGGGCCAGCGCCTCGGAATAGGCCCGCGCCAGTTGAATCTGCCCCACTGCCGCCGCCGCCTGTGACTGTTCCAGCGTCAACTCTCCCGCGCCCAGCCCCAGCACAGTGCGGCCCAGCGCAATAGACCCTGACGAGACCAGCACCACATCCGCACCGCGCAGTTTTGCATCCGCCACATCTGCACAAAGTGCCGTCAGCCAAGCGCCCTTTAACCCCGTGGCGCGATCCACCAGCAGGGCCGAACCAATTTTCACCACCAGCCGTTTGGCCGTGCGAATATCTGGCGCAGTCAGGGCGCTTAGGGCTGCCATGGCGTGTCATCCACCACAGGGGCCTGATATTTGATATGGCCGTGCAGGGCGCGCAAGGTATCTTGCAAACCCATACCCGCCACGCCAGAAATCGTCATCACAGGGCCACCCGATGCCTTTTCCAATGCCTTTTTACGCACCTTTATCGTCTCGCTATCCAAAGCATCGCATTTGTTCAGGGCCACAACGCGCGCCTTATCGCCCAGCGCTTCGGCATAGGCCTCAAGCTCGTGCACGATCACTTGGTAATCTTCAGCCACTGTTTCCGATGTGCCATCCACCAAATGCAGCAGCACCTTACACCGCTCCACATGGGCCAAAAACTGCATCCCCAGGCCGCGCCCTTCGGACGCCCCTTCGATCAGTCCCGGAATATCGGCCATCACAAATTCGGCCCCATCAATACCCACAACGCCAAGGTTGGGCACAAGGGTGGTAAAGGGGTAATCGGCGATTTTGGGGCGGGCGTTGGACACTGCCGCAAGGAACGTGGATTTGCCTGCATTGGGCAGGCCGACCAGCCCTGCATCGGCGATTAGTTTCAGGCGCAGCCAGATCGTGCGCTCGATCCCCTCTTGCCCCGGATTGGCGCGGGCGGGGCTGCGGTTGGTTGATGATTTAAACGCCAAATTGCCCCAGCCGCCATTGCCGCCCTTGGCCAGCAAAACGCGCTGACCCACTGTGACCAAATCGGCAATCACCGATTCTTCGTCTTCGTCCAAAATCTCGGTGCCGACGGGCACGCGCAGGATAATGTCATCGCCCGATTTACCCGTGCGCTGCGCGCCCATGCCACCTTGGCCCGATTTGGCAAAGAAATGCTGCTGGTAGCGAAAATCAATCAGGGTGTTGAGCCCTTCGACAGCCTCGGCCCAAACACTGCCACCATTGCCACCATCGCCGCCATCAGGGCCGCCAAATTCAACAAACTTCTCGCGCCGAAACGACACGCAGCCCGCCCCACCGCCACCCGAGCGGATGTAAACTTTGGTCAGGTCTAAAAACTTCATGGGGTTTGGCTTTCAATAAGGATTTATGGGCGATACAGCAAAGGGGCGCGCGCCTCAAGGGTGTGGCGCGCCATTTGGATTTGCGGCCAAAAATTGCTGCGCGCTGAGGGACATCTCGACATGCGGACGCGCCGCGCCCAGCGCGCGGCACATCTTCGTGCCCTGTCCCGTTTGCACAAAGCCAAGCCGCGCCAAAATGCGCCGCGAAGGTGCATTATCGGCAAATGCATAGGTGTGCACGGGATCTGCACCCTTAGAAAAGTGATCGGCCAACACCCATTGCGCGGCCTCTTTTGCATAGCCGTTGCCCCAAGCGCTTGGGGCAAGCCAATAGCCAAGCTGCGTTTCAATCCCGCAAATGCCGACAAACCCTTGCGCACCATCAATGGCAAAGGTTTTGCCTGCAACAGCAACATTGTTTATGAAATAATCAAAATCCGCCTCCCCATATGGGTGCGGTATTGAGGATAGCCAGCGCGACACACGCAGATCATTCAGCGCCGCCACCACAGCGGCGCGGTCAGTTTGGGCAACAGGGCGCAGGGTAAGCCGCGCCGATGTAAGCTGGGCGCGGGTCATGTGATATCCCTTAATCCAGCTTTTTCACATAGGTCCAGGTCGGCACCCGCGCCCCACGCGCGACCGAAAAGGTTTCCGCATCGCCCAGATAGGCAAAGCCCGAATTGGTCAGCACACGGGCGGATGCGGCATTGTCCTGAAACACCTCGGCAAACAGGGTGCGGCAGTTTTGCGGATTGGCCGCGATTAGGGCCTGAACCGCCTCGGACGCGATGCCCGTTTTCCAAAAGGCAGGGGCCACCCAATAGCTTACCTCGGACTGGCCCGCCGCCCCGTTTCCAGATTTGGCGCGCGCACCGCAATCCATCCGCTTTAGATTGATCACACCCAACACTTCGGGCAGGCCCGTGGCGCTGCCGTCCATCACCCAAACATCTTCGTCCGCGCGCGGGGTCATGGCGCGGGCCACGAATGCCTCGGCTGCGCCGGGGGGCAAGGGATGGGGAATAGAATGCGTGCCCAGCGCCACGCGCGCATCGCTGGCGTAATGGGCAATCAGCCCAACATCCGATTTGCGCGCCGCGCGCAACACAAAACGGCCCGCTGCAATTTCGCCCAACTGGGCTGTGGTAATCATATCCAAAACCATGGCTCCCTCCTGAAGCGCATGTGGGGCAAGCTACCCGATCTATGTGGGAGCAAAGGCCCGCTATTTCAATCATCGCGCGCCCCAGAATGGCAAAGGGGCCAGCGCTTGCGCCGACCCCTTTACACATCAATTGTAAAAGTTCGGCTACTCGGCTGCCTTCACCTTTGGCAGAACCGAAATAAACGTGCGGCCTTTGAAACCCTTTTTAAAGGAAATCACGCCTTCAACCTTGGCGAACAGGGTGTGATCGGTGCCCATACCCACGCCTTCACCCGGGAACCACGTGGTGCCACGCTGGCGCACGATGATATTGCCCGGAATCGCAGCCTGCCCGCCATAGAGCTTGACGCCCAAACGGCGGCCAGCGCTGTCGCGACCGTTGCGGGATGAACCGCCTGCCTTTTTCGTTGCCATTTGCGATTACTCCGTGGCTACAGCGGCGGCTTTGGGCGCGCGCTTGGGTTTTGCAGGGGCCTCTACCACTGGGGCGGGGGCATTGTTATGGGCAGCGCGGCGCGCATGTGCCGTGCCCGTGGCCGCAGCCACGCCCGACTTTTCCGCGCCCGATGCCAAAACTTCTGTCACACGCAGCAGCGTCAGATGCTGGCGGTGGCCCTTGGTGCGCTGCGATGAGTGCTTGCGGCGGCGCTTGACGAAATGGATCACCTTTTCGCCTTTGATCTGGTCGATCACTTCGGCCTGAACGGCAGCACCTTTGACAAAAGGCACACCGATCACAGGCTTATCGCCACCGACCATCAGAATGTCATTGAACTGGATCTTTTGCCCAGCGATGGCGTCCAACTTTTCAACGCGCAGCACGTCACCCGCCTGCACCTTGTATTGTTTGCCGCCTGTTTTCAGGACCGCGAACATGGGTCTTCCTTTTCTATGCTCCGCGTTCTGTGGCAGCCTTGCGGCGTTTATCGGGGTTTAGCCCGCCTCGAACAGCGCGCCCTTGCGGGCGGTGTAAATGAAAACTTGGGGCGGAATCGAATCTGCCCCAAGATGCGGGCTTATCAAATAAACTGCGGTGTTTTGTCAAGCAGATTGCACCATGGCTTGGCTAGATATCCTGCCCCACCATCAACCGCCCCGCCGCAAGCCCCATCCCGCGCGATTGGGCCATGCCCATTTCATCAAAAGCCATGAACAAAACCCCATTCAGGGCCTGCCCCGCGGGCGATTTCGAAAAGGCGATATAGCCCCGCAGGTCATCATCACTCAGCGGCGCATAGGCCATGGCCAAAAACGGAAACAGCCAATCTGCAGTATCGCTGCGCAATTCCCCCTCTTGGCTGCGCACCTCGGCCAACATATCCTCCTCGGTCATCTCGGCGGCAAATCCGCCCGCCTCGGCCAAACCTTGGAAAAAGGCGAAATTGCCATTCATCGCAGAAGACACATTCGATTCGATCAAATCTGTTGCCGCCACAATCTCGCGGATCAATTGCACGCGCTGGGCGCTGGCAGGCATCGGGTCGGCCAAAAGATCGGCCCAAGTTTGCTTGGCCGCCGCCTCAACATCATCGTCCAGCAAAGCCTCGCGCGCTGACAATTCCAGATCCAACATGCGTTGGCCCATGGGCGTGTCAAAATAGGCCAGCGCCTGCGCCAAATCCTGTTGGTTCGCGGCCGTCACAGCGGGCAAGAGCCCCGCATCAAAGGCGCTTCGGGCCGTGACAGGATCAAACAGTTTGGCCACAGCCGTTGCCCATTGGTCAGGCGAAGTGCCGCCAAAAAGATCGGGCGCAACCTCGGTGGCATTGGCCACGGCCTCTTGCGACATGATCGCCAAGGTTTTGTCCATCTGCAACACATCACCCAAATTGCGCACCATCTCTGGGTTGGCGCGCGCAGGCTGTGATACAGCCAAAATCAGGCCAAAAATGGCAACCCCAACCCAATGTCGCATGAAACCATTCCTTCCGTGACACAGACTGCAAATTACATAGCGCAAAACAGGGCAGATTCCACAGGTGGATTTCGGCAAATTTACCCCATCGGCCCAAAGCCGCACATGCCCCACCCGCCGCTACAGCGCAAACACAGCCACCGCCCCCCGCACCGCACCAATGTTTTCACCAGAATCTTGCCAATCAGGGCTTGCAAGCCCGCGCCCCAGCCGCTAAATCGCCGCGACGGCCCTGTTGCGGAGAGGTGGCAGAGTGGTCGAATGCGTCGGTTTCGAAAACCGATGTCGGTTTACGCCGACCCAGGGTTCGAATCCCTGTCTCTCCGCCATATAATCCCTACAAATAATTGATTTTATTGTATTTTTTGACCAGCTTCGGATCGCGGTCCCCTAACGAGTCCCCTTGCCTCGTTCAGCCGGTCTCTAGCCTGAAGCGCACGCGGCTGGAGGAGATTCCATTAACAAACTCCCCCCCCAATCAAAAAATCCGGATTTTGCCGACCCCACCCCGGGGGTACCCCCCCTTGAAGGCCCAAGGTACCAAGCAGGCTTAGGTATACTATCCCAGATGAACGACAAGCACTTCGCTGCGTTCGGAACTGGTGTCACGGGGCATGGCGAATACCCTTAATGTAGTGCTCCAGTTCTCGTAGCTCCCGGAGCTTCTCGGCGCGGGCCTCACGCGCCTTTCTGCCTTCCCAGCCATGCACCGTTCTCGCCTCGGCGCACCTTGCCCTGCCTGCGGCTGTTCTCGGCCCTGTAGAGGCTCCTCCGTGGGCTAGGCACACGGCCTTGCCCCGCATCGCAGCTTTGCGGCACTGCTCGCCAGAGCGCTTAGATCGCGCCTTACAGCGGCAGGCAGATGTGGGGGAGCCGAAGAGGTGCATCCGACCATGATATCATCTGTGACCCATCGGGCATAGCTGAACACCCGAGTGGTTTTTTTACATCCAGCTGACGATCTAGCCTCTCAGAGAAGCAGATGCAGAACGATCAAGTCAACGTCAGACTGCCCCCCCTAGCGAGGATCAGGTGCAGGACCCGCACATCCTGCGGGCCATCGGTCGGGCATGGGGATGGCGGCGGCGCATGGATGCCGGTGATTTCGCCACGATCCAGGAACTGGCAGAGGCCGTCGGTCTGGCCGAGCGTCATGTCAGCCGACAACTGCGGTTGGCCTATCTTGCGCCGGAGGTGTTGAAGCGACTGACCTGTGGGCGCGAGGCATCGGCGGCCAGCCTTTACGATCTGTGCTTTCTGGCGGGCGACGCTTGGGGGGAGCAGGTGGATCGGGCAGTTGGCGACGGTGCAGCGAAATCGACGTGATCGGCCCGAAGCGGGCGTTATTGCTCTTTGTGCGGCACCCTCATAAGCGGTCGTTCGAAGTGCTGATCGAGCGGGCAAGCGGATAGCCCCACCTGATCTCCAGCGGAAATCGCTGTCAGCGATCACTTGACTGGAATCGTTGGTCTTCCTACTTTTCTAGCCGGCCGACACAGCCTGCCGCTTGCGCCCTCCGGGTATGGTGAATGTGTCCTCCTCGTGAGCCTGATCCTCGTTGTCCGGCGAACGGATCGGCAAGGCAAGCACCGGTAAGACCCGTTCGCTCGACCATGAGGGTTGGACATGCGCACTTTTCGTGACGCAAAGCTTATGGCGCGCGCCCTGCGCGCGGAGCTCGCACAGGCGGGCATCGACGTTTCACATTCTCGGGCTCTTGAGATCGTTGCGGCGCAGTTCGGCCTGCCGGACTGGAACGTTCTTGCCGCCCGGATCGGGGAGGCAGGGGGCGCCTCCGGCAGCGGCGCCGCCTTCCTGGGCGCCATTCCCATCATGCGGATCTTCGATCTCGCCAAGGCGCGGGAGTTCTACACGGGCTTCCTCGGCCTGTGCGAGGATTGGGAGCACCGCTTCGGGCCAGACTTTCCGGCCTACCTGCAGGTCAGCCGGGCCGGGCTGATCCTGCACCTGACGGAACACCACGGCGACGCAAGTCCGGGCGGAAATGCCTTCGTCTGGATGCAGGGCCTCGACGCCTTTCACGCCGAGATCACCGGGCGCGGGTATGCCTATGCGAAGCCCAGGATCGACACCTCGGATCTCGGGTCCGACGATATGGGCGAGGCCAGGGCTGGCATGCGCGTCATGGAAGTGACCGATCCCTTCGGCAACCGACTGCGCTTTGGCGAACCGCTGCCGGCCAGCCGACGCGACGAGGCAACCCTTGCGGCCGCGGCCGATCGGCGGTCGGGTCGCCCGACGGCCGGATCCACAGCGACATCCCGTCAGTAGGACCGCAATTGCTCGTGAAGGAAATCCAGGAGTGACACGATGGGCGCGTTGACCAACATTGAGATCGTCTTGGCGGACCACGCCATGGAGGCTGCCCTCCATGCTCTGTCCCTAAGGTCCAAGGCGCATTGGGGCTACGATGCCGAATTCATGGCGCTGGCAGCGCCACACCTGACCCTCAGACCCGAGTGGCATGCCTCAGGGCGCGTTTTCGCCGCGCGGATCGACGGTCGGTTGGCAGGGGTCGGTGTGATCCTTTCCCCCGATGCAGACGGCAGTGCCGAACTCGCGCATCTGTTCGTCGATCCGCCGTGGATGGCGCAAGGAATTGGCCGGGCGATGGTCGCGCATGCGCTCGCCCGCGCAAGGGCCGAGGGGGCACGGCAGGTGAGCGTTGTCTCCGACCCCCGCGCTCAGCCCTTCTACGAACGGCTGGGCGCCCGTTTCCTTCGTGAAGAGGCGTCCGAGGCTATCCCGGGTCGGATGCTTCCGGTGCTGGTGTGGAAGGTGTCGCCATGACGGGCGCGATGGAAGAGTCGCCGGACCTGATGCTTGCGCGGGCCCGCTCGGACCTGGGCCACGTTACGCAGCTCCATTCACGGCTCTTTGGCCTCGACCGGGCAGCACGCTGGCCGCTTTCGGCCCAAAGCGGACGATCGGAGCAGCTCTTGGAGTCTACGCCCTGCCTCAACGCGGCCTCCGTGGTGTGGTACAACGCCCCGGTAATCGTCGGTGCGCATAACACCGGCCCACCAATCCGCTCGAAGAACAGCTTTTGGCTCGCAATGCCTACGCCCGCTGCAGGCAAATCCACCCGCGGCGGCCGGATCACCCCCGGCGAGTGGGAACGCCGAACCGGCCTTCGCTTGCGCTTCATCTATCGCCGCCGGGGCCCGAGCGTGCTTGTGGCCGAGGGGCGTTTGAACACATAGGCCGCTCTGTGGCATCGCGGTCGAAAACCGGCCGTGGCCTTGTGACCGTGCCGATCTTCCTACTGGTCCCGCAGGTCAAGCTGCCCAAGCGGCTGGATCTGGCGAGGGTCGCCGAGCGGGAGCATGACGCTGTGTCGGGGCTGATTGTGGCGAACTGGGCATCGTTGTCGAGTGCGTCCTAGTCATGGCGTTTTCGACCTAAGCGTCGGCAGAAGATGTGTGCCGATTTGACTGATCGCCAGACCCAATGTGACGATGACAATGCTCGTCCACTGAAGTGTCGTTGGAACCTCGCAGATAAAGAAGGCTCCGATGAGAGTTGCAAGGGCCGGCATTGCAGGCGACAGAGCGGCAACTTGGCTACTTCCAAGAACTGAGATTGCAAAAGGATACAGGAATACAGCCACGATCCCCACTAGCCCCCCCTGATAGACGATCTGCAAAGCTATCGCCGTGGTATCGCCATCGAAAATGCCAAGGCCTCGGAACCAAAGATATGCCGGCAGGAATAGCACTGGTGAGAGCGAGCCCAGTATCACGAGGGCGGTTCTTGCGGGTACGTTCCAATGGCGAACGAGGTAAGCATAACTTCCCCACATGGCTGCGGAGCAGAGAAATAGGGCGATACCGATAAGGTCACTCGTTCGCCAAGTGCCGCTCTGGTCCAAGAAAACAACGGCAAGGCCGCAAATGCAGACCAGGTTTCCGGATAACACCGAGCGAGGTGGCTTCCTGCCCTCGACAATGAAGGCAAGCAACATGACAACGAAGGGTTGCAGCCCGGGTACGAGCGCTGCACCATAAGCAACGGGGGCAAAGGTCAAACCTCCCAAGAAGACCGCGCTATAGGTCGCCCCGTTCAGCAGCGCGAGCATGATGGAGCGGCGAAGGCCGATCCTGCCGAGGATTTCCTTCAGCCTGAACATTCCAAAGGGCAACACAAGGATGGTCGAGACGAGAAAGCGCAGCGCAGTCTGGTCATAACCGTCGAGACCGGCTGCGGAACCGGCGCGTCCAACTGTAAACATTCCTGCATAGATGGAGATGGCACCAGCCGCGGCGAGATAGCCAAGTAGGGTGCGATCAGCCATGGTCGTCACTTCGAGCAGACGACGGGTTGTCGGACTGCCCCCGATGGCGACGCACCTTTGCGCGATTGCCACAGGTGGCCATGCTGCACCAGCGCCGTCGGCCGCCACGTGTGACATCAAGAAACATCCAGCCGCAAGCCGGACAGGCCCCAAGTCGCTCCACAGGTAACCGGAACAAGGCATCAAGAATCTGGAGCGCAATGACGCCCAGCAGGCTTTCATCTGACTCAATAGTCGCGGAGCAGGATGCGATGTCGGAAGGTGAAGCGAAGGAAATGCCTTTCCGTATGCCCTTAACTTGCTCCACGATCGCAATGATCGCACTCACCGAGGGATCCTGTTTCCGAACTCTGGCAAGCAAAGCCTCATGGGCCGCCTCTCTAAGGACCCGAGCGTCCAGCACGAGCCGCGCCCCGTGATCTTGGCCCTCGATTTGGACGACCTTCGTGGCGGGACGCAGTCCCGCGCGCTCTGCCCAGCTTCGAAGGTCTTCCACCGTCACCATCCGATCTTCGCACAAACTCGGATCAACGCGATGAGACAGCGTGTTGACGAAATCCAGCGCGGGGTGGTTGCCCACGAAGTGGCTGTCCAACCATCGGTCCATGGAGCGGCTCTCCTCTTGTGAAACCGTATAAAGGTATTTATAAGGTTACATCCGAACAAGCAAGAGGCTTACGATTGCACTACGATCTCGCGCACTGGGCGACCTTCCTGGCGACCGCTGTTTTCTTGAATCTTGCGCCGGGGCCCGACATGGCGTTCATCCTCGGTCACACAGTCAAGGGTGGGGCGAGGGCGGGAACGGCGGCAATGCTGGGCATCTGGACCGGCGCGCTCGGTCACGTCGTGCTGGCCGTCTCGGGGTTGTCCGCGATCATCGCAACTTCAGCCCTGGCATTCTCTGTCGTGAAATGGATTGGGGTTGCCTATCTGCTCTGGATTGGCATTCAGGCCATACGCCATGCCGGCGGGACATTCATCAAC
Organism: Rhodobacter sp.; assembly: GCA_027490955.1. GTDB lineage: Bacteria > Pseudomonadota > Alphaproteobacteria > Rhodobacterales > Rhodobacteraceae > Cypionkella. The sequence goes on from JAIXXB010000020.1 coordinate 21,642, forward strand.
GAAGCGGCGCCGGGTGGCTCGAGTTTTGGCCGGATATACTGGCAGGGGGTTCTTGTGGACCTGCTCAATCCCAAGGTCGCAATCTTTTTCCTCGCGTTTCTTCCTCAATTCGTCGTGCCCGGAGCTGGCCCGGTCTGGGCACAACTCCTCCTACATGGGGTCCTTATCATCGTTGTCGCGGCTGCAATCGAACCGCCCCTTGTTTTGCTTGGCAGCACGCTGACAACTCGGCTGCGTAGTAGCCCGGATTTGGCGAAGGCTCTGGATCGCACGCTCGGTGCTCTACTGATCGCACTCGCAGCGCGGTTGGCCTTGTCCAAGACTTAGTTTCGCCTCTCGAACTGACATTCGATCCTGCACGGCAATCCCCGGGCCGGGCCGAAGTTCGTGTGCTGCTGACGAAGTAAGCCCATAAGCACCGTAGAGACTAGCAACTCGGGTGCCGAGCCCCCATGCGTTCGCCGCGATGCATGCGCGGCTCTCGGCTTTGCCTGCCACCGCCATGCGCGGCGACGCCCTGCCTGAACATGTGCCCGCAGCTTGCCTCCTGATCCTGCGGGACGGCGAGCCGGGGGAGCCCGAGGTGACACTCTGGCCGCTGCGTTATCATTACCGGCATCGGGCCGAGATCGAGGCGGTCGTGCAGGGCGCCATCCGTGACGCCGCCTTCGATATGCTCTGCGACTGGATCGAGGCGGAAGCGCCGTGTCCGGTCGATCTCGCCATGGAAGGTACCGCCAGCCTAAAGGCGGCGATGATACCGGTCGTTTTGCACTCTCCACGGCCGATCTGACCTTCCACCGATCTTTCATCCAGTCATAACTGGAGTCCTTTGGTCATTTACGCCTATTTGCGCGGGTTGAGCAATCGCCCGGCGCGCGGAGCCCTCATCGCGTGCAGCGGGTCGG
>JAIXXB010000024.1 GCA_027490955.1 Rhodobacter sp.
AACTATCCCACTGTGGCAAAGGGCACCGAACGCCTGCGCATCACCCCCTCGCCCTATCACACCGATGCCGATATCGACCATCTGGCAAGCGCGCTGCACTCCCTTTGGTCACGCTGCGCTATTTCGCATGCAGTGGCGTAAGTTAGGGCTTGACGAGGCCGAAGTTTGTAACACATGCCACGGAACGTGGCGACAATTCGCCGCATATGGGAGAGTCACATGAAAACCAACCTACTGACCATCGCAGCCACTGCGCTGCTGCTGGCTGCCCCTGCCTATGCGGCAGGCGATGCCGCCAAGGGCGAAGCGACGTTCAAGCAGTGCCAAGCTTGCCACGCTGTCATTGATGACACGGGCGCAGTGCTGGCAGGCAAGGGCAAGACAGGCCCGAACCTATACGGCGTGTTTGGCCGCCAAGCGGGCACATATCCTGATTTCAAATATGGCGAGTCGATCATTGCTGGCGGCGCTGCGGGCGTGATCTGGAACGAGGCAGAGTTTATCGCCTATGTTCAAGACCCCAGCAAATACTGGCAGGAAAAACTGGGCGATAAGAAAGCCAAGTCGAAGATGATGTTCAAGGTGAAGAATGCGGAAGCTGCCGCAGACCTTTACGCCTATCTGTCGCAGTTCAGCCCTGCTGCTGCGCAATAACATACTGCGTGATACAGAGACAAAAGGCCCCGCATTGCGGGGCCTTTTTCGCAAAACGCGGCCATTTCTGTCAGGCGCGCAATACGGCGGCCTGCGGCATCAGCCCGCGCACTGTGGCCGCAATATCTGCCGCCGTCAGCCCTGCATCGCGGTACATCGCTTCGGGCGAGGCTTGGTCGATGAATCGGTCAGGCAGTGTCATGCAGCGGATTTTCAGCCCGTGATCTAGGCCCCCACTGGCAGCGAGGTATTGCAGCACCTGCGCGCCAAATCCGCCCGCCGCGCCCTGCTCTATGGTAATCAGGGCAGCATGATGGCGGCAAAGTTGGCCCAGCAAATCCAGATCCAAAGGTTTGGCAAAGCGCGCATCGGCGATGGTTACAGATATGCCCTGCGCGGCCAAGCTTTCGGCGGCGAGCAGGCACTCGTTCAGATGCGCACCAAAAGACATGATCGCCACATCATTGCCACTGCGCACCACACGGCCGCGCCCAATTTCCAGCGGCGCGCCAATATCTGGCATCACGGCGCCCACGCCTTCGCCGCGCGGATACCTAAAGGCAATCGGCCCTGCGTCATAGTCTGCGGCCGTGGCGACCATATGCACCAGTTCTGCTTCGTCGCTGGGGGCCATAACAACCATATTCGGCAAGGCCGCCAGATAGCCCACATCAAAGGCCCCTGCATGGGTGGCACCATCTGCCCCCACCAACCCCGCCCGATCGATGGCAAAGCGCACTGGCAGGCCCTGCAGGGCCACGTCATGGACGATTTGGTCATAGCCGCGTTGCAAAAAGGTGGAATAAATCGCCACAAAGGGTTTCAGCCCGCCCGCAGCCATACCAGCTGCAAAGGTGACCGCATGTTGTTCGGCAATGCCCACATCAAAAACGCGGGCGGGAAAGCGCTGCGCCAAAATATCCAGCCCCGTGCCCGAAGGCATGGCCGCAGTAATGCCCACAATGCGGCCATCGCGGGCAGCCTCATTGGTCAGGGCCTGCCCAAACACCGATGTATAGGCGGGCGCATTTGATTTGGCCTTGGCCTGCGTGCCAGAGATCACATCGAATTTGGCAACGCCGTGGTATTTGTCAGCGGCGGCCTCTGCGGGGGCATAGCCCTTGCCCTTAACAGTGATGGCATGGATCAGCACAGGGCCGCGCGCGCGCGTTTTGGCGGCGCGCAGGGTGGCCAGCAACTGGCCCATATCATGCCCATCAATCGGGCCTATGTAATCAAAGCCCAGTTCTTCGAACATCGTGCGGCCTTGCGCACTGCCTGTGACCAGCGCTTTGGCACGGCGCGCACCCTCGCGCAGCGGCGATGGCAGCGCATCCACTGCGCCTGCGGCCAGATCGCGCAGGCTGGCAAAAGGCGTGTCAGAGGCCAGTCGATTGAGATAAATGTTCAGCGCGCCCACGGGCGGGGCGATGGACATATCATTATCGTTCAATATCACAAAAAGCCGCTTGCCCAGATGGCCTGCGGCATTCATCGCCTCATAGGCCATGCCAGCGGTGATGGCCCCATCGCCAATCACGGCAATGGTATCGCCCACAGGCCCGCCCATGTCGCGCGCCACGGCAAAGCCCAGCGCCGCAGAAATAGAGGTGCTGGAATGGGCCGCGCCGAACGGATCATACTGGCTTTCGCTGCGCTTGGTAAAGCCTGACAGCCCGCCCTCTTGGCGCAGGCTTCCCATTTCAGCGCGCCGCCCTGTTAGAATTTTATGGGGATAGCATTGGTGGCCAACATCCCAGATCAGCTTATCGCGCGGGGTATCGAACACCGCGTGCAGCGCCACTGTCATTTCCACCACGCCAAGGGAAGATCCCAAATGCCCGCCCGTTTTGGACACAACTTCGATCACATCTCGGCGCAATTCGCCTGCAAGGGCGGCCAAATCTCCATCACTCAGACCGCGCAAATCGGCGGGAAGATGAACTTTGTCCAACAGCGGCGTTTGAGAGGGTGCGGTCATTTCGGGCCTACTTTCGCAAGAAAATGCAGCGAGGGGCGAATTTGGGGCAAAAGGGGTGCCGCAGCGCATTGCACGCGGCACCAGGTGCCTGTTGCCAACAGGAAAGGGAACCGGGCCGTGGAAAACCCGAGTTGTTTGGGCCGGCATATGGCCCAAACATCGTGCGGGCTGGGCAAGCTATCCTGCCCAGCCCAAAGCCGCCTAGACCAGTTCGGTCAGCGCATCTGCGCCAAGGTCTAGTTGCGTGTAGGGCGAGGGCGCGGTTTTGCTTTCAGCGGGCAAAAGCTGCCCAACTGCCCAAATCGCGCCCAGCGTCAGGCCAATGGCAAGAACGAACAATGCTGCCCATCCCATGCCGCGCAGCATTTGCCACATGACCCAAGAGCGCAGGGCCGAGGTGGTGTTGCCTTCGTGGTAGAATTTATCGGACATCTGGTTTCCTTTCGAAGGTCAGTTAAGCGGCGCATAGCCGTGGACTTGCGCCCAAGAATACCAGTCATCCACCACAGTGCCAGTCAGCAAAATACCAATCCCGCCTGTCACGGTGACCAGCACAGCAAACCACCACGCCCAGCGGTGAATACCTTCCATTGTGGCGTTAAAGCCCATCGTCCAGCGCCAGAACAATGCGGCGCGTTCCGAGGCTGTGCCACGATCTACAATCTGTTCCAATTCGCGGTCGCCGCCCAAACGGGTGACGGCCAGAATCGTGGCCCCATGCATCGCAAACAGCAGGGCCGACCCATACAGGAAGGCGATGGAAAGCGCGTGGAAGGGGTTGTAGAACAGGTTGCCATAGGTCAGCGAAAAGTTGTTCGTCCAATCAAGGTGGCTAAAGATGCCGTAGGGCACAGCCTCTGACCAGCTGCCCATCAGCACAGGGCGGATAAGGCCCAGCACCAAGAACAGCCAAATCGCACCCGCAAAGGCCCAAGACACATGCTTGCCCATGCCCAGCGCCTCGGCACGCAGATAGGTGCGCACCCACCACGTCATCACCGAAATCAGCAAGAAGAACGACGCAATCAGCCAAAGCCCGCCTTCGGCCAAGGGTGCAAATCCCAGCCCATATTCCGCCGCTGGCGGCTCTAGCGAGAACCAGAACAGATCGCGCAAGAACACTGCAGGGTTATAGCCTGCCTGATGCCAATACCAAGCGCCCACCAGCATGAACCAAATCGCGCCTGTTGCCAGCGAAATCACGCCCATTGTGCCCAGATAGATGGGGCCCAGCTGCGCATTGCCAAACCAGCCTGCCAGTGTGGAAAAAGTTGCGCCCTTGGTGCGGTTGCCCGTTTCCACCTGCTCGACCATGCCCATTTCTGGGGCGGCGCGCACTTGGACTTGGGTGAAGATGTTTTGATACTCAGCCATTTACGCCTCCTGGAATACCGGCCCAAAATGGAAGTTGCAGCCACCAGTTCCACCAATCGACCCACTGCTCGAACCAGATCGTGCCCGAGATCAGGATGCAGATCGCGCTCCAGAATCCCGCGTTCAGGGCCAGCAGCAGGCCAAGGCGGTGAATGCCCAGCGTGCCGACGGAATAGCCGATCAAATCGCGAAAGAAGGTATCCTCGTGATCGGGGGTTTTCATAAGCTCGCCCTTAGGCGGGTTGGCTGCCGACAAGATCAAAGCGCCATGCAGTGCCAAGGCCAAGGCCGTGGTGAAGAAGAAGCTGACGGCAATCATATGCGCGGGGTTATAGTGGAAATTGCCATAGGTGTAGCCCGTGTTTGACACCCAATCGAGATGGCTGAAAATGCCGTAGGGAAAGGCATAGCCCCAAGACCCCATCAAAATGGGGCGGATGACAACCAAGGTCACATAGGCAAAGATCGCAACGCCAAAGGCAAAAGGCACATGCAGCCCAATGCCCAATTTGCGGGCAATCTCAACTTCGCGCAGCGCCCAAGAGACAAAGGCCCCAATGGCGCAAATGGTGATGATTTGCCAAAGCCCGCCTTCCATCAGCGGGGCAAAGGCCAGTCCATTTTCAACGGGTGGCGGATTGATCGAAATCAACCATGGGTTCCAAGTTGGGCCCAGTGCCGCACCATAGAAAATCAAAATTGTGCCTAGGGCCGCGAAGAAAAAGGTCGTGACCCCAAAGAAACCAACGTAAAACGGGCCGACCCAAAAGTCGAACAAGTTTCCGCCGATCAGCGTGCCACCTGGCACGCGATATTTACGTTCGAAGCTAAGCAGAGCCATGCTTCCCCTCCGCGATTGGACGGCGCGAATGCGCGCGTCAGGTTATGTCGTAAAATCGTGTTTGTTGCGGGCGACGGCGGGGCCGCCCGCAACGATGTTGGCGGTTATTCTGCTGGCGCTGCGGCAGGAGCGTAGCCATATTTGGCGTTCGCTTTGTCGAACCAGTTGTAACCGGGGTTGGACAGCAGGACGAGGTGAATCATCGCTGCCAGCAGGAAGAGGAAAACCCCTTGCGCCACGAAAACGCGGCGCGGATCGAAAATCAGCCAGATTTTGTAAAAGCTGCTCATGTTTCAATCCCCCTCAGAACCAAGGCTGCCAGAAGAACACGGCCACGTGAGCCACGATCGCGATGGTTACAAACAACCAAAGCCCGCTCATGTAGACCGAGTGCAATTCTTGCGCCTGTTGGTCAGTTAGACCTGTGAAAGACAGATCGGATTTATCAGCCATAGTATCCTCCAGGATATTCGTGCCGACGCCGCAAACCCTGCGGCTGGGTCATAAGGGGCGGAATGCCCCCCAATGCTTCGGCCCCTGTTGCCAAGGGTCGAAAGACGTATCGCGGCTGGCTATCAGCCGCGGAAAATCATGGGCGTGATGGCGCGCGCATCTTTGATAGCGCAGGCCAACGGGCCCGTTTTTGGCACCGACAAATGCCGCAGCATCGCTACGGGCCAGCGCACGATGTGCAGGCCCAGCGCCAGTGTGAAAATCAGCGCGAAATACAGGCTGAATTCCACGCGGCCTACGCGCTTGACGCCGCTGAGATCGCCGCTTGCGGAAAAGTCGCTCATGCCGTTTCTCCTTGTTGTGTGGGTTTGGCTTGCGGGGCGAAATCGCGCTGCAATGCCGTGACAGTTTCTAAAACCACCCGTTCAGCCCCTGAATCCAGCGCCGCTTTTTCGGCGGCATCGCGCAGCGTGCGGGCAGCAGAAATGCGCGTTAAAATCGGGTGGGTGGCGACAATGCGGTCAAGGGCCGCTTGCGCATCGACATCCCATGGGAAATCGCGGCGCAAATTGGTGGGCGTGGCGGCCGCGCTGTCCATATCCGTGCCAAGGGGCAGGATGTGGAACAATGCGTCAAACAGGCTGTTGCAAACCTCTTGCAGCACATAGACCGCGCCAGCAAAGCCCATCACAGGCGTGCCCGTGGCGCGGCGAATAGCAGCACCGGGAAAGCTGGCAGGAATAAAGCTGGGCGCAGGGCCAAAGCCGCCCTTCATTTCAGCCAAATACATCTTTTCATTGATCGATCCGAACACGACCAGCGGGCGGTGCTGTTTCAGCAATCCGCGCACGGCTTCGTTATTGGTCTTTTGCCCCGCCACGCGCGCCACGGCAAAGGCGCAGGGCAGGCCAAGATCAGATTCCAGATAATGCTTCAGGCCGCGCGCATAGGTTTCCGATGCGACAACTGCAAAGCTGGCGGTTGCAAAAAAGTCCTGCGTGACCGAGCGCCACAAATCCCACACGGGCTTCAGGGTGGAATGCTTTTCCTGTTCGATAAAAGGTTCAGGATCTAGCCCCAGCATCTCGCCCAATTTGCGCAAAAACTTGATCGTGCTGTCCATGCCAATGGGGGCCTGAAGATAGGGCTTTCCCAGCACCTCGGCCAATCCGCGCCCAAATTCGCGGTACATCACGATATTGGCGTCTGCATTGACCAGATTGCGCATTTCGGCCAGATGGGCGCCCAAGGGCAGAACCATGTTCACCTCGGCGCCGATACCTTCCACTAGGCGGCGGATTTCGTGCAAATCCGATGCCATGTTGAACACGCCATACATAGGCCCAAGGATATTGACGCGCGGACGCGCGCCCTCAACCTTATCGGCCTCGGGCGGCATACGGCCCTTTGTCATGCCAAATTCGGTGAAAATCCACGTCATCGCGCGGTCGGCGCATTGCCACTGATCTTCGTCAATGGTGCGCGGCAAGAAGCGTTGAATATTCGTGCCCATGGGGGTGACACCGCCGCCGATCATCTCGGCAATGGAACCTGTCACCACCACGGCGGGCAGGGCGGGATCGAGTGTTTTCCACGCGCGGCGCATCGCACCTTCGGTGCCATCGCGGCCCAATTCTTCTTCGCCCAGACCTGTAACGACAATGGGCAATTCATGCGGCGGCAGCGCATCGGTGTAATGCAGCACCGAAGTCACTGGCAGGTTTTCGCAACCCACAGGCCCGTCGATCACCACTTGCAACCCTTTGACGGCGCAAAACGCGTAAATCGCCCCCCAGTAGCCGCCCGCGCGATCATGATCTTGGATCAGCATCAGATCATCTCCTCGGCTTTGGCGGCGCGTGCCGCTTTATCGAGCTTTTTCTGATGCTGCGCGCGGAAATCAGGGCGCAGATTGGGCGCACCTTCCCAAATGCCAGATGTATCGCCTGTGCCCACGCCTTCGAACAGGGCTTTCATATCGGCCATGCGGCCCTTACCAGCCATGGCGGCATTGACCACTGTGCCAAGGCTGCCAGCCCCTGCTGGGCCCATAAGCGGGCGCGCCGAGATCAGGTTGGTGAAGTAAAGCGAAGGGATGCCTGCCTCTTTGGCTGCTTGCACCAAGGGCGTGGTACCAATAGCCAAATCGGGGCCAAAGGCGTGCATCGCGGCAAGGTCATCCTCTAGGCTGGCGCGGAATTTCACCGCCACGCCGCGCGCGGTCAGCCAATCTAGGTCGGGCGCGCTCCATGGTGTTTTTGCGCAGGCCGTGCCGACATAGGGCACATCAGCGCCGCTTTCGATCAACAGACGCGCGACGAGCAACTCGCTGCCCTCATAGCCCGAAACAGTGATGCGGCCCGCGATGGGTGCGGCAGACAGCGCACCCTTAATCGCAGGGCCAAAGGCATTTTGGGCGGCGGCAATTTGGGCGGGGGCAATGTTATAGGCCGCGCCGACCGCCGCCAGCCATTCCATCGTGCCATCATGGCCGACAGGGGCCGATCCCACAACTTTGCGCCCAGCGGCCACAAATTCGCGCACGGCGGCGGTGTAGAACGGGTGAATGGCGGCCACTACGCCGCAATCAAGCGCACCATACAATTCGCGCCATTCGCGGGCGGGAACCACAGGGCCAGCGGCAAGGCCCATCGGGGCCAGCATCGCGCCAATCATCATCGGATCGGCGGGGAACATTTCGCCCAAAAGGGCCACTTGCGGGCGGTCGCCGCGGCCAGTCGCAGGGGCGGGCACGGGCCCTGCCATAATCTCTTCGCGGGCATATTTCAGCATCGCGCCCGCGAGAACATCCTTGGCCTCGGCATGGGTGGGAATGCCAAACCCAGGCACATCAATGCCCACAATCCGCACGCCATTGATTTCATTAGGCAACAGTTTCAACGGCACGCCGCTGGCGGTGGGCACGCAAAGATTGGTGACAACCACCGCGTCATAGCGTTCGGGATCGGCCAATTCATGCACCGCATCGCGGATGTCTTCGAACAGCTTGCCCGTGACCAAAGTTTCCGAATTAAACGGCACATATCCGACCGAGCGGCGCGCGCCATAGAAATGCGAGACAAAGGTTAGCCCGTAAACGCAGCAGGCCGAGCCTGACAAAACCGTGGCCACGCGGCGCATCCGCAGGCCCACGCGCAGGCTGCCAAAGGCAGGGCACATGGACTGCGGTTTATCATGCGGGCCTTGCGGATAATCTGCCGCATATTGATCTAGCAATTCCGAATTGCCTGCCGCGCGCGCCGCAGCTTGCATCGTGGCGGCGCCAGCGTGGCATCCCATACCATCTACAGGTTGCTGCGAGTCTGCGAAGTCGGGCGTCATCGGCGGCAGATCGGCGCTGGCCACGGCGGTCAGTTTCGCCTCGCCCGCGCTGTCATATTGGGTTTCAGCCATGGGCTTGCCCCCCGAATTTGGCGCTAAACTGTGTCATAGACCACCTCAAGCGACACTTTCGTGCCTGCAAACTTGCCACGCATATCGGTGTCGGTGGCGGGGGTAAGGACAAAATCCTTGCCCGTGGTTTCGGCGGAAAACAGGTTTAAGAGGCCATCTTGCGTTAGAGGAGCAGGGCGGACGGGTGGGGCAATGCCCACAGCCTCGGCCAGTTGCGTAAACATCGGGCCCCATTGCGATTCCATCGTGCCGACAATTTGGTAATTGGCCGATTTGCGGCGCAAATCATCATCTTGTGGAATGGCCGACAGCACAGGAATACCTACGGCATTTGCAAAGGCAGCAGCCTCGCCCGTGCCGTCATCTTTGTTGATGACCAGACCCGCGATGCCCACATTACCGCCCAATTTTCGGAAATATTCCACCGCAGAGCAGACGTTATTGGCCACGTAAAGCGATTGCAGATCATTCGAAGCGACAAGAATGACCTTTTGCGCCATATCGCGGGCAATGGGCAAACCGAAGCCGCCACAGACCACGTCGCCTAGGAAATCCAGCAGAACATAGTCGAAATCCCAGTCGTGGAACCCCAGCTTTTCCAGCAGTTCAAAGCCGTGGATGATCCCGCGACCGCCGCAGCCACGGCCCACTTCGGGCCCGCCCAGCTCCATCGCAAAGACGCCGCCGCGCTTGAAACAGACATCGCCAATCTGCACCTCTTCGCCCGCCAATTTCTTGCGCGTTGAGGTTTCGATAATGGTGGGGCAAGCCTTGCCGCCGAACAAAAGGCTGGTCGTGTCAGATTTGGGATCGCAGCCAATCAGCAGCACGCGCTTGCCCATTTCGGCCATCATATGCGACAGGTTAGCAAGGGTGAACGATTTGCCAATACCGCCTTTGCCATAAATGGCGATAATTTGGGTCTTGGATTTAGGCTCGCCCTGAGGCACCTCTAGGCTGGGTTCCTCGGCCGCTTCCGCGCGCAGGCGGGCGTCAAAATCTTTGAGATTTGGGATGTCGAGGGTCATGCGTGGCCACTCCAATTGAGGATCATTTTTAGGCAGTCCGCATCTGAAAACGCGGTTTCGTAGGCTAAGGGAGCGGCGGCAGCAGGGCGCTCATGCGTGATCAGCCCATCCAGCGACAAAGCCCCCGATGCGATCAATTCGCGCGTGGCAACCAGATCATCGGCTGCCCATTCGGCAGCGATGCGGATGCGCGCCTCTTTCATAAAGGCAGGCGGAAAGGCAAAGGACAAAGGCGCTGTGTAGAAACCCGCCAGAACCACCTCGCCGCCTTTGGCAAGCCGCCCGATCAGAGAGTTTAGCAAATCTGGCGCGCCAGAGGCATCATAGACTGCGCGATAATCGCGGCGCGGATCGCTTTCGGGATCAATCACCTCGTATCCAATTGCACCCGTGCGGCGCGTGGGGTTTGTTTCCCAAACTGTGGGCGGCTTGGCCCCAGCGGCGACAGTCAGGCGCGCCAAGAGGCGGCCCAACACGCCGTGCCCCACGATCAGATCGGGCAAATCGTTTTGAAAGCCTGCAATGGCATGGCGCGCCGTGGCTGCCAGCGCCAGCAGGGCGCCTTGTGCGCCGCAGCCTGCATCCAGCCGCGCTGTGCGCGCGCCCGCTGTAACCAAATACTGCGATGCTGCGCCAAATAGGCCGCGCACTGGGCCAGTATCGTCTGGCTGATAGCAATTCGCACCAGGCACAAAGACGGTATCGCCAACGCGCAGCCCCGAATCACAGCCCGCTTCAACCACTTCGCCAGCGGCTTCATACCCGGGAACAAGGGGATAGCCCATGCCTGGAAAGGGCGGCATCGTGCCTGACCAGAACAGTTTTTCCGTACCCGTTGAGATGCCAGAAAACCTTACTTTTACGACAACATCTGCTGGCTGCGGGGCAATAAGCCCCACCTCGCGCAACGCGATATCTTTGGGGCCCGATAGTATGACCGCTGTGCTGTGCACGTCTTCTTCCCCCTATAGAGCCAGCCAGCGTGTTTGACTGTCTCTGCTTTGTGTCATTCTAGACTTACATATCTTACTGTCAATCAGTATTGACACCACTGAAAAAAATAGCGGCAGGCGCAGCAATACTTGGGTTAGTTTTGGGGCCGTTATCCGCGCGTCGCGGTGATGGCCGAGGCGATATAGGGCCTAAAACATGGGATTTTTTGGATATTTGTGAATCCCGCCGCGCGCAGCAACGCAGCGATTTCATCCATGCTGCGGGTGCGGCCTGTTTGCATCGCCAAAGTGTAAAGAGAAAAGTACACATCGGTAATCGGATCAGGCTTTGCCCCGCCCGACATCGGCTCTGCCACCAGCAAGCGGCCCCCTTGCGGCAAGGCGTTGTGGACGGCGCGCAACAGCGCGGCAACGGTCTGATCGCTGTGATCGTACAAAACACGAATCAAGCTGATCGTATCTGCGCCCTGCGGCAGCGGGTCATCGCGAAAACTGCCCGCGTGCAGATGCACCCGCGCGCCAAACGGGCCAAGACGCGCGCCGGCCCCTTCCAGCACGGCAGGCAAATCGAACAGATGCAAATCCAGCGCAGGGTATTTTGCCCCCACTGCGGCCAAAAAGGCACCCGTGCCACCGCCCACATCCAAAAGGCGCTTGGTTTCTGACAGCGAGACATGGGCCAGCACTTCGGCTGCGACCAGCGCCTGACTGTCGGCCATCAGCGCCGAATAGCGCGCGGCGCGGTCGGGGTCTTCGGCGGCCCCTGCCCCAAAAACATAGGGCCAAACCTGTGAAAGCTGGGTTTGCCCCCCGCCCCGCAGCAGCGCGGTAGGATCAGCCAGATCATCGTAAAAGGCGCGGTGATGGCGAATCATTCCCACCAATCCTGGCACGGCCAGCACCGCCGCCCCGCGCATGCGCAGGGCAAAGCGGCCATCGCGCCTTTTGCGCAACAGTCCAATGCCCGCCCCCGCCTGCAGCAAAATCGCCATGCGATCCGCGTTTATGCCCGCGCGGCCTGCCAGATCGGCAGGCTGCATTGGGCCAGATGTCAACTGAGCCAGAATGTCAAACTCGATGAGTGCGGCCAGCACTTGGGCGCGGACAAATCCCTGCACCAGATCGAAAATCGCAGCCCCTTCGGCGCGCCCGATGCGGCGCAGCAGCGGTATGCGCGCCGCCCATGCCTGAAAGCGGGGCGAGCCCGCAAGCCGCAGCAACACAGCGGACATTTACCGCGCCGCAGCGTTAAGATGGGGCAAGGCTGGCGTCATCTTTTCGGCATAGCGGCGCACCATTTGCGCCAGCATCGCCTCGCCTTGGCAGCGCGGGATTGATGAAATCGCCCCGCCTAAGATATCTTGCAATCGGCTGACTGCCCCTTGCACGCCCAATTCTGCCACGGCATTGGGGCGCGCGTGGATGGCATCTTGCCCCGCAGGTTTGCCCAAAGCCTCGGCATCACACAGCGCATCGCGCAGATCATCGGCCACTTGAAACGCCTCGCCAATGCGCGCACCCAACTCTTCCCATGGGTCAGGCTCTTGCCCTGCTGCAATTGCGCCCATTTGGGTGGCCGCAATGAACAATGCCCCCGTTTTTGCGCGGTGATAGGCGGAAAGATCAATAGACGTTTCACTTTCCCAGCCTTGGCCTGCGCAAATGCCCATCGGCATCCCTGTGCGCGCGGCCAACACCCGCACCATCGACAGCGCGCGTTGCACATCGCCGTGCGATCCGTCTTGGGCAGCGGCCGCCAGAATATCAAAGGCCAGCACGATCAGGCTATCGCCGGTCAGCACGGCAAGAGGCTGCGAAAATGCCTTATGCACTGTCGCTTTGCCGCGCCGCAGATCGGCATCATCAAAGCATGGCAGATCATCATGCACCAAGCTGGCGCAATGAATCAGTTCCAGCGCAACGGCAGCGGCATCTGACAAATGCGGGCGATCATCTCCGCAGGCCGATGCGACGGACAGCAAGATTGTTGGCCTAATCCGCGCGCCCCCAGGCGTGACTGCATAATGCAGCGCCCGTGCGAGTTGGGAAGGCCCGCCTTCCATAGCCCGCGCCAGAACGGCGGCGGTTGCAGCATCTAGCCTTGCAGAAAACGGCATTTTGGCCCCCTTTACGCGGGTTTGGCGGCGGACTGTCAATATTTTCTGACATCATGTGTAAATCATACTGGACATATTGCGGGCGCAAGTCAACAATCGCCTGATGGGCCATACAGAAAAAACGGATATGCCGCGCGATGTGGTGATTGGGGCTGGCGTGGGCGGGCTTTGTGCGGCCATCGCACTGGCCTCGGCAGGGCGGGGCGTAACTGTGATTGAAGCGCAGGCGCATCTGGGCGGAAAAATCCGCACCCTGCCTTCCGAGGCGGGGCCAGTGGATACAGGCCCAACGGTGCTGACGCTGCCAGATGTTTTTGAAACCCTGTTTGCCCGCTCGGGCGCAAGAATGGCTGATTATGTCACGCTGATCCCGCAGCCGATTTTGGCGCGGCATTTTTGGCCAGATGGCGCGCAACTGGATCTTTTTTCCGACAGCGCCGCCAATGCGCAGGCCATTGGCCGCTTTGCAGGGGCGCAGGCGGCGCGCGACTATCTGCGATTCGATCGGCTGACGGGCGATATGTACCGCGCCTTTGATGGCCCCATGATGCGCGCAAGACAGCCGCAGCTTGGCTCTATCGCGCTTGCGGCCGCGCAGCGCCCTGCCATATGGCCCGCGCTGTTGCCAATGATGAGCCTGTCGCGCTGGTTGGCAGGGCAGTTTTCCGACCCGCGCCTCGTGCAACTTTTTGGCCGCTATGCCACATATGTTGGCGGCGCACCGCAGAAATCCCCTGCCGTGCTTGGCCTGATTTGGCAGGCCGAGGCTGCGGGCGTTTGGGCTGTGCAGGGCGGAATGGCGGCGCTTGCAGCAGGGCTGGCACGGCTGGCGCGCGAGAAGGGCGTGCAGTTTCGCTGCGGCATTGCTGCGCAGCATATCGCCGTGAACGATGGGCGTGCCACGGCTGTGCGCCTTGCCGATGGCAGCGAAATCTTAGCCCGCAGCATCACCTTTAACGGCGATCCTGCCGCACTTGCGGCTGGGCTTTTGGGGCCAATGGCGCAGGGCGCTGTGCGCGCCAGCGCAACGCGGCCGCGCAGCCTATCGGCCTATGTCTGGGCCTTTGCCGCGCAGATCAATGGCGGTGCACCTGACCTGATCCATCATAATGTGTTCTTTGGCAGCAATCCCGCGCAGGATTTTGGGGCCATCGCGCGCGGTCAGATGGCGCGCGATCCTACGCTCTATATCTGCGCCCAAGACCGCCGCAGCCTTGAGGCACCCAATTCAGCAGAACGATTTGAAATCATTATGAATGCGGCCCCTTTGCGGGCTGGCACCACCCCTAGCCCAGATGAGACAGACCAATGCCAGACCGAAATGCTCGCCCAACTGTCCCGCTTCAACCTGCGTTTTCAAACGCCGCCCCCGCGGGCGGCGCTGACCACGCCGCAGGGATGGGCGGGGCTGTTTCCCGCCTCGATGGGCGCGATTTACGGGCGCAGTCCCCAATCGCTGCTGGCCCCGATGCTGCGGCCCACAGCGCAAACACGGGTGAAGGGCCTGTTTCTAGCGGGGGGCGGCGCGCATCCGGGGGCGGGGGTGCCGATGGCGGCATTGTCGGGCCAGCACGCGGCCGCGGCGATATTGAACGACCCGATTTCACCGTAACGCCGCCCGCAGGCGGCTATGCGTGGTGGTATGTCGATGGGGTATCGGATGATGGGGCCAGCGCTGTATCCGTCATCGGCTTTATCGGAACTGTATTCTCGCCTTGGTATGCATGGTCAGGTCGCGGCAACCCTGCCAATCACTGCTGTATCAATGTGGCGACCTTTGGGCCGCGCCCGCGCTTTACCATGACAGATCGCGGTGAGGCTGCGTTGAAACAGTCGCGCGATGCCTTGCAAGTTGGCCCCAGCCGCATCGCATGGCAGGGTGGCACATTGGTGATTGATATCAACGAGGTATCTGCCCTGCCCCGCGTGGGCCGCGTACAAGGGCAAATCCGCCTGACCCCCAGCGCGATCACAGCGGTTGAGGCAAAGTTGACGCCAGACGCTCGGCATATTTGGCGGCCCTTTGCCCCGATTGCGCGGATCGAAGTGGATATCTCGCCCGCGCATCACTGGCAGGGGCATGGATATTTTGACGCCAACTTTGGCACAGATCCGCTGGAGGCGGATTTTGCCCATTGGACATGGGGCCGCTATCCGCGCGCCGCTGGTGCATCGGTGTATTACGATGCATTGCGGCGCGATGGATCAAAACTGGAATTGGGGCTGGATTTTGCGCGCGATGGCCGTGCGGCGCAGGTCACGCCGCCACCTCTGGCCCCCCTGCCCCGCACGGCGTGGGGACTGACCCGCGCAACGCGCGGCGATGCGGGCAGCACCGCGCAACAGCGCATGGCCCTGCTGGAAGCGCCGTTTTATGCCCGCACGATGATGGACACCACGCTAGAGGGCGAAAGAGTAACGGGCATGCACGAGACATTAGACCTGCGCCGCTATGACAACAGGCTGATCCAAACCATGGTCGCCTGCCGCGTACCGCGAAAACTGGGTTGGCCGTAAAGGCCCAAAAAGGGGGGCTAGCCCCCCTTACCTGCGCGCAAGCGCGCAGCTATCCCCCAAGGATATTTGGAAAAAGAAGAATCCAAGCGCGGGGAAAAGCCTTTAGCGCGATTGGGTTGGGTTAAGCCGCAGCACAGCCGCGTTCAGCGCAAAGGCGATGGACACCCACAGCACATAGGGCGCGATCATCCAGCCCGCTATGGGATCAATGTTGTAAAAGCTCAGCCCCGTGCCCACAACCGAAGCCCATAGCCCCGCCATGATGGCAAGGGCAGCGCGCATGCGGCGCAGGCCAAAGAAGACAGGTGTCCAAATTGCATTGAGGGCGATTTGCAGCGCCCAAAGGCCCAAGGCTTGGGCGATGACGACGCCTTCGGCCCCAGAGATGCCCACCCGCATCGCAGCCCAAGACATCAGGATGTAGAGCGTTGTCCAAACCACGGGAAAGGCCCAATTCGGCGGCACCCAGACAGGTTTGCGCAAGGATTCATACCATGCGCCCGTTGGAAAAAATGCGCCCGAGGAGGCGGCAGCGCTGGCTGCGGCGAAGAAGGTTAGAAATAGCGCAATACTCATAGCCAAGCCTTTCAAAAACAGCAGATAGCTAGGCCGCGCGCCCCCTATTGCCAAGGGGCAATCCACGATCTTGCGCCTCGAGTTGGGCCAAAACCGCGAAAAGCGCGTCAGAGCGGCGGGTTTGTGCCGTGGCTGTCGCTGCAGCATCTACCAAAAACGCACATTCAGGATGTGGGCGCGCATGCAGGCGCGCGGGACAAGGCAGCACGATACTGGCGGCAGCGCGCAGGCCAGACAGGGCCAGCCAGCCCAGTTTTTGCCCTTTGGAAGTATGGGCGCGCCCGTGCAGCGCATGATAGCCAGTCCGCGCGATCGACCCGCCAATGCCTGCATAGATATGGCGCGCGGCAAATATTGCGGGGCGCGAATGGAGCGGCAATGCGGGTATCCCAGCCTCGGCGCGCAGATATAGCTTATCGGCCTGTTCCAAAAGGCGCTTTGTGATGACCATCAGGCGCGGGTCGGGCGGCGTATTTGGGTTTTGGGCAGCGGTCAGGATATCGGCCTCATCCAGCCCCATTTCATCTGCCCAATCGGAGGGCAGATAAAAGCGTCCCTCACGCGCATCGGTGCCAATGTCACGGGCGATGTTGGTCAGTTGCATGGCAAGGCCCAAATCACAGGCCCGCGCCAAGGCATCGGCCCCGCGCACGCCCATCAGCACGCACATCATCGCGCCCACGGCGCTGGCAACCCGCGCGCCATATCCGCACAGCTGGTCTATGGTCTGATAGCGGCGACCTGCGGCATCCCAAGCAAACCCTTCCAGCAGCGCATCAGGCAAAGCGCGTGGCATGTCATGGGCGGCGACAACAGCGGCAAAGGCACGGTCAGCAGCGGCATTTTGCGGCCGGCCTGCATAGACCAAATCCAGCCGATCACGCAGGGACAGCACCGCGCCTACTTTGTCGCGCCCTTCGTCCACCGCATCATCCGCAAGGCGGCAAAAGGCATAAAGCGCCAGCGCGGGATCACGCACTTTTGCAGGCAAAAGCCGCGATGCAGCGTGAAAGGAATAACTGCCCGTGCGAATAGCCTCGCGGCAGATGGCCAAATCGGCGGGATCGATTACCCTGCGGTTCATCTCGCGGCCCCCCTCATTCTGCAGCTAAGGCTTTGGCGCGCAATGGGCGCGGCGCGGGTGGGATCAGGCTGTCGGTCACCTCGGCGCTGGAAATCACACCCGGTAGGCCCGCGCCGGGATGTGTGCCCGCGCCCACAAGGAACAGGTTTTCCACCTCTTCAGAGATGTTATGCGGGCGGAAATAGGCCGATTGCAAAATGCGCGGTTCAATCGAGAAACCCGCCCCATAGGGGCTGCGATAGCGCGATTTGAAATCTTCTGGGGTCAGCACCAATTCGGGCCCAATGTGTTGCGACAGGCCGGGAAGTAGGCGGTCTTCCAGCACTTTGAGCATTTTGGCCTTGTAAACCTCTGCCTCGGTTTCCCAATTTGTCTTGCCAATTCCCAGATGCGGCACGGGGGACAGGACATAAAATGTATCATCGCCTGCAGGGGCGACCGAAGGGTCGGTCACCGATGGGCGGTGGACATAAAGGCTCATATCCTCGGCCAATATGCCGCGCTGGAAAATGTCTTTGATGTGATCGCGGTAGCGGGGGCCGACGACAATGGTATGGTGCCCGACATCGCGCCATTTCAACGCTGTGCCCTTGGTTCCGAAATACCACACGAACAGGCTCATTGACCAACGACGAGAGGCGGTTTTGGCGGGCGTCCAGCGCTTTCGTGGTGTGGCGCGCAGCAAGTGGTCATAGGTATGCCCTGCATCGGCGTTCGAGACCACGATATCGGCGGCCATAGTTTGACCGCTTGCCAATTGCACGCCCACAGCGCGGCCATCTTGCACCAAAATCTGGTCGATGTCGGTGTCCAGTTGCAAAGTGCCGCCCTGCGCGATGATCACTTTTGCCATGGCTGCGGCAATCGCCGCCACCCCGCCCATAGCGTAATGCACGCCAAATTCTTTTTCCAAATGGCTGACCAGAATATACATCGACGTCACATTGAACGGATCGCCGCCAATGAACAGCGGATGGAAAGACAAGGCAAAGCGCAACCTTTCGTCTTTCACGCGGGCTGCGGCATGGGCATAAACCGACCGATCCGCGCGCAGGCGGGCAAAGGTGGGCAGGACTTTGACAATGTCCATAAGCCGCCCCATGCTGCGCCGCCCTAGGTTTTCATAGCCAAACCAATAGCGCGCCTCGGCATCGCGCAGAAACTTGGCATAACCTTTGACATCGCGCGGCGACAGGCGGGCAACTTCGGCCTGCATGGCGGCGGTATCGCTGCGGGCGGTGAAATGACTGCCATCTTCCCAGCGGATTTGGTAAAAATCAGCCAAGGCGCGCAGATCAACATCCGCATCAAAATCGCGCCCACATACGGCCCAAAGATCGCGCAAACCTTGCGGCACAGTCACGATTGTGGGGCCAAGGTCAAAACGGTGCCCCGCCTTTGAAATCGAACTGCCCCGCCCGCCTGCCATATCAAGGCGGTCAATCACGGTGACCTTATACCCCTTTGCCCCCAGTCGCATCGCGGCTGCCAGCCCGCCCATGCCTGCACCGATCACGATGGCGGTTGAAGGAGAGTCGGGGCTGTGGGGGGCAAGATATGTCATAGGGCCACCCTAAACTGTCTAGTTTAATTGACAATAGGAAAGTTTCGCAGGTTTACACTTCCCTCTTTTGCCGCTTTGTGTAAACCTTGACTTACAGCCAGCATCTTGCGGCAGGAGAGTTTTGTGACCATTGCCACCCTTTCGCTGTTTCGTTTCGACAGCCTAACCGCACGCCTGTGGGTGCTGGGGCAAATGGGCCTTGCGCGCATATCCCTGATGCGCATGCGCGAGGTGGGCTTTTGGAAACTGTGCGGCTCGGGCAGAGGTGAGGGGTTTGACCTGCGGCCAAATTTGGACGTTTGGGCAATACTTGCGACTTGGCCAGATGCGCAAACTGCCATTCATGCCACGCAAAACGCCCCCGTTTTCAAACGATGGCAGGCCCGCGCTGCCGAAAACTGGACAGTTGTTCTGCAACCCATTTCGGCGCGGGGGGCTTGGTCGGGCCGCGCCCCCTTTACCCCGCAAGGCGAGGGTAAAGTTGGCGCGCCGATTGCAGCCCTGACCCGTGCCAGCCTGCGCCCTGCCACGATGCTGCGGTTTTGGTCGCGGGTTCCTTCTATTTCCCAAGTGATTGGCGATGATCCGAATGTGCTGTTCAAAATCGGGGTGGGCGAAGTGCCGCTATTGCATCAGGTGACCTTTTCGATTTGGCCCGATACGCAATCCATGGCCAATTTTGCGCGCGGCAATGGGGTGCATGGGCGCGCCATTGCCGCAGTGCGCAGCGAAGGCTGGTTTTCAGAAGAGCTTTACGCCCGCTTTGCTGTGCTGGGCGATTTTGGTACATGGGGGGGCACAAAACCTTTGGCCGCGCACCCCCATTTCGACCCCAAACACAGGACAGCCGCATGACAGCCCCCTTCCCCTTTTCCGCCATCGTTGGGCAAGAGGCGATGAAACGCGCCATGGTGCTGACTGCCATCGACCCTGCCATCGGCGGCGTGTTGGTGTTTGGCGACCGCGGAACGGGAAAATCCACCGCCGTGCGCGCGCTGGCGGCGCTGCTGCCACCGATTGATGTGGTTGAAGGCTGCCCCGTCAACTCTTCCCGCATCGAAGATGTGCCAGATTGGGCCCCTGCCGTATCTGGTCGCATCATCTCGCGCCCAACGCCTGTCATTGATCTGCCGCTGGGCGCGACCGAAGACCGCGTTGTCGGGGCGCTTGATATTGAACGGGCGCTAACGCGCGGGGAGAAGGCCTTTGAAGCTGGGCTTTTGGCCCGCGCCAATCGTGGCTATCTGTATATTGACGAGGTGAACCTGCTGGAAGATCACCTTGTTGATCTGCTGCTGGATGTGGCCCAGTCGGGCGAGAATGTGGTGGAACGTGAAGGCCTGTCCATTCGCCACGCGGCGCGCTTTGTGTTGGTCGGCTCTGGCAACCCTGAAGAGGGCGATTTGCGCCCACAGCTTTTGGATCGCTTCGGCCTTTCGGTGCAGGTGAGCAGCCCGCGCGATGTGGCCACGCGTGTCGAAGTGATGCTGCGCCGCGATGGCTATGAACGCGATAACGCTGCCTTTATGGCCGAATATGGCGCACAGGATGCGCAATTGCGCGCGGCCATTTTGGCGGCGCGGGCCGCCTTGCCCAAATTGAAAACACCGCCCGCCGTGTTGCATGATTGCGCAGCACTGTGTATCGCGCTGGGGTCAGATGGGCTGCGCGGCGAGTTGACGCTGCTGCGCGCCGCGCGGGCCGAGGCGGCCTTTGCGGGGGCCAAAACTGTCAGCCGCGCGCATTTGAAATCGGTTGCGGAAATGGCGCTGTCGCATCGTCTGCGCCGCGACCCGCTGGACGAGGCAGGATCAGGCGCACGCGTTGCCCGCATCTTGGCCGAAACGCTGCCATAATGGCCGATGCGCCCCTGCCAATCCTATCCGCGCTGCAGCGCGCCCAGCTTGCGCTGGATGTGCTGGTGCTGGATGGGGCGGCGTTGGGCGGCCTTTGGCTGCGCGCGCGTGTTGGGCCTGCGCGCGCGGCGGTTCTCGGGCGGCTTGCCGCACTTGCCCTGCCCGCCCGACGCATTCACCCCAGCATCGATGATGGCGCGCTGTTTGGCGGCACGGATTTGGCGGCCAGCCTATCGGCAGGGGCACATCGCAAAACCGCTGGCGTTTTGGATGCACCTTCGGCACTGATTTTGACAATGGCCGAACGCGCGCCCGCGGGACTTGCCGCGCGGCTGGCGCTGCATTTAGATGCGGGCACGTCCTGCCTGATCGCGCTGGACGAGGGTGCCGAGGCAGAAGAGGCCCTTGCCCCCGCTTTGGCCGAAAGGCTGGCGCTGTTTCTAGACCTATCAGATTTCGCCCTAGACAATGCCGAGGCGCTGCAATCGGCATCCGATTTGGCCCCTGCCCGCGCCCGCCTGACGCAACTGCGCGCGTCTGGACTGCCGCCGCAGGCCATGGCCGCCCTTGCGGGCGCGGCAGACAGCCTTGGCATTTACAGCCTGCGCGCGCCGCTGATGGCGGCACGCGCCGCCCTTGCGATTGCCGCCCTGCGCGGGCTGGATGCGCCCAATGATTCCTGCCTGCAAGATGCCGCCAGCCTTGTCTATGCACAGCGCGCAACCCTTTTTCCCGATACGCCCGCAGAAGATGCACCGCCACCTGATGCGCCGCCCCCACCTGAAGCTCCCAATGACTTGCCCGATGATGCGCCCAGCGAGGCCCCGCAAGACCTTGCCGATCTGCCGCAAGATATGGTGCTAGAGGCCGTGCGCGCCGCCTTGCCACCCGATGTTTTGGCCCGCCTTGCCGCTGGCCGAGCTGCGCGCAGCATGAAAGGTGGGGCTGGCACAGGGGCCAAGATCAAGGGCAACCATCGCGGCCGCCCCCTGCCCGCCCGCGCAGGACGCATGGGGCATGGCAAGCGCATTGATATTTTGGCCACTCTGCGCACCGCAGCGCCAATGCAACGCCTGCGCGGGGCAGGGTTGGCTTCGAACGCTGCGCCCACAAGGCTTGCCATTCGGCCCAGTGATCTGCGGATCAAACGCTATCAGCACAGTTCGGACCGCGTTTTGATTTTCACTGTCGATGCGTCGGGATCATCGGCCTTTGCCCGCCTTGCCGAGGCCAAGGGCGCAGTCGAGCTTTTATTGGCGCAATCCTATGCGCGGCGCGACCATGTGGCGCTGCTGGCCTTTCGCGGGCAGGGGTGCGAGGTGGTTTTGCCGCCCACGCGGTCACTGACCGCCACCAAACGCCGCCTTGCGGGGCTGGCGGGTGGCGGGGGCACACCGCTGGCTGCGGGGCTGCGCATGGGGCTGGATCTGGCGCTGCAGACCCGCGCCCGCGGCATGACGCCGACCCTTGCCCTGCTCACCGATGGGCGCGGCAATATCGCGCTGGATGGCAGTGCAAATCGCGCGGCCGCCGAACAAGATGCCCAGCGCCTTGCCCGCGTTTTCGCCGCCACGGGCATCCCCGCATTGGTGATCGATATTGCCACGCGCCCGCAGCCCAGCCTTGCGGGTTTGGCGCGGGATATGCGGGCGACATACCTGCCCCTACCCCGCGCAGATAGCCAGCGGCTAAGCCAAGTCTTGCAGGCAGGGATGGGCGGATGAGCGCCCCTGCCGACACCCCCCCTGATCTGCCCATGGACTGGCCGCATCGCGCAGCATCACGCAGCATCGCGGCCGTGCACCAGCATTGGCATGTGCAGGATATGGGGCCAAAAGACGATAGCGCGCCGACGCTTTTGTTGATTCATGGGGCAGGCGGATCTGTGCATTCTTGGGCGGGTCTGGCCCCGATACTGGCCCAGCACTATCGTGTGATCGCATTGGATGTGGCGGGCCATGGGTTCAGCCAAAAGGGGCGGATGGCGCGCGCAGGGCTGGAAGATATCGCTGCCGATATCCTTGCCCTTGCGACTGGTCAGGGCTGGCAGGTGCGCGCGGTGATTGGCCATTCTGCAGGCGCGGCGATTGCCCTGCGGCTGGCCGAACTGATGCCTCTGCGCGCCGTTATCGGTTTGAATGCGGCATTGTCGCAGTTTGAAGGCATGGCGGGATGGCTGTTTCCCGCAATGGCCAAAACACTCAGCTTGTTGCCCTTTGCGCCGCAATTTGGGGCAAAGATGCTGGGCACCCCCGCGCAGATCGACCGCCTTTTGGCGCAAACAGGGGCGCAGATTGGCGCTGCGGCGCGCGCGCAATACCTAACCCTTGCCCGCCGCCCTGCCCATATTGGGGCCACATTGGATATGATGGCCGCATGGGATTTGCGCCCGCTGCTCGCGCGATTGCCGCAAATCTCTGTGCCGGTCTTGCTGTTGACAGGCGCGCGCGATGGCGCAGTGCCGCCGCGCGTCAGCACCGAAGCCGCCCGCACCATGCCCAATGCCACGGCGCATATCTTGCAGGGCTATGGTCACCTTTTGCCCGAAGAGGCGGCAGAGGTGATTGCACCCGTCATCCTGAATTTCCTGACCCGCGCTTTGGTCAAACCCGCCTAATGCGCGCCCTTTTCTGGCAGTGCCTCGGCCTTGAACAAATGGGCCTTATCGCCGTCAAAACCTACGGCGATGTCGCTGCCCACTGTATAGACCGCATCTTGCGGCAGGGCCGCAATCAGCGATGTGCCATCGCCAAGACCAATATCCACCACAGTTTCTGCGCCCAAACGCTCGGTCAATGCGACCTTGCCTTTCATCAGGGCTTTTCCACTTTCAAGGGTGATATATTGCGGCCGTAGGCCCAAGATCGCGGCCTCGCCAACGGCAAAAGGCCCACGTTTGGCCGAGACGCTGACTTTGCCCAAAACGGGGCTGGACACCTCGGCCAGATCGCCCTCTAGGCCAACAACTTCAACATTCAAGAAATTCATCGACGGCGCGCCAAGAAAACCCGCAACGAAAAGATTGGCGGGATTATGGTACAAATCCATCGGCGCGCCGATTTGCATGACCTTGCCATCCTTGAGCACCACGATTTTGTCGGCCAAGGTCATCGCCTCGACTTGGTCATGCGTGACGTAAATCATCGTCGCGCCAAGTTGCTGGTGCAGTTTGCCGATTTCCATGCGCATATCCATCCGCAGCGCGGCGTCCAAATTGGACAAAGGTTCGTCAAACAAAAACACCTGCGGTTTGCGCACAATGGCACGGCCAATGGCCACGCGCTGGCGCTGCCCGCCCGACAATTGGCTGGGGCGGCGATCGAGCAAATGCTCCATCTGCAAAATGCGTGCGGCCTCGGCCACTTTGGCATCTTTCTCGGCCTTGCTGGCCCCTGCAATCGTCAGGCCAAAGGCCACGTTTTCGCGCACAGTCATATGCGGGAAAATGGCATAGGATTGAAACACCATCGCCACCCCGCGCTGTGAGGGCGGCAGATCATTGACGCGCGTATCCCCAATGACCAATTCGCCCGCGCTGATATCTTCCAGCCCCGCGATCATCCGCAAAAGTGTGGATTTGCCGCAGCCCGATGGCCCGACAAAGACACAAAACTCGCCATCTTCAATATCAATATCAACCCCTTTGATGACATCGACATTGCCATAGCTTTTCTTGATGTTTTGCAGCGAGATTTTGGCCATCGGCAGGCTCCTTTTGATTATTCGGCGGCGCGCGCCAGAGGTGCTACGGAAAGCAGACCATCAGGCCCCACAAGAATACGTTCGGGGTTCATGACATAACCGCCAAATTGGTCTTTACCGCCATCGGCAAAGCCCAAAATCACCAGCCCGTCAGGCCCATCGACAATGCGCGCGGCATAGCGCATGCAGGGCTCGGCCCCATCAAGGAAGGGGCCAGGGGCAATGCGCCAAGGCCCACGCGGATGATCGGCAATCAGATAGTGATTTCCTGTCACTGGGCTTTGCGGGTTGGTGCGCTGATATTGGGAAGACCAATGGACATGCGCGGTGCAGAACAAGCAATACCATTTGCCGCTGGCTTCAAACACTTGCGGCACTTCCAATTGGCCAAAGCCGCCTTG
Source organism: Rhodobacter sp. (assembly GCA_027490955.1). Lineage (GTDB taxonomy): Bacteria > Pseudomonadota > Alphaproteobacteria > Rhodobacterales > Rhodobacteraceae > Cypionkella. The sequence goes on from JAIXXB010000024.1 coordinate 24,516, forward strand.
GAAGACGGGGGGTTGCAGCACCCAAGTAGACAGATCATCCGACGTGGCAAAGCCAATCGCGCCGCCTGAATTGGGTTCAGAGGCATCGGGGACGCGGGCGGTGAAATACATCAGCCAGCCTTTGCCATAGGGATCACGCATCACCCATGGGTCGCGCATGGCGCGGTCATGCCAGCGGCCGGTGTGATCCACCTCGTAGCATTCAGCATTGGGGCCTGTCAGATCAAGACATTGCCCATCGCCCACGCGCACCCAATTGTGCAGATCGGTCGATGTTGCATGGCCAATGCGCTGGCGCATCATCTTTTCGGCCTTGGTCGTGCCCGTGTAAAACAAATGCCACAGCCCCGCATCGTCGCGGATCACCGAACCCGTCCATGTGGTTCCGTCATCCCACGCGGCACCATTGCGCTGCGGCGTAAAAGTTGTGCCCAAATGCGTCCAATTCACCAAATCTTTGGATGTCGCATGGCCTTGGGTCACGTTGAAATGGCGCAGGTCAGGATCGCCCAGCGATGTATCGGCCTGCAGAAAAAACCCGTGATAGGTGTCGCCATCTTTGGCATACCAACTGTCCCAAATCCACTTGCCGTCGATTGCGATAACCATCTTCGTCTCCTTATCCCTTCACGCCCGTCGATGCGATCGACGCGATGAAGGCTTTCTGCAAATAAAGGTAAAATCCAAGCACGGGCAGCGTGATCAGTGACAGATAGGCCATCACCTCGCCCCATGCGATGTTCAGTTGGAAGAAGTATTGCAGCCCCACCATCACGGGGCGATAGCCCTCTTCTTGGGTGACCATCAGTGGCCAAAGATATTGGTTATACATTGCCAAGAATTTCAAAATCGCCGCCGTGGCCAGAATCGGGCCAGACAGGGGCATGACGATACGGCGGTAAATCTGCCACCAACTGGCCCCTTCCACGCGGGCGGCCTCGATCAACTCTCCGGGCAGGTCTTTGAAATACTGCACGAAAAGGAAAATGGTCAAACCATCGGCGATAAAGGGGATGATCTGCACATGGTAACTGTTCAGCCAGCCCCATGTCAGCCCGTCCATTCCCAGCCATGGCAATTTCGACACCATCAGCAGCATCGGTATGGCGATGGTTTCAAAAGGCACGATCAGCGTTGCCAGCAAAACCGACAAGATCACGCCGCGCCCCTTCCAGTTGATAAACACAAAGGCAAAGCCCGCCGCCGAACAAATCAGCAAGGACAGCGCCACCGTCACCCCTGTCACCAGAACGGAATTGAACACAAACAGGCCCACGGGCGCGCGTTCAAAAGCGGCCAGATAATTGTTCAGGCTGATGTCACCCACAGGCAAAAATGCGCGCAGGGAACTGGCATCAACCAACAATTGTTGATCGGGCTTTAGCGATGACATCACCATAAAGACCAGCGGAAAGATAAAGATCAGCGCGATCAGCAGCAGCACTGTATAGCGCACCGCCAGCCGCAAGCCGTGGTTGTCACCAGAAATCATTGCCATTTACGTTTTCTCCCGCGTCAGCCAGCGTTGGATCAGCGATATCGACAGAACAATCACAAACAAGATCACCGAAATCGCCGATGCGCCTGATATGTCTTGCTTGCCATAGCCGCGATCAATGGCTTGGAATACGATGGTTTGCGTGCTGTCCAAGGGGCCGCCGCTGGTCATCACATCGATCTGTGCAAACAGGCCAAAGGCTTGCATCGTGATCACGATCAAAATCAGCACGGCCGTGTTGCGCAGGCCCGGCCATGTGATGAAGCGAAACACCTGCCATTTGCTGGCCCCTTCAATCGCCGCCGCCTCGTACAAGGTGGGCGAGATGGTTTGCAGACCCGACAGCCAGATCACCATGTGAAAGCCGACAGCCTGCCAAATTGACATGGCAATAATCGCGCCCAGCGCCGTCGATGGATCGCCCAGCCAATCGATGGGCGGGATAAGCCCGAAACTCAGTGCCCCCAAAAGGCTGTTCAGCAGCCCTGACGATCCGTCATAAATCAGCCGCCACAGCAGCGAGACAACCACGATCGACACCACGACGGGCATAAAGTAAATCGCACGAAACACATTGATGCCGCGCAGACGTTGGTTGATCAGCAGTGCAAGGCACAGCGCAAGGCCCGCCTGCACGGGGGCCACGACCAAGACAAACAAGAACGTGTTGACGATGGCCTTCATAAACACCACATCGCGCGCCAGCACAAAGGTGCGCGCATCGCCGCCAAAGGGCGTGTCAAAGGCAAACCATTCGCGCATCCCGTCCAAATGCGGATAATCGGGGTTCTTGCGGGTAAATGCGCGCAGCGCGGGATATTCCACTGCGCCATCTTTCAGCACAACCGCGCCCGTATCGTCGCGCACAGGGTCAAGCGTCAGCGCCGACACGCCCAAAAGCTGGCTGTAATTGGCAAAGCCCGTGAATTCGGTGGGGTTGGGCGAGATCAGGCGTTGGTTGGTAAAGGACAGGGCGATTGCAAAGAAAAAGGGAAAGATCACAAAGGCCGCAATCAGCGCCACCGCTGGCCCCGCCATCAGCCAGCCCGTGCCGTTTGATCTGGTGAATTTCGATGCCATTCGCGCAGCCCCTTTTCGGCAGGTTCAGCACGCACAGTGGGCAAAAAGGCCCACTGTGCGCTGGGAGGATAGGCGCGCCGTTTGGCGCGCCCGTTCAATGCTTAGTGACCGTAGCCTTGGTTCTTTTCGATGTCGGCGTTGATTTCATCAACAGCGGCATCCAGCGTGGCTGCCACGTCAGCGCCTTGGGCGATGTCAGCCAGTGCTTTTTCAAACACTTTAGCCTGCACAACGTACCCTGGCGTGACAGGGCGCACCATGCCAAACTTGGACGAATAGGTCACAAAGTCAGCCAATGGGCCACCTTCTTTGTAGTTGTCGACCATAGCAGCAGCAGTTGGGGTGGCAGGGATCAAACCGATGCCGTTCGAGAAATCTGCGAGATACTTATCTTGCAGAGCGAACTCGATGAACGCAGCCGCACCTTCGGGGTGCTTCGAGGTCGCCGAAACGCCGAACTGCCACGAGGCAGCACCGATTTTTGGCCCATTACCCAGATCAGGGGCAGGCAGGAACACTGTGTCAGGATGCGCTTCCAGCGCGCCAAGTGCCGCCCAGTTGCCGTTCCACGAGAAGGCATACTTGCCCGAGGCAAAACCCGAATCGCGGTCAGCGCCGTCTTGGGTTGCTTGGGCATAACCGCCCGTAAACAGACCTTGCCACCATGCGCCAAAGGCCTGTGCAGCTTCGCCGTTCAGCGCGCCTTCAGCGGTTTTGTAGGTGCTGCGATCCACGATGTCGCCACCAAACGATTGCATCAGGGGCGAGAAGGCATAGGGGTACCATTCACCCGTCCAAGCCGTGCCCAAATCCAAGGCATATTCAAACTTGCCCGATGCTTTTGCCGCATCCAGCGCTGCCATGAATTCGTCTTTCGTCCATGGTGCATCTGCCGTTGGCTTGCGCAGACCCAGCTCGTCCAGCGTGGATTGACGGGTGGTCAGTGCAATAGCAGCATCCCACAAACCAATCGAATACAACTGGCCGTTCCAAATACCCTTGGTACCGGGCAAGAAATTGGCGATTTTAGCTTCGTCAATTTTCAAAGGCTGCATATAGCCTGCCCATGCCCAGTTTGGCATGTTGGGGCCGTCAACGTCCAAAATGTCAGGCAAGTTGCCTGCCAACGCGCCAGCCACGACCGAGTCGTTGTATGCGGCTTGTGGAAAGCTTTGCAATTCGACCTTCCAATCGGTTTGCGCGGCGTTAAAATCAGCGATGATCTGGTTGATGATCTTGCTTTCAACTTCGTTACCCGCGCCGTGATACCACATCGACAGCGTTTCTGTGGCATTTGCGGCCGAGGCCCATGCCAGAATGGCAGCGCTGGCCACCAGTTTGCTAAACTTCATCGGTCTTCCTCCCGTTGGGTTTCATGTGTAAAATGTTTGTGGGGCGCATTTCGGCAACCGAGGCGCGCCACAGCACAGGCCCTGCTACACAGACAGGGCTTTGGGTGGGGGATCGGCCGCTTAAAAGCGGATCCTCTCCCGCAATCAGGGACAACAAACGCTCGCCCGCGCGAACGCCCATTGCATTATAGGGCAAATCCACCGTGGTCAGCGGCGGATATAGGGTTTCGGAAATGACGCGGTAATTGTCAAAGCCAGCAACACCAATTTCATCAGGAACAAGCCGGCCCATGGTGCGCAAAATCCCATAGACCATCAGCGCCATTTGATCGTTGCCGCAGCAGATCACTGTGGGCGGGTTGGCAAGGCGCAGCATGTGGTCAATCGAATCCCACAACAGTTGCGGGCCTGCCTCGGGCAGATCAAAGTTGGTATGGGCGAATAGGGCGGGGTCATAGGGAATGCCGCCTTCGGCCAGCGCTTCGCGGTAGCCTTGCGGGCGCAATTGGCCCGCCACCATATCGGCGCGCAGCGCCAGATAGCCAATGCGGCGATGCCCTGCCGCAATCAGTCGGCGCACCAGTTCGTATTGCCCGCGCCGATCATCTGGCAAAATGGCAGGCGTGCCTTTGGTGTCAAAACAATTGACCAGCACAAGCGGCGTATCTTCGGGCAGTTGCGGCAGCGAAACCTCTTGGTGATATTCGGCCACATAAATCAGCCCTTCCACGCGGTGCGACAGGAAGGTGTCAATCAGCGGGGCCACGCGATCTTGCCGCCCTGCCGTATCGGCGATCATCACTGTCATGCCACTGGATTCCAGCGCGCGCTGAATGCCTTGGACGATGAACAAATCAGGCAAGCCCTGCTGTTTGTGGTTCAGACCTGTGGTCGAAATCGCGCCCGTGATCAGCCCGATGATCCCCGATTTTTGCGCCCGCATCATCCGCGCCGCGTTCGAGCGCACAAAGCCAAGGGCGCGCATGGCCTCTTCCACCGCCGCGCGGGTCTTTTCCCCCACAGGCCCATCGCCGTTCATCACGCGGCTGACAGTCTTGGGCGATACGCCAGCGTGTTTGGCGACATCGTAGATGGTAGCCATGGATCCCCCCTTTGGCCAGCCAATCAGGCCGCGCCGATACCCCTGCCCTGCGTCTTTCGCCCCCTCCCACGGGGAATTCCGACTCAGTGACACCGATATCATGACATCGGTGTCATAACTGGGCGCGGCTTGTCAAATGGTTTTTCGGCGGCGGCGACAAGGGCGGTGGCAAGGGCGGCGACATCGCAAATCCAAGCGCCGTGCAGCACGCTGCACCTGCCGACAAATCGGCGGCGCAAGGCGCGCGATACGGGCCGCAGCAGCCCCAAAATATTGCCGCACCGCAGGCCTAACCATTGGCCCGATTGGGGGCGATTACAGGAACCAAGCGCGGGTATCGTGCAACAAGGGGGATGATGTGGGCTAAGGCACCTATAACCAAATAGGCGAGTGGTAAGGCAGAAGGTTAATTGCATAGCCAAAATCGAGCCTTTAAAAAGATAGACTCATTTGGGGTTATGCAGATGACTGCCTTTGCAGGGAATACGCGCGGTTGAGGCAAAGCGCATGTAACGAAATCTGCATTCCCTATCAAATTATTGATATATAATTGAAATTTGGCGCGGATCGTCGCAGATGATTTCCCCTTTTTCCACAGTCCAAAAACGCCACATCAATTGATGCTCTGGAACACTTATAGGGGAATACCCCCATTAATCTTGACCATCCCCGCGGCAAAAAAAAACCGATTCACTTACTTGCATGTAACAATCATCCGCTTGAGTTGTGCGGCCACCTTGCCCTCGCCCAGTCGCGCGCTAGTTGTGGCTGACTGTGCGCGATAACTTGCCCCGCTGCAGCCAATTGGGTTGCACCGGCAGCATGGCTTTCCGCGCAGGGTCATGCCGCGGCAGCAATGTCGCGGTTTTTTGCAAGCGGTCTGCGATTTAAACTGCGGCCGAATGTCTGGCGCCGTCATCGAGTTATGAGTAGGGATTGAATGCCAAAGCATTTTGACCACAAATTTGCCAAGTTTGCCGAGGATTTGCAGCGCAAGGGTGATCCGTTTCAAAAATTCGATGCATTTCTAAAGGATTTTGGGGTCAAGGGCTTTTCCTATGGCTTTGCCGTGCTGCGCGCGGAAATGACGCGGGACGACCGCACAAAATCTGTGTTCTTTGCCCATAGTTTTTCGCAGCAATGGGAGGATGGCATCATTGCTGGCCCCTTTTTGCATTTAGACCCCGCGATCGAGCAGTTGATAACGGGCGCGGCCATGTACGAATGGGCACCGCCCAACCCAACAAATCTGGTCGCGGAACTGCCAAAATTGCAGCGCCGCCAGATCGATACAGGTCTGGATATGGGCATGAGTTATGGGGTGACCCTACCCCTGATGCTGGACAAAGCAGGGTTTTCGGCCATGGGCCTGTGGTTTGAAAACCTTGCCTCGGCCGAAACCATCCGCAAAGAATGGGCCGTTTTTGGGCCTGTTTTGCTCAGGGCGGGGCAGGCATTTGATACCTATGTGCGCCACAGCCACCCGAACTTGATGGTGGGCCTGTCAGGGCGCGAGATTGACTGTCTGAACCTGCTTTTGGGCGGATATCGTGCCAATGAGATTTGCTACAGGCTGGGCATTTCAGAAAAGACCTCGGAAAAGCATATCTTGCATGCGCGCACGAAACTTAAGGCGCATACCCGCGATCAGGCATTGGCCAAAGCAGTCTTGATGGGTCTGATTTCCCTTTAGAATGTGATGGTGTGACAGTCGCCGTTGCCGCTGGCCCTAAGATACTTGCCTTCGCCGCCCGCATCGGTGATCAGGCTGTGGCGGGGGTCTGCCGCAGTTACAGCGCGCTACCTATGGGCGGCTGTCCGCTTTATGCTGTCGGTGGCCCGTTCTGTGGCGCGGGGTGATGCCCAGCGCAACAATGGCCAAAAACAGCACAACATTTGCTGGCATCTCAAGGCTGAAATCCACAGTGCTGTGCACCCCTTGCGAAAGAATCACCGAAACAGTCGCCACGGGCAGCGCATAATCATATGACCTGCGGCGCAACAGGTGCCATGCCCGAAGCAGGCACAATAGGCATAGGATGATCGGGATCGAACCCACAATCAGCCCCAATTCAAACCAATGGCTTAGATAGGTGGAATGCGCGCGATCCCATGTTGTTAGCGCAGCGGTCGCTGCGCCTCCCGCCCATTCAAAGGCAGGGCGAAAGGCGTCAAAACCATGGCCCAAAAGCGGACGCTCGGCAATTTGGGCCAGAACAGCGCGGTAAACTTCGGCACGCCCCACTGAATCGCGATCTATAAAGAAACTGCGCCACGCCAAATCTTGCCCTACAGTGAAAACACCGACCACCCCAAGGATCAATGCCGCCGTGGCGGCAATAAACAACGCGCGCAGCAGCGATGCGCGCGCCTTGATCCGCATCAGCAGAAAGCTGATCACCATGCCAAGGCCTGCGGCAAAAACCCCCATCCGCGACGCCGTTGCCAGCAGCGCCACCCAAATCACCGCGACGCCCAGCCCCATCAGCGCCGCATCCATCAAATCAGATGACACCAGCCCCTGCCCACGCGCCCTGCGCCGCGATGGATTATCAATGCGATCTTGCAACAGCGAGAACCCCAGCACCGCACCCATGGCCAAGAATGATGCAAAAGAGTTGCGGTTTACAAATGTGCCCGTGGCCACACCCAAATAGGCCGATTTGTCTGCGCCCCAAATGTGGATATCACCCAACAAATTCAGCGCGATCAATGCCCAAACCGCATGCAGCACGATTGCCCAGAAAATCCACGTGCCGATGCCTTTCGCGCGCGATGTGCGGGCCGATACTTCGATCGCCAGCACCATGAAAAGGATATAGCCAGCAAAGCGTAGCGCCGCCAAAACCGAGGCGCTGGGCAGCACACTGATCCGCATCTGCGCAAGGTCTGCGGTGCTGGGCGCTGCGGGAAAAGCGATGGTGACGGGCAACAGCCCCTGCAGCGCCGCCCAAATTGGCACACAAAACGCTGCGGCAAACATGGGCCAAAACCGCCACGAGATCAGAAGGCGCGCAGGATCCATCCGCCGCCCCAGCGCCATGTAGATTGCAACCACCAGCGCGGTCAGTGCCACCCATGTCAGCCATAATACAGGGCGGTTCATACCCACGGGCACCGCGCAGAACGCCGCTGATGCCACGATATACCCCGCCACATATCCGTTCATGCGCCGATAGGCGGCTTGGCCTGCATTCGGCGCTGCGATAGCGATGCGGGCGGGCTGATCTTCATCCACCAATTCAATGTCGCGGTCGGTTTCGGCCAAAGGATCCGTCATCGTGGTAACCGCTGCACGGCGGCCAGAAATGCCGCTTGCTGCGCCTCGGTCACGCTGTCAATCGCACTTGTGATAAAGGGGCGCAGCGTGGGGGTTTGCACATATTCCCCCGCCAGCCAAGCCATGCCCGCAGGGGCAAGCGACAGGCGCAACATGTCGCGTCGCAGGGCCTCCAACTCGTCTGGGGTCAAACTGGCAAAGGTTTCCACCCAAATCGCGGCGCGGCGCTGGGCATATTGCACATTTCCGCCGCCCGTGGTTTCCGACAAAAGCAAGGCGGCACGCGCCTGTGCGCCCTGCCCTATTTCATACAAGGACATGGCCTTGATAAGCTGCGCAAAAGACAAAGTGGGCGCATGCCCAACGAGGTTATCAGCAAAGCCAAGACAGGCTTTCGCAACCGCGCCACGCTTGGCTTTGGGCTGCAAAAGCGTGATCAGATCGCTTAAGGCGGCATCACATGCCGCCAGACGTTCATACACGCCTTCGACAGATGCAACTGGCTGGGCCATATCCTGCGCCGCGCCGCGATATGGCCCAAGTGGCCCTTGTACCAACGCTTTGTGGGCCAGAAATTCAGGCCCAATATTCACCAGTGCAAACAGGGCAATTGCCGTGGCCGCCGCAGCCAACCCGCGCCGCACCGCTTGATCCCATCGCGCCAAATTGCGCTGAAAATTGGCAGAACCACTCACCCTGTCACCTTTGGTCACCGCCCGAAAGCATTACACGCGCAAGATGTATCCTGCGGCAGTCTTGCTTGCCAAGCCCAATCCATCTTTGGTGCCTATGTTTTGGGCGCGGGGCACATTTGATTGAGGCGACTATTCTTCAAGAAACTCAATTTTTGCGCGAATCACTTTGCTTCGCAGAGCGCTGCGTTGCGTTTTGCCCAACCAAACGCAGGCCGACCTGCCGAATTTTTGCGCAAAATTGCAAATATCCAGCGCTAGATTGATCGTTTGGCAGAATTTTCCGTGCATAAGTCAGGTATTGGGGGAAATCACCCATAGTCTTTAGGCGCAATGGACTGTAGTCGAAAGTATAGTCAATTTTAGTAAAGTTGGAACACTGCCATGTTCGACGCCGATAGCGAGTTTGACGCAATCACCTTTCAATCCACCAAGATCGGTGCTGGCCGCCGTTATGCTTGGGCAAAGCGCGTTGGCGATATTGTTGCTGTAGCTATACTCGCTTTGCCCGTCGGTGCTGTGATACTTGCCTGTGCGGTTGCCATCAAACTCAGCACTGGCGGCCCTGTTTTCTTTTTTCAAGCGCGCTACGGCCAAAACCGCCGCAAGTTCTATATCGTCAAATTGCGCACCATGAACGTTGCGGAAACGGGAAAGAACGTCGTTCAAGCAAAAGCATCTGATCCGCGTGTAACGCGCATCGGCGCTGTCCTGCGGCGCTTTAGCTTTGACGAATTGCCGCAGCTTTGGAATGTCGCAAAGGGTGAAATGTCGATTATCGGGCCGCGCCCCCATGCCGTCGCCCATGACGATGCTTTTGGCCCCCTGATACCGGGCTATGATGGACGTTTTTTCGCAAAACCAGGAATAACGGGCCTTGCGCAAGTCCGCGGCCAGCGTGGCCCAACACCGACAGTCGGGACAATGGCACGTAGGATTCAGTCAGATCTGGAATATGTGCGCAAACAATCTTTGGCACTGGATACGCAAATTTTGTTTCAAACTTTGTCTGCTGTGCTCAAGCGCACCAATGCTTTGTAGGGTGCAACAGCGCGGCGCGAGACGGCTGGCAGGAATAAAGATAGCGGCCAAGCGGCTATGAACAGCACAAAAGCAGTTTTCATCAAAATGCCTTTTTGCAACGAAACGTATTTTACATTTTCTTTTGCGGTTTAAAGAAATCCATGCTTCGCAGCCTTCTCCATCGCTGGTTTAAGCCAGAAACCCGCGACAGTGCCTTGGCCCTGACGTACCAAGCCTTGCCCAAGGATGGCCGCAGCGTCTATGTTGTGGGCGATTTGCACGGGTCGGCGGGACTGCTGCGGCGGATTGAGGCGGCGATTGTGGCGGATATGAACGGCCGGCCCGCCCATTTTGTCTTGCTGGGCGATTTGATTGACCGCGGGCCAGACAGCGCAGATGTCTTGGATCATTTGCTCCGCCGCGCGCCTGCGGGCCTAAGCCGCCATGCAATCTTGGGCAACCATGAGGCGATGTTTTTGCGGTTTCTGGCCAATCCCGCCCATGCCACCGATTGGCTGAATTTTGGCGGGCGGGAAACCTTGGCCTCTTATGGGATTGACCCGCACCACTTCGCCAGCCTAACGCCCAAGCACCAGCGCCAACTGATCGACGCCAATATCCCCGCCGCGCATCGCGGCTTTTTGGCAGCTATGCCCGCCGTTCTGACATGGGGTGATGTGGTTTTTGCCCATGCAGGCTTTGATTTTTCAGCTCCCCCCGCCGCACAATCCGAAGATACCATTTTATGGGCGCGCGCGCCCACCGCGCCAGAAACCTTGCCCGCAAGCGCGGTTTTGGTTCATGGTCACTTTCCCACTGCGCGCCCCGCTGTGACCCTGCCTGTCATCAATTTAGACGTGGGGGCCTATGTCACCGACCACGCCTGCATTTTGCATCTAGATCCATCAGGCAGTCGTCGTTTGATTGAATTATAGGCACGCCGCTCTAGCATTGATTGTGCGATCTTGGTATCCAGCCCAAAAGTAACAAGGATAGGTTTATGAGCACGGAAAACACCCCTTTCGGCGAAAATGCGACCTATTCCGACATGGTGGATTTGCGCGGGGTTTTGCTTTTGCTGCGCAGGCAAATCCGTTTGATTGCGCTGACCGCCGCTGTGATCTTGGGGCTGGCGCTGACATATCTTATCACCGCCACGCCGATGTATACAGCCCGCACCCTGCTGATGGTTGATCCGTCACAGCGCAACTTGCTGGAATCCGACCAGTTTAGTGGCGCAAATTCACAGGTGGATAATGCCAAAATAGACAGCGAGGTGGAAATCCTGCGCTCTCCCTCTACGGCGATGGCTGTGATTGAAGCGGCGAATTTGGCAAAAGATCCTGAGTTTGGGCCAAGCGTTGGTTTTTTGACGCGCATGAGAATAGCGCTGGGTTTGCAAAGCGATGCCCCGCCCACGCAAGATGCCATTTTACAGGGCATGATCCAAAGGCTGAACGATGCAGTGGTCGTGCGCCGCATGGGCCTGACCTATCTGATTTCGGTGGATGTCACCTCGGCTGATCCGCAAAGCGCCGCAAAAATCGCCAATGTTGTCGCGCAATCTTACATCCGTAACCAAGTGCAAGGCAAAATCGCCGCTTCGCTTTCGGCACGCGATGTGTTGCAGGCCCAAGCCGACGCTGGCCGCGATGCTGTGGCCGCATCGGATGCGGCACTGGATCGGTTCATCGAGGACAATCTTGCCACCCTAGAGGAAGATGCTGGCAACCCGCGCATCGCCGAATTGCGCGCCTCGCTAGAAGCGCAGCGCGAGCAACTTTTGTCGCAAGAAATGGCACTGACAACCGCGACCTCTGGCCTGCAAGATCGCAACTTTGCCGCTTTGGCAAGCAGCCTTGCAGATGAGGCGCTGCAAGAACTGCTGGCCCAACGCGAAGCCATCGCAGCCCAATTGCAAGAGGTTGCCGAAAGCGATCAAACTGCGCTGGATTTGCAGCAGGAATTGGCGCAATTGGACGGGGCCATCACCGATAGCGCAACGGCCGCTATCGCCACGCTGCGCAGCAATGTCAGCACAGAAAACGCAAGGCTGACCGACCTGCGCGCCGAATTGCGCACCACCTTGCTGCAAAGCGATTTATCCTCGGACGCGCTGGCGCAGATTTTTGAATTGCAGCAGGCCGCCTCTATCGCACGCAGCCAATATCAGAATGTGCTTGCGCGTTTGTCTGAAATTGAAAACCAAGCCGCCGTGCAAGTGGCGCAAAGCCGTGTGGTATCTGAAGCCTTGCCACCATCGGTCAAAAGCGCGCCAAATACGCGCCTGATCCTAGCCTTGTCTTTGGTATTGGGTATCGGCTTGGGTATCGGACTTGCGTTTTTGAACGAATATTACATCGGTGGGGTCGTCAGCCCCGCACAGTTAGAGCAGTTGACAGGGCTTCGGGTGGCCACAGTTGTACCCAAAGTGCCCGATGCGGTCAGCGCGCAAAAGAATGTTGCCAGCACCATCGTGAACGAGCCTCTTTCAGTTTATTCGGAATCGGTGCGGCGGTTGCGTGCCGTCTTAGACCAAGATTTGCGCCAGAAATGGCGCGAACGCAAAAGCCCCATAGATGATACGCGCAGCAATATCGGCAAACCTCTGCGCCATGGCTCGGTCATCATGGTGACATCCTCGGTGCCAGCGGAAGGGAAATCGACCTTGTCGCTGTCACTCGCCCGCGTTTATGCAATGTCCAATCTTAGGGTTGTGATTGTAGATGCCGACCTGCGCAAGCCATCGATCGCAGAGCAATTGAATATCGAACCTCAAATCGGTCTTTTGGATTTCTTGACCAACCCAGGTGAAGAAGAGGTGGCAACAAAGTTCAGCATCGCCGCTGATCCTTTGACAAAACTGCACTGCGTTCTTGGCACAGGCCGCGCAAAAGTGCCGACAGATCAATTGATCAGTTCGCCCAGTTTCGGATCATTGTTGGAAAAACTGCGGTTAAATTACGACATCATCATCGTCGACACATCGCCCCTGTTACCCGTTGTTGACGCACGCTATGTCGCCCACCATGCCGAAGCCATCGTTATGCCCGTCAGATGGGCTGCAACCAGCCAAGGCGATTTGCGGGCGGCTTTGTCGGTGCTTCGGCCTGCATTAGCCCCGCATGTCGACATTCATCTGGTGCTGAACCAAAACGAACAATCTGCAAGCGGTTATGGCTACAGCTATCGCTATGGCAGCTATTATGGAGAGGCATAAGCGCATATTTTCAATGTTTGCAATGGCTTGCAACGTGGTATTTCTGCACGCCGAAAAGCCTACGTCAGCACGCTTGCACCACCGTAGTGGACATAGTCAAACAAAAAACCCGCGCCAGTTTGCGCGGGTTTTTGATTTCAATTCATAAACTTAGTTTTGGCTTGGCAGCAGCGCAGTGATATTTGCGCCGTTACCGCTTTCCAAAGCATCCACAATTTCCGCCAGCGCCAACGCGAGTGGCGAGCCTGCGGGTGCCGCGTCCAAAACCACCTGCAAAGCAGTGGCAATTTGCGCCTGAACAGCGGGTGGCAGCGCCGCACCAATTTCGGTCAAGGCCGATGCCAAATCGCCCAGCGCGCCGTCCAGCGCAGCACCTGAAATGCCCGCTTCTGCAAGGGCGGCAAGCGCCGCCTCGACTGCGGCGGCGCAATCTGCTGGCGTGGCCGCGCAAATCGCTGCCGCGGCTTCAATCTGCGCATCAATCGTTGCTTGCTCTTCGGCGGTTTGGGCATGGGCGATACCAAATGCGCCAAAAGCCACACCCGACGCCAAAAGAAGGATTTTCACATTCATACAAGGGCCCTTTCAAGCTTAAGGCGACCAAAACACCATTATCTCATCTTTAACTAGCAACCTCGGCGCTGTGGGGCAAGGCGGCATTTGGTTTTGCCTGCCAAAAATGGGGGGAAATCCCCATAAAAAATTGGGCGTTTTCCATGTTTTGCTGCGTTTTGCATCACCGCAAACTGGCGGTTTGGCCAAAACCCCAGCCGCACCACTTACACGCAACTTTTAAGAGAATCACTTCAGCGCGGATATCCCCATTTGTTTCCCACCACATTTTGGCCAAAGGTGCATGTATCTTTGCACAGACAGTCCAGTGCGCCTTGCATTTGCATGGGGCAATCTGCCTGCCCACAAGCCCGATTTCTTGGGCTAATCCGTTAAAATTTTACGAAATTTTTACCTTTAAGTCATCTTTCTGGCGCAATTGCGGCCAAAATTGGGCGGCACGCACTGGGACAACTCGACCGTGAAGGCCAGCGGTGGGGTGCCCAAATGCAAAAATTGTCAAAACTCTCGGCCCTTTTGGCCGTGGCCCTGTGCGCAGCATTGGTGCTGCCCTTGGCCACACATGCGCAATCTGTGCGCACCATTCGCAATGACGCGGGCGGCGTGGTGAATGATTATATCATCCGCGCGAATCTTGCTGTTCTGCGGGGTGATCGTTTGCGCATTGATGGGTGGTGTGCCAGTGCCTGCACCGCTTACTTGGGTAATCCAAATACCTGCGTCACGCCAAGCGCGCGGTTTGGCTTTCATGGGCCATCAGGCGGATCGCCCGCGGAAAATCGCCGCGCCGCCCAAACGCTTGCCCGCCACTTACCTGCTGTTTTGCGCGACTGGTATTTGACCAAGGCCGCACCATTGCAAGGCGATGCGCATATCGCGATTTCTGGTAAAGAATTGGTGCGTATTGGCGCTGCGCATTGGTGCTAAGCCTACCTTTCGCCATCGGGGGTTGATCCCGCCCAAAAATGCGCCGCTGCCCCAATACGCCGCCCCGCCAAAGGCCTTTGCTTGGGGATTTTCCCCATAGGGTTGAAAAGGACTTTGCAACCTTACAACTTTGTGGTTGGTGTCAGACAAGGCAATGTGGTCGTTTGCGTGGTGGTCTGACAAGATGTCTGTAGCTTTTGGCACCTCAGGGTTGCGCGGCTTGGTCACCGCGCTGACGGATGATGTGGTCAGCAAATATACTCATGCCTTTATATCTGCCTGCGATGTGACATCAGACCTGTATCTTGGGCGCGATTTGCGCGCATCTTCGCCGCATATCGCGCAAATGGTCAGCGCCTGTGCCCGCAAGCGCGGCATCAACGTGACCGATTGCGGCGCAGTAAGCACCCCTGCGCTGGCCCTTGCGGCGATGAATGCGGGCGCGGCGGCTGTGATGGTGACAGGCAGCCATATTCCCGATGATCGAAATGGGCTGAAATTTTATCTGCCCAAGGGCGAGATTTCCAAGGCTGATGAGGCTGCAATCACGCAAGCGCTTGCGCTTCCGCCGCCAGTCTTCGCGAAAGCCGCAGGCGCTGTGCTGCAGGCACCAGATGCGATGGGGCAGTATATCGCGCGTTATGCGGCCTTTTTCGGCCCGCAGGCCTTGCGCGGCCTGAAATTGGGCGTTTACCAACATTCCAGCGTGGCACGTGATGCGCTGCTGCACATGGTGCAGGGCTTGGGCGCGCAGGCCATTGCCCTTGGCCGTGCCGCGGGCTTTGTGCCCGTGGATACAGAATCTGTTGACGCATGCACAAGGGCGCAATTGGCGGCTTGGGCCGCTGATTTGGGTTTAGATGCCATTTTGTCCACCGATGGCGACGGCGACCGCCCTTTGCTGACCGATGCAGCAGGAGAGGTGATTGCTGGCGATATTTTGGGCATTTTGACGGCCCGCAGTTTGGGTGCGCAGCATATTTGCGCGCCCGTCTCCTGCAATTCGATGATCGAAGAACTGGCCGAATTTACAAATGTTTCGCGCTGCAAAATCGGCTCTCCTTTTGTGATCGCGCAGATGTTTGCCGCCCGTGCGCAGCAGGCAGATACCAAAGTGGTGGGGTTCGAGGCGAATGGTGGTTTTCTGCTGGGCTTTGACGCAACGGGCCCGCATGGGCCGCTGCCCGCCTTAATGACGCGCGATGCGTTCTTGCCGCTGATCGCCCCCTTGGCCGCAGCCCGCGCCAACGGCCAAAGCCTGTGCGCCTTGCTAGACGATCTGCCCCCGCGCGTGACTGCGGCTGACCGCCTTTCACCCGTCAGCCCACCTGCGGCGGCCCAGTTTTTGGCTGCCCTAATCCGCAACGAGGCGGCACGCATGGCGCTGTTGGCACAGATGCACCTGCCCGCGCCAGTGCGCATGGATTTGACCGATGGTCTGCGCATGACATTTTCGCAGGGGCGCGTGCTGCATCTGCGCCCTTCGGGCAATGCGCCCGAATTTCGCATTTACACCGAAGCGGGCAGCGCGGCCGCCGCCAATGCCCTGCTGCATGCGGCCCTATCGGCGGCTGGCGCGGCGCTGCGCGCGGCTGGGGGGCAAGCGGCATGATCTATCCCGTCATCCTATGCGGAGGGTCTGGAACGCGGCTTTGGCCGCTGTCGCGCAAAAGCTACCCCAAGCAATTCGCGCCATTGCTGGGAAAAGAAACCCTGTTCCAATCGTCAGCGCGCCGCCTGTCAGGGCCAGAATTCGCCGCCCCCATCATTGTGACGGGCAGCGAGTTTCGGTTTATCGTCACGCAGCAATTGGCCGAAATCGGCATTACCCCCAGCGCCGTTTTGATCGAAGCCGAGGCGCGCAATACGGCCCCTGCGGTGCTGGCCGCAACTCTCTGGGCACTGGCGCAAGACCCAGACGCCGTGCTTTTGGTCGCCCCGTCTGACCATGCCATCCCTGATCGGGCCAGTTTTTGCGCCGCCATTCTGCGCGGCCTGCCCGCAGCGCAATCGGGGCAAATCGTGACTTTCGGCATTGCCCCCACGCGCGCCGAAACGGGCTATGGCTATTTAGAATTGGCGCAGCCTTTGGGGGCAGAAGATGGGGCCATTGCCCTGCGCCGCTTTGTGGAAAAGCCCGATTTGGACAAGGCCAAATCAATGCTATCTGCGGGAAATTTTCTATGGAACGCGGGAATTTTCCTTTTTCGCGCGGCTGAGATGCGCGCAGCCTTTGCCGCCTATGCGCCAGATGTGCTGCCCCCCGTCATGGCCGCGCTGGCCGATGCGAAAAGTGACTTTGGCTTTTTGCGCCTTGACCCCGATGCGTGGAACAAGGCCCCTGACATCTCGCTTGATTACGCGGTCATGGAACACGCCAGCACATTGGCGGCAGTGCCCTATCGTGGGGAATGGTCAGACCTTGGTGGGTGGGATTCGATTTGGGAGAAAGCCCCTGTTGATGCGCGCGGGGTCGCCACACAGGGCGCAGCAACGGCGATTGATTGCGATGACAGCCTGCTGCGGTCTGACAGCGAAGGCACGGAATTGGTAGGAATTGGCCTCAAGAACATCATCGCAGTGGCGATGAATGATGCTGTGCTGGTTGCCGACATGTCGCGCGCACAGGATGTCAAACGCGCCGTGTCTGCATTGCGGGCCAAAGGCGCGGCGCAGGCCGATCATTTCCCCAAAGACCACCGCCCATGGGGCTGGTTTGAAAGCCTGTCCTTGGGCGATCGGTTCCAAGTTAAACGCATTTACGTGCACCCAAAGGCCGCCCTGTCGCTGCAATCACACCACCACCGCGCCGAACATTGGATCGTGGTGCAAGGCACCGCCGAAGTCACCATCGGCGCGCATGTCCACTTGGTCAGCGAAAACCAGTCTGTCTATATCCCCTTGGGCGAAAAACACCGCCTCGCCAACCCAGGCAAAGTGGGGTTGCTGCTGATCGAAGTGCAAACGGGCAGTTATTTGGGCGAAGACGACATCATCCGCTATGAGGACGTCTACGCGCGCGGCCAAGGGGCAAAGGGATGAAAATCTTGGTCCTTGGCATAAACTATGATCCCGAAATCATCTCGACCGCTGTCTATACCAGCGGGATGGTCGCGTTCCTGTCTCGGGCAGGACATCAGGTGCAGGTCATCACCGCCCTGCCCTACTACCCTGCATGGAAGATCATGCAAGGCTGGCCAAAGTTTTCATACCGCCGCAGAGCAACCCAAAGTGGGGCAAAGATTATTCACTGCCCGCTATATGTTCCAAAACAACCCAGCGGGCTAAAGCGGATTTTGCACCATGTCTCCTTTGCCTGCGCGGCGCTGCCCGTGGCCATGTGGCGGGCTGCTGTGTTTCGCCCTGATCTGGTGTTTGTTGTTGCGCCGTCCTTGTTATCGGCACCTGTCGCACGGATGTCCGCCTTGATCGCAGGGGCAAAAACTTGGCTTCACATCCAAGATTTTGAAGTGGAAGCCGCCTTTGCCACAGGTCTTTTGAAAAGCGGCAGTTTTTTGGGGCGGCTGGCACAGCGCTTTGAACGCTGGCAACTGGCGCGGTTTGACAAGGTCAGCACGATTTCCCCACAGATGGTCGCAAAACTGTCTGAAAAAGGCGTGGCCATTCAGCGCATATACCAATTTCGCAATTGGGCGAATATTGACCGAATCTCGCCGCTGACGCGCCCCTCGCCCTTGAAGGCGGAACTGGGGATCACAACCGATTTCGTGGTGCTGTATTCTGGGAATCTCGCCAACAAACAAGGGCTTGAGATTATTCCCGCAATCGCAGCGCATCTGGCACATCGCGATGATATCACCTTTGCGATTTGCGGCGATGGGCCGATGAAGGAAACACTGACGACGTTGTCCAAACCGCATCCATCAATCAGGTTTTTTCCGCTGCAACCCCTTGAAAACCTAAATGATCTGTTGGGCATAGCAGATATTCACCTGCTGCCGCAAATTGCAGATGCCGCAGACCTTGTTCTGCCTTCAAAGCTGACAAATATGCTGGCCTCTGGCAGGCCCATTTTGGCCACGGCACAACAGGGCACTGCGCTGGCAGGCGAAATTGGCGATGCGGGGATAATCGTCGCCCCTGGCGATGCGCTGGCGGCAGCACAGGCGATAGAGGCGCTGCTGGCCGACACCAATCTGGCAAAGATCATGGGCCAAAATGCACGCGCGCGCGCAGTGGTGCATTGGGACAGCACCGCAATCTTGGCGCGGTTTGAGGCCGAGATCTGCCAACTTGTGCCGCAACCGCGCCAAGCACCGGCAATCGCGATTGAAAAAGGTAATTCATGAAAAGGGCTTTGATCACTGGCGTTACGGGGCAAGACGGGTCTTATTTGGCCGAGTTTTTGTTGGCCAAAGGCTATGAAGTGCATGGAATCAAGCGCCGTGCTTCGCTTTTTAATACCCAGCGGATAGATCATATTTATGAGGATCCTCACACCGACAACGCCCGCTTTAAACTGCACTATGGTGATTTGACTGATTCTTCTAATTTAACGCGGCTTTTGCGCGATATTGAACCAGACGAGGTTTATAACCTTGGCGCGCAAAGCCACGTGGCGGTATCCTTTGAATCACCTGAATATACGGCGAATGTGGATGCAATTGGAACATTGCGTCTGCTCGAAGCCATACGTTTTCTGGGGCTTGAACAAAAGACACGGTTTTACCAAGCCTCTACTTCTGAACTGTATGGTTTGGTGCAAGAAACGCCGCAGCGCGAAACGACACCCTTTTACCCGCGCAGCCCATATGGCGTGGCAAAACTATATGCCTATTGGATTGCGGTAAACTACCGCGAAAGCTATGGCATTTACGCCTGCAATGGAATCTTGTTCAACCATGAAAGCCCAAGGCGGGGCGAAACATTTGTCACCCGCAAAATTACAAGGGGCCTTGCCAATATCGCGCTAGGTTTGGAAAAATGCCTATACATGGGCAATATCGACAGCCTGCGCGATTGGGGCCATGCGAGAGATTATGTTCGCATGCAATGGATGATGTTGCAACAAGATCAGCCAGAAGATTATGTCATTGCAACAGGCAAACAATACTCAGTGCGTGATTTTATTCAGTGGTCAGCGCGCGAACTTGGGCTAACAATTGAATTCAGCGGTAAAGGCTTGGGTGAAATTGCCAAGGTTTCGGCAATTACAGGCAATTTCGCCCCAGCGCTGAAAGTTGGCGATGTCATCATGCGGATCGATCCGCGCTATTTCCGCCCCGCCGAAGTGGACACGCTGCTGGGCGATCCCACCAAGGCGCGCGAAAAACTGGGCTGGGTGCCCGTGATTACCGCGCAAGACATGTGCGCCGAAATGGTGGCCGAAGACTACAAATCAGCCCGCCGCATGAAGTTGCTCAAAGAACATGGGCTGGATGTGCCTGTGAGTTTGGAGGGATAGGATGGATCATTCCCTTTCCCACAAACGCATCTTCGTAGCCGGACATCGCGGGATGGTTGGGGCTGCCGTGCTGCGGCGTTTGGCTGCCGAAGATTGCCAGATTCTGACTGCGCCGCGCAGCGCACTGGATTTGACCAATCAACAAGCCGTGCAAGATTGGATGCTGCAACAGCGTCCCGACATTGTGGTTCTTGCCGCGGCCAAAGTGGGCGGCATACAGGCAAACAACACTTACCCCGTTGATTTCCTGTATCAAAACCTGATGATCGAAACGAATGTCATGCACGCCGCACATCTGGCCGACGTGCCGCGCCTGTTGTTTTTGGGGTCATCCTGCATTTACCCAAAGCACGCCGCGCAGCCAATTACCGAAGACAGCCTTCTGACGGGCCCGCTGGAACCCACAAACGAATGGTATGCCATCGCCAAAATCGCGGGCATCAAACTGGTGCAAGCCTATCGCAAACAATACGGGCGTGATTGGATTTCCGCCATGCCGACCAACCTTTACGGGCCGGGCGATACCTATGATCTTGCCAACAGCCACGTACTGCCCGCCCTTTTGCGCAAGTTCCACGAAGCCAAACAAAACGGCGCGCCCGAGGTTGTGGTTTGGGGCAGCGGCACCCCCCTGCGAGAGTTTATGCATTGCGATGACCTTGCCGATGCGCTGGTGTTTTTGCTGAAAACCTATTCCGATGCCGACCCGATCAATGTCGGATCGGGGATAGAGGTGACTATCCGCGAATTGGCCGAAACCATTGCACAGGTGGTGGGCTATCAAGCAAAGCTCACCTTTGATTCCAGCAAACCCGATGGCACTCCGCGTAAATTGATGGACAGCAGTCGGCTGCACGCGTTGGGCTGGAACAGAGCGCGTCGGCTGAGAGATGGGCTTGTGGATACATACGCAGATTATAGAGGCCGTGTCCCACAATGACACTGCCGCCCCAAAATCGCCGCTTTGGGCCAGTCGCTGCGCGGCTTGCCAGCGGTTTCGGCGCGAACCTGCTGGGCAAGGTCTGGGTAACGCTGATCCAGTTCCTGTCCGTGCCTGTCCTAACCGCCACATGGGGTGCAGAGGGCTTTGGCATTTGGCTGATGTTGATCGCGATCCCAAGCTACTTGGCCCTGGCTGACGCTGGGCTAAGCGCTGCGGCGGCGACTGATGTGACGAAGGCTGTCGCGGCAGCCAATTATGACCACGCTATACAAAGTTTCCAAACATCGTGGCTGTTTACGTCCCTGATGACATTGGGCATGGCGGCGGCTACAGGTTTCGGCCTTTTGGTCTGGATCGCCTCTCTTGAAACTGTAGCGGGGCCGTGGCGGGCCGAGACCCTGTCTTGGGCCGTTGTTTTTACGATCTTTGGAACATTATGCAGCTTGCAAATGGGTATTTTTCAGACTGTCTATCAGGCCACCAACAAATACGCCGTTGGTACGGCGCTGCGCGACATCGGTTATCCGCTCCAAGGGTTTGCAGTTATGGCAGTTGCCTTGCTTGGGGGTGACTTGGCCAGCGCAACGGCTGCCTCGGCGGCAGTCGCGGCGCTGCTGCTGATTCTCTATGCGGTTGTGATCCTGCGGATGGAGCCTTGGCTGCGGCTTGGCTTTGCCCATGCAAGCTGGCGCATGCTGCGCCAATTGCTGCGCCCATCGCTGGCCTCTTTCGCCCTTACAGGTGCAAATTCGTTTGGCTTGCAGGCCGTTGTGGTAACAATCGGCTGGGCGTTAGGGCCCGCCGCGGCGGCGGTTTTCGCAACGGCGCGTATGATCAGCCGCACACCTTTGCAATTCGCGGGGCTCCTCAGCCGCGCAAGCCTGCCAGAGTTGATAAAGTCGATAGAGCGAGCCGACACCTCACTGACATCACGCCTGATGCGGCTGAACATTTGGGCGGCCAGCATCGTCATGGCCCCCGCATTGCTGATCTTGTTGTTCTGGGGGCCTGAATTGCTGCAGCTTCTTTCAGGTGGCACCTTGCATGCCGAACGCACTCTGTTCGTGCTCCTCGCCCTCGCCGCCCTATGCAATGTCATTTGGACAGTTTTGGCGATGCCGCTGTTGGCACAAAATCGCCACGGCGAATATGCGTGGATGGTGTTGGGGCTGAATGTGCTGGTGGCACTGGTTCCATTTTTTCCAAACAGCGGCGTGATTGCCGCAGCCGCAGCGATGCTGGTGGCGGAAGGTGTAGTGGCGCTGGTTGTAAGGGGTAAAACTTGATCAAAGCGAAGATGCCACATCTATACACCATGAAACCAGCAATTTTTGATGTTGCTGCTTGGATACCTATTGCATTTCTGTCAATAGTGCTGCCGCTGATCGCATTACGCCGAAATATTAACACTGGCTATAGCTTTGGGGATGTAGATTTTAGGGCTGCAGCCGCAGTTTATTTGGCCATGGGGCTGATTTCTTCTTTCTACTTGCTAAAGAAAAGTTCTTTCCGAAACTTTTTTACGCCAATCGATACTCTACTTTTTTCTTTATTTGCCTTCATTTTATTTCAATCCATTTACTTTAACTCAACATTTATTGCATTAAATTTATTGTTATTTGTTATAATATTTATATCTGTTCGCATCGCAAGTTTTTCAGTATCCTTCCGATTTTTTTTGTCAGTCTCAAGTCTTGCTATGCTGACAGTCGCTGTGTTTTTTATGATCGCACTTGGGCCACCAGTAGATCGTTGGATAGGTGGCATTCATCCGAATATCTTTGGAGCGATCTGCGTTGCCGCTGCGGGGCTTTCACTTTTTTCGAAGGGATATAAACGTGACGTAACGTTTTTTGTGGTTATCGTACTTGCCGCAATGGTAAGCAGTCGCTATGCAGTCGCGACGTGCCTTCTGATATTCTTTCTATTTTACTCTATAAATTTTTCAATTATAGGTAAAGGTCGCATTTTCGGCTACGGGCTGGCACTTTTGTTCCTCATAGGTGATTTAATCATTAATTCCTCGAGTTCTTTAATATTGAGCGTATTTGAGGTTTCTAGTGCGGGGCGCGGTTTGGGAAGTGGCATCTCAGGGCGAGATGACTTGTGGGCCCATTTTCTTCCACAATTTCTTGAAAATCCGGTCGTCGGATATGGATTTCGGAGCCGGTCGTCTTACATCGGTTCCCACAATGGATTTCTTGACATTGCATTGCAACAAGGTGTCATAGGCACTTCAATTTTATTTTTTTATCTCTTAATATTTTTAACAACCTCCGCCCGTGAAATATTCAAGCAGAGCAAGAATCAGTATCGGGGCGCAGTGTTTTCCACTTTGCTGGGCTTGTGCATGGGCGCGCAACTGCAACCTCAGTTCTTTAGTTTCGGTGATCCGTTTGGAGTATTGACGCTTATTTGCTTATTTGCAAGGGGAGGATTTGAATATGATAAATCGAACTCAAAATATTAATCCGCTTTCATTTTCACTTGCTCGCTTCGCAATATTTCTATGTGCGATAGTTCAAAAATCTTGTGTGTAATTTTTCCAAATGCAAGATGATAACGGTTGTCTGCACGGTCAGGGATGTGAAAGTTGGTTAAAACGAACAGCTACCAAGTTTACTTTATCTGCGTGCTATGAATTATAAAATTGAGTGAGGGTATGAAAGAATTAATCTTCCTTTGGGACAACTTTGGGCCGGCCCATTTTGATCGCGTAGAAGCTGTCACGCAGGCTTTTGCACGGGACTTGCACTGCATTGGTGTTGAAGAACGTTCCCACTCTGACACCTATGACTGGCTGCCTGAACAGCGCATCAGCTTCGAAAAAATCACGCTTTTTGGACCGCAGTGGCCTGGATCAATTCGTGTGCTGATGGCACTTATGAGAACTGATCACAAAATCGGACCTGCAACATGGTTTTTGTGCAATTATGATCGCGCACACATTATCGCGTTCGCATTTTGGCTGCGACTGCGCCGTCGGCGGGTATTCTTGATGGGCTGCTCGAAATTTGATGACCATGAAAGAAGATTAATGCGTGAATTTACCAAATATCTGGCCCTGTCGCCCTTTCAAGGCGCAATCGCCAGTGGCCGGCGATCTAAAGATTATTTTCGTTTTTTAGGTATCAAAAATGTTGTGGGTGAATACAATACTGTCGATATTTCAAGGATAAGGACGCTGTCAAAAAAACCGGCGGCGCCAAATGGCACTATATTTCAGAAGCGGAATTTTGTTATTGTCGCGCGACTTGTACCGAAAAAGAATTTATTTTTCGCTGTTGATGCTTTTGCTTGGTTTACACTTAATTCAAAAAGTGGCCGAAGACTTGTGATTTGTGGATCAGGTCCACTTGAGACGGCGTTAAAGGAACACGCTGCAAAACTTGGTCTTGAACAATTAATCGAATTTGTTGGTTTCTTACAAACTGCGGAAGTTTCGCAGTTGCTCGCCGAATCCCTTGCATTGATATTACCTAGCATCGAAGAACAGTTCGGGAATGTCGTGATAGAAGCCCAAGCAATGGGCTTGCCCGTGCTGATTAGCGAAGTGCCGGGCGCTCGTGATCACTTGGTTCGCAATTGGGTCAATGGATTTGTCTTTGAACCCGATAATGCAGCGGCTTTGGCGCATTATATGGAGTTGCTGGATCGAGACGAAGCACTGTGGCGCCGACTTTGTGAGGGCGCCACAGCCACTGCACCATTGGGCGATGTCGAACGATTCGTTGAAGGGGTCACCGCCTTGATCGGAGGCAGTCGATGAAAATTTTACAGATCATCCCCTCGATTAATCCTGCGGATGGCGGGCCTGTCGAGCATGCCTGCATCATGGCAACTGAACATGCTGCCGCGGGACATCAAACTATCTTCGTAACCCTTGATGATCCACAGGAAGATCATGTTAGGCAGTTTCCATTCGTTTTGTATGCGACTGGACCAACAAGAGGGCTGTTGAAATCTTCTGCAAATTTTTCAAAGATCGTGGCGCAGCAGGCTGCCTCGGCAGATGTTGCAATTGTACACGGGCTTTGGAATTATGCGTCGATCGGTGGGTTCGGCGCTTTGCAGCAGGCAAATTTGCCTTGGGTGATCTTTCCGCATGGCATGCTAGACCCGTATTTCCGCAAGATAAAACCAGTAAAACATGTGGTCAAACAAGTTTACTGGTGGCTGTGGCAAGGCCGGATGATGTCAGGTGCGAAATATGTTTTGTTCACCTGCCAAGAGGAGCAGCGTTTGGCGAGGAACGCATTTCTGGGGCATCAAACTTACCGTTCGTGCGTCGTGGCTTTCTGCGCCGCAGATCTCGCCAGCGCGCAGGGGACGGCGGAGGATGGCTGGCAATACCTTGAACAGAAAATGCCAAGTCTTCGCAAAAGGAACTATTGGTTATTTCTTAGTCGCCTCCACCCCAAAAAGGCTATCGATAATTTGATTGCGGCCTACGCAGAGGTGGCTTCGGCGCAACCCTGCCCTGACTTGGTGATCGCTGGCCCTGATTCCGTTGGCTGGAAAGCGAACTTGATTGAACAGGCGCATCGTTTGGGTGTTGCGGATCGGATTCACTTTCCCGGTATGTTGCGCGATGCGGCCAAAGTGTCAGCATTTTTGAATGCCGAGGCTTTCGTTCTTCCATCGCATCAAGAGAATTTTGGCATCGTCGTTGCAGAGGCGCTTTCCGTTGGCACACCGGTTTTGATTTCGGACAAAGTTAACATTTGGCGCGAAGTTGTGGAAGCGGGCGCAGGTATGTCTGAGCCAGATACAGTCATAGGTACTAAGCGTCTTTTGGAGCGATTTTTGGCGTTATCACCCAGTGCCAAATCCAAAATGCAAGCCCACGCGCGCAGTTGCTACGAGCAAAGGTTTTCTGCCACCGCCTCCGCCGCAGATGTTATGGCAGTTTTGCAAGAGGTCGCAAATCAAGACTCGCGCAGCGATGCAAAACACTCAGACGCCAAAACCAAGGGAAATCGAGCGAAATGAATGATTTTGGCAACAGTGAAATTCTGGATGCGAAAAGGCGTGATCCATTTGAAGGACATGCCACATTCACTTTACGAAATCGGATCACTCGCGCGATGTTCGGCGCGGTTTGGTTTGTTCTTGCACGTTGGACGCCTGCGCCGATACATCGGTGGCGAATAATCATTCTTAGGCTTTTTGGCGCAAAGGTTCATAAATCGGCGCATATTTATCCTTCCGTGCGAATTTGGTTGCCAAGCAACTTGACCGTGGGGGAGAATAGCGCCCTTGGCCCTCGCAGCATCGTCTACAATATGGCACCTATTGCGCTTGGTGCACGCGTGGTCGTATCGCAGGGCGCGCATTTATGTGCAGGTACCCATGCCTTCCGCGACCATAACTTTCAACTGCTTGCCCTTCCAATTTCCATCGGTGACGGGGCTTGGATTGCAACAGACGCCTTCGTCGGCCCAGGCGTGACTGTGGGGCGCGATGCAGTATTGGGTGCAAGGGCAGTCGCGACCAGATCCTTAAATGAAAACACCGTTTACGTTGGTAACCCCGCAAAACCGATTGGGAAAAGGTACACAGAGTAATCATATGGCAGAAACGCTGACTGCAATCATTTTGACGTTTAACGAGGCTATGCATATCGAGCGGTGCATCCGCGCGGTAAGAGGTGTTGCGAAGCGCGTTTTGGTGATAGATTCTGGTTCAACCGATGAAACGGTGGACATCGCCCGTACAAACGGTGCCGAGGTATTGCAAAACCCATGGAAAAACCATGCCACCCAGTTCAATTGGGCGCTGGACAACGCCAAAATCGATACCGATTGGGTCTTGCGGATCGACGCGGATGAGGTGCTGGATCCTGCGCTTCAATCTGCCATCGCAGTCTTCATTGCCGCACCGCCCAGCGCCGTGAATGCGGTCATATTGCGCCGCCAGATCGTGTTTCTTGGCCGTCCAATTCGATACGGGTTCTTTTACCCGCTGCACAATCTGCGCATGTGGCGCCATGGTCAAGGCCGTGTTGAAACCCGCTGGATGGACGAACATGTAAAGGTTCAGAACGAAGCAAGCGTTGTTTTGAACGGCACGCTGGTGGACCACAACCTGAACGATCTTGGCTGGTGGACAACAAAGCATAATGGTTATGCCATGCGAGAGGTTTACGACATTATCGATACTCGCATGGGCGGGGAGGCAACGGATTTTTCGGGGCTAAGCTCGGGCGCACGCGCAAAACGATTTGCTAAGAACAGGCTTTATGCCCGTTTGCCCCGAATGGTGCGGCCAATGCTCTATTTCGTATATCGCTATATCTTCGGTGCTGGTTTTCTCGATGGCCGCGAAGGCTTTTATTTTCACGTCCTACAAGCATTCTGGTATCGAACGCTTGTTGATGCAAAATTGTTGGAATTAGAAATACGTGCGCGCGAAAAAAACATGACCGCCTACGACCTTTTAGTATCTGAAGGTATTTTGGTTAAGAGATAAAATGGCAAAGCGAACTTTGAAAGTATCGCTTAGATCTATACGGTTATTGCCAAGAAACTAAGACTGCTGCAATAAGTCGATTGAATCGCAGGGATTTGCCATGAGTAATGGTTGCGTCGCTTTGACCGCTGACTTTAGACCTTTCCCTAACCCCCCATTCCCAAAACCCACACCGGCTGTATACTCCGCCACATCATCTGAAAGTGCCCCCTACCCATGAAAGCAACCATAAAGGACGTGGCCCTACGTGCAGGCGTTTCGCCTTCGGCGGTGTCGCGCGCGTTTACCGATGGGGCGTCGGTATCGGCAAAGACGCGGGCGTTGGTCACGGCGGCGGCGCAAGAGATTGGTTATGCACCCAATGCGCTGGCATCCAGCTTGACCACGGGGCGCACGAAATTGATTGGCCTGATCGTTAACAATTTCCAGAACCCGTTGATTTTGGAGGTGTTTGATCTGTTCACACGCGGGCTGCAAGATCGTGGGTTGCGTCCCTTGTTGGTCAACCTAAGCGGTGCGGTTGACCCTGCCGCATCACTGCATATGTTGCGGCAATATTCGGTGGATGGGGTGATTGTGGCCTCGTCAACCTTGCCCAGCAGTTTCGCCCACGCTTTTCGTGCGGCGCAATTGCCTGTGGTGCATGCCTTTGGGCGCAAATCCACAGTTCCCGATGTGCATGTGGTGGGTATTGATAATATGGCCTGCGGGCAAATGGCGGCGCAGGCGCTGATGCAGCGCGGCTATCAAAGGGTAGGGTTTTTGGGCGGGCCACGGGCTGCCACATCGACCCAAGATCGCGCAGCAGGTTTTTTGCAGGCGGTGCAGGCCGCACCCTATATGTCGGCCAGCCAATCCTTCGCCGAAAACTACACCTTTGCAGCGGGGCGCGCCGAAATGCAGCGCCTGCTATCCGCTGGCCCTGCCGAGGCCTATTTCTGCGGCGATGATCTGCTGGCCGTGGGCGCGCTCAGTGCGATTTTGGACGCGGGGTTAAAAGTGCCCGATGATATTGGCCTGATCGGGCTGAATGATATGGAAATGGCGCGCTGGCAAAACATCGGGCTGACGACCATTCGCCAGCCCATTGATCAGATCATCGCTGCCGCGATTGATCTGGTGATTGCCGCCATCGCAGCGCCAGACCTGCCGCCCGAAACGCGCATCTTTCCCTGCGCGCTGATCGAGAGGCAAACCCTGCGGCCCGCGCGGGATTAGCGGAACATGGGCGGGCGGGCATCAACCCATGCGCCGCCTGCCTTGGCCGAGGCCACAGCGCTGTGCACTGCGGCCATCGACCGCGCCCCATCTGCAGCGGTTGGCAGACCATCGCGCGCCGTGCCGCGAATGGCATCGGCCAATTCGCAATAGATATTGGCCACGGCCAAAGGAAACCCTTCAGGATGGGCGATCGCCACGCGCGATAGGCGCTTTGCCTCTTCGTAAAGGCCGCCTTCGCCCTTTTCGATAATCTGGGTGCGCCCGCCCACGGGGGTATAGATCAGTTGGTTGGGCTGCTCTGAGGCCCAGCGCAGACCGCCCGTCTCGCCAAAGACCTGAAAGTCAAACCCATGTTGGCGGCCAATGGCCACCGACGATGTCCACAGCCGCCCAACAGTGCCTTTCGACATGCGAAAATTGACCATCGCATCATCTTCCAACACACGGCTGGCAATGGTCGATGCGAAATCGGCCGACAGTTTTTCCACCTGATCGTCACAGACAAAACTGGCCATATGCAGCGCATGAATCCCGCAATCGGCAAATTGGCCCGAAACACCTGCCATGGCAGGGTCATAGCGCCAGCGCACGCGCGGATTGTCGGCATCGGTTGCATCACCATGATGGCCGTGGCTGAAATTGGTCACCACCAGCCGCACGCGGCCTATATCGCCCGCCCGCACCATGGCACGGGCTTGGCGCACCATCGGATAGGCCGAATAGCAGTAATTCACCGCGCAGATTTTGCCAGTTTTGGCAGCGATGCGCACAATTTCTTCGCCCTCTTCGACAGTGACTGTCATCGGCTTTTCGCATAGCACGTGAAAGCCCGCCTCAAGAAAGGCTTTGGTAATTTCAAAATGGGTGGCGTTGGGGGTGGCAACTGTCACCAGATCCACACGATCTGCGCGCGCCTTTTCGCCTGCAAGCATCTCGCGCCAATCACCATAGGCGCGGTCGGCGGCCACCCCAAGGCGCTGCGCATATGCGCGCCCGACATCAGCGCGGTGATCCAGTGCACCCGCGGCCAGTTTGAAATGACCATCCGCCAATGCGCCAAGGCGATGGGCTGGGCCAATTTGGCTGCCCTCGCCGCCGCCAATCATTCCCCAATTCAGTTGTGCCATATCACCTGCCCCCTAAAATCCAATCGAAGAAAGATAGGCGCGGTTTTTGCGCGCGTCATCTATTGGGCTGACATCCAGTGTTGGATCACAGTCCTGCTCGACTGTGCACCAGCCCGAAAAACCTGCATCCAGCAAAATCTGCCGCACGGCAGGAAAATCCACATCGCCTTGGCCAAGGTTGCAGAAAATTCCCTGCCCACAGGCATCGTAAAAACCTGTCGATTTGGCAATGGCATCGGCCTTGACCGCGGGATCTATGTCTTTGAAATGCATATAGGAAATCCGCCCGATATGGCGGCGCATAAAGGCCACGGGATCAAATCCCGCATAGGAATGATGGCCCGTGTCAAAGCAGATCTTCAAAATGCTCTCGTCCACCTCATTGAGCAGTCGCTCAAGTTCGGGTTCAAAGTCGATAAAGCCTGCGGCATGGGCGTGAATGCCCACTGTCAGCCCGTATTCTTCTGCGCCCATTTTGGCAATTGTTGCGATGCGGCCGCGAAAAGCGGCCCATTCGGCGCTGTCCATCTGCTCGGCATCATGGGCGCGCCCTGCGGTGGGGGCGCGGCGCGGCGAGATGCTGTCAATCAGCACCAAATGCTGCGCGCCATGGGCAACAAGTGCGCGGCAAGTGCGCGTTGCGGCATCCATCACCTCGTCCCATGCTGCGGGGTCATGAAAGGGGCGAAACACCACGCCGCCGATCAGCGTCAGGTCATGCTCGGCCAAGGCCGCCCCCAAAATGGCGGGGTCTTCGGGCATAAAGCCAATCGGGCCCAATTCGATACCTTTATACCCCGCAGCGGCGCAGTCGGCCAGCACCTGACGCCACGGAGGGTTACGCGGATCCTGTGCAAACTCCACACCCCAAGAGCAGGGGGCATTGCCAATGTGAATGGTCATCATGTCCTCATATCTGCGGCACAGCGTGCCATTGTCCGTCTGTCGCAGCCGCAAAGGCCGTTTCAATAATTTGGCTCACCGCAAGCCCATCGCGGAAGGTCGGCCATTTTGGCCTGCCGCTGGCGATGGCGGTGAGAAAATCCTTCGCTTCGATAATGATTTGGTCTTGATACCCCGTGCCATGGCCCGGCCCTTGGCAAAAGGCAAGATAATCGGGATGCGCTGGCCCTGTCAGAATGCGCGTATAGCCGCGCGTGGCCTCGTCCCCTTCGGCGCGGTACAGCCAGAC
Organism: Rhodobacter sp.; assembly: GCA_027490955.1. Classification (GTDB taxonomy): domain Bacteria; phylum Pseudomonadota; class Alphaproteobacteria; order Rhodobacterales; family Rhodobacteraceae; genus Cypionkella. The sequence goes on from JAIXXB010000024.1 coordinate 55,642, forward strand.
GGCGTTCTGATCCTCTTGGTCAAAACGGATGCTGCCCTTTGTGCCATGAATTTCATAGGCATAGCCCATCTTGCGCCCAGTCGCCGTGCGGCTGATGTACAAATGTCCCATCGCGCCAGAGGCAAAGCGCAGCATCAACTGGCCATGATCGTCATTGCTGGCAGCCGTTGGCCCTTGCGGGCTGGGGCGGGTGGCATGGACTGTTTCAATCTGTGCAGACAGTTTGGCCACAGGCCCCATCAGCGCAAGCATACAGTTAATGGGATGCGGGGCCAAATCGCCCATGCAGCCATTGGCCCGCCCTGTGGTGCGCCAATTGGCGGGCGCGTCTGGGTCAGAAAGAAAATCTTCCGTGTGTTCGCCGCGAAACCATGTGACAGTGCCAATCGCGCCATCCGCCAACAACTTGCGCACAAACTGCGTGGCAGGGGTGCGCACGTAGTTAAAGCCGATCATATTCACAAGGCCCGATGCCTCGGCCGCCGCGGTCATGGCTTGGGCATCTTGCAGCGATGCGCCCAGAGGTTTTTCGCAAAACACGGGCTTGCCTGCTGCAAATGCCGCCAGCGCAATCTCGCGGTGGGTGTGTTGCGGCGAGGCAATCACCACCGCTTGCACCAAGGGATCGGCGACCAAATCACGCCAATCTGCCGTGGCGCGGGCAAATCCGTAAGCCTGCGCATAACCCTGAGCCGAGGCCTGACTGGTGGCCGCAATCACCTGTAATTTGGGGCGCAGCGCGGTGTTGAACAAAGGCCCCACGGCCGACAATGCCACCGCATGGGCCTTGCCCATATAGCCGCCGCCGACCAAGCCTATTCCAATCTCTGCCACGGCGGCCCCTTTCCAAAAGCTGATATTGCAAGCGGTTGCAAAAGTCGTATCCTTGGCAAAGAATCTGCGCAAGCCCCTATGAAAGGTCTGATAATGCCGCAAGACAGATTGCGCTCGCCTTTGGCAAATTCGCGGCAGAGCCAGTAATGGCCGATCTCTCGCAGCTTGGGGCAAAACCCATTTTGGTCATTGGCCGCGCGGGCATGGACCTTTACGCCGACCCGCCCAGCACGCCGATTGAACAGGCCACGCGATTCACAGCGGCGCTTGGCGGATCCTCGGCCAATATCGCCGCTGCGCTGACCCGCGCAGGCCAACAGGCCGCGCTGCTGACGCGGGTGTCAGATGATGCAGTGGGGCGGTTTTGTTTGGCGCAACTGGATGCCTATGGCATTGGTCGCAGCTATGTCACCACTGCGGGGGGCGAGGCGCGCAATTCCCTTGCCGTGGTCGAAACGCGGCTGGAAAATTGCCAATCGGTGATCTACCGCAATCATGCAGCCGATTTTCAAATGACCATTGCAGATGTCGAGGCGGTGGATTTCGCCCGCTTTAGCGCGGTGGTCACCACGGGCACAGTATTGGCGGCCGATCCGTCGCGCAGCGCCTGCTTTCACGCCTTTGATCTGGCGCGCGCGGCGGGTTTGCCGCTGATTTTTGATATCGATTATCGGCCCTATTCTTGGGCATCGGCGGCGGATGCATCGCAGGCCTATGCGCGCGCCGCCGCATTGTGCGATGTGATTGTGGGCAATGATGTGGAATTTGGTTTTCTGGCGGGGCGTATGGAAGATGGGCTAGAGGCAGCCCGCAGCCTGATCGGCACAGGCGCGCAGAATGTTGTCTATAAAATGGGCGAAAAGGGCGCGATCACCTTTACAGCCCAAGGCGCATTTCAGACGGGGATCTATCCAACTGCCGCGCTTAAACCTACGGGGGCGGGGGACGCGTTTTTGGGCAATTTCATCGCCAGCCTTGCGCGCGGCGCAGCGGTGCAGCAGGCGGTGCTGCACGGATCGGCCGCCGCCGCCATGGTCGTGGCCCGCGTGGGCTGCGCGCCCGCCATGCCCACAATTGCCGAATTGGACGCATTTTTGGCGCAGCACCCTGCCCCAATTTCTTTGTAAAAGGACAGCCCATGCATATCGCCCCCCATGACAACCAAAACCGCCCGATTGTGGATATGGGCCATCCCATGGTGCCGCTGGTCTATTTCAACATCGTCACTCTAAAGGCGGGTGAGACCTTTGAGTATCGCACGCGCGGCTATGAAACCTGCGTTGTGCCCGCCACAGGCACTGTGACAGTCGAGGTGGCGGGCCAGACATTTGCCGCCATTGGCCAGCGCGGCGCAGATGTCTGGGATGGCGAGCCTGAGGGCGTTTACGTGCCCCAAGACACAGGCGCGCGCATCACCGCGCTGACCGATACCGAAACCTTTATCGCAGGCGCCCAATATGGCGAAACGCTGCGCCCCTTTGCCGTGCGCGCCGCCGATATTGACCGCGTGCAATACGGGTCGGACGAGACGAAAACCCACCGCAAGATAAAGCATATCCTTGGCGCGGCCTATCACGACCGCGTGGGCCGCCTGCTGGTGTCAGAATTGTTCACTGTGGGTGCGGGTGGCTGGTCTGGCTTTCCAAGCCACAAGCATGACACGGACCGCCTGCCTGATGAGACGCGCCATGACGAATGCTATAACTTTCGCTTTCGCCCCGATTATGGATCAGGCCTGCAAATGATGCAGCGCGCCGATAATGAGGTTGGGGACGCCTATCACATCATGAACCGCTCGACTGTGCTGATCGACAAGGGCTATCATCCCTGCTGCGTGCTGCCGGGGTATGAGATGTATTATTTCACCATTCTGGGCGGGCAAAGCCAGCGCAGCCTAAAGCAGTATTTCCAACCCACCCATGCGGCCCAGCTTAAAACCATTCCGGGCATCATGGACATGGTGGCCAAGTTCAAATGACGGTTGCGACCCTAGCACAGGTTTTGGGGCCTGCGCGGCGGCATGGCTATGCCGTACCAGGGCTGGTGTGTTTGGGCTGGGAAGATATGCGCGCCTATGTCGCCGCCGCCGAGGCCGAGCGCGCGCCCGTTATCTTGCAGGCAGGGCCAGGCTGCCGCGCCCACACGCCTTTGCCGATTCTGGCCCGCATGTTGCGCCATCTGGCCGAGGCGGCCAGCGTGCCCGTGGTTGTGCATTTGGATCATGGCTATGCGCTGGAAGATTGCCGCGCGGCACTGGGCGAAGGGTTTACCTCTGTCATGATCGATGGATCAAAGCTGCCCTTGCAGGCCAATATTGATCTGACAGCGGCGGCGGCGGATTTGGCCCATGCAGCGGGCGCGTCCTGCGAAGGGGAAATTGGCATTGTCGGCTATGCAGGCGGGGCGCAATCTGCAGGCACTGATCCAGACGAGGCCGCGCGATTTGCACGGCAAACGGGAATTGATGCCATGGCCGTGTCTGTGGGGAACGTGCATTTGCAGCAAAGCGCGGGCACGAGCCTTGATTTGGCGCGCTTGGACGCAATCCGCGCAAAAACGGATGTTCCCCTTGTGATCCACGGCGGATCGGGCGTACCAATGCCCCAGCGCGCGCAACTTGCTGCAAGTGGCCATGTTGCCAAATTCAATATCGGCACAGAACTGCGCATGGCCTTTGGTGCCGCCTTGCGAGGCAGCCTTGCGGGCGATCCTGCCCAGTTTGACCGCCTGACGATTTTGTCACAAACCGAAGGGCCCGTTATGGCCGCAGCAGTGGCCATTTTGCGCAATTTGGGCGCATCTGGCCGCGCGGCCTAGCGCCGCTACACCCCCGCCAAAGCGCGGTCTAAATGCGTATAGCCGCCATCGGGAAACAGCCATTGGCCAGTGGTATGGCTGGCACGGGATGACAGCAAAAACACCGCCGTATCAGCAATTTCGCGCGGGGTCGTCATGCGCTGGCCAAGGGGGATATTATTGGTGATATCGGCCAATTTCGCGGCAGGGTCTGGGAATGTCGCCAGCCAATTGGCATAAAGCGGCGTCATCACCTCGGCAGGGATCACCGCGTTCACGCGCACACCATCGGCCAAAAAGGCCGCCGCCCATTCGCGTGTTAGGCCCAGTTGCGCCGCCTTGGCCGCGACATAGGCCGACGTGCCCCCCTGCCCCGTCAACGCCGTTTTGGACGAGACATTGACAATGGCCCCTTTGCTTGCGCGCAGATCGCCTGCCACCAAATGCACCATCGTGTAGTAATGCACCAAATTGCGGTTCAAACTGGCGCGAAAGGCATCGGGGCCTGCCTCTAGCCCCACACCATCATTCGCACCCGCATTATTGACCAACCCATCAATGCGGCCAAAGGCGGCGCGCACCTGCGCCACCGCCGCGCTGCATTGGGCATCATCGGCCAGATCGGCCAAAAACACCTTTGCATTTGCCACACCCGCAAGCCATCCCGCATCAGGCGCGCGGCGGGTGATGATTGCGGGGATTGCCCCCTCTTCTGCCAACACTTCGGAAATGGCCGCACCAATACCAGATGCGCCCCCCGTCACAATCACCACCTTACCCGCCAGCCCCAAATCCATCGCGCGCTATCCTTTGAACCGATAGGCTTCGATCGAGGCGGGCTTCATTTCGATGGAAAAACCTGCCTTGGTGGGTGGCATATAGGCCGCGTTTTTGATCACGCAGGGGTCGATGAAATGTTCGTGCAGATGATCCACAAACTCGATCACCCGCCCGTCGCGCGTGCCTGCAATACACAGATAATCGATCATGGACATGTGCTGAACATATTCGCACAGCCCCACTCCGCCTGCATGCGGGCAGACCTTTAGATCGTGCTTTGCGGCCATCAGCATCACCGCCAGCACTTCGTTCAGGCCGCCCAAACGGCAAGCATCGATTTGCACAACGTCAATCGCGCCCTCCATGATGAACTGTTTGAACATAATGCGGTTTTGGCACATCTCGCCCGTGGCCACCTGCACGGGGGCTACGTTTTGGCGTATCTTCTTATGGCCTGCCACATCATCGGGAGAGGTGGGTTCTTCGATAAACCATGGCTTGATAAAGGCCAGTTTATTGACCCATGCAATTGCCTCGTCCACCTCCCAGACTTGGTTGGCGTCGATCATCAGGTTGACATCTGGGCCGACCTCGTCGCGCGCAATCGTCAGGCGGCGCAGGTCATCGTCCAGATCGCGGCCCACTTTCATCTTGATGTGGCGAAAGCCTGCATCCACCGCCTCGCGGCACAGGCGGCGCAGTTTGGCATCATCATACCCCAGCCAACCCGCCGAAGTGGTATAGCACGGATAACCCTCTTTCAGCAAAACAGCACGGCGGGTCTCTTTGGTATTGGCCTGTGCGGTCAAAAACTCCAGCGCCCATTCGGGGGTGATACAATCGGTGATATAGCGAAAATCGATGCAGCGCACCAATTCTTCGGGCGGCATATCGGCGACCAGTTGCCAAACGGGTTTGCCTTCCATCTTGGCCCATAAATCCCAAACGGCATTCACCACTGCGCCCGTGGCCAAATGGATCGCGCCTTTGTCAGGCCCAATCCAACGCAGTTGCGAATCCGATGTGATAAACCGCCAGAACCGCCCCATATCGGCGGCCACCCAATCCATATCCAGCCCGCGCACCAAATTGCCCAACGCCTCGATCGCGGTGATGCAAATCTCGTTGCCGCGCCCGATGGTAAAGGTCAGCCCGTGGCCTTCATGCGGGCCATCGGTTTCCAAAATGACATAGGCTGCCGAGTAATCTGGATCGGGGTTCATCGCATCTGACCCGTCCAAATGCTGCGAGGTTGGAAAGCGCACATCGGCCGTGCGCAGGCCCGTAATTTTGGTCATGTCCGCACCACCTTTTGCGTTTGCGTGCCCAAGCCTGCAATGCCCAACCGCATCACCTCGCCCCCTTTTAGAAACACAGGTGGTTTTTGGCCAAGCCCGACACCCGGCGGTGTGCCTGTGGAAATCACATCGCCCGCCTCTAGGGACATGAATTGCGACAGATAGGAAATCAGATGCGCCACACCAAAAATCATGGTCGAGGTGTTGCCGTTTTGATAGCGGTGGCCGTCGACCTCTAGCCACATATGCAGGTTGGCAATATCGCCCAGCTCGTCGGGGGTTACCAGCCACGGGCCAGTGGGGCCAAATGTATCGCAGCCCTTGCCCTTATCCCATGTGCCGCCGCGTTCGGTTTGATATTCGCGTTCGGATACATCGTTAATCACGCAATAGCCTGCAACATGATCCAGCGCGTTCGCCTGATCTATGTATTTGCCGCCCGTGCCAATAACGACGCCCAGTTCTACCTCCCAATCGGTTTTCACCGATCCGCGAGGGATCTCGACATCATCGTCGGGGCCGCACATGGCGGTGATCCATTTGTTGAAGATAATCGGCTCGGCAGGAATGGCCGCGCCCGTTTCGGCGGCATGGTCGGCATAATTCAGACCAATGCAGATGAATTTCCGTGTTCCGCCCACGCAAGGGCCAAGGCGGATATCCTTTTGCGGCGTGCCTGCAACCACGGGAAGGCTGTCGATATTTAGCGCCGCTATGGCTGCAAGCCCCGCAGGCGACAGCGTCGCCCCGCCAATATCGGCCGCATGGCCCGACAAATCACGGATATGCCCCGCACTGTCCAAAATACCCGGTTTTTCTTGGCCTTTGGCCCCATAGCGCAGCAATTTCATTGGTTATTCCATCAAAAAGAAAGGGGTGGAGGGGCCAATGCGGCCCCTCCGATAACGGACTTAGTCGTACAGAACTGCCGCAATTTCTGGGGCATCGATGTTGGTCGAATCGTACCAGTAGAATCCGGTGTCGATGTTCTTTTCAACAGCCTCGCCCTTGGCCGCTGCAACAGCTGCCTTGACGGTTTCATAGCCGATGCCAACGGGGTTTTGCGTGATAGCGCCTGCCATCAGACCCGACTTGATCGCGTCTTTCTGTGCCTTGCCGCTGTCAAATCCGATGATCACAACTTTGCCGCCAGCTTCTTGTACGCCATTGACCATGCCAATCGCGCCGCCTTCGTTGGTGGCAAACATGCCCTTCAGATCAGGGTTTGCAGCCAGCAAAGTCTTTGCGATTTCAGCCGATTTCAACTGATCGCCGCCGCCCACTTCTACAGCAACAATCTCGATGCCAGGATGGTTAGCTTTGATTTCGTTGACGAAACCTTCGGTGCGGTCAATGCCCGTACGCGAGGTTTGGTCATGCGCGATCACGGCCACTTTGCCCTCGCCACCGATCAGTTCGGCCATTTTGGTGGCAGCCAGCGCCGATGCCGCCACGTTCGATGTGGATGCGGTCGAGACAGGGATATCGCTGTCTACGCCAGAGTCAAATGCCACAACGGGAATGCCCGCATCTTTGGCCTGTTGCAGCAATGGAATAGCCGCTTGGCTGTCCAGCGCGGCAAAGCCAATCGCAGCAGGGTTCTTCGACAGGGCGGTGGTCAGCATTTCGATTTGCTTGTCGACCTGTGCTTCGGTTTCTGGGCCTTCGAAGGTGACTTCAACGCCAAATTCGGCTGCAGCCTTGTCAGCACCCAGCTTTACCGCTTGCCAGAACTGGTGTTGAAACCCTTTCGAGATCAGCGGGATGTATAGTTTTTCCTCGGCAGCAACGCTGGTTGCCAGCATGGCAAAAGCAGCGGTTGCCCCCAAAAGTACGCGACGTGTGAACATGATTTCCTCCTAAAGTTCACGGTTTGGTAATGTCATTCCCAAGGCGTTGGCCGCCTTTGTCATTTTTTGCGTAGGCTATCGGCATAGACCGCGCCGATAATGATCGCGCCTGTGGCGACGATTTGCCATTCGGGGGCGACGGACAAAATCCGCAACCCATTCGTCATGACCGACATGATCAGCGCGCCAATCAACGTGCCCAAGATCGTGCCGCGCCCACCTGCCAGTGACGTGCCACCGATCACCACGGCGGCAATCGCCTCTAGCTCGTATCCCTGCCCCAATGCAGGCTGCGCCGAGTTCAGCCGCGCAGCCAGCACCACGCCTGCAATGCCCGTGACCGCCCCTGCCAGCGCATAGATCGCCATTTTCCATGCATCGACATTCACGCCAGACAGGCGCGCGGCCTCTTCATTGGAACCCAAAGCATAGGTGTAGCGCCCCAGCACAGTGCGGTTCAGGATATAGGCTGCGCCCGCGGCCACCACGAACAGGATCAAAACCCCATTGGGCACAGGAAAGGCAGGCAACAGCGCCCCAAGGATCGAGCCCTGCGCGATATCGGTAAAGCCCGGGCTGTCATTGAAATAAATCGGCTTGGTGCCCGTCAGGATCAACGAGAGGCCCTTTAGAACCAACATCATACCCAAGGTGGCAATAAAGGGTGGGATGCGCATTTTGGTGATAAACGCGCCCGAGACAAGGCCCGTCAAGGCCCCCATCAAAATTGCCCCAATCACCCCCACAGGAATGGGCAAATGCAGCCATGTCAGCAACATACCCGCCGTCACGGCGGTGAAGGTCATCGCCGTACCAACCGACAGATCGATGCCGCCCGTGATGATGACAATCGTGGCCGAAACGGCCAGCAGCCCAATCACCGATGTGGCCTGCAATATGTTCATCATATTGGTGACAGTGCGAAAGTTTTCCGACAACAGCGAAAAGGCCACAATCAGCGCAATCAACGAGGCAAAGGCCAATAGCTTTTGCCCTGCGCCGCTAAAATCTTTGGATTTGGGTTTTTCTGCGGTGTTTGCGCTGCTCATGCGGCGGCTCCTGCGGTTGTATCGCGCTGGGTGGCCAGCGCCATGATTTGTTCCTGCGCGGCTTCGGCGGGCAAAATACCTGTCAGCCGCCCTTCACACATAACGGCGATGCGATGCGACAGGCGCAGCACTTCGGGCAATTCGCTGGAAATGACGATAATCGCCTTGCCCTGTGCTGCCAGCCCTTGGATCAGGGTGTAAATCTCGGCCTTGGCACCCACATCAATGCCGCGCGTGGGTTCATCGAAAATCAAGATATCGCAGTCGCGCAGCAGCCATTTGGCAATGACAACCTTTTGCTGGTTGCCGCCAGACAGCAACCGCACTTCTTGCCCGTCAGACGGGGTGCGAATGGCAAGCTGGGCGATGTAATCATGCGCCACGCGGCCCAAAGCCGCCTCGTCAATGCGGCCAAAACGGTCTGAAAACCGCGCCATTGCCGTCATACCGATATTGGCGCGCACATCCATACCCAGCGCCAGCCCCAAATGTTTGCGATCTTCGGACAGATACCCAATGCCAAGGCGCACGGCGTCGGCGGGGCTGGCGATTGTGGCAGGTTTGCCCGCCACCGAAATACTGCCGCTGTCGGGTCGATCAGCGCCAAAAATCAGCCGCGCCAGTTCCGTGCGCCCTGCCCCCATCAGACCAGCAAAGCCCAAAATTTCGCCCCGCTGCACATCGAACGAGACTTCCCGCACCGCGCGGCCCCGCGATAAGTTCCGAACCTCAAGCGCCTTGGGAGACCCCGCGAGGTTCGGGACAATTGGGCGCGCATCGGTGATTTCGCGCCCCACCATCATAGAAATAATTTGCGATATGGGCGTATCGGCCGCAGCCACTGTGCCCACCAACGCGCCATCGCGCATCACCGTGACGCGATCAGATATCTGCCTAATCTCATCCATGCGGTGCGAGATATAGACAATGCCCACGCCTTCGCTGCGCAGCCGCGCCACGATGGCGAACAATTCCGCCACCTCTTTGGCATTCAGCGCGGCGGTCGGCTCGTCCATAATCAGCGCGCGCGATTTGTAGGACAGGGCTTTGGCAATTTCCACCATCTGCGCCTGCGCAACTGACAAATCCCCCACAGTGGCGCGCGGGTCGATATTGACTTTCATCTGCGCAAAAATGGCCGCGGCAGAGGCATTGAGCCATGCCTCATCCAGCACGCCAAACATATTGCGCCGCTCGCGCCCGATGAAGATATTCTGCGCCACAGTCAAATCGCGCATCAGCATCAATTCTTGGTGGATAATGGCAATGCCCAAGGCCTGCGCTGCGCGCGGCCCTCCGATGGCCTGCGCTTTGCCATCCACCATAATCTGCCCTGAATCTGGCTGGTAAACCCCTGATAGAATCTTCATCAGTGTCGATTTGCCCGCGCCATTTTCGCCCATCAAGGCATGCACCTCGCCCGCGCGCAGATTAAAATCCACTTGGCGCAGCGCCCGCACGCCCGGAAAACTTTTGTCAATGCCGCGCATTTCGATAAGGTCAGGCATCGACACGCTCCAAGTTGTAAAATCGTGCGGCAGTTTGGCCCATGATGGCGGCGCGCGCGCGGCTTGGCTGGCCTACAAGCAAGGCCTCGGTCATCTGCGCCCATTCCGCATAGCTGGCCGCCAGCGTCAGCACGGGCCAATCCGACCCCCACATCACCCGATCTGGGCCAAACAGATTCAGCACCAAATCCACCACAGGGCGCAAAGCGGATATTGCATCGCTTTGGCCGATGGGAAGTTCGGTCAATAGGCCCGAAAGTTTGCACATCACATGCGGTTGCGCGGCCAATGCCGCCATGCCTGCGGTATAATCTTTTGACAAACCGCCCAGCATCGCGGGCTTGGCGCAATGATCGATAACCATCGGCAAATCGGGCCAGCGCGCGGCGAATTCTGCCAAATGCGGCAAGTGGCGGGTTTGCACCAGCGCATCAAAGCACAGCCCATGGGCAACCATCGCATTGATCGCGGCATCCTTGGGCGCGGTCAAAATCCAGCGGCTGTCGGCAATGTCTTGCAGCATCGGGCGCAAGCCGCGCAGCAAAGGGTTCTGCGCAAGGCGCGCTATATCCTGCGCCGCGCTTGCATGGGCCAAATCAACCCAACCAACAACCCCCACAATCTGCGGATTTTGCGCCGCGAGCTGCAACAGATATTCGGTTTCCGCAATGCTATCGGCAGCCTGCACAGCCAAAACCTGCGCCCCACCATTCAACGCGGCCAAATCACGGGGCGCAAACACGCGCCGCAACGGATCAAGGCTGTCAGGCCCCGCCATCAGCCAGCCGTAATCACCACGCTCTGGGTTCCAGAAATGGCAATGCGCATCGACCATGGGCATTTATATCGTGACCCCACCATCCACCAAACACGCCTGCCCCGAGACAAACTTGGATTCGTCCGACAGCAAAAACACTACCATTGGCGTGATATCGTCGGTCTGGGCCAGTCGCCCCATCGGTTGGCGCGCAATGAAATCTTTCTCGGCCTGAACGGGATCAGCGCTTGCGGCAATGCGCCCGCGCAAAGACGGCGTATCCACTGTGCCTGGACATATCGCATTGGCGCGCAGGCCCGTCTTTACATAATCGGCCGCGATGGCCTTTGTCAGCCCAATCACCGCAGCCTTGGTCGCGCCATAGGCCGCGCGGTTTGGAAAGCCTTTGATGGACGAGGCCATAGAGGCCATGTTCAGCAGCGATGCCGTGCCCGTCTTGCCCGCTTGCCGCAGCAAGCCCGGCACAAAAGCGCGGCACATGCGCAGCATGGATTTCACATTCAAATCAAAGGAAAAGTCCCAATCTTTATCCGTCACGTCCAAAACCGTGCCATGCGCCACATAGCCTGCGCAATTAAACAGCCCGTCTAAATCGGGCACTTTGGCGGCCAGCGCCGCAATATCGGCATCCGATGTGACATCCAGCGCATAGGTCTGCATATCAAGCCCCGCCAGCAGGCTGGCATCGCGGTCGGTCGCAATCACGCGCGCGCCCTGCGCCGCACAAGCAATGGCCGAAGCCCGCCCAATGCCCTGCCCCGCAGCCGTAATCAAAATTGTTTTGTTTAAAAGTCGCATGAAGCCTCCCCGCATCATACTCGTGACTAAGGTGCATCACATATGAATACTCTATTCACAAATAAACTGAATGCAATCATATTGTCACAAGTTGGGTTATAAATTTCACGTCGAAAGGAGCCTCGCGGATGGATCCGATAGACCGCTACCGCGCACCCGCCCTTGATAAAGGTCTGGATATCCTAGAGCTTTTGGCCGATCAAGCCGAGGGCCTGACACGGGGTGAAATTGTCAGGGCGATGGGCCGCAATCCATCAGAGATTTACCGCATGCTCGAACGGCTGGTCGCGCGTGGCTATGTCTCGCGCCACATGGGGGATCGATTCGCGCTGTCGATGAAATTGTTCGTGCTGGCCACGCGCATCCCCTATTGGCGCAGGCTGGTCACGCGCGCCCAGCCCTTGATGGATGCCTATGCGCGCGACTTGCAGCAAAGCTGCCATTTGGTCATCCCCGAGGGCGGCTTCATGGTGGTCATCGCGCAGGCCAGCCCAATTGGGACATGGGAATTTCGGGTGAAAGTGGGCGCACAATTGCCGCTTTTGACCTCTGCCTCAGGGCAAACTTTGATGGCGTTCCAACAGGTTGAAGGGCTGGACGAAAAGCTGGCCCTTTGGGGGTTGGCGGGGCAATTGCAAGCTGCGCTGGCTGTGCAGGCCGCAGGCAAGACCGTCCGCGCGCAAGGCTACCGCGAGGCACCATCCGCGCAACTGATTGGCGTGCAAGACCTGTCCGTGCCAATTCTGGCGCAGGATGGGCAGGCTGTGGGGGTGCTCACCTCGGCCTATATTGCGCGGCCAACGCCCAGCATCATCCCCCCAATCGAGGCCGCCCGCGCCCGCCTGTGCGATGTGGCGCGCGATATCTCTCTATCTGGCCCTACGAAAGCTGTGCCCCCGCGCGAAGATGGCTAGACCCAAGTTTTGATCTGCGCCCAACATTGGGCGCATGAGGCGCCCCCCAGCGTTCAGCAATCCACGAAACACTCCCGCAAAATCTGGAAGGCCATATCCAATAAACCCAGCCCGTCACCACGTCTGAAGCCCCCTGACGAGTTGTGCTTCGAAAGCCTTCAAAGTTCGTCTTGCGGCGGTACCGTAGCCTTGGAATTGGTTTTGTTCTAGGTCTGGGAACAGGGCTATGATTTCGTCGCGGGCTTCTTGGGCGAGTGCGCCCCATCCGATTTCACCGGGGTGGAAGCTTTCCGATGGTGCGCCGCTGGCGAAGACGATTTCGTGGGTGTCAAACAGCATGTGGAAGTATTCCACCTCGCCGCCTTCGACGCGCAGGATCGTCTTGTCATTGACCAGATGTTTGGCCGCAACCAAGACCTCATCATCGCCAAACAGCATCTCGGCCTGCCA